>CAMJFY010000001.1 GCA_946405105.1 uncultured Caryophanales bacterium
TTATTTCAATTTTGTTCCACATTAATTATACCACATGTTTTATAAATGTGGAACATTTATTTTGCTTTTGTTCCACAAAAGATATAATTAAAGAACTACTTAGTGTAATATAAACATAAAAACAAAAAATGCCTGCAAATTTTTTTGCAGGCCAAAATTTTAATTATAGTGTATTTAGAGATTTTTTCTAGGATCTGGATGTGGATATCCACAAAGTATAGCAGCATTATTTGATGCATTTTTTGAAAGTTTAAAACACTTAATTGCAGAAACAATATAATATGGAAGAATAACAACACATCCAATCAAAGATAAAATCAACTTAATAACAAGCATAACTATACCAGGTTTATTTAATTTTCTTTTTATAAAATCCCATGATGGATAAAAAGAAAATAAGAAAAATACAAATAAAGGAATTAATGGTACCCATCTAGGTAATCCCTTTTCAGTGAATAAAATTAGTACAAAGAATGTAGCTAAACTTAGTATCCAAGCCAACGCTAATCCTACGAAAATTAATCCTAACCTAAAACTACTCTGCTTTTCAGCAAAGAATGTAGATTGTGCACAATCATAACAATAATGCATTGTCGTTAAATTATAACAATCTGCACAAATAGGTTTGCCACATTTTTGACAACTAAATAACTCCCCTTTTTCTAATTCACAAAAATTACAAATAGCCATAAAAAAACACCTCACTGATATATATTATAGACCAATTTGGGCTAAATATCAATGGAACATTGTGGGCTAAATTATAATGTGTCTAGGATGTGATAATTACATTATGAAAAACAGAATAAAAGACTTGAGAATAGATCATGATTTAACACAATTACAAATTGCTAATTATCTAAAATGTAGCCAAAGAGCTTATTCACATTACGAAAATGGAGAAAGAGAAATACCATTATCAATCCTTATCGCTTTAGCAGATTATTATAAGGTTTCATTGGATTATTTAGTTGGTAGAAATTTTCCTAAAAACAAATAGATAGTAGTACATCAATGGTACATTAGCGGTATAATAATGGTATATTAGTGGTATACCTATTTAATTATGACAAAATGCATATCCCAGGAGCGAAATCTCCTGGGAGTTTTTCTACTTACCACCTTTGTAATTTGAATTATTTGGATTACATTGGTTAGCATGATTATTATTGTTTGCTGTATGTGCAGCATTGTTAGGATTATGCTGATTAGCATAATGATTACATTGTTGTTGTGTATGTGTATTTCCTGATACACCATGTGGTTTAGACATAAGCATCACTCCTTTCTGAAAAATTAAGATTTTATCTTAGAGGCTAAACAGGCTCCAAGATATTTTTGTCGATTAGTCTTCGACAATTATGTATCCAGTTCGAGAACCTTTTTTTCTCTTTGCATGGAATCTTCTGCCATTCGTTTTCCAGTGAGGAAAGTTATCTGCTTTTTCCTCGTTGGTATCACGATGACAAAGAGCAATATTATCTAGAACATCAGCACCACCCTTAGCTAATGGTCTTATATGGTCTAAAGTTGGAAAGAAATCGCTATTTGGATTACCACATGCAGATTTCTTCATCAATCTACCAGCATAGTCATATACTTCGGTTTTAGAACCATAAGTCATGTTCCAGACATCTATAGTATTGAATTTTGACACCTTGAGTACCTCCTTTCTTAGGTAATCATAGAGTATCATAAAAAATAGATTAATTGCTGATTTGTCCTAATTTCGGGACAAAAATAAAAATCCTGCAATTAAACAGGATTTTTAGTTACTAATAAATACTCAAGTTTTAAATAAACATCGTAAGGTATTATACTTTGACCATTTAAATAACTATATAGTGCAGATTTACTGACACCTATAATATCAGCAATGTCTCTAACACTAAGATTATCATTATCCTCAATCAAGTTTTTTAGCTTTCGAAGGTTATTAGTATAAGTATTATTAGCTCTTGTATTAATACTCATATTAACACCTCCCAAGATTACTCAAGGGTTTTGGTGTTTAAGTATTACGCAAATATTTTATTTCTTTTTATCGAAAATATCAATACCTGCTCTATCAGGTAGTATTACATTCTTATAAAAGAATTCGTTATATTTTAATTCTTTATCAGTAAAATTAGGCTCCGTAATAGCATTTTTCAAATCTTCATATTTTTTTGTTTTAGGGAATTCATATCCTAATTTTTTAAATTCTTCTATCAAAGAGTCATAGTTATTTCTTTGAAAACCTACAAGTCTATAAACATTCAATGTTCTACGTATCTTACTTGATTCATCAAACCCAAGCCAAGTATCAATTCTATCGATTGACATGCAATTAATTTTAATTACATCTTCATATGGAATATTCTTCACTGGATAAACAAATACATCATCATCGGAAAGTTCACCATTTTTTTTGTACTTTGGAGTACCTGTTTTCATACTTTCAAGCGATAAAGTTGTAGGCCATATATCAGGTTTTTCACCAGTTAAAGCCAGTAATTCTTCATCAAAATATAGCTTAAAAAATGGATTAATGAATGAAATAGTTCTTGTATTAGAAACAGGGATAATATAATAATTTGCATGAACGTATTTCATTTTCTCTTCAGTCATATAAAACGCAAATATTTTATCTTTTTCTTTTTTAGTGATCTCCTCTTTTTTTATTGCCTTAACAGTATAAGGATAAAGAGTACTATAAATATACCCTCTCTTTAATATTTCATCAATTTCGTTAGCCCTATAATAATCAATAGGATCCATTTCTTTAGTAACAAAGTCTTTAGAAAAAAGCAAAGGAAATGGCTGAAAACGAGTTTTATCATGCTCACAAATCATTCCAACATCCATAATAATAAAATCTTCTTTTGCTTCGGTACTATCTAATATAGACAAACAACAATTATTAAAAAGTAATGTCCATTTACAAGCTTCATAAGTTACTTTAGTATGTTTAAAAACATCATCCACATTTTTTGAATCTAGTATAACTTCAATTGTACGTTGAGAATACTCTTCATCCGTTTCATTTTCTAAAGGTGCTTCTTTAAAGCCTTGTCTTTCAAGACTAACCTTAGCTTCTTGCTTATTCTTTAAACTTTTATAAGAATTGGGTGTTCTTATCATTGAAATACACGCAAATTGAACTAATTGCCATATTTCAGTTCTTGTTAAAGATACCTCATTTGAATCAATAAGAATTTTATTGTCTAATAAATTAGCGATATTTGATTCAAATGTTCCCAACTTATTTTCTAACTCAACCGGATATAATTTCTTTTCAC
The DNA here is from genome assembly GCA_946405105.1 of uncultured Caryophanales bacterium. GTDB lineage: Bacteria > Bacillota_I > Bacilli_A > Acholeplasmatales > Anaeroplasmataceae > Anaeroplasma. The sequence goes on from CAMJFY010000001.1 coordinate 3,282, forward strand.
TAAACATATTAAGTGTAGATCTTTTATATCTAACCTCACCTGTTCTAACATTAAATAAATTTATTTTGTTCCCAAATCTTCTAAGTATCAATTGTGGTACATAATGATTATTCTCATATGCCATTCTCAACACCCCTTGATAAAAATATAGACATATATTTTCTCATATTTAACTAGCATTTAAAAGTAAGATTATTTTTTAAGATTATCAAGCATTTTCATAATTAGGTTTCTTACAAATTCGCTTCTAATAATAGATATTATTTTACTTTCAAATTCCTGCTGATTATCAACAATAATTGGCTTATTTTCCTCATCATCAAAAATAGTATTTCTAGGATATATCTTTACTGGAAAAAACTCTGAAACAGTAATTTCAAATAGTCTATAGTAATTTTTTTCTGTATATAATATAAATTTATAGCTCTTGTCACTAAAAGTCTTTATCTCTTCCGTATTTTCACATTCATATGTTTTTTCTTTAACGCCTATTTTTTTAGACATATCACTAATATACGCTAATGCCTTAGGCAAATTAGACTCATATTCTATCTGTAATATTTTTCCTTTAATTTTACCTTCATACATATCCTCAAGATCATCAATTAGCTTTTGAACAAATATAACAACTTGCGTTGTTTTCATTTCTTCATTCAAATCAGGCCATACATTATTGCTCATACTTATTCCTCCTCTAAAATTGTAAAAAATAATGGTAAATGATCACTAACATTAGGATATCCATTATCATTAACCAAATCTAAGTTGCCAACTTTTTTTAAATACATAACATTATCAATTCTATCAATCAATTCTCTGCTTACCATAACTTGATCAAACGGGAACCAAATAATTGAGTTATATGAACCAGTATATCTAAAACTTCCATAATCCCTACTTTTTTCATTTAACATAAGTAATATAGGATTATAAAACATATATTGTTCATCAGATCGTCTAACCTCTTCTTTAAATGGAATACTCCTTATTTTACCTCGTTTCACAAGTTCTTCATCAGTAGGTAGGCAATTGAAATCTCCAAGCAGTATCACTTTATCAAAAATCTTTTCATCACTTGTTAAGTCCTCATATAAATCATGCATTGTATCTCCTCTTTCGCTAGAATTAGAATTAGGATTACTTTGGAGATGTAATGAGGCTATTGTCATCTTTTGATTTTGAGATTTCGAAATAATAAATCTTTTAGAATCAGTAACTATATTATAGTCAAGATTATTTTTTTTAATCATAATCACTTTTTTGCAAGATAGTCCCTCTTTTATTTCATAATCATTATTAATAATTGACTCTTTGAATTCATCAAAATTTATATTTTCATATTCAGAAATAAACAACAAATCAAGGTTTAATTCCGTAAGAAAAGATAATATATATACTAAGATTTCTTTATTATTCTTTTTATTTATATTCCAATAACCAACATTCATATTAATCACTCTCTATCATTGTACGTATTATAGCAAAAATACATAAACATTCATAGTCTTATAATGCCAATATTCTTACTAAAATGTCAGGCTGGTTCTCTAGCCAAATTGTCCATCGGACAATTTCCGACATCTTATCCTGCTTCCTTACGTCTGACGATATCCGAAAGGTGGCGTCACCTTGACGCCATCACAATATAGTGGTATATGTATCACTGCAAATAGAGGTATATCTAAATCATTAGTTAGTGGTATACCTCTATAAATCGTTTAAAACTATTTCTTATTTAAAATAAACTTACAATCTGGATAATTAGAGCATCCAAAGAACTTGCCATATTTTCCTTCTCTTTCAACAAGTTTTCCACCACATCTAGGGCATATGCCTTCTCTTAATTCAGCTTGAGTTTGTCTTATGTTTTGAACATGTTCTTTATTCTTCATTTGGTTATTTGCAGCTAAAAGTTTATTGTATATTTCATCCATTTCTTCGATTGAATAATTAGTACCATCATTATAGTTCTTTAGATATGACTTCAAATCATCTAAGTTTACTACATTAGGACAATCAACCTTATCTGCATTGTTTTGAACCATAACAACCACTGAATTGATTTTATACTTCTTTCCTAACACCTGTGACATATGATAAATATGAGATTTATTTTGCTTTAATGGATTAACAAATTGATGCTTCTCACCATTATATAAAGATTGAGTCCATTTGTCCTGATTTTCACTTCCAAAAATCCATCCTATATAATTCTTAGTCTCTATACAAAAAATGCCATTTTGACGTATTTCTATATGATCTATTTGATGGCTTTTACCATTGTCATCAATAAGAATTAAATCATTGATTTGTCGATGCTCTACCTTACCAAATATCAATGGATTAAGTTTAGAATCAACTTTGGCTTCTCCAACTTTACCCTTATGATTATTTATTGCCGGTTGAGCAATAGCTTTTACCACTTTTTTTAATAAACCCATATTTTATACCTCATACTACAAAGCCATTATTTTTAAATCAGAATATTCATTTTCTGGTCTATTCATTTTCTGGTAATTTCTTCAAAATCTTACCATTAAACTTAATTTCATATTTATCAATTTTATTCTGAATTTGATTTATATAAGATTCATTAATTCTATCACATTGAGTATCAATATTTTGAACTGCCGTTCTAATATTATTAGAATTCTTTGAAATTTCTTCTATTGCTTTTTCTAATAATCCTAATGGCTTATCTAAATATGTAGTCTTAATATCTTCAAATTCTTGCATTAATGCAAACTTTGTTTTTAAACCAACTTCATTTTCCTGGTCCATAATGATATCAGCAAATTTTGCTGTTAATGATGTAATCATATTTAAAAATGTCATCAAATATGCTGGTCTTACTACATACATATCATCATAACCTGATACTTTAAATATTGGTAATGCATTAGGCTTATCCATTTCAAGATTTGATACAAGTAATGCGTATTTACATTTCTTCTTTTCTCTATTTTTATCTAATTGCTTATAATAATCAGCATTTGTTTTCTTATTAACTGAATCAGGATTTTCGTCTTTCATATCCATGCAAACACTAGCTAATTCCTCATCTTCTTTATGTAATTCACTAGCATATATTCTAAAGATATAATCAGCTTTAGAACCTTTTGTTTCGCCCTCTTCTTTAACTACTTTATTATCTTTTTCCCACGTACAGTTAAAGAAGCCATTTTGCATGCAAGAAGTAACTTCATTATCACACCAAGCTTCTAAATCTTCTCCTGTCTGCTTAACATTTAATGCAGCCTTAGCTCGTTGTAAATTACTTATTGCTTCATCTTTATCTCTTAATTGTTGCTCATACATATCTTTTTGTTCTTGAAGAACTCTATTCTTTTCAATAGCAAATTCATATTCTTTAGTTTGTAGTTGAGCATCTTTACCTGCTAAAGCTAATTTGTTTTGAGCATCAATTTCAGAAATCTTATGCTCGTATGTTCTTTCAACTTCGTTTTTTGCTTCAGAAACTTTACTATCAAATTGTGATTTTAAAATATCATATTCGCCTTTTAAAGAAGAATATTTTTCATTTTGTTCTTGTAATATTTTTGCTTGTGCTGCATCATTTTGAGATTTAAGACTTTCTATTTCTTGTGCTTTAGTTCCTTTTAACAATTCGATTTCATGTCTTAAATCAGAAATTGTTTTATTAAGTTCTTCTTCCTTCTTAGTTAATTTATCTTTTTCTTCAGAAAGAAGTTTTGATTTATCCAATTCATTTTGTGTTTTTAATTGATTAATTTCAGATTCTTTAGAACTCTTTAATGATTCAATTTGTTGGTTTAATTCAGTAATTTTATCAGTAAATTGTTTAGCAACATCTCGTTCTTTAATTTCTAAGTCTAATTTTTTTTGCTCAGTTAAAGAATCAATTTTATGTTTTAAATCATCTATTTCACTCTGTTTTTTGGATTTTAATTCTGCAATTTCCTCAGTATACTTTTTTGAAACTTCTTGTTCTTTAATTGTTAATGCAGAGGATTGCTCTTTTTTTAATGATTCTATTTGAGAATTTAATTTATTAATCTCAATGTCAGTCTCTGCTCTAAATCTCTTTTTTGCTTCTTCAATTCTTGCTGCAACTGCTTTTTCTTTTTCTGAATCAATCAATAAATCAACAAAAGATGAATCAACAGAAGATACTTCTTGTAAATCAATTAAATCACCAACATCAGCTGGTTCTAACAATTCTAATAATGTTTTACTCTTTACTATAACCTTTCTTTTAACCATGAAACAAACCTCCATTATACTCTTTTTAAACAAACAAATTTAGTTCCTTTACAAATGTTCTTGGAACATTTAAATGTCATCTAATCAATCTTTTCTAATTATTATAAAAACTTTCTTGTTCCAACCATACTTTATTTTTAATCAAATACTCTATAACATCATAATATTTAATTAATCTAGGTTTTGTTAATAATGTTTTCAATTTATCAACGTATTTATTATCGTCAAATTTTTGTGCAAATTTTACATTTGACAATAATGTATCTAAATCCATATTAACTGTTTTTATATCTAAATCTAAATACTCCATTAAATCATTTACGATTGTAAATCCGCCATAATCAATATCACCAAAATGATAAAAATCATTACACTTTGATTTAATTTTATTTAATACTTTCTTTTGGCTTCTAGTAGAGAATCCACCTAAATATATGATTAAGCCATCAGATTTATAATCATAAAATGTAGTTAAATTCTCTATGGTAGTTACCTTATTAATATTTTCAAAAGTAATAATATCAACATTATCAATAGGAATACCAATTGATGTTCCACACAAAGATAAATCAATCGTTTGATTATTAATTTTTATTATTCCATCACCTTTAACATATAAGTAAGGTGTAACTGAAATTATTCCGCTTTCTTCTAGAATATTTTCAGAATCATAAATTGCGTTTAATGTTGTTTTTAAACTTGCTAACTTTTTAGAATCGTTATAAATATAATTACTAGCATTTCTCTCATACACATCATGATCTAAGTTTTCAATATAGTGCACGGCTTTTATAGCATCTATAAAATTGTCATCTAAATATTGTTTTATAGATTTATTGTTTTCAATACGTTCTAAAATAGTTGTTTTTAATTCAACTATTTTTTTATCTTCATATTTATTTAATTCTTCTAATAGTTTTTCTCTTTTATCTGAAACACCTTTAATGCCTAGTATAGATTTTACATCTTCTACCCTATCAAGTTTTAAATATATATAATCTATCACTGTATCATGGGGAACAAGCTTATAATCAATTAATCCCTGATTTTTAAGTTCATGTATTGTTTCATCAAATCCACTAGGATCGTTAAAATATTTAGAATAAGTTTTCTCTGAAATTTTAATTTTGATCTTGGTTTTAAAATTTGATGAGTTTGCATCTCGTTTCTCATAGATTGACATTAAATCTTTTAGAATTATATAATTATATTTCATGACTAATATCACTCACAATCGCATTATTACCATCACGAATAACAGCAATAAATGTTTCAATATTATTTGCTAATGAATCAAGTTTGCCAGGAGCTGCAAGAATTACTTGTAAATCTAATTTATCTTTATAAAATTGAAGCATTGATTGAATACGTTGTGAATCCATCTTATCAAAAGCTTCATCATATAAAACAATTCCAAGTACGTTATCTTTTCCTTTTCTTCTATAATCAAGTGTTTGTTGGAAGGCAACACCAGCTAAAATATAGAATGGCACTTGGACTTCTCCACCTGATTGTGTCTTAATAACATCATTTAATTTCTTAGTTCCATTTGGTGTTTCAACTTCAACATCAAAATATAAATATTTTCTATAATCAACTATGTTATCTCTATTAGCTTGATCATCAGAATACATATATTGATTTAACAAATCTAGTATCTTATTTCTTTGTCTATCTTCTTGTTCTCTATCAATAAATAAGCCTCTTTCTGAATCATCAGAATTATACTCTTTAGCATAATCATAAATAGTCTTAAAATCTTGATTTGAAGTTACATCCATCTTAATCTTATAATAGTCACTACCAAAATTAAATGTAGCTAGACTATAATTTAGGTTTTTAATAGTCTTTTCAGCAGCCTCTATAGATTTATATAATCCAGTTAAGAAAGTGTTAAAGAATAATTTTCTGATACTCTTTTGAATTTCTAATAATTTAGATTTGTATTTAAACATTGATTGATCAATTTTACCCTTTTCCTCAACAAATCTAGGCATTGAATCATATTTAGGTTCAACATTAAGACTAAAATTGTCTCTAACATTTCTCATTAGATTTTCTATATCAGCTTGAGCTCTTGTTATAGTTTTATTCAAATTAAGCTTATCTGATTCAAGTCTTGAAATAAAAGCTTTTGTTATCTTTGAATCATTTATTTCTTCACTTAATAATTCAACAAAATTTTCATCAAACTTAACTAATTGTTCTTTATGGTATGAAATAGAACCATTCAAATTATTAATCTTATCTCCATTTGATTTAATTGTTGCATGCTCATCAATAATTAATTTATCAATATCCCTAATTTTATTAACATTAGTTTGTTTTTGTTTTTCAACTTCTGCAATCTTTGCACTAGTCTCAATAAATTCAGGATTTTGTTCGAAGAATTTAATTGATGCAGTTAAATTATTTACTTCATCAAACAACCTATAATCCTTATCAATACTTTCAAAGAAAGAATTGTCTTCAATCATATTTGTTGCAAAATCTCTTTCATTTTCAACAAGTCTAATATCTTCTTGTAATTTTTGAAATCTAGCTTTTACTTTAAATGCATTTGCATCAAGTTCTTTCTTTTGTTCTTTACGATATTCTAATTGAATTCTTCTACCTTCTTGACCGATATATTGCTCTTGATAATTTCTTGGATTAATACGTCCTAATGCATAGTTTTGATATAACATGCAATCTTTTGTTACAGATATATCATAGCGATCTAATTCGTAAATATCTTTAGCACAATAAACTCTATTTAATAAATATCTAGCATAATTTAAAGCTATTGAATTAGAAGCTTTTACAAATTCACCTAAGCTTCCTTTTTCTAAATCAAATTCAGGAAGTCTTGTTCCATTGATGATTTTAGTTTGGAATATATCCTTATTACTATGATATAGCTTCATAGCTTCTTTATAATACTCATTAGGAACTACTATATAAAATCTTTGGCTTCCTAAATATCCTTCAATTGCATTACGCCATGAATCGTCAGTAATATCTAAATATTCACATAAAAATTTTACTTCAATATCTGTATTAAATTTATTCTTTAATCCAATTCTAATAAAATCAATTATTGTGGTATAAGTGCTACTATATTTAACTTGATTATTTTCAAGTTTTTTAATAATATCTTCTAACTCAAATAAACTATCTCTAATGCTTATTAATTCATTTTTAACTTTACTATATTCCTCTTTTAACTCATCAATGATTTTATTAGTTTCATTCCTAAAATCATAAAATTGTTTCTTTGTAGTTTCAGATGTAAATTCACCTTTTTCTAAGAATTCATAGAATTTATTAAAGCAATCATTTTTATATCTTGATAATACAGATAAACTTGCTAGTTCTGTTTTACAATTAGTATTGAACGTATTAAGTGTTAAATGAACCTTGTTATATTCTTTTCTTTTATCTTCTAATTCTTTTTTCATTTTAGGAAGATCTGGAGATATTTTCTCTAAAGCCTTACCCAATTCGATTAATTCATTTTGAAGATTTGTTTGCTCATTTTCAATCATTCTCTTTTGGTTTTCAAAATCAATAATTTTAGAACTTGATGTATCATTTTGAGTTTTTAAATCTAAAATTTCTTCATTACTTAATTTAATATTAGCTAAATCAATTTTAATTGACGTTTTATCTAAATCCTTAATACTGTTATCTACACTAATACCTTTATCAACTATTTCAGTTAACGCATTAAGTTTTTTCTCTTCATTTTCGATAGTTTTTGACACCTTGCCCATTTCATCAATGTTGCTTTTTATCGTTGAAACATCAATTGGTTTTGCATCTAAAACAAAATCATTAATGAATTTATTACAATCTGTAATATTTTTTAATCCTACAGCTCTAGATAATGCCTTGAAATAAGCAGTTTCATCTTTTAATCCTAAAATATCTTTTAGTTTTAATTTATAAGCATATAAAGTTTGGAAAGGAACAAATTCATAGCTAGCTTTTAATTCTTTTATTAATACATCATATGATTTAGGAAACTTATCATTAATAAACAATTCCTCTGTTAAATCTAAATCTTTAACATAAAAATATCTAGGGTCATCTAGTTTAGATAATGTAGATCTATAATTTACATTTATGCCAAATACATGCTTAGTTCCGTTAGAAATAATTTCTAATGCTAAATATGTAATTACATCACCATTTCTTAAGAAAGGCTCTCCATCAACTCTAACTTCACCTCTTACATATGATTCTAGAGTTCTTTTTTCAGCATTTGCATTAGCATTAAATTTAGCTTGTTGCTGTCCTAATAAAAGCATTTGGATGGCATCAATCAATGTTGATTTACCTGTACCATTAATACCTACTAATGCTGTATTACCGTTAATATTAAGAGTGGCTTTTTGAAAATACATCCAATTAATTAATACAACTTTATTTAATTTAATCATCTATATCATCTCCACCCTTTAATAATTCAATACGAGTTAATATCTCATTAATTTCTTTGAAATCCATTGCAACTTCAATTGATGGATAGATAGTAATAACTGTATCATCTAAAGCTAAATCATCTTTATAGTAAATAATATTGTGTTGCTTAAATATTTGTAACATTTCTTTTAATGTGCTTCTTTTAACTCTATCAGTAGATTGTGAATCGAAATTGAAAGAGAATAGTTGATTTTGAAGTTCGCCAACAGTTGTTTCAATTTCATCTGCTAAAGAAACCTCATCAATCTTCTTTTGATATAGAAGTCTCAATACTAATAATGCTAACGTTTCGTTTTTTGATATATTACTAATTAGAGTATCATCGTTTGATTTAATATAAACCAATTCTTTATCTTCTCTAATATTAAAATCAAAATTCATATATTCAAAAAATAGTGATAATAATTCCTTATGATTAATAATAAAAGAATATACTTCTTTATTTGTTATTCTTAATAAAAAATTAACTTTTAATAATTTTATAGTTACATTTTTCATCATTGTTTTTTCATTTTCACTTAACAAACAATAAAGTTCATTAAATCTTGTGCTTTCACTATTAGTCATACTATTGTACTCCCTTCTCTTTAAGAATAAAGTCATTAAATGTGACTCCATTCTTAACTATTCTTTCTTGCGATAATTCTAATTCATATAATGCATTAGGCAATTTAGAATAAATCATAATCGCAATCATCATTATGAATTCATATTTAGAACTAATATCTAAATCAGATATCTTTCTTGTTTTATATCCATTCAAAAAATTTAATACAAATTCATTTACAGCATAAATATTATATTTTTTATCTTCTTGTAATAATTCTAAAGTTTTATTTTTAACTTCTTCATCCATTTCAAAATCTAATTGCATCATATCAGGTTTTGGTTTTGGATTATATTTTCTAGGTTTACTTAAAGCATCAAATGAATAATGTTTCATTTCAAATAATGATATGAATGATTCATCTATATCATCATTTTTCTTTACATAGTCTATTAATCTATGTAATATACCTTCAATATCTTCTCCTCTGTTTATTAAATGAATAATAACAGATACTGTTCTTGTAACATATTTTTCATTTTTAGAATCAATGCTTTCAATAATTGAAGGAATAGCTTTAATATTTGCCATTATATTTTTTCTTGTTTGTTCAACATAATTTGATGCTTCATCATAGTCAACTTTTTTCTCATCAGAATATGCTTTTACAAGTTTTTCCATATTTAGAAAATCAGAAAAAATCTCTTCAATTCTATCTTCAAGTTCAGGAATAACAGCATCAATATTATCTCTTATTTTAAGATTCAAATATGCTTTATCAAAGAAATATTCTTTATATTCTCCGGTAAACTCTTCAAGAAGCAATTCGAGATTTTGCTTATCTTTATTCTTGGTAATATTTCTATAATATCGTCTAATATCTGAACGTAGTCCCCTTAAAGCATCAACTTCTTTTTTAAAATTGTCATCAACTATTTGTAAACTATCTAAAATGTTATATTTAAATTGCTCAAGTTCAGTTTTTATTATTCTTATGTAACTTGTATACTGAGGTTTGCTATTATTAATAATTTCTTCTATTAAGAAAATGAAACTATAGGCATGCTTATTAAAATCTAATGTCTTTTTACCATTTCCAAGTGCCTCTTCAACTAACCAGTCATATTCTTCTAGTTTGTTGATTAGTAGTTGAGCTTTAAATCTGTTATCCATTTCATCTTCAATTGCATCATTAGAATCATCATTATATAATTGAATACTTGCTTGATTATTTAAATAATCAGTTAAAATATCAACAATTTTAGTTTTATCATTTTCTTGTGTTTCAAATAATTCATTGATTACTTTTTTTAAAAACAAGATAGTGTCTATATATACTTTTTTATTTCTACTCGAAAGAGGTGTAAAAAACTTCTCACCTGTAATATCATATAACGATGCCATATAGACACCTCCTTACAATATTTTATTTTTTTAGAGTTAAGAACCCTTTTTCAAAAGCAAATCTTACTCCAAATGTTTTTTCAACATCTTTAAATTTGATTTTTATATGTCCTGTATTAACATCGAATTCAATAACTTTTCCTTCACCAAATGCTTTATGAATAACCGCATCGCCTACTTTTATTTTAGGCAATTTAAACTCTTCTTTCTTTGGTTCTTCTTTCTTTGGAGTATGAGTCCAAATTGGTTTTGTTACTGTTGATGTTGTTGCTGTAACTGAAGGTGTTGTTTTAACAACTGTTTCAGTCTTTTTAACTATACTATCACCTTTATAAGCTTGTTGAATAAACCCCTCTAAAGTCTTTTGTTGTTCACCATAGAACATCTTATATTCTTCTTCAGTAATAACAGTAGAGAAACCTCCGACTTTTTCACCTTCATGTTTATTAATACCAACATATTCAAGTGAAGAATCCTCATAACGTTTAAACTTATATACGGCATCATCCATTAATCTTTCATTAAATATACCTAATGATACCAACAAGTTAAAATCTGCGACTTCTAAACCAGTTACTTTTTTAAATAATGATGGTTCTAATTTAGTTATAACATCCTTTAAAGAGTATTCACGGAAATCAGTTAAATACATAAATACAGGAATTCTTGTAGCAAACTTAATAAGCTTTTCTTGAATTTGCTTGCGTTTGCTCTTATATTCTTTTTCTTCTTCGGATAATTCCTTCTTTTGCTTAGGTGTTAAAGGTTTATCTGATTTTTTCTTTTTCTTTACATCTTCAGATTTAGAAATAATTGTTGAAATATCCTGATTTAATGAACGGAATCCCTCAATTTTCATCAATATAGCCATTGCTTTTTCATTAGCTAATAATCTCTTTAATGTATCATTATCCACATTGACTAATAATGCAGATTCCCAGCGTCGTGCTAATAACGAAGCAGTTGTTCCGCTCATTGCAATATCTAAAATTTGCCCTGCATCAATTTCTTGCATGGCACCATCTTGATAAGCAAGTACAGGTAAGAAATTAATAAAATCAGCTACTTTCTTTTCCGGATTAGTCTCATTAACATCAAGTTTTGTAGCATAATCAGCTATTTGTCTTAAAGCTCTATTTAATGAGAAATCAAATACATAGCACTCGTTTTTAATTATTACCTCATTACCATTATCATCCTTAGTAGTCCATGGAGATTGTACTCTAAATGCAGATTGGAAATAAGTTTCAGGTGTTGATAAACCTCTTAACATAAAAATACCAGTCCATGGTTTAACTGTTACACCTGTTGTTAGTTTTCCACATGTTAAAGTTATTGTTTTACTGTTTAAAGGATCTTTCATTGATTCTTGAACTGGTCTTAAAGCATCTAATCCTACACCAGCTCCTGTTCCAGCACAAATATTTATTGTGTAATCATGATAGAACACATTATTCCTATTCTTTAGTAAATTTGCCATAGCAAAACACGAAGCTACATTTGGTAAAAACCATAATGTATGATTTAACACATTTAATAAGGAAACCTCTTTAAAAGGTAAGAAAGATTGACTTCTAGATGTAGAAACTAAAGTGTCATTAATAGAAACCTTAGTGAAATCACCTCTAATGATATCAAGCCATTTTTGAACTTCATTTTCATGAATGAATTTAGCTTTTTCCTTTTCACCTTCTGCTTTAAAGAATTCATTTAAATCAAACTCATTTAATTCTGTATTTTTAGCAATATATGTAACAGATTCAGGAAGCTTATAAGTCATTAAAACAATGCGTGGTAAAGAAGCATATGGATTCTTACCATTTGCATAATTCCATTCTTCTTTAGCTTTTTGTTCATCAGAATAAGTCCAGTTATAAACTTGTTCTTCGATAAATTCACCTGAATTAATAGCTCTAAATGGCGTCCCAGATAAATATAAGTATTGGTTTGCAGTAATAGGCAACCAAGTTTCATCTAGTAATTCAGATGCATCTGTAACCTCTTTTTCTTCTTTTTCTTCATCTTGATCAGCAAATAACTTTTTTGCATTTTCTGTCCATGCCCCAAAATGATATTCATCAAAAACACATAAATCCCAGTTAGTGTCATGAATGAATTCATTTTTAGCTTTAATTCCACCTAATTCATTAGTACCTAATAAATTTTGGAACGAACCAAATACAACAATGGGTTTTGACTTATCACATGCATTAAAATCTAAATCAAGTCTGCTCTTGTCGTTTTTAGCATCTTTATCTGATACAAATTGCCAGCCTTCAAAATCTAAGTGAGCCATTAAATCTTCTTTCCATGCTGACTCAACAGCTGGCTTAAAAGTAAGAATTAATACTCTCTTAAAATTCATTTTCTTACATAGTTCATAAGTGGCAAATGTTTTACCAAAACGCATTTTGCAATTCCATAAGAATTTAGGAGTAGCATCAGGTTCATTTTTCTTTATATCATTAAAATAATCAAAAGTCTTTTTGACTGCTTTCGCTTGTTCAGGGCGCATTTTAAAGCTAAGAGTTCTGTTCTCTTCGTTCTCCGTTTTATTAAAAACAGCTAAATACGCAGCCTTAACTTTATTTAAATCACATTCATACCATTCACCAGCAACATTAGTAACACCATGTTTATCTAAATAATGATGTATGTCATGATCCATAAAAGATGAACCATCTTCTCTAATTGCAGGTGCAGTCCATTCTACTTTCCATGTTTTATTAGGAACTATAGTTGGATAATGTTCCTTCATTCTTTCTTCAATAGGTCGAGTTGTATATCCTATTTTTAAAGTGTGTGGAAAACTAGAATCTGAATATGCATAAACAATTGGTTTTATCTGAGGTTTTTGAGGAAAGAAATCCTTACTCATCGTCATCACCACCATCCAAGGCTACAACATTGTCATCCATTGGTCGTATCATAGAATTAATAAAACTAATATTATCATCAGATAGATTGTATTTTTTATATAGTTCCTCATCTGTCCATGATTTAGAAAAATCTTGTACAGGGACAAATGAATAAACACCTTTAGCAGCATTTTGAGAGCTCTTTTTCAACAATACTAAAAATCTAAAAAACTTAGTTTTTATATAAGAAATGACATTTTTACATTCTTCTTCTGATGCAAATGGTCCGATAACTAAATATGTTTCTGTACAACATGTATTTTTTTCAGCAATAAATGGTTTATTAATAACTTGATGTGGAAATCCATCTCCAGCATTGTAAGCTTTAGAAATCAAGACCTTATATTTATCAACCCAATTATTATTTCTTAATATTTTATCCTTAGAAGTGTAGCAAATTCCACCACGTTGATAAACTTTAACACAATTATCAAATTCTGAATCTTTGCCTTTAAATGTAGTAGTTATACCAAAAGGTTGTCTTGCACTAACATACTCATCAAATGTGTTCTCGTTAAATTTTTGGACTTTATGTAATATATCTACTGATTCATTGAATCTAATAAATACATCCGATCCCTTTTCACACATTGGTCTTTCAGCAACTGACATGATTGTAGAATCTTTGTGAGTTACAACTTTACATTTTCCTTTATTATCTCTTTCCCACAAAAAATAACATACTCCACCTTTAATTTCGACACCAGGGAAACATTCTGCAGCATTTAAGAAATCATGCAAAACTCTAATTCTATCATCATGTATCATCTCATCTCTAAAATCGTCCAATCCTTTTCCACCAGCGAACCAGCGTGATGGTACAATCATAGATAAATATCTTGGATTTAATTTTTTAGCTTTTTGTATAAACAATTGATATATCGGAGAGGCACTAGAACCTGCTCCGCCATCATCTAATTGATATGGTGGATTACCAATAATTACGTCAAATTTCATATCTTTAAAAATCTCCTTAGGGTCATTAACATGTATAAATTCATATGCATGAGTTTCTAGAGAAAAATCTCTATCATATTCTGCTTTTGAAGCTCCACAAAAACTACATTTTCCATCTTTCCATGTGTGTTTTACTTTTTTAAATCTAATATTCCCATCAGCATTCTCAAATTTACTAATAGAATAAATACAATTTGGATATTTAGAACAATATAAACTTCTTCTAGCTAAAAGACTAGTTAATTCTGTTATGCCAATTCCATAAACTTGATTATGAAGAATATGATCAATTGTTTCTTGTAATATTTTTAAAAACAATTCATCATTACCATCAAGCGTTATACCTTCCCTTTTTTTATCATCAATAAATTGTAGCTGTTCTTGATAGTTAGGTATTTGTGCATTTAATAGTCTTTTTGTTATTTCTCGTAAAAATACTCCTGATTTAGTAAACGGGTCTAAAAACTTAGCATTTCTATCCATCCAAATGTTATCTGGTAATAAATCAAGCATTGCGTTAGCAACAGTTGGAGGTGTAAATACTTCATCATTAGATAGATTTGCAATACAATTTAATACATCAGGATTAAAGCTATTAAAATCACTCATATTTTTGAACCTCCCTATAATCAGTTAATGGATATTCTTTAATAGGAACATCTAAACTTTCTCTTGTTTGCTTTTCAACTTCTTCATCAAAATTAAATAAATTTATTTCTTCAGTGGCAACAATTTGTTCTGCAGCCAATATTCTAGACAATTCATAATCTCTTCTCTTCAACATCGTGCCATTAACAAATTTCCATTCAGCAAATACAATTGGTTTCCCATCATTTTTTAACATTGTTAAGGCATCACCACATAATATATTTTTCGTTAATATATATCTACAAGCTTCTCTAGCTTTGTCACTTGAACTTGATTTTAAAATCTTTGTATATTCTTCATTCCAAATATTAAATAATCTTTCAATACAAGCTTCAACATTATCTTGCAATATATCAACACCATACAATGATGTTACTGCAATAATGGAATACATCTCATAATCATCCAAATGATTTTTATATCTACTAGAAACAATATTTAATTTTCTTTTTAAAATTTCGGATAAAAAATTGCCATCACCACATGCTGGTTCAAGAAAAGTTGATTCAATATTTTCAGTTTCATTTTTTACTAAATCAAGCATTGCATTTACTTCACGTTCGTTGGTAAACACTTCACCGTGATCTCTTACTCTTTCTTTTGATTTAACTTGTTTTTTTGCCATAATAACATCACCATTATATACTTCATATTTTGCACTTCGAATCGAAATACCGATATTCTAATTTTATCATATTTCATCATATACTAAAATATTAAATATTTTAATATACGAAAAAAAGCCAACAATTTGGCTTATTTTTGCTTTATTATTCTTGTTTTAAAGAATCTTTCGGTGTCTTTATCACAAAAATAAACATAACATCCTTTTATTCCCCTTGATAAAAGAACTCTATATACATTTTTTATCATTTTAAGATAATCTGGGCTTCTCTTTAATGCTGCAGCGTCATAACAATTTTCAGGATGCCCTTCCCATTGCTGTGAATCAAAATTATACTTTATATCAGGCCCAAAAATTACACCTACATAATCAAATTCGAATCCTTGTGCAGTATAGATACACCCTATTTGATTAAAGCCGCCTTCTTTTGTTGCCCATAGAGCTTGTTTGGGTATACTCTTATCAAGTCCTCTACATTGATCTGATGCATTCCATGGCCTTCTATAATCGCCAATAATTACATCATTTTGTAATTGCCCATTAATAGAATATTGAGTCCATGGCCAAGCAAACCCAGCGCAAATTCTTGCTGTAAAGCCTTCATTCATTTTATTTTTTAATGCATCTTCCATAGATTGTGGATTATCGAATATTTTAAAATCATAATCCATCTCTTTTGGTTCTAACATTACATTAGCTGTTCTTTGAATATCTAATGTATTATTTACCCAATTTACAAATCCTTCATTGCCACTACATCTAAATTGAGCCTGTAATCTTTCTTTCCAAATAATACAGTTTAATCTTTTAGCTTCTTCTTCAATATAATCAGCACTGCCAATTTCATTTGGTTTTACTACTTGATTATTATCAACAAAAAATACGGCTACATCAGATGCATTAACAATTTCTTCTACTTGAGATTTTCCATCAGTCTTCATAAATCTTGATGAACTTGTCTTTCTTAATCTATGGGCCTCATCAACAAGTAATACATCTCTCTTTTCCTTTAAATCAAAATTAGCATAATTATGTGTATATCTAAATAAATCATCATTTTCTGCTATTTTTCTCAATGTCTCTGTAAATGCTTTTGAGCCAGTAACGTATTCAGCCCAATAATTTTGTCTTAATAAATCTGCAAGTAGATTTAAGCAAATTACTGACTTACCTGTACCAGGGCCACCTTCAATGATTAACACTTGCTTACGATGTTGATTTACTCCATGCTTAATACATTCAAATACCTTATCATAAACAATTTGTTGTTCTTCAAGTAAAAAATATTCACTATGAGATTTAATTGTATTAGATACAGTATCCATTAACTTTTTAGATGGTCTTTTCTTACTTTCATTAATTCTATCTAATGTAGTTATGCCCTCACCATATGATACTTTTTCAAAGATATAATCTTTAATATTATCAAATTCATCTAATGAGAAAACAGGAGCTTTATCCAATATCTCTTCGAATTTTTTATCTAAAATAGGATCATTTTCTTCATACGAATAATTATGAAGATATGAACATGCTGTCAGATTAATAGGATTTTTTTCATAGAATACCTCATAAAATTCTTCGAAGTATTCTCTATATCTATTAACTTGAAATGAAGGATGTAATACTTCCTTCATGCCTTCGGAAAGACGTGTCACTACTTCATTTTCGCTATTACATCTTTTTGTACTTTGCCATTGTTTTAATTCAATGATTACAGCTGATTCTTTATTATCTTTATCTTTCCCTGTAATCATACAATCTAATCTTAAAGATGTAGATGGCAAGAAATATTCAAGGGCAACACCTTGCTCATTAAATCCACAATCAGCAAATACATCTTTTATAGCTCTTAGTGAATTTCTCCATGACATTTCTTCATTAACTGATGGATAAAAACCAAAATGATTGAAGTATGCTTCTTTTAGTTTTAAAGCTATCTGATTTTGTTTAGTTGTTTCAATGAAACTACCAGCACTTCCTCTATATAATTGCATAGTTAATCACCTTTTTATTAATTATTCACTAACCAATTCCGAAGGAATATTATTTTTAATATTTTTTAATTCACTTTCTAATTTTTTTAAGTATTCTTCAGAAATCTCTTTAAACAAGTCATCTTCGTGTTTAGAATAATCAAAAACAAATTTTACTTCATCAGTAAATGATAACTCAATCAATCTATAAAAAAGACTTGTTAAACCTTCTTGTTCATCAGAATTCAAATCAATGTTATATTCCTTATCGTCTTTTAAATCAAAACGTAATACATCTCTATCATTTATTTTTTCCAAAAAAACACTATACTCCATATGAATCACCTCTCTCTAAGAATGCCTCTATTCCACCCTCTAAATATTCTAGACTTTTATCTGTCCATTTGCATTTAGTACCATCTTCACTAATTAACTCATCAATAAATAAATTACCAATAAAAGTCTTTTTATATTCTCTATAAATCGAATTAATTGGTAGTGTTCTAACCGCGATGTTAGAATCATGCGTTGAAATAATAACGATTTTATCTAATAAAGCAAGTTCTTTTATTCTTGGAACAACTACCGAATTAATATAATTGTGTCCTACACTCAACTCTGGTTCATCAAGTATAAAAATCGACTTCTCATTCGAAATTAATGAATTATGAATTTGAAGCATAGACTTTTCTCCATCAGACGGATCATATTTTTTTATTTCTCCATTTTCTTTAATGATTGTAAAACACCTAAAAGAAAAACAATCTTTTAATGAATCTGCTTTTTGGAAATATGTGTTAATTAAAGTTCCTAAATCCAAACTGCAATCCTTTTTAAACAAATTCTTTTTAATTTTATTCAATGTGTTTTTCATATTTTTTAAATCTGTTTTTTTCATTTTATTCTTGCAATACTTTAATCCAACATCCTCAAATTCCAATTCTTCATCAGGATTAATATAATACTCTTTTCTTAAATAAACATTACCTTTTTCAGGAATATAGCCTAATCGTTCATCATCAATTTTGTGTTCCACGCAAAGAGAGTTATAAATAGATTTTACAGGAGTATATAAACCAAGCAAGTTTGAATAAAATTCGCTAATTCCTGTACTTGCTGGAACAGCTTGCTCACCCGTTTTAATTTTGCCTATTTGTTGCATTATTTTAATAGTTTTATCCAATAAAAACTTTGCCTTGTTATCAATCCATGCACTTTTCATTTTCATAAATGAAGTATCTTTCAATTTTTTCACTAAGGCATTTAAATCTTTAGACTCTTCTAAGGTTAAATACTCGCTAACTTTAATAGAATTCTTTTTTGATTCAATTTCTTTAATATTCTCATAATCTTTTTTTAAAATATCATAATCATCAGTATTCTCTATATAAGAATAGCTTGCTTTGAAAAAACCAAATTTAGTGATTTTTCCTTTTACCTTTAATGATTTAACACCTTTATAGAATAAAGATGTAGGAACAATAGTTGCTTTGTTCCAATTTTTAATTGATTGAAAATTCGTTTTTAAATCATCAAGTTCTAGTTTTTCAAACATTGATTCCTCTATAGGCAATTCCGTCATTTCCTTGTATAAAGCGTTGTTTTCTGTTGCTTTATAGTACGACAATGAATTGCTTAATCCTTTGTTTTCAAAATACTCTTTTATGGCCTTTAGTATTTTACTTTTACCTGTACCTTTTCCACCAAAAATAACATTAACGTCATTATAAATAGGAACTTCAACATTTGTAAAATCATTATCTTCTGTGAACGGTTTTATTGTTATTAATTGCTTTGCCTTTTGATTTAAGAAAGTGTCAATCACCATATTATCTTTTTTCAACAACAATTTAAATGTTCGATAATCCTTTACTCGCATTTTTAATGAGGGGACTTTTGATGCCGGATAATTATCCCAGTCCTGAACATCCGATCCTATGAAACCATCCAAATCATGTGCATACATAATTCCCACACTTTTCAAATTTGATGGTTCAAGCAAAAAAGGAATTTTATCATCTAACAATTCTTTTATTAGAGAAATCGATTTATCAGAAAATCCTTCTTTTTTTAGCAATAAATAATGAGCAATTAGTATTAAATCTAAGTCATTTATTCTATTTATGAGTTTATCATAATCAATACAAAACGTATCAACATTCTCATTTCCAATTATCTCACTAATTCTCAAATCAAACACATCAACATCATCAGGATTTGAAATAAATAAAATATGGCCCTTTTCACCATTAACGTTGACATCAAGTTCAACGCCTGGCCAAATATTAACTTCATTATTACAATAATTAACAAATTCAAGATATTGCTTCTTGTCAAATTTATTATGATTTGTGATTGCACAAATATCCACGCAATTTGACGTCATTACTTGTTTAAATTTAGTTTTGTCAACATTTCTTGTTTCTTTGTCTCCTTGTTTTACTTTTAAAGTATGGCAATGTAAATCAATCTTCATTTTCCCCTCCAAAACTCTTCGCTTATTATTTTTTTACAAGTCTAAATTTGCACACTTTTACAAATGTGTGTCAATTTTTCATTTTACTATATCTAAAACGATCACTCTAGTTGTTATTCTATCATAAATCATCCACATTGGCTATGAAGTTTGAGAAAAATCCGTTCAAAAATATCAATTATAAATGCTTATCTATTTTTTTTGATAAAAAATATAAAAACAAGGTTATATTTCAAACCTTGCTTATTACTTCAACTTTAATTTTTTAGGGTTTATTTTTAATCTTTGATAAAAATCTTCTGCAATTATATAGTAGGTTAATCTTGAATTATCCCCAACTCTCATCGCAACACCTGGTAAATACCCTCTTTTAATACATTCTCTAACAGATTGCTCATTAATATGTAATATCTTTGCTGCAGCTTTGACGGATAATAAACGATCTGGTTCTTTCTTTTTACCCCACATATTTCATATCCTCCTCAAATGCATCATTAACAATTTTATATAAATCACCAATACCAATATGAGTATAGGTATCTTCATCCACATTACCAGCACTATGTCCTGTTAATTTCTTTGTAAAAGTAGAATCTACTCCTCTTAGTCTTAATCTAGAAGTATATGTGTGTCTAGTTTCATGAATTGTATGATTCATATTAGACTTCTTTTTAAAATTATCAAATAAAACTCTTATTTGGCCATAATTATATTTATATGCACCATCATATAAAAAATATTCTTTCTTCTCATTATATTGATGTTTTACCATTTGATAAATACAACTAGGAATTGGAACTTTTCTAATACCATTATTTGTTTTTGAATTAGTTATTGTTATATATCTTTCTTGTAAATTTAGATCTTTAGTCTTTAATTGTAATAATTCATTTATACGTAATCCTGTGTATAAAAGCATTAAAAGAATTCTATAAATCAAGTCACCACTATGCTTCCAAATATATTCTATTTCTGATTCTTTGTATACATTTTTAATCTTCTTTTTGTATGCTTTTTTATATTTATCAAATTTTACAAATTTTGAATAGTTCTTATCAACAATGTCATTACCTATTGCATAATTATATAATTGATTC
Organism: uncultured Caryophanales bacterium; assembly: GCA_946405105.1. Classification (GTDB taxonomy): domain Bacteria; phylum Bacillota_I; class Bacilli_A; order Acholeplasmatales; family Anaeroplasmataceae; genus Anaeroplasma. The sequence continues at coordinate 24,642 of CAMJFY010000001.1, forward strand.
AATAGTATCTGCATTTTCTTTATCATTGGATAATTCTTATTAGATTTAGTAATTGCTAGTTCTATATCAGCTGTCTTAATAGAATCAAAATATAAATCATGAAGATGTGATAATGCATTAAATGCTGCATTATATGATGTTTTTGAACTATTAGATAATTGTTCATTTGAATTTTTCCATTGAGTATATACATCACTAAATAATAATCTTAAAGCATCTTTTTCATAACTAACACCAATATAATTATTTAAAGCTTCTTCAGCTTCTTTTTTATTTTCATAATAACCAATAACCTTATATGATTGCTTAAATTTAGGTATACCATTTTCTTTTTTAGATTCTTCAAAACCTCTAGTAACTTTAGCTACCCAAGGTCTTCTTCTTTTAACATCACTAAGCTTATATACAGTACCAGTACCATTTATTCTTTTTGACATTATTGTTCCATCTCCCTTTCTCTTTTTTTCTTCATTAAATTGTAATAATCATTATCTGATAAATTATAACCTTCATATTCTAATGTATCATCTAACTCTTCATGCCAATGATTACGTTTGGCATTACCCATATTTGACTCATTGTAAGCAATTTCTTGTAATATGCCCATAAATCCTTTAGCAAGTGTACTAAATAACTCACAACAAGCATCATTAGTTTTATGAACTTCCTTACGTCTTTCTTCCCATTCATTTCTTTTAACATCACCTTTAGTGATAGTTTTCTTTTTTAGAATGTCTCTACCTTTAAAATAATTTTTAAGTTCATTCTTAGACATGTCTTCTTTTATAGTCTTCATAAACTTTAAAATCTTATTACCACATCTTTTGTTTAAATCTGCCATATGATAATTATAATGAGATATCAGTTCTTTATTAGCTCTTTCAGGTGGATAATTATGATATTTTATTTCCTGCTTAGCTCTATCTAATGCATAATTAGTAAATTGAATGTATGGACTATTATTAGAATATTTCCAATTAAAGAAATGTTTAGTTAACTCATTTATTAATTGTTTATCTTTTGGCTCTAGTTCCATGTAATTCCAGCTATGATCAATGGATAACTGTTTTTCGGTAACCATGAAGTCATCCAACAATTCCATCTCTTTAGATAATCTAGAAATACCAGCAATACATCTTCCTCTTAATTCAATTAATTCTTTAACAAATGGCTTCTTTTCCAAAGAATCAATTATATAATCATGAGCATTTACCAATTGAGATTTTGAAAATAAGGCACTCGAAAAACAATACTCACCTTTACCATTCACCTTAAGCTTTTCTTCTTCCCAAAAAATAAAATGAATATGGGGATGTAATGTATTTTTATGAAGACTTATAAACGTATTAACATTTTCTGGTAACAAACCAAGTTTCTTAAACATATCAGGAAAGTTCTCAACCATTAATTTATAGGCATCTTCTGGAGTTTCAAGCCTACCTTGAGCATATTCAGGAAGAAAACTCAAGACTCCAGACCAAATAGGTCCTTTATGATTATTTAAAGATTTCATTAATTCAGGCAATTTATCATCATTTATCTCACCATCATAATTGTATAATCCAGTACTTCCAGGTCTATATTTTGTATAACCAATAATTGTATTATCAATAGACTTTTCTACCGCTTCTTCACGTGATAAATATGTTACACAATTAAATCCATCTTGCTTTTTGCAACTATAAAAATCATCATTATAATGTGATTTTATGTTTAATATGATTGCTTTAGATAAATTAACCATTACTTATTACCATTGTTTATTAATATTTTGAAACCTTTTTCTAACGCTTGCATCATTATATCTAGCTTATCAATAATTTTATTGTAACGAGAAACAACACTTTTCACAGATTCGATTAACATCTCTTTATAATTATCTGTGTTTTTATAGTCACCGATAACTTGAAGACCTGCCTCAAGTAACTCACATATAAATTGTGATTTATTATCAGCTTTACTTTTCTCATAATACTCAGCTAAATCATTAAACAACTGTTGATCACGTATTATAATTGATACCTTATTCTTGTCAAATTTTTCGTTCATAAAAAACATCTCCTTAATCATTTTTGTATACCTTTTAGTTATATTAGTCTCGACTACAAACTAATCATATCACAAACAAAAACTTTGTCAACGCCCGACTATTTACATTTTTCTTGCTTTTTTGTTGCATTTAATATATAATATGAGTTAAGGAAGTGAAATTGAAAATGAATAAATTTGACTTAATTAATGCTAAAAACCATGTAAAAACCGATATTATGGTAACTAACATAATTAAATATATGGGAATTAATAAAATTACATTTAAAAAGATGAGTTTTGATATGAATATTCCTGAATCAACATTAAAAAGTGCTGTAGCTAAAAACTACAGCGCCATTTCAACATTAGAAAACATATGTAAGTTCTATAAAATTACACTTCCAGATTTCGATAATTTCAATTATGGTGCATACTGTGGAAAAGAACAGGCCATAATTGATTTAACTAATTATTTAAATTTCACTTTGTATCAATTATCCATGAACTATATAACTAAAGAAGAATTTGATAACTATTTTATATTAATCGCTTATGAATTCTTGTTTAATAATAGAATTTATATTCCTTCTTCTATTAGACGTAAAAGCAAATTTATTGATATAAACAAAAAGCTAATTAAAGCTAACAATAATATAAGAAATATCATCGAAAATGTGTTAAATCAAAAGGAATTAAAACTAAATAGTGATACTTACCAATCAAGGGCTAATGCACCATTAAATAAATATGATGTATCTTATAATGTTCCTCTATATTCTCATGAATCTCAAGAATCAGATATTGATAATACTCCTGAAATGATTGGCAAATCATTACATAGCATTAAAATAAAAAGTGGTCTAACATTGGATCAGTTTGGAAATATATTTTCTCTTGATGGTTCTACAATCAAAAATATTGAAGCTGGTCGAGAAAAATTAAAATATGATTATGTTAAATGGATTTATGCATTATTTGATAATATAAACATAGATACATTAATAACTAATGAACAGGCATCGTTAAATAAAAATTATGACATTGCTTATAATAGCATTACTAAAAGTCTTTCAAAGCTTTCCTCATTTAAAACTAGAGATGCTAGCGGAAAACTAAGAACATTGATTCAGTTCTTATCTCCAGAACCATCATTCATTCAAGATTATGAACGCCTTGAAGCTTTCTTAGCAATTATATCTACCGGATTTAAAATTAATAAAGATTTCCTATTAGAATCATTTAATTATCCTGATATAAAACTAAATACAAAAGATATCGAATGGTTAAATACTGAAATAAAAAAGGCAGTAAAAACCGAATACAAGGATGCTTTAACTAGAAAATATACAAAAATATGCTTTAAAGAGTTCTATCATTATGACGAAGATAAAAGTCAAATAACATTAACCGATGATAAATTAATGAGTATAATAGAAAAGCTTCAAGAGCCAAAAAGACCGTAGTTTTTAATTACTACGGTCACTTTTTTTATAATTTAAAATCAATAATATTTGTTATTTTATCATCAACCTTTTTCTTCTTACATATATTTAAAGAATTAAAGAATAGTTTTATTTCATCTTTTAAAGGTATTGGCATTTCTTCACCCTTCGAATATACTTTTTTTCTAAGAGTAAATTCTAAATAACTGCCTCTTGTATCATCTAAATAGTTTAAATATATATTGAAGCAAGTCTTATTATTAATTTCTTCCATCATAGGATTAATAACACGTTTAGTTAAATCTACCAATTTAGTATAACTAGCTAAATTATCTTTATATTTGATATATTCTGATAGTTTATGACTATGTATCACTATACTTTTTGATGGATCTGCATTTAATAACATATATAAAATCATACCAGCATACTTTTGTGTCATATTTAAAAATGATATAAGCATGTCATAATCATACTTTATAATATGAGAAAATATCTTATTATATGCTTCACTTGTTATAACAAACTCTAAAGTACTAATATCAGGATTATATTTATAATCTTTTAGAATTATTACATCAAGAAAAGTTTTAGTCTTAAATTCATCAAGTCCATCATAAAACATTTTCTTTCTAGAGGTATCAAAGCCATTATTATTTGCTATAATCTTACGCACTCTAGTATATGAACATATAATCTTAATGTCATCACCTTCGTTATACACTCCTTTCGATTTTTTTAATGCCATTGCAAGCAAAATTACAGTAAGTTGTTGAAACCTTGTCATATAGAAGAATAATGCTGGATTACTACATTCTAATCCTTCAATCACTTCTTCATTTTTTGTAATAAAATCATTGTTCTTTTCCATACAAAATCACTCACCTTTCTAACTAAATATAGTATGTATAAGAACTATTTCTTACACCTATATTTTAACATTTTAAAGGTATCAATATTGGCTTCGACAACTCCTCCATTTCGTTAATATGTATGTCTTAAAACGTAAGTGAAATAAAGAAAAAACGCATGGTAAATTGCACCGATTTAGCATGCGTTTTTTGAAAATTTTAAAGTTGTCTTTGTTAGTTATTTGTTAGTTACAATATAGAATTAAGTAGTCATTAAGCACTACCTAAGTACTAATCAAGTACGTCTACAGCTTCAACTAAAAATGATGGGTCAAAATGGGTATAAACTCTTTCAGTAAGTGACTGTGTATTTGCATGTCCTACTATCTTCTTTAGAATAGTTTCATTCATATTCTTTTCGCTACACATACTAATAAAGGTATGTCTTGTGTCATGAACTAAATGCTTAGTTCCTAATAATTCATTTATTCGTGAGAAATAGTAATCTCTATAATATCTATATAGTAATGGATCATGATTTGTATTTTCAAATAATAATTCATTATCATTTCTATTCATCCAACTCTCGAAATATGGATAAATCTTCTTACAAATAGGAACAACTCTAATACCAGCTGATGTCTTACTTGCAGTAACATTAAAATATCTTTCTTTTAGGTTTACTTCACATTTCTTTAAATCTAATAATTCAGATATTCTAGTTCCAGTATATATAAGCATCAAAGTAATGCTTTTAACATCAGATTCAGGCATATCCCAAATCTTTTTAATGTCTTCTTTAGAGAATTTCTCTCTATCACGCTTATTTGGATTCTTATCTGAATATTTAGCTATATCTACTAGTTCTGCATAATTCTTATCCACATATTCATTTTTTAAAGCAAATTTATATAGCATATTAAGCAAGAATTTCATTTTACGGATAGTTGAATAGTTCTTTCCACTATCAGCTATAATTCGCTCATAATCTCTTGTTTTAAGTGTAGCGAATAATTTATTATGAATTCCTACAAAACCTTTAAAAGCGGCATTATAACCATTCATAGTGGATTTTGATGTTGTAGGAAAAAAGTCTTTACTCCACTTATCAAATATATCTTTAAATTTATATTTGCATTCAGGTGTAACAACTACTTTAGTCTCATTAGGATTCTTAACTAAATCACTATTATAAGACATTAACATGTTAAATCCATCTTGGTAAGTTTTAGCATATCCGATGGTTTTTATAATTTGTTTTTTCTTTCCGTTTACTTCTTCAAATCCTATAGTCTTTCTAACTATGTATGGATTTCTTCTCGTTCCTTTAAGTTTGTAGACTTGTCCTACTCCTTGTGGTAATTTCATTTTTCTCATAATTTTATCTCCTTGTTACCTAATTTTTTTATAGTAATAACAAGTAGCATAATTTGTTAGTTATTTGTTAGTTACGATATAAAAAATGCATAAGAATTACATTCTTTTATCAAAAACAAATTAAAGTAACAAATTTACCAACAAACCTTGAAAAATGGCTTAACCAAGCCAAAAAAAAGCCACACGTTCGAGAATACGCGTAGCCTTTTTATCTTTTTCTTTGCAATTATAATAATCAAACAATTAACGCTTAGAAATGTGTGGTGTGTATAAAAATGGCTTAACTATGCCTATTTTCAAAGCAGTGTCAACAACGATGTCAACAACGTTGTATCGATTTTGCATATTTTTTTAGTTATTATTCTGACTTATTAATTATCTTTTTATCAATATAGATAGTTGAAACAATCGCAAATACTAGAGTAACAACAATTAATATTATGAATAAAACAAAGAATATATCTTTTTTTAGTAAAGCATTAAATCCTTCTAAGCAAGATGCAATGCTTAATAATATAAATACTATTCCAGTTTGAATATAATAAGGTTTCTTATTCATTTGTTCACGTTCTTTTTTATTCGCATAAATATAAGCATTATTAAATAAGAATCCTTTATTAAACAAGCTTAATACTCCCAAAACTAATAATATAAAAGAAAAACTAAATAATACAATTGCTAGCACTAAATACATAAATATATCCTCCTGTAATTAAAACTATAAATGAATATCATAAAAATAAAAGACCTTTAGCAAAATGCCAAAAGTCTTGAAATTTAAATTAATACCGGACAAAAGTCGTATTGACGATATTTTATACCTAATATTAGGCTTTCTACTCCCTTTTAATGGAATATTCATTTACATCTATATTCTATACTAAAATAATTAAGGTGTCAATGTAATTCAAATTGCAGTTTATACTCCAATTATATCAATAGGACAATAATATACTTCTTCATTAATAGGAAAAACTTTATCACATGATGCAATTACTAAACCAACATTTATGTGTTTGCCATATTTCTTTAGAATATTAAAATTTTTCTTATTGCTAACTGGATTAATACCTTTTTTGATTTCTATAGGATAAATCGAATCAAAACTATCGATTATTAAATCAACTTCATATTGATCTCTATCTCGATAATAATAAATACAATCTGTATTTTTATAAGAATTATAATATGATTTTATAATTTCGGATACTACATAAGTTTCATAAAAACTACCTGCAAAAGTGCTTTTTTCAAGAATTTCTGGTGATGGTATACCACATAAATATGAAACTAGTCCAGTATCTATGAAATATAATTTAGGTGCCTTTATTATTCTATCAGAAATATTTGCTAAAAAAGGGTATAATAATTTAATTATTCCCGATGTCTCAAGAATTGACAACCAGTTTTTTACAGTTCTTGCATCTATTCCTACACTTCTTGATATTTCTGAATAATCAACTTGACATGCGGTTCTTAAAGCTATATATTTCATAAAATTAATAAATGTTGTTTCTTTATCAGGAGATATGATTTTTCTAACGTCTTTTTCTAAATATGTTAAAAGATATGATTTAAAAAACATTTCTCTATCTATTTTTTTTGATATATATTCTGGCATACCACCTAGATATATATCTTCAAATATTTCTTTTCTAGATCTATACTGATTTAATTGATTACCCTTTTCTAATAAAACATTAATATCAGGATTAAAATAATTACCACTTCTTTCTTTTATTTCATTGTATGAAAGAGATGCCAAATTAAAAATACAAGTTCTACCGGCTAAAGATTCAGAAACTGCCTTTTGTAATTCAAATTGATTAGAGCCTGACATTATATAAAGAAGTTCATTTTCTCCTGTTTTAACCCATTCCTTCTTTTTTTCGTCTATTACAATCTTCATTTCTTCTAAAATGATAGGAGCTTTTTGTATTTCATCAATTACTAATGGTGTAGAATAATATTTTAAAAATCCTTTAGGATCTTTTAAAGCATAGTCTCTAATTTCAATATCATCTAGTGATACTTTTTTTATTTTAGGAAATAATTCATCAATTAATGTTGATTTCCCAACTTGTCTTGAACCATATATTGTTATAGAAGCAAATTGTTTAGATGCTTCCATTATTTTGTTTTCAATATTCCTTTTAATATACATAATTAATCACGCTCCAATTCAATAATATTATATAGCACAAAATTAATATTTTCAACGTTTTTATCATTGGAATGTAGTTTTTGCCGAAAAGATATTTATCAAAGTATGATATTTTGTAGCTACCTATTTAATAAATTTTAATAGTTCTATAACTATTTTAGTGACAAAAAACGGCTTAACCAAGCTATTTAAGCAAAATAAAAAGCAGGGTGAGAAGTCCTGCTTAATATCTTTTTCTTTGCAATTATAATAATCAAACAATTAACGCTTACTGAATTGTGGTGCACGTCTAGCTTTCTTAAGACCGTATTTCTTACGTTCTTTAGCTCTAGGATCACGTGTAACTAATCCAGCTGGTTTTAATGTAGCACGGTAATCAGGATTTACTTCCATTAATGCACGAGTAATACCTAAACGGATTGCTCCTGCTTGACCAGTAATTCCTCCACCGAATACGTTAACAATAATGTCAAACTTTTCAGTTGTTTCTGTTAACTCTAATGGTTGTAATACGTCAAGACGTACTGCAGCTGATGGGATATAATCCTCAAATGCACGACCGTTAATAGTGATTGTACCTTTACCTGAACGTAAATATACACGAGCAACTGAGCTCTTTCTACGGCCTGTTCCTAAGTATTGAACTAATTTCTTTGCCATTTCTTATATCCTCCTTATGCCTCTACCTTGAATTCTACTGGTTTTTGTGCTGTATGAGGATGTTCAGATCCTGCATATACATATAGTTGCTTTCTCATTTGATCGCCTAGCTTTGTATGAGGTAACATACCAAATACTGCTAATTCAACCATCTTTGTAGGTTGCTTAGCCATTAACTCTTTAGCAGTTAATGTCTTAAGACCACCTGCATACTCAGAATGTCTTCTATATAATTTGTCACTCCATTTATTACCAGTTAAAACTACCTTGTCAGCATTAATAACGATTACGTTATCTCCGCAATTAACATTTGGAGTATATGTTGGTTTATTCTTACCTCTTAATAATACAGCAACTTGAGTAGCTAATCTACCAAGAGTAAGACCTTTTGCATCAACTACATACCAACCGTGTTGTACAGTTTGATTATTTGCCATGAAAGTTTTATTATTCATGATTTTTTCCTCCTAAATTTAATATAAATATTATTTAGGGCAATGTGGATAATTGCTTAAAAATGTACCGATTAGTATTTTAACCTATATATTTACAATAGTCAAGTTTTATTTTAATAATAAAAATATAAAAAAAGACTAAGAGTTTTTTCTCTTAGTCATCATCCTCATCATCATTTAATGGTTTTGTCTTAAAAACATACTTATCTATCATATCTGCAATAATGTAATATGGTGGAATAGTAATAAATAAGAACCAGAATGGATGCCATAAATTAAATTTCATACCAATGAAACAATATACTGCTACTATTAATAATGGATATACAAATTTTGTTAATCTCTTCTTAATTATAGCTTCAAATATACTCATTACTGCTGGCATTAATGGCCATAATACCCATGAAATCTCCCATGCATCAAAACAGAATGACCATACGAAATAGCCTGTTAATGTAAGGGCAAATATTACAGCATCAATAATTGTTAATGCTATTTGAGACTTTGTTCTTTCTACAGGCGTACCATCAGCCTTCGTAAATTTAATATGTCCATCTTCAATTTTAAATGTTTGACCCTCGTCATCAGTAACAACAATTCCTTCCTTAGAAGTATTATTAGTATTTGATGATTCTTCTTTAATTTCTTCAGATGAAGCATTATTTGCTTCCTTATCCATTGTTCTTGTTCTGATTTCTTCATCAGATTCTGAATCATATAATAATTCATCTAATGACATATTATATAATCTAGCTAAGATAATTAAATTATCTGTATCTGGTGATGATTCAGCTCTTTCCCATTTAGATACTGCTTGTCTAGAAATACCTAGCTTATCGGCTAATTCTTCTTGTGAATAACCATTTTCTTTTCTTAATTTTTGTAATCTGTTTGCAATCTCAATATTCATAATCTTTCGTCCTCCTGAATTACACCATCAATTTATCAAAAATATCGGTTGCACACTACCAAATCTAGTTTGAAAATCCGCAACTATTGGTTTCATATTCAAAAAAATACATTATTTTATGATATTTTTAGGTATTCTTTTAAAATTTTTAATACTTCTTCGAAGGATGTCTGTCTATTACATAAATCTTTTATTTTTGCAGATCCATGCATACCTTTTAGGTACCAGCCTACATGTCCTCTCATTTCTAAAAGTGCTAAATGACTGCCCTTAAGATTTAAAAGTAAATCATGATGCCATACAATTGTATCATAAATTTCTTTATTATCTGGTCTTGGAATAATTGTCCCATTATCAAAATATTCATTTAACTCTCTAAAAATAAATGGATTACCAAGTGCACCTCTAGCTATTGCTATAGCATCGCACCCAGTTTCTTCTAGCATTTTCTTAGCAGTTTCTATAGATGTAACATCTCCATTACCAACTACAGGTATTTTAACTGCATCCTTGACCATTTTAATATATTTCCAATCAGCAGTTCCTGAATAGAATTGACTTCTAGTTCTTCCATGAACTGTGATAGCTGCAGCACCTGCTGCTTCTATCTTCTTAGCTACCTCAACACAGTTAATAGAATTAAAATCCCAGCCTATTCTTATTTTTACAGTAACAGGCTTTTTTACTGCTTCAACTACTGCCTTAACTAAATCATAAATCTTATCTGCATCTTTTAATAATGCTGAGCCAGCACCACTTTTAATTACCTTTAAAACTGGGCATCCCATATTAATATCTATAATATCAGCATCGCTATTATTATCAATGAATTTTGCAGCATTTACTAAAGATTCTTTATCTCCACCAAATATCTGCATAGAAATAGGGTGCTCTAATGGATTTACCTTAGTCATATCTAGGGTTCTTACATTCTTAAATCCAATTGCCTTATCACTTACCATTTCAGCCATTACTAATCCAACATTCATTTTTTTACAAATGATTCTAAATGCTTCATTAGTAATACCTGCCATAGGAGCAAGAACAAATTGATTTTTAATTGTAATATCTCTAATCTTCCACTCCATTAATTTCACCTAAAATCTCTTCTAATTTTTCAGTAGGTAATCCAATAATATTATTTAAAGATCCCTCATATTTCTCTATTAAGCATTTTCCTATACCTTGTATAGCATAGGCTCCTGCCTTTCCATAACATTCACCAGTTTTAATATAATTATCTATATCTAAATCTGATAAATCCTTAAATTTGACATTTGAAGAAACAAATGTCTTATATACCTTATCCTTGTATATTACACAAAGTCCTGAAATAACCTTGTGTGTTTTACCTGATAATGATTTAAGCATAAATCTAGCATCAGCCTCATCGTGAGGCTTACCATAAATAATACCATTTAATGTTACTATGGTATCACAACCAATTTGAATATAATCATTATATAATTCCTTATTAACATTTGCTTTTCTATAAGCAACATCTGTAACATTCTCCTCAGGAGTTAAATTATTATCCATTGATTCATCAATATCAAATGGCTTTTGAATGAAATCAATGTTCATTGCTTTTAATAATTCTACCCTTCTAGGAGATGAGCTTTTTAATAAAACCTTCATAATTATTTTTCCTGATTATCTACATAATTTAAGAATTTCTTATCAAAATCTGGATATTCCTTCTTTAAAGAAACTATTGAATTATCCTTGATAAAACAATGCTTAGAGCTTGCGATAACTCTAATTTCATCAGTTTGCTTATCTCTTATTTCATATTCAAGCTCTAGCTTAATTCCAGTATATTTAGTTATCTTAATGTAGATTAATACAACATCATCAAACTTAACTGGCTTTCTATAATCAGCTGAAATACTAACAACTGGAGAAATTATTCCTATTTCCTCCATCTTTTTATAGCTAAGGCCTAGCTCATCTAAAAAATAAACTCTAGCCTCCTCAAGCCATCTAAAATAATTTGAGTGATGAATCACTCCCATTTGATCTGTTTCGTGATAAAATGCTTTTCTTTCATATACTATCATAATGCACCTCATTAATTCTTTTTTATTATACAATATTAGTAAATGAAAATAAAATAACTTTTATTGCTTTTATCATATTTTATATGATATAATCAATAAGTATTTTAAGGAGGCTTTTAACATGGCAGAAAAATTATCAGATCAAGAATTAGCAAGACGTGCTAAATTAGATAAATATAAGGAATTAGGTATTGATGCATTTGGACAAGCTTTTGACCAAAAGAATCATAGCCAAGAGGTTAAATGCTTAGCTGAAAAGGAAATCAATTCATTCAAGGAAGCAAATAAGGATTTATCTGAGGAAGAATTAAAGGAAAAGCTTCATGCATATTTAGAGGAGAAAAATATCCAAGTTAAAATTGCTGGTAGAATTATGTTTATCAGAAAAATGGGTAAGGCTTCATTCTTCTCTATTCAAGACAAGCAAGGAAAAATCCAAATCTATATCAAGCGTGATGTAGTTGGTGAAGATAATTATAATCTATTTAAGATGGCAGATATCGGTGATTTCGTTGGAATTGAAGGTAATATTATGCTTACAATGACAGGCGAGGTTACAGTTAATTGTCAAAAATATACACATTTAGTTAAGTCATTAAGACCACTTCCAGAAAAGTTCCATGGTTTAACTGACCTAGAGGAAAGATATAGAAGACGTTATCTTGATTTAATTATGAATGAGGATTCTAAGAGAGTTGCAATCCAAAGACCAAGAATTATTCGTGCTATGCAAGAATATTTCGATGGTGAAGGATTTATCGAGGTTGAAACTCCAGTATTACAAAACATCCAAGGTGGTGCTACTGCTAGACCATTCATTACACACCATAATGCATTAGATGCTAACTTCTACTTACGTATAGCTACAGAATTACATTTAAAGAGATTACTAGTTGGTGGTCTTGAAAGAGTATATGAAATCGGTAGAATCTTTAGAAACGAGGGTATGGATAAGACTCATAACCCTGAATTCACTACTGTTGAATTATATGAAGCATTTGGTGATTTAACATCAATGATGAATATTTGCGAAGGTGTTATTAGACATGCTGCAACAAAGGTATTCAACAAGGATGAATTTATTAACCCATTTGACCCTGAGGGTGAAAAGATTAATATTGGTAAACCATTTAGAAGAGTAACAATGTGCGATGTTATTAAGGAACAAACTGGTGTTGATTTCAAGAATAACAATTATACATTTGAAGAAGCATGTGAATTAGCTAAGAAGCATAATGTTAAGGTTGAACCACATTTCATTTCTGTTGGTCATATTATTAACGCATTCTTCGAGGAATATGGTGAAAAGACATTAGTTCAGCCTACATTCCTTTGTGGACATCCAATTGAGATTTCTCCATTAACTAAAAAGGACCCTGAGGATCCTAGATTCGTTCAAAGATTTGAATTATTCATTGGCGGTAAGGAATTCGCTAATGCTTATACAGAATTAAATGACCCAATCGATCAAAAGGAAAGATTTGAGGAGCAATTAGCTGAAAAGGCTGCAGGTAATGATGAAGCTAACGAAATGGATGTTGATTTCGTTGAAGCATTAGAATATGGTATGCCACCTGCAGGAGGAATTGGTATCGGTGTAGATAGATTAGTTATCTTCTTAACTGAATCTCAATCTATTCGTGATGTTATTCTATTCCCTCAAATGAAAACTAGATAATTATGGAAAATACTATTTTTGATGATTATGCATCATGGAAAAAGGAAAACCATGATTTAATATATTCATTAGTTCATAACAAAAGTAAAATCATTCAAAGATTTTCTTCTGTTATTGCTGTTGTTGATTATTTATATGATTATCGTTTAGATAATGAGCTTTCAGAAGATGAAGAATTAATATTCTCTACTGGATTTGATTATATTTATGATCAATTCCAATTAATTGAAACTATATTAGAAAATAGCTTTGATAATGATATCAAGGCTATGGAAAAATATGGTCAAACTATTAATCTTCTTCTTTACATTAATGACTTTAAAATTGAAATATCAAATAACGATTTAAAGGGTAATGAAATTAAGCAATTAAATGATTTAAATGATAAAGTATATGAATGCTTAAATAATAAAGAAAATGCACCTGATGAATATTTCCAATTATTAAATGATATTACAACATCATTATTTGAAAAAAATAATGTAGAAATTCAAACAATAGATCAAATATTTTATGAGATAGCTATCGAATATGAAATATATGATGAGGATGAATTTAATGCTTATAATTATTTTTTAAATAAAGAAATAGAAAAAAGAAAAAGTGTTAACTAGCTGTTAACACTTTTTTTGTTCCTCATATACTGTTTCGTATACTTCTTTTATCTTATTACCAATATCAGTTAAATTTCTTTCTGCTACTACCTTATATGCATTTTCAACGATTTGTGTCATATCATTGTTGAATACATATTCTAGATTTGCCTTGAAATCCTCAATAGTATTTCCCTTTAATACATTTTCCTTATCAGTTAACCAACCCTTGAATACTCCAATGTCTCTTACAATAACTGGTAGTTTTGAAGCTAAAGCCTCTAAAACGGCTATTCCTTCGTTTTCTTCATGACTAAGGAATAAGAATGCGTCTGCACGCATAAATGCACCTCTTAGGACCTCTATATCAACATAACCAGGCATTGTTACATTCTTTGGTCTCTTCTTGATTGCTTTTAGGATCTTCATTTGTGTATAAATAGGCTTTAAATAACCAAACCAAATGAATTCTACATCTGGCATTTGTCTAGCTATTTCAAAGAAATCTCTAATACCTTTTCTTTCAAAATATAAGCCGGCACAAATAACAATCTTTTTATTCTTATCAAATTTAAAATAATCATCAAACTTTAATGCCATTGATTCGTCATATTTATAATCATCAAGCATAATACCGTTAGATATTGCATATACCGGGCAATTAACACCCTTATATGCTTGAATTAATGATTTTGAATATTCTGTAGGAGTGATAATTACATCAGCCTTTTTATACATTCTTAAAATTAAATGATTATAAATAGGGGCAATTAATCTCCATACTCTAAATGAATATTTGAAATCCTCTACTGTTGAATGACCATGAACTATTACCTTTAAGCCCTTCTTCTTACATTTTTTTAGCTTCTTATATGAATCAAAAAATAATGTATTAATATGAACTACATCATAATCATTATCATCAAAATTTAAGGTATAATCAACACCTGCAAGCTCTAAAGCTTTCTTTTGGTGAACTAATGCTCTACCTATACCACTTTGTCTTAATGCTTTTTGATTTTCAAAATATAATAATACTTTCATAAACTCACATCCATTTAAGATTATATCATATTATAAAATTATTTTAATCCTTTTTTGTATTTGTTATATCTAATTAAATAATTAATAAACATCATTGCGCCAATAAATATTAATATTCCAGATATGCCTAAAACAAACCATTTATGTATATAAATAAAATCAATACTTAAATTATTATATAAATAATAAAGGAATAGCTTTTCTACTAGAACAAGGTTAATTAACGCTGTTGATAAGGATAACACCTTAATAGCTCTAAATAGAATATTAGCATTAGCTCTTTTCTTTAAATATCCTTTTAATGATAATATAAATAATAAGATTAAAAAGGAAGATATTATTATATTAAATACTAAGCCATAATTCTTTGGTTCATCATCCATTGTAATAATATTAGCTATTAAAAAGAATATAGATACAATAATTAATAATATACCCATATTTCTATATGATTTGTATTGTGATTCCATATCTGCATCTAAATTTCTTGCATAAGATAATTTACATAAAAATATTGCAAAGGTATAAATACCTGATGCCATAAATATTAGTCCTACAAAGAAACCTGTTACTAATTTATATATTGCAGATAATAATGTGATTAAAGCACCAAATGTGGCTTTAATCTTTTTTCCTTTTGTCTTCTTTTTTACTGAATTCTTATTGTCACCCATAAGTTCACCTAAAAATAATAAGATAGGCATAAAGCCTATCTCATTTTTAAACTTTTAATTTATTTACTGATCCATCTGGATTTGGATGTTCATCTAAATATTTTCTAATTTCTGCTGCCTTACCAGCTTTAATACCTGGCTTACATTGATTTAAGCTTTCTGCAACCTCAGCTACGATAGCTTCAGCATAACCAGCACATCCTGGGTAACCACAAGCACCACAGTTTGCATTTGGTAATATTGCAGTAATATCTTCTACTCTTGTATCAACTTCAACATGAAATATTTTAGATGCGAATGCTAGACCTAAGCCTAAAAGGATTCCTAATCCAGCTAAAATTAATACTGCATATAATACTGTCATTTGTCTTTAGATTCCTCCTCTAGTTCCTTTTCAATCTTTTTAAAATCAAATTCTTGATGTATTTTACAATCCGTATTGCTACATGCTAAGCATGTTGACTCTTCAATCTTAATATTTTCACAGCCCTTTGGTAAAGGTGTTCTTCTATTAATAATGAATGAGACAATAAAGATTATTGCGATTAATGCAATTAAAGCAATAGCAATTATTAAATATGGATTAATTGATAATATCATAATTAAATTAGTCCACTAAATCCTAAGAATGCCATAGCCATTAATGCTGCTGTAATTAAAGCAATAGGAATACCCTTAAATGCTTTTGGATTATCAGCTGCGTCAAGACGATATCTAATTGTTGAGAACACGAATATAACTAAAGCAAATCCAACACCTGTTCCAATAGCACTTGCCATTGAATCTGCAAAATTTAATCCTTGATCTGTATTTCCTTGTGCAACACCTAATACTGCACAGTTTGTTGTAATTAATGGAAGATAAACTCCTAGTGACTTATAAAGAGATGGAGAATACTTCTTAATTATCATTTCGATTAATTGTACGATAGATGCGATTACTAGAATATAAGTAATTGTATCCATGAATGTAATGCCAGCTAATTTTAATAATTGATAAATTGGCCAACAAATAGCTGATGCTAGAATAATAACGAAAATTACTGCTGCACCCATACCTAAAGCACTTGATGATTTCTTAGAAACACCAAGGAAAGGACAAATACCATAGAATCTAGATAATGTAACGTTATTAATTAGCATTGAGTTTAATATTGCTAGTAAAAATATAATTACATAATTCATATTATACGGCCTCCTTTACTTCAGGTTTAATAACAGGAGCTTCATTATTTTCCTCGGCTGGCTTTTCAGCTGGTGCCTCTGGAGCTGGTGCTTGAGCGGCTTCTGCAGCCTTCTTAGCATCCTCTTCAGCTTTCTTTCTAGCTAATTCCTCAGCCTTTTTCTTCTTTAATTCTTCAATTCTTGCTTGCTTTGCAGCTTCAGCCTTTGCATCTTTGATATTCTTGTAGCAAGCCATTACAGCTAATACAATACCAAGTGATAGGAATCCACCAGCAGATTGTACAAAAATTGATAATGCATATTCTTGTGGGAATATATGTAAGAAATATGCCTTTGGTAATGGGAAATATACACCAATTGATAATGCACCAGTACCAATTAATTCTCTAATTAATGCTACGATACATAATGCGATTGTATAACCAATACCAGTTCCAATTGCATCTAATATAGAAGCTACTGGACCATGCTTAGAAGCAAATGCTTCTGCTCTACCTAAAATTATACAGTTAACAACGATTAGGGAAATGAATACACCTAAGCTACTATATAACGCAGGTACAAATGCTTGAGTTAGCATTTTAACAATTGTAACGAATGTTGCGATAACAACGATATAACAAGGTATTTTAACCTCACTAGGAATAATCTTTCTTAATAATGAAATTAATAGATTAGATCCTAATAATACTAATATAACTAATATACCCATACCGATAGCAGATTCAACACTCTTTGTTGTTGCTAGGGTAGGACACATACCTAGTAATGAAACGAATACTGGATTTTCTTTAATGATGCCTGAAACAAAGGCTGCCTTTTTAGTAATTGTATCTTTCATACTATTCAGCCTCCTTTATTGCATCTTCTAAAGCTACAGTAACTAATTCTTTAACTAATGTAGCACCATATGTAGCACCACATTTAACATCAATGCCTGCTACACTTGATAATGATAATTCACCAGCACTTGAAGAGCTTGCCTTAGGAGCCGCTCCTAAATGTACATCTGTAGATTCTGCAGATGGATAATTACTTGATACATGATTGTTTACTGTTGAAGCGAATGATTGTCCGTTTTCAATGAATACTACTTGTTTAACAGTATTTTCTTTTGTAATACCTACCATTAATGTAATAGTACCATAAGCATTTTTACCAGATACCTTATAAATAGAACCTTCAACATTATCATTATCCTTAACTAGGAAAATCTTTAAGATTCTTGAATCTTTACCATCTAAATTTTCAACTTCAAAGAAATTGTCCTCATCATATTCTGAGAAGATTTCTTTGCATGCACTTACTTCTGTTTCTTTATCATGCTTTGTAATAATTGGTGAAGTAACTAAGTTAACTAACGCAATTAATAATGCACATGCTAAAGATATAATACCTAGGGTTGCTGAGATCTTAATTTTTTGCATTAGAACCAACCTCCCATCACTGATGCTGAGATTATGCAGCCTGCACAAATTAGAGCTACTGCTAAACCTAAGCATTGCTTCCAAGTATATGTATTTTTCTTGCCACGCATGAAGTAATCAATACATGGAGCTAACATATTTACAATTAGAATTGAGAATGCTGCACCTTCTGGATAAGCACCCATAACTCTTATAAATACTGTAATAACACCTGCGGTTGCACCGTAGACAACTCTACCAAATTTAGTGATTGGTGATGTAACTGGGTCAGTTATCATGAATACACCTGCGAATAGCATACCACCTGAAAGGATTTGATACATCCACATTTCAAAGATGTTACCGCTAAACTTAACAGAGAATGAGATACATGCAACTAGCATGATTGCTGCGAAACTTAAAATGTAGCTTAGTGCTGCTCTTAAATCTGCACTTCTTCTTGCAAATAAATAGATTGCACCAAGTAATATACATAAAGCAGAAACCTCACCCATAGAGCCAGGAATACTACCCATGAATAAATCTAATAAATCATAATGACCGATATTTGATAATGAACCCTTAGTGAATCCTAATGGAGTTGCACCTGCAGTAATATCATATGCAAATCTTTGAGAGAATGCATATTGCTTTGGATAAGCTTCATTTAATTGGCTACCGAAGCAAATTGCAACGAAGATTCTACCTACTGCTGCTGGATTAAATACATTCTTACCTAATCCACCAAATACCATCTTACCAATAATCATACCGAATAATGCTCCAACTAATACTACATATGGAGCACAATTAGCTGGCATAATTAATGCAAATATCAATGCTGATATTACAGGGGCTAAAATATTATTAATTGTGTAGCCCTCTCTTAATTTTGCAAAGCCTTCCTTTGAGAAAAGCTCTTTAAACTTCATGCCCTTAGGCCATTTAATAAACGCATTTGCGACTAGCTCAGCGCATACCATAGCTGCTAAGCTGATTAAAAGCACGTATATACCGCCCCAGCCATTCATAACCATTGCGAATACAGTAACTGGTAATAACGCAATAATTACGTCTAACATCATTCTAGAAACTGACACAGGCTTTCTTATATAAGGTGCTGATTGTGGAACTAATTTCATATCTCACTTACCCCCCCTATTGTGCCATTTTCTTTGCCTTACGGCAGTAATCTGTTAAATGAATTTTTGAAGTACATGTATAAGAGCACATACCACATAAAATACATGCTTTGATATTTAATTTAGTCTTGATTGTTTCCTTGTCGTTATTCTTAACAGCGTTCATAATTTGAACTGGCTGTAATCCGGCAGGACAAGAATATACGCAAGAACCACATCTAACACAAGGCTCTTCTACTTCCTTATGCTCATTTAAAATGATACATGAAGTACAAGTCTTTGTTATAACTGCATCATCTCTTACTAGGTTAGCACCCATCATAGGTCCACCAAGGATTAATACCTTATTTTCTGAATCATCAGTATATCCACCACAGTAATCAATGACTTCCTTTAAAGATGTACCAACTCTAATTCTAAAGTTAGCTGGCTTTTTAATACCATCACCAGTACATGTGAAGTTTCTCTTCATAACTGGTTCGTTCCATTTAATTGCTCTCCATAATCCAGCGATTGTAGAAACATTAAATACCATAATACCAAGCTTTGCTGGTAATACACCTGCAGGTACCTTAACACCAAGACCGGTCTTAATCATTTCGATTTCCCAGCCCTGTGGATAATAATTACCTACTCTTTTAACAAATACAGGTGCGCCATCAAATTGTGTTAATTCAGCAGTTAATGTATCATATAAGTCTTGATATTTCTTTTTAATACAAATAACTACTCTCTTTGCTTTGAAGGCTTGTAATGCATATAAGCATCCTTGAATGATTCTTCTTGGGTGCTCCATAATTAATCTATGGTCTGCTGATAGATATGGTTCACATTCAACACCATTAATACAAATTGTATCAATTGGATCTGTTGTTTGGAACTTAATATATGTAGGGAAAGATGAACCACCTAAACCAACTAGTGAGCAATTCTTAGTTATTTCTACGAAATCCTCTCTGGTTAATTTTGCAATTTCTTCATCAGATCTTTCCTTAATTGATTCATCAAATGTATTTTGATGATCATTCTTTATTTGAAGAAATTCAGTAAGCTTACCACTTCTGTGGAATTTCTTAACAATATCTACTACCTCACCAGATACTGTAGAATGAATAGGCTGTTCAAAGAATGGTCCTTTTCTTAAACCTATAACCTGGCCCATTTTTACTTTATCTCCAACCTTAACATAACTTTCGCCTTGTGAGCATCTAGCATTTGTTATAGCAAGATAAACATAATCAGGGTCTACATATCTTACTGTAGGTAAGCTATTAGTTAGATGTCTAATATTGGCAATTTGCCTTGTTTTAGCAATCATGCTAATTCCCCCTTCACTAAATAATCAATTATTAGTCTTCTAAATAAGGATGCTTTGCCATTAATGCAACAACATCATTTCTTACTGCATTTAATACTTCTTCGTCATCTTTATTTCTTAATGCCTTATCGATGAATCTTGCAACTTGTCTTAATTCATCCTCATTTAAGCCTCTTGTTGTAATTGCAGCAGTTCCAAGTCTTAGACCTGATGTAATTGTTGGCTTTTGAGTGTCATTAGGAATGGCGTTTTTATTTGCAGTGATATTAACTGAATGAAGGATGTTTTCAGCCTTCTTACCAGTAATACCTACTGAACCATAAATATCAACTAAAATTAAATGATTATCAGTGCCGCCTGATACTAGATTATATCCTAGCTTCTTTAATTCATCAGCTAATGCCTTACAGTTATTAATAACTTGCTTAGCATAATCCTTGAAGCTTGGATCTAATGCTTCCTTGAATGCAACAGCCTTACCAGCTATAACATGCATTAAAGGTCCACCTTGGCATCCTGGGAATACTGAAGAATTAATCTTCTTAGCTAATGTTTCGTCATTAGTTAAAATTAAACCACCTCTTGGTCCTCTTAAAGTCTTATGAGTAGTTGATGTTACGATATCAGCATACTCAATTGGATTTGGATGAAGACCTGCAGCAACTAAACCAGCGATGTGAGCCATATCTACCATGAAGTAGCACTTACGGCCAGCCTTCTCAGTTACCTTATCAGCGATTTCTCTAAATTTCTTAAAATCTATGATTCTTGGATAAGCAGATGCTCCTGCAACGATTACGTTAGGTAATTCATTTAATGCAATTTCTTCAACCTTTTCATAATCAATGTAGCCATTGTCCTTTAAACCATAGTTAACAGCTTGATACATCTTTCCTGAGAAGTTAACTGAATAACCATGAGTTAAATGTCCACCAGCATCTAGTGACATACCTAAAATTTTATCACCTGGCATTAAAATTGCGTTATATGCAGCAAGATTTGCAGATGCTCCTGAATGTGGTTGAACGTTTGCGAAATTAGCATTGAAAAGCTTGCATACTCTTTCAATTGCAATTGATTCTACAACATCAACGAATTCACAACCACCATAATATCTTTTTCCACTGTATCCTTCAGCATATTTATTAGTTAATACTGAACCTTGAGCCTCTAATACTGCTCTTGATACAAAGTTTTCTGAAGCTATAAGCTCAATGTGTGTTCTTTGTCTGTTTAATTCTGCATTGATAGCGTCATTAATTTCAACATCGAAATCTTTTAATTTTTGTGTGTTCATAAATATCTCCTTAAAATAATTACTATTTTATTATAACATAATAAATCGCTTCCATAAATATTATATTTTAATAAATTTAGATATAGATAAGTGAAATAAATTGTTTTCTCTTATTTATTGAATTCTAGCTTATTATTAAAGCTCATTTTCCAGAATTCTAATTCTCTTAATGATGAAAATCTAAAGATTGATTTACATTTTTCAAATGAATTTGGATAAGTATTCATTAGCTTATTACCAAAATCACTCCAAGCCTTACACCAATCTTCCATATCATCACCAATATATCCCTCTAAAATATCTCTAAAAGGATTATTTTCTAGCATATTTGGATTTTCTCTATAGCATTTATTAAATATATATCCATATGATAACATACAAGGAAGAATTGCCATTGTTCCTTCTACTATTGATCCTGATGCACACCAATTCATCATTGAATCAATATAAATTTGTGACTCATAATCAGGAATTGTTGTTTCTACATCATAATCATTTAAGCCGTGCTTTGAAATAAATGCTCTTCTTACTGATGTTTCACCTTCATTAACAAAAGCTAAAATATCATAAATCATTCTTATTTCTTCTAAAGTATTACATTTAGTAATTAAATAAGCATAGCATTTAGCGTAATTTAATAGATATCTAGTATCTTCTACAATGTATTTAGTTATTTGTTCATCTGTTAGATTACCGCTAATTAATCCTTGAACAAATGGTGTTTTGATGCATTCTTCCCAAATTGGTAATGAATCATCAATTATTTTAGACATATAATCAATCATTTATTTTAATCTCCTTAAAATTCCATCCATGATCCATAGGACCACTTCCTTTACCTAAATCTAGCATTTGAGCTAGACAATTAGATAAATAATATTTAGAACGCTTAATTGCATCCTCTATACTATAATCCTTTGCTAAATTAGATGCGATAGCACTTGATAATGTACATCCTGTACCATGAGTATTTGGATTATTAATTCTTTTACCATTAATCCAAACTAATTTATTATCGTAATAAAGTAAGTCATTAGCATCATTTACCATATGACCACCCTTTAATAATGTTGATTTAGAACCAAGCTTAGATATAATTTTTACAGCCTTTTCCATATCTTCAACACTATTAATCTTCATTCCTGATAATACTTCTGCCTCAGGAATGTTTGGAGTAATAATATCTGCCAAAGGTATTAGCTCATTTACTAGGGTATTAATTGCATCATCGCTTAATAGCTTAGAACCTGATGTAGCAACCATTACTGGGTCTACTACAATATTCTTAGCATTATATTCCTTTAGCTTTTTAACAATAGATTTAATTAATTCCTTATCTGATACCATACCAATCTTAATTGCATCCGGTCTAATATCCTGAAAAATGGCATCAAGCTCATTTTCTAAGAATTTAGGTGTTACATTTAATATATCAATTACACCTGTTGTATTTTGAGCTGTTAGAGCTGTAATTGCAGTTTCTGCATAACATCCATTAGCTATTATTGTTTTAATATCAGCTTGAATTCCAGCACCACCAGATGAATCAGATCCGGCAATAGATAATACTATTTTCATATTTATACCTCCATTTTTATAACATAATCTGAATTATTAATTAATTCCTTAACATTCCTCATATTTTTATATGTTGCAATAGATAAAACCTTAAAGCCTGCTTTATGGGCTCCAATAATCGCATGAATTGCATCTTCCACTACTAATGTATCATTAACATTATATCCTTCTTTTTCAATTACTTTTATATAACCACTTCCGTCAGTCTTTGTGTAATTGAAATTAGTAGATGTATATAATTCATCAAATAAATTATCTATTTCATTTAATTTTAATGATTTTTTAATTAGAGAAAGAGATGTAGCACTAAATAATACTATTCTTCCTTTATTCTTTAATTCATTTAATAAATCTATAGCTCCTTTATTAATTTTGATATTTAAATATTCTTTTTCAATAAATGAATCTATATCAATAATTAATTTAGAAGGATCCATATTATTAAAATATTTTTTAGATAAATATTCTGCAGTTTCGTCATTTGTTTGAAGTCTTACAATATCATCTAAATTTTTTTCTGGCTCAATTCCTTTTGATTTTACATATCTAGAGGCAATATCGTCCCACATAGTTAATGAATTTAATAATGTACCATCATAATCTACAATAAATAGCTTATAATCATTTGGATTAACAAATAGATTTTCTACCTCTTTTAATAAATTGTTAGTAGCTAATTTAATATCCTTTTCTCCAAAGATTGCTGAAACTATAGATACGCCAGCGATCATTGTATTTCTTAATTCTTTAATGTTATTTAGGTTAATTCCTCCTATAGCAACTACAGGAATATTAACTGTATAGCATATTTTAGTTAGCTCTTCAATTGATACATTAATTGCATCAAGCTTTGTGCTTGTTGTAAAAATTGTACCAACTCCAAGGTAATCAGCACCCATTTTTTCTGCTAAAACGGCTTCCTCTACAGTTTCTGCAGATACACCTAATATTTTATTAGGACCAATTTCTTTTCTAACTAAATCGGCTCTCATATCGTTTTGACCAACATGAATACCATCAGCATCCACTGCCTTAAATACCTCTAGTGAGTCATTTATTATTAATGGAACATTATATTTTTTACATATTTCCTTTATTTCTAATGCTTCCTTGATAAATAAATCAATTGGTAGATCCTTTTCTCTTAGCTGAATCATTGTAGCGCCACCTAAGATAGCTAATTCTACATCATCCTTTAAATCTCTACCATTTAGCCAATATCTATCTGTAACAGCATATAGTAATAAACTAGATTTCAAATTTTTCAATTTTAGCACCTGATTCTAAAATATTATCATTCATATTTGATAATTCATCAATTAATCCAATGTGTAATGAGCCTGTACCCTTAGCATAAACATTAGCTCTTTCTCCTGCTAAGCCTAGAATAACAACTCCTGCAGTAACTGCCTTTAATTTATCTGCTGGATTAGCTACTAATGCTGCAGCAATAATACCTGCAGTCATACATCCTGTACCTGTAATGGCTCTCATTTCTCTACAACCATTATCAGTTATATATGCATATTTATCATCTGCAATAACATCAATAGGGCCAGTAATTGCGATAACTGCACCTGTTTTCTTTGATAATTCCTTAGCAAATTTAAATACATCATGCATATTTTCTCTTGTTACCTTATCAGCTTCACATGCATCTACACCATTAGTCTTAGATGCTACATTAGCCATTGCCTTGATTTCAGAAATATTTCCCTTAATACAATCGAATTTAACTTCTTCTAATAATTTGTTAATTACTTCATTTCTATAAGGTGTAGCACCTACTCCACATGGATCTAGTACTACTACATGTCCTAAAGCATTTGCCTTCTTTCCTGATTCAATCATAGATTCAACAGTTCTTTGATTTAATGTACCAATATTTATTACTAATGCATTACAAATATTTTGCATATCTGGAGCATCCTTAATTTCATCAGTCATGATTGGTGAAGCTCCAATAGCAAGTGTTGCGTTAGCTACATCATTTACTGTTACGTAGTTAGTAATAAAATGAATAAGTGGTGTTTTTGTTCTAATGTTTTTAATGTATTCCATATTTTTCTTCTCCTTCTTATAAAACAAAAAATGTCCGCTAGGACATTGCTTTAAAAGAAAATAATAAATAATTATAAAAATCAATATTATTCCTTCGCTAGCATTACCTAGATCAGGTCAAGGGTCGAATATTAATTCCTCTCAGCTTTATAAGCTCCCCTTAATATGACAAAATAATTATATAACATAATATTATATTATTCAAATTATAAAAAATAAAAGAGTGAACTTTAAAATTCACTCTTTAATATTAATTATTCAACCCAAGAAATAATAGCCATTGGTGCTGAGTCTCCTCTACGGAAACCAGTCTTGATTACTCTTGTGTAACCACCATTTCTACTTGCAAACTTAGGTGCAATTTCATTAAATAACTTTTGAATAGCAAAATTACCTTCTTCATCTTTTTCGAAACGGATGAATGAAGCAGCTTGACGACGGCTAGCTAATGTATTAGTTTTACCTAAAGTAACCATCTTATCAGCAAGTCTTTTTAATTCTTTTGCTTTTGTAATTGTAGTCTCAATTTGACCATTTAGAATTAAATCAGTGATTAAATCACGAAGTAATGCCTTTCTTTGGTCTGAGCTACGGCGTAGTCTACTATATGCCATAATAATAATTTCTCCTTCAGACTAATTTTTCTTGAAACCTAAATCAAGGTTCTCTAATTTTTCTTTAATTTCCTTTAAAGACTTTCTACCAAGGTTTCTAACCTTAATCATATCCTCTTCAGTCTTTGCTGTTAATTCACCAATTGTTTCAATTCCAGCTCTCTTTAAGCAGTTATAAGAACGAACTGATAATACTAAGTCTTCAATCTTCATATCTAACTTATCATTTGTATTATTGTTTTCAGTTTCTACCATATAATCTGTTGTAGATGCCTTTTCGCTTAATTCAACAACAACTTCAAGGTGTTCAATCATCATCTTAGAAGCGATTGCTAATGCTTCCTTAGCTGTAATTGAACCATTTGTTGTTACTTCGATAACTAGCTTATCGAATGTAGCTTCATTAACACCTTCCATACGTGTCTTTTCAACATTGAATGCAACATTCTTAATAGGTGTATAAATTGAATCAATTGAAATTTCACCAATTGTCTTAACGAATTGCTTATTTGCTACAGATGTAACAAAACCAACGCCACGACGAATAGTTAAGAACATATGAAGTCTTCCACCCTTAGCAACAGTTGCGATATGTTGATCTGGGTTTACTACAGTAATTTCATTGTCATGAATGATATCAGCTGCAGTTACTTCTCCCTCACCCTTATCAATTTCAACAACCTTTGAGTAATTTGGATCTTCTGTATCTACATCTAAAACTACTCTCTTTAGGTTTAAGATGATTGTAATAACGTCTTCAACAACGCCATCAACGTTTTGGAATTCATGCTCAGCACCGTCAATCTTAACATTAACGAATGCAGCACCTGGTAAAGAAGATAATAAAGTTCTTCTTAATGCATTTCCTAAAGTAATACCAAATCCTCTTTCAAGTGGTGAAATAACAAATTTACCATAGCTTGAATCGTTTGTAGAGCTTTCTAATTGATAAGCATCTGGTTTTTTAAATTTTAAATCTTTCATTAATTAATGGGCCTCCTATATTTCTTAATAAAGTTTAAAAATATTAAATTTTAATATATTGTACTTCTTAATTAATTCCAAAAAGACTATCCACGAGGACGCTTTGGAGGACGACAACCATTATGTGGTACAGGTGTAACATCTGTAATAGCTGTAATCTCTAAACCAGCAACTGTTAAAGAACGGATTGCTGCTTCACGGCCTTGTCCTGGTCCCTTAACTGAAACCTCAACCTTAGCAACACCTTGGTCAACAGCTGACTTTGCAGCAGCTTCTGCAGCCATTTGAGCTGCAAATGGAGTTGACTTACGGCTTCCTTTAAATCCTAGTGCACCAGCACTACTCCAAGAAATTACATTTCCTTCTGTATCAGTAATAGTAACTATTGTATTATTGAATGTCGAATGAATATGAGCAACACCAAGTGGGCTGTTTCTCTTAGTACGACGCTTTGTAACTTTACGTGCCATTTCTCTCTACCTCCTATTACTTCTTATGGTTAGCTATAGTATGTCTTGGACCCTTACGAGTACGAGAATTGTTACGAGTATTTTGACCACGAACTGGTAAACCTTTTCTATGTCTAATACCTCTATAGCATCCAATTTCCATTAATCTCTTGATATTAAGAGCAACTTCTCTACGAAGGTCACCCTCTACTTTTACTTTTGAAATTTCTGAACGAATTCTACCTAATTCATCTTCAGTTAAATTCTTAACTCTAGTATCTTCAGATACTTTAGCAGCTTTTAAAATTTGCTTTGCTGTAGGCTCACCAATACCATAGATGTATTGTAATGATACTACAACTCTTTTATCATTAGGAATATCTACTCCTGCAATACGTGCCATAAAATTGCACCTTTCCTTTCTAATTTATATGAATATAAAATAAAATCTAATTTAAAAATTTAATAATTATCCCTGTCTTTGTTTATGCTTAGGGTTTTCGCAAATTACCATTACGCGGCCTTTACGCTTAATAACCTTGCATTTATCGCATATTGGTTTTACTGATGGTCTTACTTTCATTTTAAATACCTCCAATATTATTTATGTCTGTAAGTGATTCTTCCACGTGTTAAATCATAGGTAGATAACTCAATAGTTACCTTATCACCTGGTAAAATGCGTATGTTGTTCATGCGGATTTTACCAGAAACGTGGGCATTAACGTGATGACCATTTTCAAGTGTTACTATGAATTGTGTGTTAGGTAATACTTCCTCAACAACGCCTTCCATTTCAATAACATCTTCTTTTTTTGCCATAAAATATTTAGCCTCCTGTTATATTAAATCGTAGTTAATATCTCATATCCGTCTTTTGTTACTAGAATAGTATGCTCATAATGAGCGCTCTTTTTACCATCCATTGTAACAACAGTCCATCCATCGGATAAAACTTTAGTATTTTTTGTGCCTGCGTTTACCATAGGCTCAATTGCTAGAACCATACCTTCTTTAAGGACTGGTCCAGTTCCTTTAGTACCAAAATTGAAAATTGCTGGATCCTCATGTAATTCATGACCAACTCCATGACCTGTGTATCTATCAACAATACCATATCCGAATTGATCTATATAATCTCCAATTGCTGCTGATACATCTCCAAGATGAGCTCCATCTTTTACTTGAGATAATCCAGCAAATAGAGCATCATGAGTAACCTGCATAAGCTTTTCATCCTTGCCACTTATGTTACCTACTTTATAGCTCCAAGCTGAATCACCATGATATCCCTTATAGCAAGCTCCTATATCAATAGCGATTATATCGCCATTTTTTAATATTTGCTTCTTTGACGGAATACCATGTATGACAACTTCGTTAACTGATGCACACACTGCACATGGAAATCCTCCATATCCTTTGAATGATGGTGTTGCACCATTTTCTAAAATCAATCTCTCACAAATTTCATTTAGTTCCCATGTTGAAACTCCTGGTTTAACATGCTTTTTTAATTCTTCGTGACATAATCCTACAATTCTTCCTGCTTCTCTTAATAAAGCAATCTCTCTTGCACTCTTGATTATAATCATATTTTCGACTATGCACCTAATACTGATTTAATATCATCAAAAACTTTATCTAATGGTTGATCACCATTTACAGTTTTTAAAATATTTTGTTTCTTATAGAAATCTAATAACGGAGCAGTTTGATTATCGTAAACTGATAAACGATTCTTTGCTGTAGCCTCTGTGTCATCAGCTCTTTGAATAAGTGGTGAACCACAGTTATCGCATACGCCCTCAACCTTTGATGGGTTGAATTCTACGTGGTATGTTGCACCACAAGTCTTACATACACGACGACCAACCATACGTCTTACTAAGATTTCAGCTGGTACATTAACATCTAGTACAGCATCAAGCTTAATTCCGTTTTCCTTTAAGAATACATCTAAAGCTTCTGCTTGTGCGATTGTTCTAGGGAATCCATCTAATAGGAATCCTTTCTTACAATCATCTTCTAACAATCTTTCTTTTACAATTCCGATTGTTACTTCATCTGGTACTAAAGCACCCTTGTCCATGTAGGCCTTTGCTTCCATACCAAGCTTTGTTTGATTTTTAATAGCTGCACGGAACATATCTCCAGTTGAAATATGAGGAATATTATAATATTCTCTGATATTTACTGCTTGAGTTCCTTTTCCAGCTCCGGGTCTACCCATAATTAATAGTTTCATTATGAATTTCCTCCTAATTAGTCTAAGAATCCTCTATAATTCTTTGTTTCAGATGCTGTTTCAATTTGTCTGAATGTTTCAATTGCAACACCAACGATGATAATTAGTGATGTACCACCAATTGTAATCTTTGATGATTCAGCAGTTGTAAATCCGAATGACTTAGAAACAATGATTGGAACAAGTGCTAAAATTGTTAAATATGTAGCACCGATTAAAGTGATTCTGAATAACATCTTTGATAATTGTTGCTTTGTTTCTTCACCTGGTCTATAGCCTGGAATGAATGCACCTTGCTTTTCAAGGTTATCTGCAATCTTTTCAGGGTCAACCTGCATGAATGAATAGAAGAAACTAAAGAATACAATTAAAATTACATATAATGCAATACCAATTGGCTCTTGATAAGAGAACACTTGGTTTAACCAGTAAGCAACATTTGAAGTTTCAGTCTGTAATCCTAATACACCGATAACTGTAAGAGGAATAGATAGAATTGTAGATGCGAAAATTACTGGAATAACGTTAGCACTGTTAAGCTTAATAGGAATATCTGATCCTTGCTGTCCAGCCTGACGGTTTGCATATTGAACAGGTACCTTACGTACAGCACCTTCGAAGTAAACAACACCTAATATCATAGCAACATATAATACTATTATTAATATAAAGAAGAATAAGTGTAATCCACTGAAATTAGCTCCTAAATATTTATTAGATAATGTTACGAACATCGAAGGAATTGATGAAATAATACCTGCACTAATAATCATTGATGAACCATTACCAATACCATGACGAGTAATTAAGTCAGCTAACCACATTGTAAATGCAGAACCTGCTGTAACTACGATTGCCATATAGATATAGATTAACCAATAAATATTATTAAATTCTAATACTGAGCTTGTTAAGATATTATCTGGCTTAGAACCTAAGCTGAAAATAATTAATAAGCCTTGTATTAATGAAATTACTACTGTTGTGTATCGTGTAAAACGGTTAAGTTTTTGTTTTCCGTTTTCTCCTTCTTCGCCCCATTCACGGAACTTAGGAATTACCATTTGAAGCATCTGAATAACGATAGATGCTGTGATATATGGTGAAATACCTAAAGCAAGGATAGAGAAATTAGATAATCCTCCACCGGAGAATGCATTTAAGACTGTAAGGAAGCTATTATCTGAAATCATAGCTCTAACTGAGTTTGTATCAATTAGAGGGATTGGGATATAAGTTCCAGCCTTAAATACTAATAATAATGCAAAAGTAATTATAATTTTTAAGACAATCTCACGATTGCTTAAAATTTGCTTTGCCTTATTAAACAAATTAAATCACCTCAATAGATCCGCCTGCAGCTTCAATTGCCTTTTTAGCAGATTCTGAGAATTTATTAGCTTTAACAGTTAACTTCTTGTTTAATTTTCCGTTACCTAATACCTTAACTCCTGATACACCAGCTTCCTTGAAGAAGCCTTTAGCGATTAATGCATCTGCATCAACAACTGCATTATCGTCGAATACATTTAATTGTTCAATATTTACGATTGAGTATTCAGTATTAAAATGACTGTTGAATCCTCTCTTAGGTAAACGTTGGAATAAAGGTAATTGTCCACCTTCAAATCCAGGACGAACTCCTCCTCCTGAACGAGAATTTTGACCCTTAGTACCCTTACCAGCAGTTTTTCCTAAACCACTACCAATACCACGGCCTAAACGCTTCTTTGAATGTCTAGCACCTGCAACTGGTTTTAATTGATCTAACATATTATAGGTACCTCCTTTATTATTATTCTTCTACAACCTTTACCATATGTGCTATGGTAACAATCATACCTTTTATTGCTTCATTATTTGGTTTTGTAACAGTTTGGCCGATCTTTGTAAGACCTAAAGCCTTTGCTGTTGCTACTTGATTTGGCTTACGTCCAGATAAGCTCTTAATTAAAGTAATCTTATACATGATATTAACCTAAGATCTCTTCAACTGTCTTGCCACGTCTTGCAGCAACTTGTTCAACAGTCTCTAAGCTCTTTAACCCTTCTATTGTAGCTCTGATTACATTGATTGGTGTAGCAGAACCCAATGATTTTGATAAAATATCAGAAATACCAGCTAATTCAACAACAGCACGAACTGGACCACCGGCAACAACTCCGGTACCTGCTGAAGCTGGTCTTAATACTACTCTACCTGCGCCATAAACGCCTGTAACTTCATGAGGAATAGTAGAATTTACAATTGCAACATTTATAATATTTTTCTTAGCGCTTTCGATAGCCTTTTGGATAGCATCAGGTACTTCGTTAGCCTTACCTGTACCGAATCCAACTCTACCCTTCTTGTCACCAATAACTACAAGTGCAGCAAAACGGAAACGTCTACCACCTTTAACAACCTTAGTTACACGGTTGATTGTAACAACACGCTCTTCGAACTCTGGTTGTTCAACTTCTTTAATAATTTCTTGACTCATAAAGATTTGACCTCCTTAGAACTTTAATCCAGCTGCTCTTGCTGCATCAGCTAAAGCCTTTACTCTACCATGGAATAAATATCCTCCACGGTCGAATACTACTGTTTCAATCTTAAGTGCTAATGCTCTCTTTGCTACTAAAGTACCTACTTCAGTTGCAGCAGCAACATTAGAACCATTTGCTAATTTTAATTCTTTATCTAGTGAAGAAGCACTACATAAAGTTTTTCCAGTTACATCATCAATAATTTGAGCATAAATTTGAGAATTTGAACGGAATACACTTAATCTTGGCTTTTCAGCTGTACCCTTAAGTGTTTGACGAATTCTTAAATGTCTCTTTTCACGAGATGCATTCTTTGATACCTTATTAATCATATTTAGTACTCCTTTCTAACTACTTCTTAGCAGTTTTTCCTTCCTTACGACGAATATGTTCAGTACTATACTTAAATCCTTTACCCTTATAAGGTTCTGGCTTACGTACTTCACGAATTTCAGCCGCAAATTGTCCTACTGCTTGCTTGTCAGCACCACTAATAACGATTACTGTGTTCTTAGGTAATTCTACCTTTAAACCAGCTGGTACTGCCATCTCTACAGGATGAGAATAACCTGCAGATAATACTAACTTGTTACCTTGCATTTGAGCACGGTAACCAACACCATTAATTTCAATTGTTTTTGAAAATCCATCAGATACTCCAACAATCATGTTATGTAATAATGCACGAGTTGTACCATGCATCATCTTGCATTGTTTAGAATCGTTTGGACGCTTAACTTCAGCTTGTGTAGCTTCAACTTTAATTTCTAGTTCGCTATTGAATTGAGCAGTTAATTCTCCCTTAGGGCCCTTTACTGTTACCTTATTGCCTTCAGCAACTGATACAGTAACGCCTGCAGGGATGCTAATTGCCTTATTACCAATACGAGACATATATAAATACCTCCTTGATTTTTAAGTTCTTTCTTTAAATTTATTTATTAGTAGTAAATACTACCATACGTAAGCTAATACTTCGCCTCCGATGTTTAACTTACGAGCCTTCTTATCAGACATAATTCCCTGAGATGTAGAAATAATAGCAACTCCTAAACCACCTAATACCTTTGGTAATTCTTCAGCTGTACTATATACATGTAAGCTTGGCTTAGAAATTCTCTTTAAATCTTTAATTACTCTTTGATTATTCTCAGTGTATTTTAATGTGATAGTTGTTACACTCTTAACATCATTTGTAGACTTGAAATCTGCGATGTAGCCTTCTTCCTTAAGAACAGCTAAAATAGCGCTCTTAACCTTAGAAGTACCAACTTCAACAGTCTCTTTACGCATTGCGTTTGCATTCTTGATGCGAGTTAACATATCAGCAATTGGATCTGTCATCATTTGTTTATTCCTCCTATTCTTCTATGGAATATATTACCAGCTAGCCTTTTTAACGCCTGGAATTTGTCCTTTGTATGCTAATTCACGGAAACAAATACGGCATAGTTTAAACTTACTGATAACAGCATGTGGACGTCCACAACGCTCACAACGAGTGTATTGACGAGCACTAAATTTTGCTTTTCTATGATTTTTTACAACCATTGATGTTTTTGCCATAAATTAATATCCATCCTTACTTTCTAAAAGGCATACCCATTAAAGTTAATAGAGCACGTCCTTCTTCATCTGTCTTTGCTGTAGTAACGATTACGATGTCCATACCACGAATTTTCTTAACCTGATCAAAATTGATTTCAGGGAAAATTAATTGTTCCTTAACACCTAGTGTATAGTTACCACGTCCATCAAATGCATTTGGATTAACACCACGGAAGTCACGAACACGTGGAAGAGCGATAGATACAAGCTTGTCTAAGAACTCGTACATTCTTTCTCCTCTTAATGTTACCTTACAACCGATAGGCATACCTTCACGAAGTTTAAAGTTTGCAATTGATTTCTTTGCCTTAGTAACTACTGGCTTTTGACCAGCAATTTGTGTTAACTCTTCTACTGCGTCATCTAAAACTTTAGAATTAGCAACAGCCTCACCAACACCCATGTTGATTACTATTTTCTCTAATCCAGGAATTTGCATAGAAGATTTATATGCGAATTTGTTTTGCAATTCTGCCTTAACAGAATTTTGATATTTTTCTTGTAAACGATTCACGATATTCTACCTCCTCCTACTTAAATTCATAACCAGATTTTTTAGAAACTCTGATTTTATTACCTTTTTCATCAATCTTAATACCAACACGAGTAGGCTTGTTAGTCTTAGGGTCTAATAACATTACGTTAGATGCATCGATTGGAGCCTCCATCTCGATAATGCCACCTTGTTGGTTAGCTTGAGTAGGCTTTTGATGCTTCTTAACCTTATTAACACCTTCAACTAATACTTTGTTAGTCTTAGGATAAACCTTTAAAACCTTACCTGTAGTAGGTACTAGGTTGCCTTTTTTATCCTTAGTAAACTTATCTTTACCAGCAATTATAACTACTGTATCTCCAGTTTTAATATTCATAAACGGCACCTCCTTATAGTACTTCAGGTGCTAAAGATACGATTTTCATGAAATCCTTATCACGTAATTCTCTAGCAACAGGTCCGAAAATACGAGTACCACGTGGAGTCTTATCTTCACGAATAAGTACTGCTGCATTCTCATCAAATTTAATATATGATCCATCATTTCTTCTGATTGGATTCTTTGTTCTTACGATAACGGCCTTAACAACATCACCCTTCTTAACTTGGCCATTAGGTGATGCTTCTTTAACAGAACATACAACGATATCACCAACATAAGCATATCTATGTAAAGCTCCGCCTAATACTTTAATAATTAATAATTCACGAGCACCGCTGTTATCAGCAACTGCTAGTCTTGTTTCTTGTTGAACCATGATTGTACCTCCTGGATCCTATATTGTTTCCTTAACCTTAACTACCTTAACTAATGTGTAACATACAGTTTTAGATAGTGGTCTAGTCTCCATGAATTGAACAATATCTCCTACCTTAGCAGTATTGTTTTCATCATGAACATGAAACTTTGTTGATTTTTTTACACGTTTTTTATAGATTTTATGTACATCAAAAGTATCAACAGATACTACGATTGTTTTATCCATTTTATCAGAAACTACAGTTCCTTGGAAAAATTTACGACTATTTCTTTCCATGTTGTCTCCTCCTATTCTGAAGCCTTGCTAGCATTAGCCTTTTCTGTAAGAATAGTCTTCATTCTAGCAATTGTTCTTTTGATTTCATTCATACGAGCAGGCTTCTCAATGTTTCCTAGAGCAGCTTGGAACTTAAGGTTGAATAATTCTTCCTTTAAATCTGCAATTTTAGCATTAATTTGCTCAACAGACATTTTACGAATGTCTTTATTCAAATCTTTTGTTTTCATTATTGCTCGTCACCTACTTTTGTAATAATCTTTGTTGAACAAGGTAACTTATGAGATGCTAAACGTAATGCTTCACGTGCAATATCATCTGCTACACCTGCAACTTCAAATAAAATTACGCCTTTTTTAACAACGGCAACCCAAACTTCTGGAGAACCCTTACCAGAACCCATACGTACTGCTAAAGGCTTTTTAGTCTTACTTAAGTGTGGGAATACTTTAATCCATACTTGACCTTGACGGTTCATTTTACGTGTGATAGCAACACGGGCAGCTTCAAGTTGATTAGTAGTTAACCAACAACCTTCAGTTGCAACGATGCCATAATCACCGAATGCTAATTCTGTACCGCCCTTTGCCTTACCATGGAAATATACTCTATGTGGACGACGATACTTTGTTCTTTTAGGCATTAACATAATTAATTACCTCCCTTAGTGCTTTCTTGAGCTTCAGCTGCGTTAGTAGCTGGCTTAGCAGCTCTAGGCTTCTTTACATTTGGCTTTCTAACTTGTCTCTTATCTTCAGTATCTCTTGGCTTAATTCCGAATACTTCACCCTTATAGATCCATACCTTGATACCAAGCTTACCATAAGTTGTGTTAGCTTCTGCTACAGCGTAATCAACATCTGCACGAAGTGTTTGTAGAGGAACTTGACCCTCATTATAACCTTCGCTTCTTGCCATTTCTGCTCCGCCTAAACGACCAGAAATTAATGTCTTAGCACCCTTAGCACCAGCCTTAAGAGCTCTTTGAATAGCAACCTTTTGTACTCTACGGAAAGATGCTCTTGCTTCTAATTGATCAGCAATTGACTTAGCAACTAATGTAGCATCTAATTCAGCTCTCTTGATTTCTACGATATTTAAAATAATATCTTTCTTTGTCATATATTGTAGTTGCTTAACTACATTATTCTTTGTTTCAGCTTCATGACCGATAACGATACCTGGCTTAGCTGTGTATAAAGTAATTTTAATACGATCCTTATTCTTAGAACCTTTTAAACGCTCGATAATAACACGAGAAACTTGTGCTTTAGCGTATACTTTTTCAATATAGTTTCTGATCTTTAAATCTTCATGTAATAAATCAGCTACTTCATTCTTTCCAGCATACCAAGCAGCATCCCAATCACGGTTAATACCAACTCTTAAACCAACTGGACTTACCTTTTGACCCATGTTATTTAGCCTCTCTTTCTGATACTACAACAGTAATGTTGCATGATCTTTTTAAAATTACATCACCACGGCCCTTAGCACGAGGTAACATTCTCTTCATTCTGATACCATCTGTTACATAACAAGATGATACATATAGATTATTAACATCCATATTATTATTATGTTCTGCGTTTGCTACTGCAGAATTTAAAACTTTTAAAACAACTTCACAAGCCTGCTTATTTGTGAATTTTAAGATAGCCTTTGCTTCAGCTACATCCTTGTTACGGATTAAATCAACAACAAGACGAGCCTTGCGTGGAGTTATTCTAACTGTTTTTGCAATTGCTTTTGCTTCCATTATTTTTCTCCTTTACTATCCTAATTATGATCTCTTATCTGCATCTGCTGCAGTATGTCCTTTAAATGTTCTTGTTGGAGCGAATTCTCCAAGTTTATGTCCTACCATATCTTCTGTAATATAAACTGGAACATGCTCACGACCATTATATACAGCTATAGTTAAACCTACAAATGCAGGGAAAATAGTTGATCTACGAGACCAAGTTTGAATAACTTTCTTATCTCCGTTACCCTTTTGAGCTTCAACTTTCTTCATTAAGCTTTCATCGCAAAAAGGTCCTTTTTTAATTGAACGAGCCATATTATTCCTCCTTACTCCTACTTATCATTTCTTCTACGAACTATTAGTTTGTTAGAAGCTTTCTTATGCTTACGAGTCTTTAAACCAAGTGCTGGCTTACCCCAAGGAGTCATTGGAGAAGGACGACCAACTGGACACTTACCTTCACCACCACCATGAGGGTGATCACAAGGGTTCATAACTGAACCACGTACTTCTGGACGTAAGCCCATATGACGAGCTCTACCAGCTTTACCAATTCTTACTAATTCGTGAGATTCGTTACCAACTTCACCGATTGTAGCCTTACAAGTAGCTAAAACCTTTCTAACCTCACCTGATCCTAAACGGATTAATACATATCTACCTTCACGTCCTAGGATTTGAGCAGAAACACCAGCACTACGTGCTAATTGTCCACCCTTACCAGGATGTAATTCGATATTATGGATTAATGAACCAACTGGAATATTTACAATTGGTAATGCATTTCCTGGTTTAATATCTGCATCAGCACCAGAAACAACCTTTGTTCCAACAGTTAAACCCTTTGGAGCAAGAATATATCTCTTTTCACCATCTGCATATACTAATAATGCAATGTTTGCACTTCTATTTGGATCATATTCAATTGACTTAACAACTGCAGGAATACCATCCTTGTTTCTCTTGAAGTCAATGATTCTATATTTTTGTTTAACGCCACCGCCTTGATGACGAACAGTAATACGTCCTGTATTATTACGACCAGCCTTTGAATTCTTTGGTGCTAATAATGACTTTTCAGGAGTATCTGTTGTGATTTCATCAAATGTTAAAACTGACATGTTTCTTCTACCATTTGATGTTGGCTTATATTTTCTAACTGCCATAGTTAATAATTCCTCCTATTAGATTTCGAAAGCGTCGATCTTATTATCTTTAGCTAACTCAACGATAGCCTTCTTATATGCTGGCTTGAAACCAACATGTTGACCAACTCTTGCGCGCTTAGGTAAAACATTAATTGTATTTACGCTTAATACCTTTACCTTGAAGATTTCTTCGATTGCGTTCTTAATTTCAATTTTGTTTGCTGATTTAGCAACTTTGAATGTGTACTTATTGAAGCTTTCCTTTAAGCCCATAGTCTTTTCAGTAATGATTGGACCTTGAATAATATCAAATGCTTTTGTCATATTAGTTTAACTCCTTTTCAAAGTACTTTACAGCAGCTTCTGTTAATACTAAATTCTTGAAAGTTAAAATTTCATAAACAGATGCATTGTCTACTGGTGTAACGAATACGCCTTCAACATTTCTAGCTGATAAATTTAAAGTTTCTGTTAATTCCTCAGGAGAAACAAGAACCATTGTCTTTCCTTCAACCTTTAAATTATTTAATACAGTAATGAAATCCTTAGTCTTAATTGCATCTAACTTAATAGTGTCAACTGCAGTTAACTTGCTTTCATTTACCTTATATGTTAATACATTCTTCATAGCTAATGCTCTAACCTTCTTATTTAGCTTGAAAGCATAGCTTCTTGGTGTAGGACCAAATACTGTTCCACCACCAACCCATTGAGGTGCACGGATAGAACCTTGACGAGCACGGCCTGTTCCTTTTTGTCTCCATGGCTTACGGCCACCACCACGAACTTCGCTACGACCCTTAGTATCATGAGTACCTTGTCTCATAGCAGCTCTTTGTTGGTTAACCACATCATAAATTACTTGTTGATTTAATTCAACAGCAAATACGTCATTGCTTAAATTTAAATCTTTAATCTTTTCTCCAGATTGATTTAATAATGCGATCTTTGGCATAATAAATCTCCTTTCCTATTACTTAGCAGCCTTAACTGCTGTTTTAATGATTACAAATCCTTTTTTAGGTCCTGGTACATTACCACGAACTAGGATTAATTGTCTGTCTGAATCTACCTTTGCAATAGTAAGGTTTTGAAGAGTAACTTTTACATTACCCATATGACCTGGCATCTTCTTACCTTTCATATTACCTTTGATAGCACCCATTGAACCAACGATACGGTGACATGCAGATGTACCATGGCTCATTCTTAAAACATGGTGATTGTAACGCTTGATTGTACCAGCGAAACCTTTACCCTTTGAAGTACCAGTAACGTCAACTACGTCACCAGCAGCAAATATATCTACTTTAATTTCTTGGCCAACATTGTAAGAAGTTAACTCATTTCCTTGTGCTTCTGAGAAACGGAATTCTCTTATGAAGCGCTTAGGAGCAGTGTTTGCCTTAGCAACGTGACCCTGTTCAGGCTTGTTTGAATTTGCTTCCTTCTTATTTGAAGCACCAACTTGAACAGCAACATAACCATCGTTTTCAACTGTCTTTTGTTGTAATACTACATTATCAGAACAGTCAACGATAGTAACTGGAATTAAATTTCCAGCTGCATCGAAAATTTGAGTCATACCCAATTTTCTACCTAAGATTCCCTTAGCCATTTGAAATTTTCCTCTTTTCTTTAAATATTATTAATAATTACTTCTTTAATACGATATCTACACCAGAAGGTAGATCAATGTGCATTAAAGCATCAATTGTCGCAGGATTTGGATCTACGATTTCAATTAATCTCTTATGTGTTCTTCTTTCGAATTGTTCACGTGAATCCTTATTTACATGAGGAGAACGTAAAATTGTGAAGATTTCCTTTTCTGTAGGTAGTGGAATAGGACCATTAACTACTGAACCAGCCTTCTTAACTGAATCAACAATCTTCTTTGCTGATAAGTCAAGTAATCTGTGATCATAAGATTTTAAACGAATTTTGATTTTTTCTTTTGCCATTTTAATAAACTCCTTTCGCCTATAATCGTCGTATAGACTTGCTCCATGGAAAAACCCAACACGTATGACAACGGCAATCCGTGTGTCGGCAACCTTCCACTTCACAGCCACTTCTTGCTCGATATAGAGCCTTTTTAAGTATATAACAAAATTTATCAATATGCAACAACTTTTTTAAAAAAATTATATTTAAATATAAGGATAATTTAGACAAAAATAAAAGGGGTAATAAATACCCCGATTATAATTAATATCTTCTAATCTTACCATCTAAGCCGTGTAATAATACATAGCTTCCGTCATCCTTGTTCTTAGCAAGAGTCTTAGCATATTCTAATGCCTCAGCTTGAGTCTTGAATAATTTAATAACCTTGTCAGAGCCTTGGATGAATACCTTCCACTCTCTACCATCATTATCTCTCTTAGATACATGGTATGCTGTTTTACCAGTTGAAGTTGTCTTAGCTGCTGATGTTTCCTTTGCAGCAGTTTCCATCTTAGATAAATCAGCTGCCTTCTTAGGCTTTGGTGCTGGCTTCTTTGCTGGAGCTGCAACTGCTGCGCTAGCCTTTCTTGCCTTAACATCATTTGCTGTATCTTGTGCAGGTGCAGATGCCATTACTGGAGCTGGTTTAGCCTTAGTAGCTTTCTTTGCTGGAGCCTTCTTAGCTACTTCCTTCTTAGGAGCCTCCTTCTTTGTTGTAGGTGCTGGCGCAATTACTGGAGCTGGCTTCTTTGCAGGTGCCTTTTCTACAGTAGCAACTGGTTTAGCAGGAGCTTTTGGCTTAGCTGCTGTCTTAGCTGGTTGAATTTTTGCAGGTGCTTTCTTAGCAGGTGCAGTTGTATCTTTTTTTGTAGCCTGTGCAGGCTTTT
This sequence comes from uncultured Caryophanales bacterium, assembly GCA_946405105.1. Lineage (GTDB taxonomy): Bacteria > Bacillota_I > Bacilli_A > Acholeplasmatales > Anaeroplasmataceae > Anaeroplasma. The sequence continues at coordinate 66,264 of CAMJFY010000001.1, forward strand.
TAGTAGTTGTTGCCATAATATTTCCTCCGTATTAGTTCTATATTTTAATTAACACTATTTTTATATATAGATTATACCTCGTTAGAACTTCTTTGTAAAGAAAACAGCGTTGCTATTTTTGCTCAAAATTGGAAAAAAATTCACAAACGAGGCTCAATGCTTTTAACTTATTGCTAATCATTCCATTAAGCACAATATATATTTCCTTTTGCTTATTATATCCTAGCTTAATTAAATTATCCTCAGGCATAGCCATGAATAGCTTATTACCATCAATATTTGCTGATGCTTCAGATGAAAAATATAATGTTAATGATTCCTTCTTAGACCTATCTATTTTATATATACCTAATCTTTCACAATATTTATCCATTGTCTTTTCATAAATATATAATAATATTTCTTCAGGAACATTACCAAATCTATCCTCTAATTCATTAATAAGCTTATTAGCATCTGTTAAATCATTAATCTTATCAATTCTCTTATGAATCTTAATTCTCATATCATCAGTTTCAATATAATCCTTACTGATTGTTCTTGAAACTAATGGAGTAGTAATAGATGAATCAATCTTCTTTTCTTCATCCTTTTTATTATTGATTTCTTCATCTAATATCTTAAGATACATATCAATACCAACAGATTCGACAAATCCTGATTGTTCTTCTCCTAATAAATCTCCTGAGCCTCTTATTGATAAATCTCTCATTGCAATCTTAAAGCCTGATCCTAATTCATTGAATTCTTTAATTGTTTGAAGTCTCTTTTCGGCTTCCTTAGTTAATATCTTTCTAGGCTCATACATTAAATATGCATATGCTATTTTATTGCTTCTACCTACTCTACCTCTAATTTGATACATTTGAGCAAGGCCTAATCTATCAGCATCATGTATTATTAATGTATTTGTATCAGGAATATCTATACCTGTTTCAATTATTGTTGTACAAATTAAAACATCATATTTTCTATCAATAAAATCAGTTATTACCTTTTCTAGCTGATCCTTTTGCATTTTTCCATGTCCAATGCATATTCTTGCATGAGGCACTAATGATTTAATCTTTGCTGCCTCATCCTCTATTGATTCAGTCCAGTTATATAAATAAAATACCTGTCCACCTCTAGTTATTTCTCTAGTGATAGCTTCAGTAATAATCTTATCATTTCTTTCTATAACATAAGTTTGAATTGGATATCTATTCTTTGGTGGTGTTTCAATCATAGATAAATCTTTTATTCCCATCACAGACATTTGAAGGGTTCTTGGAATAGGTGTTGCAGTTAATGTAATACAATCTACATTAACTTTTAATTCCTTTATCTTTTCTTTATGAGTTACACCAAATCTTTGTTCCTCATCAACAATTAATAAACCTAAATCCTTATATTTAATTTCATCAGATAAAACTCTATGTGTTCCAATTAAAACATCAACTGAGCCCTTTTTAGTATCCTCAATAATAATTGTTTGATTTTTCTTTGTTACAAATCTAGATAATAGCTCAACTCTTATTCCATATTTTTCCATTCTATTTTTAAATGTGTAATAATGCTGTCTTGCTAAAATGGTTGTTGGAGCTAATACACAAACCTGCTTACCACCATATACAGCCTTAAATGCCGCTCTTAGTGCTACCTCAGTTTTACCATATCCAACGTCACCACAAACCAATCTATCCATTGGCTTATCAGATTCCATATCAAATTTAACATCTCTAATTGCCTTAGCCTGATCTATTGTAAGCTCATATTCAAATTCCTTTTCGAATTCAATTTGTTCAGGACTATCCTCAGGGAAGGCAAATCCCTTTGAATTCTTTCTTTCTGAATATAGCTTTATTAGCTTATCCGAAATATCATGAACTCTTTTTCTTACTCTAGCCTTAGTTCTTGCCCAGGCAGCACTACCTATTTCATGTATTTCAACACCTTCAGTATCCTTAGATGCATATTTAGATAAATTAGATATTTTCTCTAATGGAATATATAATGCTGAATTATTTTTATATAAAACATTAATGAAATCTCTTTTAATTCCATTTCTTTCCATCATTACAATTCCAGAATAAATACCAATACCATAATCATAATGAACTACATAATCGCCTATTTCTAGCTCATCATAATTAGATATCTTTCTAGCATTTTTATATATAGATTTATATCTCGCCTTAGTCGCATGATAATCAATATCAAAGATATCATGCTCATTAATAATAATTAAATTATCATTCTTTAAATTAAAAGAAGGTAAATATCCTTCATATGCATATATTATTCCAGGCTCTAAATTAGAAAAATCTTTTGTTTTTCTAACGATAATATCATTTTCATCCATTAATCTAACAAGGTTATTTAATCTTTCCTTATTTTCAATTGCGACAATGAATTTTTTTAATCTATATGCAGAGAAATCTCTTAATATTGCTTTTTGATTTGCATGATATGGATCGATTTCTACTGCGACCATTTTAATATTGTCATTTCCAGTAGCTGTTAATCCTTCAATATAAACATTACCTTTATCTAATATTTTATTTAAATCAATAAAATTATTAAATTTAGATAATGAATATCCACCTATTCTTCCACAATATTCATCTACATCTAATAATAATCTATTATAAGCATCTAATGATTTCTTATAATCAACAAAATAAATTCTTTTATTATCAGAAAAATCAAATATATTAGTATTTGTATTATCAAAGAATGAAATATATCTTCCTAATGTATCAAGAGATGTATGCTCTGAAAGATTTAATAAATCCTTTTTATACATATCCTCTTCGATTTGATTTAATTCAAAATTATCAATAAATCCTAATATTTGTTCTCTAGCTAGCTTATAATCCTTTTCATCATAAATAAATTCAGCAACAGGCAATATTAATGCTGTATTTATTTCTTTAATACTTCTTTGGGTTTCAATATCAAATTCTTTAATCTTTTCGATTTCATCATCAAAGAAATCTAATCTAATTGGATTATCATATCCTAGTGGGAATATATCAATAATAGATCCTCTTCTAGAAAATTCACCAGTTTTAGTTACCTGATATGATGGAATATATCCTATTTTTATTAGGTTATTATATAATTCCTTAATATCTATTATTTGTTCTTTTACTATTTTGAAACAGCTATTTAACCATTTATCCTTATTCATTTCATATTTAATAGCTGCGTGCATATTCATAATTACTATTTTCTTATTATTTTCTAATAGCTGGAAAATAGTTTCTATTCTTTCATATAAGAAATCTCCAGATGCACTTATCATTTCTGCAGAGAATAATTCATCTGATGGGAAAAATAATACATCATCAAAATTAACTATATGGCATAATTCGTCATAATATCTTTGGGCTAAATACACACTTGGTAAAACCACAAAAAGAGTGGAATCACCACTCATAAAATCTGAAGCTATTAGCATAATGTTAAATCCATCACAGGAATCTGATATATTTATCCTATTTGATGTTATTACATTATTTATTTTTTTGTTAGTAGATAAATATTTTAATATTTCCATAGTTCTCCATAAACAAGAAAAACCCGGTAAAACCGGATTAAAAATGTATTAATTTGTAGCGTCGATAGCTTCCTTGATTATCTTAGGTAATCTCTTACAAACATCAAGAGGTATTGCAGATAATGTTACTCTTACTACCTTACCCATTGGAATGATATGTATTTTCTTCTTTACTAAATAATCATAAACCTTTTCAGGGTTATTACATGGAATAGTTACGAAGAATCCACAATCAAATGGTAATGTTACTAATCCACACTTCTTAGATTCAACTAGGAATGAATTAGCTCTATCAATTAATGTTTTTCTTGATTGTTCTAGCTCTTCTTCAAATGATTTCTTTAATTCAGGATCATTAATAATCTTTACAATTAAATTCATACCAAGATTTGTAGAATTACTCCACTTAGATCTACTTGAGAATTTATTTGCTTTATCAAAATCATCTAGATTTGCCTTTGAGCTTGATACTGCAATCTGAGCTCCAATTCTAACACCATATAATGCTAAAGTCTTTGAACCTGAGAAGGCCATAATAACTATTGCGTTATCATTTAGCTTCTTATATAGTAATATATTCTTTCTAGTATAATCAAATCCAGCCTTTGAATAATCAATATATGCCATATCATGCAATAAGATAACTGGTGTTCCATCAGCTGATATTTCATTAATCATATCAATTAGCTTAACCCATTCATCCTCAGTCATTGAATATCCTGTAGGATTATGACATGGATCATTAACAACTAATAATATTCTTCCTTGAGATGCTTTTAATTCAAGCATGCACTTCTTAATATCTGCTAAATCTAATGAACCATTATCATTAAATAGCTTATATGTCATAAAATCTTGATGATTTTCATATAATACTTGTTTATAATTACCCCACATATAGTTAGGTAATAAAGCTTTATCTCCATCATCTAGATAATTGGCAAATGTATTTGATAATGCACCTGTTCCACCAGGTGTTGCCATTACTCTAGATAAATCCTTAAATTCATCATAATATTCTCTAAATACCCATTTCTTAATTGCATCATGGAAATCCTTAGAGCCAGGTGTTGATCCATATGCATATTTCTCGTCTGTAGATAAAAGACTTAATGCTTTATCAACAGATTTATAAGCAAATAGCTTTTCATTTTCATCATATAGCATACCAATTGTTGCATTAACAACCTCTGGATCCTTTTTCTTTTGCTCCTTAGCAATAGCACCTAATGTGATAATATTACTTTTATCTTCCTTAATAATACTTCTTTTTGCTAATAATGTCATAAGAACACCTCATTTTTTACACTCATAAATTATAACAAATTAGAAATCAATAATCAATAAATCTATACTAGATATTTTAAAACAATAAAAGCTTAGATAATATGAAATACCATATCCATCTAAGCCATATTCTATTTAAATGCATTATATAAATTATCTAATGCTATTTCTAATCTTTTTCTTGGTAATGCAATATTTATTCTTTGAAATCCACTACCTGATTTACCAAAGATAATTCCATCATCTAGCCAAAGGTTTGCCTTATTGGTAATTATATTTCTTAATTCAGCATCACTATAGCCATATTCTTTAAAATCTAGCCATAATAAATATGTTGCTTCTGGAATTATCAATTTTACCTTTGGAAGCTTCTTTTCTAAATATTCTTTTACAAATTGAATATTATTCCATAGGTATTCCTTTAATTCCTTAAGATATTCGTCCCCTTGATTAAATAATACCTCACTTGCTACTAATCCAAAAATTGATAGCTGAGAATAACCAACAACATCTAATTCATGTAAGAATTTATTATATATTTCTTTATCTGCAATATATGTATGAGATATTTGTAGACCTGGGATATTGAATGTTTTAGATAATGCACTACATATCGCAAATCCATTATCTAGATATTTCAATATAGTATTAAATGATCCGTTATAAACAAAATCTCCATGTATTTCATCAGAAATAATAAATACATTATGCTTCTTACAAATTTCAATTAGCTTTAATAACTCCTCTTCAGTCCAAGCTCTTCCAACTGGATTATGAGGATTACATAAAATATATGCTTTTACATTATTATCAATAATCTTTTTTTCAAAATCATTATAATCAATATAATATTTGTTATTCCTATTAACTAGCTCATTAATTATTACTTTTCTATTATTAGCTAATATACTTGCTTTAAATGGATAATAAACAGGCTCGTTAATAATAATTGCATCATTTTCATTTGTTACACTTCTAATTAATTGACAAATAGAGAATACTACTCCATTTGTTAATCTAATCTTAGATGTATCAATTGACACATTATAATGTCTTTGATACCAGCCCTTTAAGGCTTTAAAATAGCTATCTAATGGTTCAGAATATCCAAATATTCCATGATTAGCTTTATCTATTAATGCCTTAATCAAGAAATCTGGTGATTTAAAATCAGTGTCTGCAACCCATAATGGGAAAATACCATCAGGTCTACCTCTTTTAATATCATATTTAAGACTATTAGTATTATATCTATTAACCTCTAGATCAAAATTATAATTACCCATAGATTGCCTCCTTTAAGTCTTTAATTAAATCCTCAGGAGCCTCGATTCCAACTGATAATCTTAAAAATCTTTCATCTATACCTTTTTCAATTCTTTCTTCTACTGGTAAATCTGCGTGAGTTTGATACATTGGATAAGTAATTAATGAATCAACTCCACCAAGTGATTCTGCATATTTAAATATTTTAATATTAGTTAATATTTTTCTAGCAAGCTCTTCAGATTCAACAGTAATAGAAATCATTCCTCCAAAGCCAGTTGATTGGCTAAGGTTTGTTTCATATCCTGGATTATCCTTTAATCCTACATAATGTATCTTTTTGATACAGGGTAACTCCTTTAAATAATTAGCAATTTGAATGGCATTTGAATTAATTTTATCCATTCTTAAAGCTAAAGTTTTTATTCCTCTTTCAATTAAGAAAGAATCAAATGGAGAAAGACATGCCCCTATAGTCTTTGCATAATATAATACATCCTCACCTAGCTTAGTTGAATTTGTAACAACAAAGCCGGCAAGTGTATCATTATGTCCCCCTAAATATTTAGTTCCACTATGAATTACGATATCAGCACCTAATAAAATAGGCTTTTGAAAATATGGTGTTAAGAATGTATTATCAACAATTAATAATAAATTGTTATCTTTACATATTTTTGAAATTGCTTTAATATCAGTAACATTCATCAATGGATTTGATGGTGTTTCTATATAAATTGCTTTTGTATTTTCTTTGATTTTAGATTTTACTAATTCAATATCTGCAGTATCTACAAAATCAAATTCAAAATTATCTTCCTTTAATGTTCTAAATAATCTAAGTGCTCCACCATATAAATCACTAGAACAAATGAAATGATCATTAGATTTAAATAGCTTGAATACACATGTTATAGCTGCCATGCCTGTTGCGAAGCCATTACAGGACTTTCCTTCCTCTAATTTCATTACTAAATCTTCTAAATGATTTCTAGTTGGATTTGATAATCTAGAATAACTATATTTAGAATTATTATCTAATCCACTATGAATAAATGTTGCAGATTGATATATTGGAGTAGTTATTGCCCCGTATTGATCATTATTGTCAATTGTCGGATGCACACATAATGTTTCAAATTTCATATTATATTTACCTCCTTTATATAACCTTTTCCACCTAATTCATTTGTGGTAATTTCAATTATTTTATTACAAACATCTAATATATAATCATCAGATGTTTCTTCATTTCCTTCAACTATATAGAAAATATTTTTAGATTCTTCAGTAACCTTAGTTTTTTCAACCTGTCTTACTTCAAGTCTACATAAAATATCATTATTATCATCAATATATGAATATTCATTTAGCTTAACCTTATGAGATATATTATCTCCTAAAGGATTATAATTTTCATTTCCAGTATGGAACCTTAATGTTACATTTCCATCTGTTTTATCAATATCATGAGCTCCTAAACAAAGCTTTGTATCAATTGAAATAGTATTATAAATATCAACTAATGAATTAATATTATAAATGTCATTATTTTCTTTTAATAATCTAATAAGATTTTCACTAGCAGGAATATTTTTTCTTTTAGATATATTTCCTTTTTCATGTATTTTATGAAAACCAGCTAAAATAGAATCATTTTCTACATCTAAATCTTTATATTTATTAATTAATGTACTTAAATTATTTGATAAATAATTACTTTTTTTAGAATTATCTACGCCATTAATAATTACAAATTTTATTTTTAATCCAAGATCTAATACTCTTTTTTCTACAAAAAATTCCATTATATTACTTCCTTACTAAATTTAATATTAGCTTTGATGTATCTATTAAATCCTCAATTAATATATATTCATCCTTAGAATGAACATTTCTCATTCCATTTCCAATTACTATTCCTTTAATATTATGCATAGATAAATTATTATTATCTGAACCACCAAAGGTTTTGATTAAATTAATTTCTTTATCATTGATATCTTTAACTGCATCAGCATATCTTTTTATTATTTCATCATTAGGATCTACATTATAAGCACTAAATTCTATTTCGTAATTAAAATCTATACTTCCACCTAATAAATTGGCTTTTTCGTTAAATATTTCTTTAATCTTATTTAACTCATTAATTGCAATATTATTATCAAGGCTTCTTATCTCACCCTTTATTTCAATTAATTCAGGAACAATATTAACTCCACTTCCGCCATTGATTAAACCAATATTTACAGTTGTATAATCATTTATTCTTCCTAACTTTATTTCATTTAATGCATTATTTAGGATTACTAATGAATTAATACCAAGCTCTGGGTTAAATCCAGCATGCGCTGCCTTTCCATTTATTTTGATATTAAATGAAACTATTGATGGTGCAGCAATTGCTGCAGAATTAATATTTCCTTCTAAATCAAATACATATGCCTCGTTTGATTTTAAAAGGCTATAATCAAAATGTCTGCTTCCTTTAGCAAATGGCTCTTCAGCAACAAAGAATATTACTTCTATATCATTATGATCTAGGTTATTTTCCTTTATTATTCTTAAAACCTCTAATATAGATGCAACGCTAGATAAATCATCTGCCCCTAATACTGTAGTACCATCAGATGTGATTCTATCACCTTTTATTATTGCCTTTTTATTATTGCCTGGTGATACAGTATCTAAATGTGCGGCAAGGATAATACCCTTGCCTTTTTTATTTCCTTTTAAATATGCATATACATTATTAGTAATATTTTTACTATTTGAATATTTTTTGTAATTATCAACTGAATTATCTTCTTTAACATCTAATCCTAATTTCTTTAATTCATTTATTACATATCTTTGAATATCTAATTCATTAAAAGATTCAGAATTAAATTTTGTTAAATTAATAAATTCATCTATTAATCTCTTATTATTTATCATAAGCACACCTATTAATATTCATCAATAAATCTAAACCCCTGTGGTAAAAACATTTCACTTACCACTTCAGTATTAAATGGCCTATCAACAGGTCCTTTTTCAAAAGCTGTCTTATTTCTTCTATATTCTATAACTCTATTATAAAATCCAGCGCTACCAGCATGTGTATTTAAAAATACTATTTGCCCAGATAGCTGTTTTGATAAATTTAATAATACCTTTCTACCAATACTTAAGCCTTGATAATCTGGATCAACAGCTACATTAAGTATTGTAGAAAATCTCCCATCTGAAATTGCTCTAGCAATTCCTACTAATTTATCTCCATCATAAGCTGCCTCAAAGTAATTACTATTACTGAAGGCTTCTTTTGTTTTATTTATATCGTGAGGCCTATTGAAAAATGCTTTTGTTAATAAATCATTAATTTTGTTGAAATCTAAATTATTGATATTATCCTTATATATAATTTCTTTATTTTTTACTTCTATTTTCTTATCCTTAGGCTTTCTATAGAATTCTGTTTCAAATTTATATCCAGCTGGTAAGAAATATCCATTAAAATCATTAATGTCAAAATTAATATATGTATAAGCATTTTTACATCTTAAATAGCCTAATTTTTCATATAAATTAATATCTTTTGGGTTAGCAAAAAGCATTTTTCTTTTACCAACTAAAAGATTTTCTAATTCTTTAATTAATTTATATTTAAGATCTTCATCCTTTGCGTAAGCACCAATGATATATGCAGTCTCCACTCCCTCAGATATTGCTCTTGCAAACCCTATTATTTTTTCTCCCTCATAGGCAAAAACAATATATCTACTATTATCAATTGCATATTTAAAATCATTGATATTTGCAAAATAATTATCATCCTCTAAATTAAATAATAAATTATAATCTATATTCTCTTTTTCGGTTTTAAATATAATGCTCATTGCTAAATACCTCAAATTAATTATTCTTTAATAATCCTTTTAATGGATTAATTGATGGATCAATTGGTAGCTTGTAATCCCAATCAGCTCTTGAAGCTTGATCCTTATTATTCCACTTAGATTGTGATACCTCAGTGTAATAATCTTCTGCAGTTTCTCCTGCAGGGTGCTTTAAGAATACATTCTCTGGATCACTTGATAGCTTCTTTCTTGAACCATCAGATTTTAACCATTCGTCAAAGTTTCTCTTAGAAATCTTGAATAAATATCCAGCGAATGGTCCTCCCTTAGCAAATCTTGGATCATCTGCCTTAGGTAAGTTTGTATATCTCTTGAATTCTGGGATATTGTATAATTCTTTAACATATGCCCAAATATTCTTATATTCAGAAATTCTCTTCTTTTGTGGTCCTACATTAACATAGAAGTCTGTTTCCCACTTAATTAATGATACATATGCTCTAATATCAGAATCTAGAATGTAATCACCAAATAAGAATCTATTTGTTTCTAATCTCTTATCTAATGCTTCTAAAGCCTTATGGAAATCTGCTTGAGATTCATCATAAATCTCAGGAACATATGTAAATGCTTGTCTATAATGTCCATTATTTACATGTGGGAATAGCCAATCATTGAAATCATCTATTTCCTTTCTGTATTTAACTGGATATAAATCTGGTGCATCTTTAGGTTGTAATGCTCTAAATGCAACCTCTAGGTGATTTGTTAATCTATGATAATCACTACTTACTGCCTTTTTAGTATTAATATCAGTGAATGTAGGTGTTGTTGCTCTACCTGTATAATCCTTATCAGCATTTAGATAGAATTGAGATAAGAAATAAACACCAGTATTTGGATCCTTTAAATCCTTTTCCTCTGGGAAACCCCAGCCATATTTATTTCTTTCTCCAGTATGTCCTACCTTATAATCACCAATAACATTATTTAATCCTAATAAATCTCTTGCGATTACAGGTCTGTTTGACCAGTTACAACCTGGAGACCAATAAATTACGAATTTACCACTCTTTGCATATTCAGGTGTAATTCTATCAATGAAATAATTTGGTTGTCTAACGAATGCTCCACGCTCATCTTGCTCAGAAACAGTTTCTCTACCTCTTGGCTTAGCACCAACTTGCTTTGCAAAATATTCAGCTAAATTATCTGTGTATTCAATCTCATCTGATTTAGCTTCTTCTACCTTTTTTCTATGTGCTGCAATTCCGCAGCTTACAATTACTTTCTCGTCTGCCATATTTTCTCTCTCCTTAAATTATATAATCTGGTTCCTTTAATAAATTCATCTTACTAAAGAATTCTTTTGCTCTTTCAGTCTTTGGACTTTCAAATACCTCAGCTGGTGTACCATCTTCAATTATTTTTCCACCATCTAAGAAAATTACTCTATTAGATATTTTTCTAATGAAATTCATTTCATGTGAAACTAATAGCATTGTATATCCTTGATCTGCGATACTTTTAATAATATTTAATACTTCAGTTACTAATTCAGGATCTAGTGCTGAAGTTGGTTCATCTAATAAGATTATCTCAGGCTTCATAGCTAATGTTCTAGCTATGGCAACACGTTGTTGCTGACCACCTGACATGTGTACCGGGTAATGATTTTGATGATCAAATAGACCAACATTCCTTAATTCCTCTAAGGCAATTTCTTTTGCCTCCTCCTTAGATTTTCCTTGAACAGTAATTAAACCCTCCATTACATTTTCTAGAGCGGTTTTATGTTCAAATAAACCAAATCTTTGGAATACCATTCCAGTATGCTTTCTTAGTTCAAATGCTTCCTTTTTTTCTTTACGAGTTAATGGAAGATGAACTACTGTTTCACCAATTGTAATAGTGCCTTTTTCTGGCTTTTCTAACAAATTAATTGATCTTAATAATGTTGATTTACCAGTACCAGATGGGCCTACTATTCCAATGATATCTCCCTTGTTTACAACTAGGTCGATACCATCTAAAACTATATTATTTTTAAATTTTTTATGTAAATCTTTAATTTCTAGTATAGCCATAATTAAACCTCCTAGTATTGTGTATCAACATTAATGCTTGATTCCTTCTTATTCTTCTTAAATAAATTCTTAAAGAATGCCTTGAAGCCCTTATCATTGTTTTCATCTTCATCAATAGGCTTTGGCTGATCAGGAATTCTAATTTTTCTTTCAATAATCTTAAATATTTGTTCTAATATGATTGTTATAATCCAATAAATGATTGCTAAGGCTACATAACCTTCTAGATATCTATAATCTCTACCTGCAAGTAATGAATTTTGATATGTTATTTCGATAATTCCACATGTAGATGCTAAAGATGTACCCTTTACTAAACCAATTAATGAATTTGCTATACCTGGCAATGCATTTTCCAATGCCTCAGGTATAATAATTCTTCTTAGAATTTGGGGATATGTCATACCCATTGCGTGAGCTGCTTCAATTTCTCCCTTATCAACAGAAAGTAATGCTGCTCTAATCGTTTCAGATGTAAATGCAGATTGATAAATTCCTAATGCCAAGAATGCATATACAATTTTTGGAACAATATTAGTATTTATTCCTGCATCAAATAATGAGTTGAAGAACTTCAATATAGCAGGTATACCATAGTAAGCAACATATAATTGAATTAGCATTGGTGTTCCTCTAATAATAGATAGGAACACTTTTGCAAGCTGATTTAATCCCTTAATTTGTTTAAATCTAACTACTGCTATCAACAAACCTAATATAAGTGAAATTAGAAATGCTAATCCAGCAAGCTCTAATGTAATTGGTATTTTTTCAACTAATTTTGGAATTCTTTTCCACATTAGTTCAAAACTAAAATAATCTGAAAAGCTTAGAAACATAAAGCTTTACCTCCTGATAAATAAATAATTAATTAAGATACTTTAAATCTGCCTTTTGTGGTAATACTGATACTGATTCATCCTCTAATACTTCAGCAATATATTTCTTACCTAATTCTGCTAACTTACCATTGTTATATAAAGTCTCAATACCTTCTGATAAAAGCTTTCTATACTTTTCAGCATGTGGACCTGTCTTACCAAATAATAAGTGTGAAGTGTTGTTTGCAGTAATATTTGTTGCAGTTTCTGTATCAGATAATACTGTAATGTTTAATTGAGCAAATTGAGTTGGATATGCCTTTGCATATTTTAAGATAACTGGTTGATCATGAATTAATGCAACACGACCAGCGATTGCTTCTTCTAATTGAGCTGTAAAATCTATTGATGTATATTCAATATTAATCTTGCTTTGACCAGCTGTTCTCTTAGCATTCCATCTATCAATTGCGTTTGTAGTGTTTCCACCAGCACCACCATAAATCTTTAAGCCTGAATCAGCTAATGCTTCAAAGCTATCAACATTGATTCCTGGAGCTGCAGTGATTGTATATCTAGATTTTGTATATGGATATGAGAATAAGAATGATTTTGCTCTTTCCTCATTGTAGCTATAGTTGTTAATTGCAAAATCAACAGTACCTTGTTGAGCATCAACTATAGTGTTTGTACTTAATTGGATTTTTAATTCATAATCCTCTAATGCAGGTAATTTGAATACCTCTGTAATAACTGCGATATCATATCCTGTTAAATATGTACCATCGCTAGTTGTATATAATGCTTCTTCCTTTGTGTCTGCTTTTACAATGAATGGTGCAGGACTACCATTTGTTGCGGCAGTAATAACTGTCTTACCACCTTTCTTACCACATGATGCTATTCCTACTAAAGCACTTGCGGCTACTCCTAATGCAAATAATTTTGTTATTAATCCTCTTTTCATAATATCTCTCCTCCTATATTTAATAACAATGTAATATGACCACCTTAAATAAAAAGTCGGAGTCCTAAACCAAACTCCGACATAATTCATAACTAAATTCTAATTATCAATTATTACTAGGATTAGGTCCAAGACAAAAGTCTGTATTTGCTTTCATACACATACAGCTACACATCATATTCATATTATCAGTATTAAATAATGAAACTAAATTAATCTTTCTCATGATGTTTTCCTCTCTTTCCTACTTATCCTACCTTTTTACTAGGTTATCTATATTATATACCTTTTAATTATTATGTCAACACATTTTTAAAAAAATTTTTAATTAAGTTGATAATCCTTTAAATTGTGTTTCATAAAGCTTTTTATAAACACCGTTTTTATCTAATAGCTCTCTATGATTTCCTTCTTCTACAACCATACCAGAATCTAATACTATTATCTTATTAGAATCCTGAATTGTTGATAATCTATGAGCAATAATAATAGATGTTCTATTTTCCATAAGCTTTATCATTGCATCTTGAATTTTCTTTTCTGTTCTTGTATCAACAGATGATGTTGCCTCATCTAATATTAATATTTTAGGATCAGCTAATATCGCTCTAGCTATTGTTAAAAGCTGTCTTTGACCTTGAGAGATATTTGTTGCCCCCTCTACTAACATTGTCTTCTTTCCATCTGGTAATAAATCGACAAATTGTTTACAGTTTGCAAGTTCTAGTGCGAAATCTATCTCCTCATCTGTAGCATCACTTTTGCCATATCTAATATTATTCTCGATGGTATCACAAAATAATACCGGATCTTGTAATACTATTGATATAGAATCTCTTAGTTCTTTCTTAGATACATTTAAAATATCTTTACCATCGATTTTAATAAATCCACTATTAATATCATAATATCTTAATAATAAATTAACTATTGTAGTTTTACCGCTACCAGTTTCTCCTACTAATGCTATTTTATGGCCAGCAGGAATAACTGCTGAGAAATCCTTTAATACTGGAATCTCAGGGTCATAACCAAATCTAACATGAGAAAATTCAATATTTCCAACAGCTTCATTCTCCGGCATACTAATACTTCCAGCAAATGATTCAACATCTTCATCCATTACCGCAAATACTCTTTCAGCACCTGCAAGTGCAGTAATCAATGATGAATAAAGCTGAGCTATTTCATTAATAGGTCTAGCAAATTGTTTAGATGTTGTTAAAAACATAATTACAATTGAAACCTCAAGTGGATCTCCAAGTAATGTATTACCTATTCCATTTAAAATAAAAACTGCCCCAAATAAACATACAAGGAAATAACCTAAATTATTAATGAAATTCATTACTGGTCCCATTGCACCACCTAAGATTTGAGCTCTAATAGCGGCATGAGTGAATTGATTTGAAAATTCATTAAATTCCTCAATTGCTCTACCCTCTCTATTATTAGTAATAACTGTTTTATTACCAGTAACCATTTCTTCTGTTTGTGCATTAAGTTTTCCTAACACTCTTTGTTGCTTAATAAACAATGGTCTAGCAAACTTATTCATAAATTTAGCTAACAAGAATGTTAATAAAATTGAAACAAGTGAAACTAAAGTCAATAATGGTGAATACCATAACATTATGCCTATACAACCAATAATCATTAATACACCTGATGTTAATGATGTAATACTTGATGATATCGCTTGAGAAATGTTATCAATATCATTAGTCATTCTAGATAATAGATCTCCATGTAAATGAGAATCTAGATAAGAAATAGGTAAATATGCTATTTTCTTAAATAAATCATTTCTCATCTTCTTCACTGTTTTAGCTGCTAAATAAGCACCTAAAAATGAAGATAAATATTGTAATACACAATGAGTAACATAAAAAATAATTAACATTGTTATAGCAAATGTAAATTTAGCTTCATCAGGAACTATTTGCCATTCCTTAGTCTTAGTATTAAAAATACCAAATGAAGCTACAATATCTTTAACTAAAATATTTGTATATAAATTAGCTAATGTAAAAATAATAACAATAATAATTAAGAAAATTACTAATCCTTTTGATGATGTTAAATATTTAACTAATCTGAAGAATGCTTCTTTGGAATTACCTGGCTTTTCAACCATATTTTGAAATCTTCCTCCAGGTCCTCCACCCATTCCTCCTCTACCGAAGGCTTGTCTAGCATGCATTTGATTTCCTTTTTCTGCCATTTTAATAAGCCTCCTTCTTTAATTGTGATGAATAAATATCTTTATAGACATTAGATTTTTCCATTAATTCATCATGTGTACCAATTGATTCAATTAATCCATTATCTAAAACCAATATTCTATCAGCGTTTTTAGCTGTAGCTATACGCTGAGCTACTATTATTTTAGTAACATTAGGCATTTCCTTTTTCAATGAACGATAAAGCTTTGCCTCTGTTATTAAATCTAGGGCACTAGTTGAATCATCAAATATTAATATCTTTGGCTTTCTATCAATCGCTCTAGCTATTGATAATCTTTGTTTTTGCCCGCCAGATAATGAAGCGCCTCTCTCTAATACCTGCTCATTATATTGATCATCTTTTTTTAATATAAAGCTCTCAGCTTGGGCAATTTGTGCAGATTTTTTTATTTCATCTTCTGTACTATCTAAATTACCAAAAGATATATTTTCATTGATAGTTCCTGCAAATAAATCTGCCTTTTGAAGGCATATAGATATATTTTTTCTAAGCTCACTTTTCTTATAATCTCTTATATCAATATCATCTATCGCTATACTTCCGCCTGTAACATCATATAATCTAATAATTAAATTAACTAAAGTACTCTTTCCACAGCCAGTTGACCCTACAATAGCTATTGTTTCTCCACTATTAATAGTAAATGTAATGTTATTCAATACACATGTTGGGCTATTTGGATAACTAAATGATACATTTCTAAATTCAACAACAGGATTCTTAGAATTAAAATCATATATACCATCAACTAAATCTTCTTCAGTATCTAATACCTCATTTACTCTTTTTGCTGAAGCCATCGCACTAGCAATATTAGAAAATGTTAATCCCATCATTATTAATGCATTACATATCATTGTTATATATGTTATTGCCTGAGATATTTGACCAACCATTAATTCTGGCTCTGTTAAGGCTCTTGCTGCAGTAATGATTGCAGTACCACCAATATAATAAATTACTATTTGACCACCAAATACAATTAGATTTAATACAGGATTAATTAATGTTGATATTCTACTAACAAATAATGTCTTTTTAGTATATTCATCATTAACAATTCCAAATCTATCAATCTCATACTTCTCTTTAGAGAATGCTTTAACAACTCTAGCTCCATCAACATTCTCTAAGACAACTGAATTAACTTTATCTAATCTTTCTTGAATTTGAATAAATATAGGAAATATTATTCTTAAAAATATAATTGTAAATATAACCTGTATAGGTAATATTACTGCTAAAACTAAACCAAATTTATATGAAATGAATAAAGTAAATATAATACCTAATACAAAAAAACCACCACTTCTTATTAATCCTCTTAAGCACATAGCTAGCATATTTTGTATTTTAGTAATATCATTAGTAACTCTTGTAACTAATGAACCTACTCTAAAGTTATCTGCCTGGCTAACAGATAAACTCATTATCTTTTTAAATACATCTTTTCTTAAATCATTACCAAATTTATAACATGAAATATTAGTAAAAATATTAGACAATATTCCGCCTAACACGCCTATAAATACAATTCCAAGCATTATTAGTCCATATTTAATTACATTATCTAGGTTTGAGGTTGTGATACCATAGTCTACTATTTGCTCCATAAAATGGGGCAATAACATATCCATAGTAACCTCTACTATCATAAATATTGGTGCAAATATCGCAATGAACCAATATTTTTTCATGTATCTAAGAAGCTTAATCATTTGATAATACCTCCTTCATTTTTCTAATACAAATATAGAAGGTTTCTAATTCTTCTTTAGTTACACTATTTTCTAATAGCTTATCTGATTCAATGAAATAATTATGGATGCTTTCAGATAATTTATATCCATTATCAGTTAAAAAAACAAATACTCTTCTATTATCTATTTCATCTCTTTGACGAGCAATTAATCCATTATCTTCCATATTAATTAATGCAATTGAAATAGTAGGTGCCTTCATATTTAATTCATCACAAATATTCTTTTGGGTTAAGCTTTTACCTTGGTTATGACGTAAAACCCTTAATATTTGTAACCATGTTGATGGTATTCCATCTCTATTTGCCATTTCTTTAACATTTTCTCTAAATAATTTACCAAGTTCTATTATTTGGTATCCTATAGGTTTCATGAAATCACCCCTTTATTAGTTTGCAAACTAACTATTTTTAAACAAAAATATATTGGATTAGGCATCCCTAATCCAATATAATAATTAATCTTCATTCTTTAATAATCCTTTAAGTGGATTAATAGATGGATCAGTTGATATAGGGAAATTCTTATTAGCTCTTACCTCATATCTCTTATCATTCCAAATAGTTTTTGAAATCTCAGATTGATAATCCTCTACACTTTCGCCCTTTGGATGACGAAAATAAATATTTTCAGGATCTGATGATAGCTTCTTTCTAGAGCCATCTGTTGCTAATTCCTTATCCCAGTCAATCTTTGCAGCAATTCTTGATAGATAATTGCTTCCATGTTTTCTTGTTTTATTGATAAGATCATTATCTTCCTTATCAGGCTTTGGAATATTTGTATATCTCTTGAACTCAGGAATATTATAAAGCTCCTTAATATATCCCCAAACATTCTTATATTCAGTAATTCTCTTCTTTTGTGGACCAGCATTTACATAGAAATCTGTCTCCCATTTAATAAGTGAAACATATGTTCTAATATCAGAATCTAAAACATAGTCTCCAAACAAGAATCTATTTGTCTCAAGTCTCTTATCAAGTTTCTCTAAAGCATCATGGAATGCCTTTTGTCCATCATTAAATGCCTCAGGTGATTGTGCAAATGCTTGGCGATAATGTCCATCATTAATATTTGGGAATAGCCAATCATTTAGTTCATCGATTTCTTTACGATACTTCTTAGGATATAAGTCAGGTGCATCAACAGGCTGAAAAGCTCTAAATTGAACCTCTAAATAATTAGTTAATCTCTGATAATCATTATTTACAGCCTTTTTCTCCTTATAATCTGCAAGAGTTGGTGTTGTAGCTCTTCCTGTAAAGTTTGGGTCTGTATTTTGATATAGTGTAGATAAGAAATATACACCTGTATCAGGATCCTTAAAATCCTCTTGATTTGGGAATCCCCATCCATACTCATTAGTCTCACCAGTACCATATACCTTACGCTCTTTTATTACATCCTGTAATCCTAAAATATCACGAGCTATAACGGGTCTATTACTCCAATTACATCCAGGTGTCCAATAGATAATATATCTATCCTTTTCTGCCTTTAAATCATCTTTCTTATCACCAAATGGAGTTATAAGGTAATTTGGCTGTCTTACCCAGAATCCTTTTTCATCAATCTCATCAAAGATTGAGACTCCACCAATAGACTTTGGCTTTGGTCTTGTGTTAGTTATCTTTGCAAGATAATCTGCCACCTCATCTGTATATGAATCTTTTTTTTCATTATTAACTTTTTTCTTATGTGCTTGTATACCACATGCTATAACTTCAGCCATATTTTAACCCACCTATATTTTTAATTATTCATTCTTTAATAATCCCTTTAATGGATTAATTGATGGATCTGTCTTTAGATCAACATGCCAATTTCCTCTAACCTTTGGATCCTTATCGTTCCATCTAGATTGAGATACTGGCTTGATATAATCTTCAACAGTTTCACCCTTTGGATGATGTAAATATACATTCTCGGGGTCGCTTGATAATAGCTTTCTGCTTCCATCAGCCTTTAGCCATTCATCATAATCTCTATAAACATTCTTTTCAGGATATGTTAATTTATCTCCTGGCTTACGACCTGGATTTAATTTAACTCTTTGTAAATATTTCTTAAATGCTGGAACATTTGTATATAAATCCTTTAAATATCCCCAAATATGTTCATATTCTCTAATTCTCTTCTTTTGTGGACCTACAATTGAATAAACACCAACCTCCCACTTAGTTAAAGAAACATATGCTCTAATATCAGAATCTGTAATATAGTCTCCGAATATGAATCTATTTGTTTCTAATCTCTTATTTAATAATTCTAAATTCTTATGGAAATCGTCATGTGCTTCATCTACAACATATGGGTTGTTAGAGAATGCTTGACGATATCTAGCATTATTAATATGTGGGAATAACCAATCATTGAATTCATCAATTACATCTCTATATTTTACTGGATATAAATCAGGTGCATCCTTAGGTTGTAATGCTCTAAATGCTACCTCGATATGATTAGATAATCTATGGTAATCACTAGATCTAGCCTTTTTAGCTTCAATATCTACTAATGTAGGTGTTGTTGCTCTTCCTGTATAATCTTTATCTGCATTCTTATATAGTGTAGATAAGAATCTAACACCCGTATATTTATCTTTGAAGAATGGTTCTCTTGGGAAACCATGACCATACACTCTTGATTCACCAGTTGGACCAACAATATAATCTTCAATAACATTTTCAAGACCAACTAAATCTCTTGCGATAACTGGTCTTTCAGACCAATTACATCCAGGTGCCCAGAAAATTACATATTTTCTAGTTTCTGCCTCTTCTCTAGTAATTGGATCAATGAAATAGTTTGCTTGTCTTACAAACGCACCATTTTCATCTTGTTCTGATACAGTCTCACTTGGTCTTGGCTTAATTCCTTCCTCTGCTGCGAAGAAGTCAGCTAATTCATCTGTATATTTAATTCCTTCTGCTCTTTCCTTTTTTTCTTTTCTTGCTGCTAAGCTGCAAGCATCATTTACATCGTATGCCATTTTCTCTCCTCCTAATAATAACTAATCTCTTAATTTACTTTCAATTGGGTTAATTGATGCATCAACAGAAATGCTTCTATTGAATGGATTTCTTGATTCCCATGATTCATCATTCCAATGTGAATATGATATTTCAGTTTGATAATCTTCAACTGTTTCACCAGCTGGATGCTTCTTATAAACATTCTCTGGATCTTTCGATAATTGCTTTCTAGAGCCATCAGATGCCCAATAAACATTGAAGTCTCTCTTGGCATCTATTCTTTGTGAATAGCCTCTAAATAAATCATTTTCTCCTCTTTGGCCGAATTCAAAGAATGTATATTTCTTAAATGTTGGAATAGTGAATAAATCTGTTACATATCCCCAAATATTTTTATATTCTTTAATTCTCTTCTTTTGTGGTCCTACGTTATGATAATAACCTGTTTCCCATCTAACTAATGTTACATATAATCTAACATCAGAATCTGTAATATAATCACCAAATAAGAATCTATTTGTTTCTAATCTCTTTTCAATTTTTTCTAGATTTGTATAGAAATCTTCATATGATTCATCATATGCCTCAGGTGATTGACAGAATGCCATTCTATAATGACCATTATTAATTGTTGGGAATAGCCAATCATTGAATTCATCAATAATCTTTCTATATTTTACTGGATATAAATCAATATCATTCTTTTGGAATTTTCTAAATTGAACCTCTATATAATTAGATAATCTATGATAATCATTATTTACTGCCTTCTTTTCAATGATATCAACTAATGTTGGAGTTGTTGCTCTACCTTTATAATCAGGCTTTGCATTCTTATAAAATTCTGATAAGAAATATACTCCTGTTAATGGATCCTTCGCATCCTTTTGATCACTAAAGCCGTGACCATAAATTCCACCGCTCTTAGTTGCTACATCATAGATTACATCATCTAATCCTAAAATATCTCTAACAATTACAGGTCTATTTGACCAGTTACAGCCATGACCCCAGTAAATAGCAAACCTATTTGCTTCAGCCTTGAATTCACCTTCTTTATCACCAAATGGTGTAATAAATGAATTTGCTTGACGAACAAATTCACCATGACCTCCAATTTCAGATATTGTCTCCTTTGGTCTTGGAGCTAATCCAATCTTTTTTGCATGCTCTTCAGCTTTTGGATCTAATTGAAATGCTCCATTACTAAATTTTTCTTTGTGCGCTTGAATTCCACAAGCATTTACCTCATTACTCATATTTTCTATTTCTCTCCTCTCAAATAAACAAAAAAGCGGATTATCCATAACCCGCTAATGCTTCTTTATATAACCTAACCTTAATGCATTATGAATTATGAAAACCAGAAAAAACCGTATGATAAGAAATACACATACAGCTACACATCATTTTATTAAAATTAACATTTGCAATAATAATTTTATTTGACATGTTTTTTTCTCCTTTTCCTATAATCCCTACCTTTTTACTAGGTTAACTATAATATAAACCTTTTTTTCTATAGTGTCAATACGAAAAACGAAAAAAATTTAAAAAAGAAAATGGGTGACTTATTAAGTCACCCGAAAGGAGAGTTTTGCGTGTATTGCCAATAAAACTTATATATTAATCAATAGAGATCATTCTTACCTTAGGCTTTACTTCCTTAACTTTGCCTACAGTAATAGTTAATATTCCGTTATCCATCTTAGCGCTAATATTATCTTCATCCATATCTTCTAGGTAGAATGTTCTATTGTATGAAGCCTCGCTAATTTCTTTAACTAAATAGTTCTTCTTTTCTTTTGTTTCCTTATTATCCTTTTTAGATACAGAAATTGTAAGGTTGTTATCAGCTACATCTATTTTGATATTTTCCTTAGATACCCCTGGAATTTCAGATGTTACAACATATGCATCATCCTTCTCCAAAATGTTTGTCTTCATATCTTTTCCTAATACTTCATCGAAAAAGCTATTAAAATCATCAAACATACTTAAATAATTATTATTTTTCTTATTTTCTAAATTATACATAAACAAGCCTTCTTCCTATTATTGAATCTCAATTGTCTTTTTAACCTTTTCTTCCTTCTTGATATTAATATCTACCATTAATAGACCATTTTCATAATTAGCCTTAATAGTATCCTCATCAATATCACCGAAGTTAATTGTTCTTCTTAGCTTTTGATTTCTTCTTTCATGAATTAGATATTTAGTATTTGTATCAATCTTTGGCATATTTGCACTAATTGATAACATACCATCTTCAAATTCAATCTGAATATCTTCCTTCTTTACTCCTGGAATTTCAGCTACTACTTTATATCCATTCTCTGTTTCAATCACATCTACAGGGAATCCCTTGTAGCCTCCATCATAAAACATGTTATTAAATTCATTTACTAAACTGTATAAATCATTTCTCATTTTTCTTTCCTTCTTTCTATTGGCACTCTATACCTCTGTTTGCCAATTACACTTATAGTATATCACAATTTTTAGCACTGTCAATAGGTGAGTGCTAATTTTTTTTAATTTTTTTTATTAATATAAGAAAAAGCACTCGCTTGAGTGCTTTATTTATAGCTTATAGTTGATTTGATTGCCTTTAACCAACCATCATATAATCTCTTTGCTTCTTCTCTATCCATTTTAGGAACAAATGTTTTCTTAATGGCTTTTATTTCCTTTATCTCATCTAAGTTATTATATATACCTACACCAAGACCTGCAATAAGTGCTGCCCCTAGTGCGGTTGATTCTTTTACCTTTTGTAATATAATTTTACAATCTAGAATATCTGATTGAAATTGCATTAAGAATGAATTATCAGTTGCTCCACCATCAACACATAAAGATTTTAATTCAATATTAGATTCTTCTACCATTGTTTTTATTACATCCTTACATTGGTACGCAATAGCTTCTAGTGTCGCCCTAATAAATATCTCTTTATTTGTTGCACGTGTTAAACCAAATATTGCTCCTTTTACATCTGCGTCCCAATAAGGAGTACCTAGTCCTGTAAATGAAGGTACTATATAAACACCATCTGAAGAATCTACTGCTGTTGCGTATTTTTCACTATCAGATGATTTTTTGATCATTCTAAGCCCATCTCTTAACCACTGAACGGCAGCTCCACCTATAAATACTGAACCCTCAAGGGCATAGCTTATCTCATTATCAATACTCCAAGCTACTGTTGTTAAAAGACCATGCTTACTTTTAACAATATTATCTCCAGTATTTAATAATGTAAAACAACCTGTACCATATGTATTTTTAAGTTCACCCTTTTCAAAACAGCATTGACCAAATAAGGCAGCCTGTTGGTCTCCTAATACTCCAGTTATAGGAATATTAAATGGAATCACACTTTTATCTAAATAACCAAAGAATGAATTAGAATTAGATATTACAGGTAATATACATTTAGGTATTTTAAATAATTTCAATAGGTCATCATCCCATGTGCCTGTATTTATATTAAATAATAATGTTCTAGAAGCATTTGAATAATCAGTTTTATGAACATTTCCTCCAGTTAATTTATATATTAACCACGAATCAATAGTTCCACATAATAATTCACCATTAAATGCTCTTCTTTCAATATCAGGATAATTATTAAATAACCATCTTAGTTTTGTCGCACTAAAATATGGGTTTAACAATAATCCTGTTTTTTCTTTAATCAAATCTTCATATTCCCTATATTCTTCACAAACATCCTTTGATTGATTAGATTGCCATACTATTGCGTTATATACAGGAAGCTGTGTCTTTTTATCCCAAACTACAATAGTTTCTCTTTGATTAGTAATACCTATTGCTTCTATTTGAGAAAAATTCAAATTTGAAGATACTACTGCTTGAAGCATAACTGCTAAAGTCTTAGAAAATATTTCAGTTGCGTTATGTTCTACATATCCATTCTTAGGATAATATTGAGTTATTTCTTCACTAGCTTGATTAATAATCTTTCCTTCCTTTGAAAAGACAATAGCTCTTGTTGAAGTTGTTCCTTGATCTATTGCTAAAATATATTTATCCATTATTATTTACAAAATCAATGATATCCTTAATGATTAAATCTTTATCATCTTCATTAAGAATCTCATGACGATCTCCTTCATAAATTTTATATGTAACCTTATCAGATTGCTTCTTATAAAAATTCGCTAATTTAATTAATAGCTTAGAACATTCGGAAACCATATCCATACTTCCACCTATTAATAATATAGGATAATCCTTTGAATATAATTTCTTATATTTTCCATTTGGAATTTTAGAAACATTCTTATAAAACTCTTTATAAAATCCTGCAGTACATACAAAACCACAATATGGACTATCTATGTAATATTGTCTATTATCTTTATTTTTACTTAGCCAATCAACAGATGTTTCATTCTCAAATTTTTTATTAAATGAACCAAATGACATCTTTTCAAATCCAGGAACTCGCTTATTAGATTTAAATATATTAATAAAAGATATAACAAATCTTCCAAGCTTATATTTAAAATTAGGCATTGCACATCCACATAATATCAATTTATCAAAATTATTTTTATACATTAATTGATACTTTTGAACCATGAATGAGCCCATCGAATGTCCAAATAATATTTTTAGATTATCTATATTTTTCTCTATTACATCCTTATATAAATAATTAATATTCATTAGACAGCCATCGAAATCGCCCTTATGCCATACACCTAAATCATCTAGATTGCAGTCCTCACCATGAGCGATATGACTAATTACATAAACATTAAATCCTTCTTCATTTAATTTCCTTGCAAAATAATCATATCTTCTAGCATCCTCTGCGACACCATGGGCAATAATCATCATTTTATCAGCCTTATCAACTTCATAAGAATAATAATAAAATGGTTGATCCTTATAGCCAATTAATTTAACCTTTTTCATAAATTATCATCTCTTTTTTATTTTTTATAGTAACATCCTATATTTAGTATAACACAAAAAAGAAAAAGGAGATATAATCTCCTTATTTTAATAATAATTCTATTTCTTCTTCAGTATATATTTTAATATTATTATTTTTTAATAATCTAGCTGTAATACCCATTCCATTTATTTTAGTTTTAGTAAATGTGCCATCATAGATATAATTTGAACCACAAGAAGGTGAACCTTCTTTTAATAAAGCTTTACTTATATTATCTTTTTTAGCAATATCTAAAGCTTTATTAGCACCATCAAAGAAATTATTAGTAACATCATCACCAGCTGATGATATAACTTTATCATTTAATATTTCTGATGGATTTCTTGGCGTAGATAAGCCACCCATTTCTTCTGGGCAAATAGGAATAAGAATATATCTTTCCTTTAGCTTTTCAACTAATGGATTATAATTATTCTTCCCATTATATTTACAGTCTACACCTAATATACATGCAGATATTAATAATTTTTCCATATTAGAATATATTTTTTAATCTAATTGTTTGTTTACGATCTGGACCAACACTGAATATAGCAACTTCAGTATGAGTTAATTCCTCAACCTTTCTTATGTAATTCTTAGCTGCCTCAGGTAATTCATCAAATGAAGTAACATGTGTGATGTCTTCCTTCCAGCCTGGAAGTGTTACATAAACTGGTTCGCATCTTTCAAGTTCTGCAAGTGTTGCAGGAACTGTATTGATTTCTTTGCCATCTAATTTATATGCATAACAAATCTTTAATTCTTCTAATCCTGATAAAACATCAAATAGCATTAAAGATAAATAATTAATACCAGAAACTCTTCTTGCATAATTTAGAGCAACAGCATCTAAATATCCAACTCTTCTTGGACGCTTAGTAACTGTACCATATTCATGACCTCTTTCACGAATATAATGTGCAAGATCTCCTTCGATTTCAGTTGGGAATGGACCCTCACCAACTCTTGTAGTATATGCCTTGCAGATACCTAATACATTATTAATATATCTAGGAGCAATACCAGAGTTTAGTGGAACTGATGCTGCAGTAGGTGAAGATGATGTTACATAAGGATATGTACCATGGTCAATACAAAGCATTACACCTTGTGCACCTTCGAATAATACCTTAGATCCTTTTTCGATTTCTTTTTCTAATAATTCAGATGTATCACATACAAATGGTTTAATCTTCTTACCATATTCTACGTATTCATTATAAACTGTATCAAAATCAAGAGTATCAAGACCTAACATCTTTAATTCCATATTCTTAATTGTTAATGCAGACTTTAATGCTTCCTTGAATAATTCAGGATCAACTAAATCTGCCATACGAATACCAATTCTTGATGCCTTATCTGTATAACAAGGTCCAATACCTCTTTTTGTAGTACCAATCTTCTTATCACCCTTGAATTGCTCGTAAGCTCCATCAAGCATTTCATGATAAGGTAAAACAATATGAGCTCTATTTGAAACAAATAGTTGATAATCCTTAATACCTCTTTCTTCTAAGCCCTTAAGCTCTTCTAGCATTTGTTTTGGATTGATAACCATACCATTCGCCATTACATTTTTAATATGTGGACTAAAGATTCCTGAAGGAATACTTCTTAATGCAAATTTCTCACCATCAAATGTAATTGTATGTCCAGCGTTGTTTCCACCTTGGCTTCTTACAACTACATCAGCCTCTTGTGCTAAATAGTCAGTGATTTTTCCTTTTCCTTCGTCGCCCCATTGGCTACCTACTATTACTAATGTACTCATCATTCCATCTCCATTTCACAACAAACATATTATACTAGATATAGTATAAAAAAACAAATAAAAAATAAAATATTAAAATAGTGCCCCAAAAAGCACTATTTCTTATCAATAAATTCTGTATAGCAATTATTTAGCATCTGTATCGCAGATGTTGAAACTGATAGGTTTCTAATGCCTATTTCATAAAACTTTAATGCTACCTCTTTTACGCTAGCAAGCTCTCCACAAACTGATAAACAAATGTCTCTTTTTTTACAGTAATCAACAACTGGCTTTAGCTTGTTAATTAAATCATCAATATATTCATTAAAGTTATTCATTCTATTTTCTCTATCAATATGATACAACTCGCTAGTTAAATCATTAGTTCCTAATGAAATAAAATCAACATTAACAAAATCATCTATATGCTCTAGAGCACTCTTTGTCTCTAGCATCATACCAATTAAAGGAAGATTATAATTATTTGCTTCTGCTATTTTAATAACCCAATCTCTTAAATAATTAAATTCATAATTATTTTCAATCATAGGAAACATTATTCTAATGTTGTTATGGGTGTTTGATGCAAGCATTGCCATAACCTGAACTTCAAAGATTTCTTTGTTATTTATATAATTATCGAATCCTTTATGATTTGTATTTAAATAAGAAATCTTTTTATCATCACCAATATCAAATGTTCTAAAAACAACTATTTTATCAGCTAAATTATTAGCTGTTTTAGCATAAATTTGATATTGTTCATCGAATGATAATGGTCTATTAGTATTCATGAATATTAATTCTGTTCTAAATAAGCCAATACCATCAAAATCATATTGTATTATTTTATTTAATTCAGTTCCTATTGAAACATTTGCCAGAAACAAGAATCCAGGATGTGATACTGCCTTTTTAATAAATGATTTAGATGAATTGATTTCTTCAATATATCTTTCCATGTCCTCAAGGCATGGATTAACTGCAATTTTATTCTTTCTTGTATCTATACAAACTATATCATTATCTTTACATTCAATATCTGCAATAACATATGGTATATCAAAGCTTCTACATAAAATAGCACTATGAGAGGTGTATCCTCCCTTTTTAGCTATGACTCCAATTATTAAATCCTTATTCTTGATTAAATATGAAGGTAATAAATTGTTAGTATATAAAATAAAAGTTTTTCTAATATTTCTTTTTTTCTTATTTTCTAGGTTATTAATTAATCTATTAGTAACATCTAATATATCATTAGTTCTTTCCTTTAAATAATCAGATGAAGAATTCTCTAATGATTTTATTATTTCATCCATTACTAAATTAATAGCATCTATGGCAGACTTACCCTCATCAATATATTTAAGAGCATTTTCCCTTAATAATGGATCAGATATCATTAGCTTTTGAATAGTTAAATATGAATTTTCCTCCATATTTCCTATTTCCTTTAATGATTTATCAATTGAAGTTAAAAATAGCTGTCTTTCCTCTTCCTTAGAGGCTGTTATTAAATTAGATTTTGTATTATTATCTTTTTTTACATTTCCCATAACAAAGCCATGGGATAATACTTCATCAATTGAATACTTCACTCTAATCACCTAGAGGATTATTGCGACTCCTCTATTCTCTTTCTTGCTTCATTTACATATGATATAAATTCATCTCTGATAGTTATTACGATATCAATAATATCAGGATCAAAATGAGTACCTCTACCCTCAACAATAATATCAAATGCCTTTTCGGGTGGAATTGAATCCTTGTATACTCTCTTAGAAGTTAGGGCATCATATACATCCGCAATTGCCATTATTCTAGCTGAAAGTGGGATTTCCTCACCTTTTAATCCGTATGGATAACCAGTACCGTTCCATTTTTCATGGTGTGCTACTGCAATATCAAATGCCGTTTTGAAGAATTCATCATCATCTAGATTAGAGAAAATATTATTAATCATTTCTCCACCTTTAGCTGAATGCTTCTTCATTTCTTCAAATTCCTCATCAGTTAATTTACCAGGCTTTAATAAAATAGCATCTCTAATTGCAATTTTACCAACATCATGTAGCGGTGCTGAATTTTCAATTTGCTTAATATATTCTTCAGTTAATATATCTTTATATTTAGGATATTTTTGCATTTCTCTTGCAATCATACCTACATATTTCTTAGTACGAATAACGTGCTCGCCTGTACCAACATCACGAGTTTCAATAACTGCCGCTAGATCTTCAATTACTCTATTTTGCATTTGAGTACGGCGTTCCATCTCATGAGTAACCTGATTACTTAATTCTTTTTGTTTATCAATCATTTCGGCATTTCTTTGAGTAATACCAGATACTAAAACATCAATTAATATAATAGAAATCCAACGAGGTAAGATATGGTGTGTAAATAATTCTAACATTCTCTTTGGATTTTCTTTAACCATTTCGACTCTTATTGATAAATCTGTTAATTCATCATCTGTTAATATTTCTTTTAATAAATTTCTATCAGCATATCCAAAAAAGAATGAACCATAAATAATTAAAGGAACAGATAATGTTGTAGCCACTAAAAGTAATATTAATGTAGTCTTTTTATTACGATATTGAGCTGCCATAATTGGAGGAACTACCAATAATAATACTGCATGATATGAAAGTGTTATTGCCATAAGTGTTAATCCTACATAGGCAACAGTTAAAATTATTACCTTAAATAAATTAGTTTCTAATATTGAATTTTCTTTTTTCAAAATTTTATCATGAATAATAAATATACAAATTGGCACTAAAAAAATTACGGCGGAAATACCAACTGTTGGTCTCATTACTATCTTTGGTATTTCAAATAATCCAATTTCATTTGCTATTTCAATGACAACTAATAAGCTAAGAACAACTAATATTGCATAAATATTAAATAAACTAGCTTTTTTATTTGATTCTCTTATAACTGCTTCTTTATCCATTATTAGTCCTCCTTATCTTTTGTTTAATTCATTCATATAGGTATTATATGTATTATCATCAAACATACATAATACAATTTCTTTTATTGTAGTATTAGGATAATCATTTAAAAATTCCTGTATTGCGTTTATCGCAACCTTAGCTGCATCTTCTAAAGGATATCTATATATACCTGTTGAAATAGATGGAAATGCAATAGATTCTAGCTTATATTCATCCGCAAGCTTTAAAGAATTATAATATGAATTTCTTAATAATATTGCATCCTGCGGACCACTATATCTTGGACCTGGAGTATGAATTATATATTTAGCTTTCAGCTTATATCCCTTTGTAATAACTGCTTCTCCTGTATTAATTGGTGAAAGAGTATCGCATTCGGCTTGTAATTCCTTATCTCCGGCAGCTCTAAATATAGCTCCACATACTCCACTTCCACCAAGTAAATATGTATTTGCCGCATTAACAATGGCATCAGTATTTGATTTTGTAATATCTGCTTTTATTATTTTAATCATATAATCACCTAGTATTACGCCATATTTAAATTTTATCATTTTTAGCATAAAAATAAAAGACCATTAGTATTATATACTAAATGGTCAATTAATCTATTTTACTGTAGCTGATGATGAAGCATATACAGTTGTAGATCCATAATATGAATTAGAATTTGTATATGTAATAGTTTCTGAACCAACTGTAACTGTGTGCTCTCCTAATGATGTACCATTTGTTGATGTTGTCTTAGTTAGGCTTGTGGTTGCATTTCTTGGAGCATATCCTACTACAATAATAATACCTCCAGTTAAGCTTATTATTCCATCAGCATCTAATGGTGCTGCCATCTCACTATTAGGACCTCTTGTAATAACAATTCCACCACTAATAGTTAATGTTCCGTTTGAATCAATTCCATCAACATCTCCGCTTGGTGCCAAATTAACATCTAGCTTACCACCTGAAATATTAATTGAAGTTGAAGCATTTACACCATCATCTGTGGCAGAAACCTTTATATCTCCGCCTTGAATATTAATAATCTTTCCTTCAATTCCTTCATGTGCTTCTGCAACATTAATTGTACCACCAGTAATTGTTAGTGCTGCATCTGAATGAATTGCATCATCTGACGCTTTCATTTCAAGGCTTCCACCTGAAATATTAATAGCTGCAGATGGAGTATTACCATTTTCTAGCTTTTCATCCTTGTTTGTATGAAGTCCATCATCATATGTATATGTAAATATAGTACCTGCAGTGACATTAATTGCTTCATTAGCTTTAATTGCCTTTGCTGATGAATCAGCCTTTTCTGCTGCTTTACCACCAGTCATTCCGCCACCATCAAAGCCTCCACCAGGCTGTTGTCCACCAGGACCAAAACTATATTTATTAGATGTTGTAGTGCTTGACACTAAATATGATGAATATTTATTAGTATAAACATCAATTATCGGCTCATATGTAACTCCATCTGAATCTGTTGATGTTCTTATTTCAACTGCATATGCAGCATCAATTCCATCTCCATATGAATTAATAGTGATTTCTCCACCATTAATATAAATATATCCATGCTGTGCGCTAGTTCCTAAATCAGAATTAGATGTAATAATACCATTATTTCCTGCAACAATTCCAATCTTTGGATTTTCTTCTATTGTCACCTTATCATTACCTTTAATTCCGTTATTAACTGCTTTAACAAGCATTGTTACATTCTTAATACTTACATTATCTTTTCCATGAATACCACTATTTGCAGCTGAAGTAACTAATAAAGAGCCTTTACCCTTTATCTTTAAATCTCCATTTCTAACATAAACTGCACCAGTCCCATTTGTGTCATCAGTTGAATCTGAATAATCGGTTGATCTATTATCATAAATATAGCTTGTTTGATCCTTTAATGGCTTCAATGTAAAATCGGCACAATTATTAACATAAATTGGTGATAATAAAGCACTTGAAATAGATGTATTATCTAAATCTAATTCAACATCCTGGTCAGCTGCATCTACATAAATTTGACCAGATGATAACTTACCAGATGCTGTATAAACACCAGCGCTAGTAATTCTATAAACACCATTATATGATGCTACCTGATTACCTGTTTCATCTACTAATTTGAATTCAGTAGTAATGTTATCTTCATCTAATTCAATTTCTTCTGTATGACCTGATACATCACTACTAATATTATTATTTGTCTTTGTACTATTACAAGATGCTAAAACAAGCATTCCAGCAATACCCAAAATACCTAATAATTTTTTCTTCATAATTATCAACTCCTTAAGCACTAATGCTTTTTATTTCAATTTAATAATAAATTAGAAACCTAAAAATAACTTAAATTTATTAAAAATTTTTGATAAAAAAGGGAATATGTCTTTTTACATATTCCTAATGATTTATTTCCATTTTTTCTAATACATTTAATCCTAAGTCGTCAATAAACTTATATATTGCATCTACATGATATCCAGATAATCTCTTAGGGGCATGTGCATCACAGCCTACAATTATTTTTAATTCGGGATATTCTTTAGCAATTGTCCAGAATTCTTTTCTAGGATATTTCCATAAATCAGGATTAGCAGCTACCTCTTCTGATTTAATATTATTACAATTAATTTCTAAATATACATTATTCTTAATTGCTGATTCTATTATTTCTCTAGAAATCTTTTCACAGAATTCATCGAATTTGTTTTCTCCATCTCTATTTTTATATCCACAATAAAACATATCAGGATGAACTAATGTATTAAAGATACCTGTTTCCATTGCTTTTATACATGTATCCTTATATTCTTCAATATTTCTATATGATAAATTGTTATAACAATCAATAATATGTCCTTTCGTATTCTTAAAGAAATGTACTCCTAAATTTAAGAAATCAACCTGATCTCTTAAAAACTGATAAAAACTTACTCTATCATATATAAATTCTGTTTCAAATCCAGATAATACCTTGATTTCATCCTTATGAAGCTCCTTAGATGCTTCAATTTCCTTTAAATATTTAGGAACAAATTCAAGCTTCATATTTTCTGTACAATAATTATCTTTATATTCCTGCTTATTCATGAAATCAACAGGGATTGGACCATGATCAGTAATTGCTATTTCATCAAATCCTAATCTAATTGCTTCAGTAACATAATCTTCTGTTACTCCTTCGGCATGATTACAATATTTTAAATGAGTGTGATAATTGTTTTTCATAATTAAACTCCTTATTTAACTCTTAAAATAATACATTTTAAATATAATTGCTCCTCTGATTGTAGTAGGGCTGGATGATCAGGTGCTTGTATCTTAAAATCAATAAATTGAACAACCCTTTTCGCATCATGGGCAGCATCACTAATCATTTCCATAAATAAATTAGGTGTCATATGCTGAGAACAAGAAAATGTAAATAAATAGCCACCGCTTTTTATTATCTTCATTGCCTGCATATTTATTTCTTTATAGCCTTTATATGCCTTTTTAATAGAATCTTTATTCTTGCTGAAGGCAGGCGGGTCTAGAATGATAATATCATATTTATCTTTAATATCACTATGTAAATAATCAAAAACATCAACACATTTTGTATGAATATTTGTATATCCATTTAATTTAGCATTTATATCTATTTCATCGCATGCTCTTTTAGATATATCACATGCATCAACAAATTTAGCACCATATTTAGCTGCATGTAGGGCAAATCCTCCTACATTAGAGAATGCATCTAATACTGCCTTATCCTTTGCATATAATCTTAATATATCCCTATTTAGCTTTTGATCTAGAAAATAGCCTGTTTTTTGACCATTTTCAATATCAACATAGAACTTTATTCCATCCTCTTCAACTAACACTCTAGGATCAAATTTACCATATAAGAATCCTTTTGTTTCCTCTAAGCCTTCTTTTTCTCTTGTAGGAACATCAGATCTTTCATATATACCCTTACAATTAGTTAATCTAACTAATATTTCTACAATATCATCTTTAATCATATCCATACCAAGTGACATAAATTGTACAGATAAATAATCACCATATTTATCTACAACAAGACCTGGTAAGAAATCTGCTTCTGAGAAAATTAATCGAGTTGCACTCCAACCTAAATTCTTTCTATGTTCTAATGCGTATGCAATTCTTCTTTCAAAGAAATCCTTATTAATCTTTTCATTCTTATCAAATGATAATATTCTAACCATTATCTTAGATGATGAATTAAAAAATCCATAACATAAAAATTCATTATTAGATGTATAAACCTCGCATACCTTGCCAGATTCAAATTCACCTTCGAATTTATCTATTTCATTAGAAAATATCCAAGGATATCCATTTAGTTTTTCAATTTCTTCGTTTTTTCTTAATGTAATTTTTAACATATTAACACCATAATTATTTTATCATTATTATAAATAAAATAAAAGAATAAAAAACGAGAGGAAACCTCTCGTTCTTAATCTAAATATCATATTTTGTGTTTATCTCATTTGGTGTCTTATTTAATAATAATCTAATTGGTAATAAACCAAATATTAACGCAATTATAAACAAACCAAATATTGATAAATAAGTAATATATGTTGTAAATAAATTAGTTGATGTACTTGATAAAATCACACCAAAGTTAGAAATAAAGAATTGAATTATTCCTGTTGTAATAAAATATGATGGCACTGCAAAGATTAATGTAGTTAATAAAATATCTACTGAATTTGTATATAAAATTCTAAATCTCTTCATTCCAATACTTCTTAGAATACCAATTCTCTTAACATCAGCAATTAGCTTAGATCTCATTGTTAAAATGATATATACTACAATAATTGCTAGGAAGACAAATGAAATTGAGAAGATAGTTGCTCTTGCCTTTCTTTGCTGTGCTTTTTGGTTATTAATTAAGAATTGTCTATATGTATTTACTTTATAGCCATGCTCCTTTAAATCTTTTACCTCATCACTAGTTAGCATATATGCATTTCCTTCACCAAAACTAGTACCACCAAAATACATCATATTAGTTTCAGCATCTAATATACCAGTGATTATACAATTATCTAGCTTAAAGCCTTCAAGTAATTTCATATCACTAATATTTAGATCCTTCATAATTCTTTTAGCTACAAGCTTATCTATTACTACCTCATTTGTATTGTCGGCATATCTACCACAAAGTAGACTTCCTTTAGTTTCAGCTAATTCATTACCATATGTAGCATATACAACTTCAGTGAAATTAACATTAATATAATATGCCATAGTAGAATATTTACCTATAGAAACTGTAGATAAAGCATATGATTTATCATTATATTTAGATATATATTTATCTGTATCATCTTCTTTTATACATGCATATAATCTATCATCATTCATATAATTTTCTGTATTAATTTTTGTATTATTGATTACATTCATATTGAAAATAGCTAAGAAAATACCAATAACAATAAATACAATTTTAAAGAATATAGATTTCTTATTAACATGTGTAAAATTATTAAAGCCTTCCTTATTTAGTAATAAGAATTTCTTAAATGGCTTAGTTCTCTTTGAATCATCATAGAATGAATTGTCAAATTCTATGCTTTGTTCAACATCTGCAAGATTCTTTACTTCTTTCTTTGCATCTACAAATTTTAAATTAGATTCAGCCTGGAATTTAATATTAACATTTGATTTAAGATAATATGTACCATTTACCTCAACTAATTCAATATTAATATTTTTATTTTCTCCAGTTGTATAAAGAGTTGTTTTTACATTAGAACCCTCAGATACACAATTCATATCCTGTAGATAAATATTATTATCCTCGATATCAATTATTCTATTATTATCCTCAAGTTCAACAACATCTGTAATTTTGCCATCTACTATTTTATATATTCTATCAGAATAGAAATCAGCTAGCTTTTTATCATGAGTTACTAATAATACTAATGTTGTTTTAGATATCTTCTTTAATATCTTCATAACATCAAATGAATTTTGACTATCTAGATTTCCTGTTGGCTCATCACAGATTAATATTTTATATTTTTTAACTAAAGCACGAGCGATAGATACTCTTTGTTGCTGACCGCCTGATAATTCATTAGGCTTTTTCTTTCTATATTTATAAAGACCAACAACAGTTAAAGCATAATCTATTCTCTTTTTTACTTCTTCCTTATCAGTAATGTCAATAATTTCAAGCTGAAGCTTTAAATTATCATATACTGATATATTAGATAATAAATTATAATTTTGGAAAATATAGCCGATATTATTACCTCTATATTCATCCATTTTAGTCATATTATAATCATTTATTACCTTATCATCATACTGGATAGTACCTTTAAATCTATCAAGACCACCAATAACATTTAATAATGTTGTTTTACCAGATCCTGATTCACCTAGGATAGTTATAAATCCTTTGTTAGGTAATTCGATATTAGCATTATTAACTACATGAATTTCATTTCTCTTACCTTTATTAAAGTACTTATTTAGATTAGTAGTTTTAATCATTTTTAGCACCTCCTAAAGATTGATTTATAGTCTTTTGATATAATGATCTATAAATTTTTCTAGATAATAGGAAGCCCATAATTGTCATTAATAATAAATACCAAATAGCAATAATGAAATCTATTCCTGTTAAAACACTTAATGCTTCTACCTTAACAAACTTACCTAAACATATGAATAATATTAATACAAATACCTCCATAAATGCCATTTGTATCATAATATCATATCTAATAATACGCTTCATATCATTAGATCTTATACCTAATGTTCTTAATATTGCAAAATCCTTTATCTTAGAATCATATACCTTATTTAAAATAGCATATGTTAAGAAGAATATACCAATTAAATATAATGAAACTGTAAATATTAAAAGGTAATTAGTTGCTTTTAATATAGTCTTTTCCATATCTGATAATGTAGTGAATGTTTTAGCATCTATATATTTAAATCCTAAATCTGAAATTTTATTTTTCATTGTTGAAGCATTACCATATACTGCAACACATGAAATCTTTTCTAGATTATAATAATCATTAAAATCGGCACCAATAACTATATAAGATTCACCAGTTGTGTCTTCCTCTCTAGGTATCATATCATATTTAATATTATCTAAATCAACGTTTGAAAATAACATTTGAGGACTATTAGGATTTAGAGCCGAATCTTCAACATTGACAAGCTTTGTTGGTTCAGTTAATGATAATTTATAATATATATTTGTAGGTAAATTACAATTATAATAATTTCTTATTAATTCATTATTTACAATACAAATATCAGTAACATCTTCTCTTATTTGGTATCCAGTAACCTTAAATGTATTAATATAATTACCATCACTAGATAAACTACTAAATTTTATTGTTTTAAAATCATCTATTTTCTTTTTATATTTTTTAGGGGCAATAAGTACACATTCATCTAAAGATTCAGGTAATCTACCTTTAACATCTAAATTAGATGGATTATCCTCATAATATAAGAATTCTGTTTCACCATTTATTTCTACCGATGCACCAGTTGTGTAATATGATGGAGAAATAACATAATCAGATGATATTTTTTTAATATCGTCTACCTTTAAATAATTAAGCGGGTCATATACAATAAGCTTATTATTTCCTTTATAAACAAAATCGTTAACAGGCTTTGGATTCATTGAATAATTGACACTTGCCGATAAAAAAAGGAAGAATATACAAATGAATAAGAATATAAATAATGATAAAATTGTTTTCTTTGGAGTTGCTGTTAAAGATTTAGAAGCAATTTTATAATCAATAGATTTTTTTACATTATCAAATTCTATTTCTACTTCATCTTCTTTTCTGTTTTCGTCCTCAGGAACCTCAACAAATTTTTCATCCTCTACTATTTTTCCATCATGTACTTTAATTTTTCTAGTTACAATATCCTTAACTAAATCGTAGTTATGAGTAACAATTAGAACAAGCTTATCTTTAGCAACCTCTTTAATAAGCTTAATAATTTCAGCACCTGTTTCAGAATCTAGATTACCTGTTGGCTCATCACAAGCTAGAATCTCTGATGACATAGCTAACGCTCTTGCAATAACACAGCGCTGCTTCTCACCACCAGATAGCTTAGATCCTTTAGATTTGATTCTATCCTTTAGGCCTACCTTTTCAATTAATTCAATAGCTTTTTCTTTTGCTTCATGCTTATTTAAGCCACTAATTAATAGTGGTAGCATTACATTATCTAATACTGTGTATGAATCTAAGATATTATAATGCTGGAATATAAATCCAACCTTATCCTTTCTAAATTCATCCATTGTCTCAATATCATAATATGATGTTTCATTACCATAATAATAAATTTCACCCTCATCAAATTTATCAACCTTTGTTATTACATTTAATAATGTTGATTTACCTGATCCTGATTCACCTACTATGGCAACTATTTCACCCTTGTTTAATTCCAAATTTACATTAATTAAACCAAGTGATGTAACATTATTATTTACATAAAATTTGCTTACATTTTCTAATCTAATCATAATAAAC
This sequence comes from uncultured Caryophanales bacterium, assembly GCA_946405105.1. Taxonomy (GTDB): domain Bacteria; phylum Bacillota_I; class Bacilli_A; order Acholeplasmatales; family Anaeroplasmataceae; genus Anaeroplasma. The sequence goes on from CAMJFY010000001.1 coordinate 105,363, forward strand.
CTACTTCGCTATATATGCCATTATAAATGGACCTACACCCTTCGCATCATTTGATCCAACTGGCTCTGCAAGATAATACTCAAATGAACCATCTCTACATTCTTTACCTTCTCCTCCGCCCAATCCTGCAGTAATACAGATATCATTTAATGTATTATCTTTAAATGAATGATCATATACACCACTAAATATTTCTTCTCCAGTTTGTTTATAATTATCATTTAAAATACCTAAATTAGCACCTTTTAAAATACTATAAGAGATTAATGATGAGCCTGATGACTCAAGATAATTTTCTATATATGCATCAGTAGAATATTTTTTGTTTTTTAATGGAGCTAAATAAACGACATATGGAACATTAGCTCCTTCTCCTGCCTTGTCAATTACCTGATAAAACATATTAGAGCTTGAATCTTTATATTGTAATATTCCATCAATTGCTTCCTTATAAAGATTAACAAAATATCCTCTATTAGAATTATTTTCAGGAACATATTCTAATAAATCAGCAAGTGATGTGATATACCAACCCATACTTCTTAGCCAGAAAGACCTAGAACATCCATTTGCCTGAGCCCAGAATATTTTTTCATCTGAATCATCATATCCATGATAATATAATTTCTTTGATGAATCATACATCTTTTCTCTAATAAATTCATATTGATGCTTAATATCATCAAATATAGATGAATCATTTTTTAATAAGCTATATCTAGCTAAGAATGGAACATACATATACATACCATCTAACCAAACTTGATTTGGATAAGAATATTTATGCCAATAATTATATCCATTAGATGTTTTATTCATTCTATATAATGTATCTTTAGTATATTCAATCGCAGTTAAATATTTTGCATTATCTGTATATTCATATAAATCAAATAATATTCTTGATTCACAAATACTATCTAATTCATCTTGAATAAATGGAGTTTGATTGCTGCTACTTCTGTCAGGGCAAACAAAACCACCATATTGATTTATATAATAATCTGTATATTTAACAACAAAATCCATATATTTTGAATCATTTGTTTTCTTATAAAAATCTATAATTGATTTTAAAAATACTCCATCGATATAATTCCATCTGTTTTTAAATGATTCTTTGTTCCAATTAGGAAAATATGATGGTGTTTTTTCTATTAAATTATCTACATATTTTGTTAATTCATCACGATTATCTTTTTCTTCTTCCTCTTTTTTATTTGATTTACTACAAGAAATTAAAAATATAGATAATAGTAATAAATTTACTATAAAAATCTTTTTAAACATTACTTACACTTCTTTTCAATAAATACTAAATAATCTTGAGCCTTCTTTGTTAAAACCTCAAAACCAAAATATTTTAAGATCTCTCTATAAAGTTCTTCTCCCCTTAAATTTAATGTATCAGTTAAATTCTTCATTTCTTGATATGGGATATCATATATTTGTCTTTCATATCCTTCTCTTAAATAATTAACATCAAATACACCTGATGCAGGCCAATATACTGCATCATAATAATTGTCAGTTTTCTTAAAGCCTAATTGCTTAATACGCTCTTCAATGATATCTAATGCCTTTTGGCTTATCTTACCAATATTAAAAGCTTCTCTTAACCTAGCCTTTACTAAATTCATAGTAATAGGTGCTTCAGTATTGATAATACTTACTAGATTGTCATCTAAAGCCTTTAATGTAGCTTGGCTACCATCATACAAAGAGTTTAAATCCATTTTCTTTAATACCGCAAAATTGTATTTTTTTGTGTTCATATTCCCCTCCTGAAATGACTCTTACAATAAATATTATATAATAATATTTTAATTTTTTTAGTTAAATTTTAAGTTTATATAATAAAAATCACATATTTTTCAATAATCTTTTTATTATTTTCACAAATATTTTGTTTAAAATATTGGTGTCAAAAGATAAATAGAAGCAAAATTCGTAATCTATGATCATACTCTCCCCCCCCTATTATATTTTGTAGATTGCAAATTGAGCTAATCCTTTTTTTACACAACTCTATTTATTTTGCTTCTTATCTTTGATAAATATTGAAAAATTATTTTTTTCTCCCTCCCGCATTTAACGGGACTTTTTCATAAATAAAGCCCTTAGGCATTTAATGCTTAAGGGCTATTTTTAATATATAGTTTTATTTTTACCGTTCTTTTTACCTTTGTATAGCTGTTTATCAGCTCTTGATATCCAAGCATCTAGGCTCTCGTCATTATCAAATACTGCGATACCTATTGTTATTGTTGAATGAAGCTTCTTGTTATTATATCTAAATTCATATTTATCAATTGTTTCTCTAATCAAATCAATCTTCTTATATGTATTTTCTAAATCATCTTCTATTTTAGAAATAATAACAAATTCTTCTCCACCCCAGCGTGATACAAAATCATTTAATGAATTATTTTTAGCAATTGAAGCTATCTCTTTTAAAACATAATCTCCACATAAGTGTCCATTAATATCATTAAATTTTTTAAAACTATCAATATCAAACATTGCGACTACATAATTGGCTTTTTGATTTCCTAATCTATCATAATAATCATTTAATGCTTTTCTATTGGCAATTTGAGTTAGCTTATCAACTTCAGATTCTTTTCTAATTTTAATTTCCAATTTAAATACATATTCTACTAATATAATTAAGAATCCTACACAGAATATAAATACTATTATAGAATGTGAAAGATATAATAGGGAAGTCATATAATCAGGTATTTCAATTATTGGATCATTAAATTTTTGCCATATGAATAAAAAGATGTATGCAGTTAAGAAAAATGCAGAAACAATAATTGGATTAATAACAAGCTTTCTATCTTTTAAGAAATATTTTGTTACAAATGCTAGAGTACATAATCCTATCAAGCACAATTGAAAGCCACATTTATAACCTACTATTATTGTTGCACAAATCATATATGCAGTTATTTCAATTCCACATAATAAAGCAAATATCTCATGCTTTTTAAATTTTAATAACAAGAACATAAAACCATAAAAGATTGAACTAAATATATTTATATATGCCAAAATATATGCTTTAGTTATTAAGAATAAGATAATATAAGTTATATGAATTAATAGAAATGTAATATTTGATATCATACAAACTATATTCATCAATTTGGTGGAATCCATTTTTGAATTTAACATAATGTACCTCCCTTCTATGTAATTAAAATAGTATTATCTTAATTTTATTTAACCACATATATTTAAAAAAATATATAAAAAATTTTGTTATTAGATAAAAAAACTCTTAAGCTTTCATCACTTAAGAGTTATTTTTTATTCATCTTTTACTAAATATTTACTACTTTATTGGCTTTAGAATTGTTTCTCCACCCATATATGATGTAATGCTTAAGGGCTTAATTACGTATACAATTTGTATCAGTTATTGGTTCATCAGGCTTAATAAAATATATCATACTATTATTTCTAGCCACTTCCATTCCATAATTTACAATACTTATTATTTTAGATGGATATTTGTACAATAAAAATTCTTGTTCTTTCATTGTAAATCCATGGCTATTTTCATAATTTTGTATTTCCTTTGCTGATTTATAATAAGCAACAAAATTAATTGTTTCTCCTTCTACTGGAGTTAATTCATAATAGTAGCTTAAATATCCTTCAGTATTATTACCTATAAATAGATCATCTTTTGTTACTGTGTCAATAAATTTGTTATCTTCTTTACAATATTCAAAATTAAAATCAGGACTATAAAACCAGCCTAATGTATTAACAAAAGAAAATACTTCTACAATAGTAGGATTTTTTTCCATTTTTGATTCACTAGTTTTTCTATATAAAGTGAATTTAATTTGTTGATTTAAATCTGTCTCATTTAGAATGTACATACATTTAGAACTTGGTACTAAGCTTCCTTCATATAATATATTTGTAATATTTTCATACAAATATTCATTAAAGCCATAGTATACTTCAACCTCTTGTTTTATAGCCGCTCCAATTTTAACCCTTAATCCTGTATTAGGATAATTATCTGAGCCATAGCCTTCCCTATAATACCAATTATCTTTATCTAATCCGTTTTCGTAATATGCAGTGTTACTATTTGAATCATCTTTTTTATTAGATTTACATGAATATAAAAATATAGGAAGCAAACATATAACTATTGCTAATAATATTTTGTTTATTATCTTGTTTTTCATATATTTACCTCCTATTTTAAACAACTTATTTATCACTCTAAAAACATACTATTATACATTTATTATCCCATCAATTTTAGGAAGTGAAAAAGATATTTCATCATTTTCTTTTTTAACATTAATAATACCATTTGTATAACTTCTAATCATGTTTGGATGATCACAGAAACTATACTCGTCCGTTGGCATAGGAACCCCATGTTCTATTTCATATGCTTGAATTTCTTGTGGGGTTTTAGTGTATGCAACAAAATTAATTGTATCACCCTCAACAGGTTTTATTTCAAAATAATAATATAAAATACATTCATTTCTTGAACCAAATATTAGATCATCTGATTTTATATTATCTAAATATTTATTAGTTTCTTTTTTAAATTTAAAATTTGATTCATTATTATAAAACCAATCTAGTGAGTTTGTAAAAGTAAAAACCTCAGTTGTCTTCTCATATGTTTTATAACTATCACTGTATGATGATCTTCTATATAATGTGAATTTTAGTTGTTGATTTAAATCTGATTCATTAGAAATATAAAGATAACGATAAGTAGTCGGTGTTTCATTATCATATATTATATTATCTATATTTGGATACATACTTGAAAAGCCGTAATATACTTCAACATCTTGTTGTGTCGAAGAATCCTTTCTAACTCTCATTCCAGTACTTGGATAATCAATCCTTGAATCAACTGGAATCGAAGAATTATTACTAAAATCTAAGCCACTTTCATAATATGCAGTGTTACTATTTGAATCATCTTTTTTATTAGATTTACATGAATATAAAAGAACTGAAACTAAACATATGGTTAACACCAAAAGTATTCTTTTTATTTTTTGATTTATCATACATTTACCTCCTGCTAAATACTAAACTCCACATTTATACTATTGTTTGATATACTATTTGATGGATTTAATTGAGTATAAATAATCAAATATGTTACATCACTACTATAATATTGATATAATCCACCATCTAATGTGTAATCCTCATCATCATAATAATATTCATCGTCATTATAATCAACATTTACTATAATGCTTCCAACTGAAGTAGGGTTCAAAACATATAAGAAACTATCAAAATTACTAGATAAATTAATATGATAATAACCTGATGTGGATGGTGTCCATGTTATAATCGTTGAATAATATTGATTTACATAACTACTATAATAATAGTAATTACTTGATGATGAAACGTGATATATGTCTTCAAATTCTGGACTTGAAGTGTTTGTAAAAACTCCATCGGTCGGAATAATGGTTAATTTGGTCTGCCCACTTGTGTTTGCAGGATATACCATTACAATCAATACATATGTTGTATTACTTGATAAATTTGCATATATAAATGAATTATTTCCATATCCAGAATTATTATCAATATTTAATAATGTAGTCTCATTATAATTATACAACAACATTATTGTGTCTAAATTACCAAATGTTTGTAATAATTTAGTACCAGATGTGTCAAATGTTAAATTAAATTTCCATTTGGCTCCATCAAAAAGATTTATTGTTTTTTCATAGTATCTACAATTAGATATATTAACATCATATACTACTGGTTTAACAAACTCAAAATAACTAGATGTATATGGACCAGTAACATATCCTAATGTTGCATACGACTTTATTCTAACATAATAGTAATTTGTCTCTACGCTTAACAATTGATTCCACTGAAATTGAGATAATGTGTATGAGTTCGTATAAACATCACTTGTTTCAAAAATAAATGAATAATCTCCATCATAGAATTCTAATTTAAATTTATCATTATTAAACCCATATTCAATATTTTGATATGTAACTGCATATCCATTTTTATTCCATGAAAAAGTAGGTGGATAATTATCACTATATTGATTTTTTTGTAAATTAGAGGCACTGAGTTTGAGTTCTTTTAATATCAAACCCAAATTATTTTCATCAACATTATAATCATCAAATAATAGTTCTACTAGTTCACTCAAATTTTCAGGATTATTGCTCATAATATCCCATAAATAATCGTCGGATAATGTAATATTATCCCAATCTTCAGTATTATTTGTATCCCAAAGATGATATAAGAGCATTACAATAGTTGATTCACAAGCTTCACCATACAAATAGGTAGATGACATATCATTATAAATCGAATTAGTTATATTATATGCCTCATAAATTGAATTCCCAACGGTTGGGACTGTTTTTATATCATTAGAAAAAGTGTCTTGTGACGAAATAGCAAAGAAAGTTGGCCATGCTTCACTAAGAGCCAAACCACATCCATATATTTTTGCAAGAGTTTTATCTTCACTCGAAACTGGGGATGAAATATTATTGTTATCCAAATATGCATAAATTGACGAATCATTAATATAATGAGTACCAGAAAAAGCTTGATTAAAAAAATGATATTGAAGATGATGTCCATATTCATGTCCTATAACATCCCATGAACCATGAACCGAAGGAGAATTTGGCCTACTATTGCTTTCTAAAGGTAAATAAATGCTTTCACTTGCCTTACTATAACGAGCAATAGTCGCACTAGAATATGGATAATATACTTTACATAAAGGGATATCATTTCCACCATTTAATTCTTTTGCGTAATTTGAATAATTATACATTGCACTAAATATTTGCATTGCATTTCCTAAACCAAAATTTTGTGATTCACTAAATGTGTATGATCCATAATTATAGGAACTTCCGTTATTCACTTGAAAATAATCAGTATAACAAGCAACATATCCTGATGCGTCTATTATCTTAACCATATTATTTTGTGCTCTAATGTATAAAGTACATGTTGTGTATGAAACATTTCCTCCATAGGAATAACTTACATAAAAATAACCAAGAGAATCTGTATATGCATATGTACTATAATTAAATTGATTTAATGCAATTTCAACCATCACACCTATAAGTGGATGAACACCATTATTATCATCTGTCCAATATAAATAGCCATAAACAGCTCCCGAAAATCTTAAGTTTTCTGGTTCTCTTTCGTCGGAAAAATTATTATTTCCAACTAATTGTCTTGCAGAATATATAGATAATAACGAAATACCATATTGATTTCCTTCACCTTTTGAACTATATATATTTTTAATTATTGTTGCATTTTCGTAAACAAATGTAATTCTTAGATTTCCTTCAACATTTGGTAATGATATTTCAACTTCATTATAATTAATATATGAATCTATTAATCTAAAATCAATATTTCCATCCACATTAATTATTGGAATAGAGTCATAATTATCGATGATTGAAAATGTATAAATATTATTGCTAACAATGGTTTCTTCTCCAAAACTGAAATTGATAAATCTTGTAGTTGTATCATCACTTGTCTCTTCTTCGTTCTTATAATTAGTCTCTTTCAACATTAAAGATTCATCTTTATTTTTATTATATTTAGATGGTAGTACAAATATACTCATTAAAAATAGAAAAAGCGGTACTGTTAAAAAATAAATTTTTTTCATTTTTCGTCCTCCTATCATAATAATATTTTTAAAACCGCTTATACTTCACCCTATAAATAACATATTTTTATTATTATTGCAACAAAAAAACCTAGTTGGCCACTAGGATTTTTTTAATTACTTTATAGGCTTTAGAATTGTTTCTCCACCCATATATGGTTGTAATGCCTTAGGGACATTAATAGAGCCATCCTCGTTATAATTGTTTTCAATTACAGCGATTAAACCTCTTGGAGATGCAACTACTGTATTATTTAATGTATGAACTAAATATGTACCATTTTCATTCTTAGTTCTAATACCTAATCTTCTTGCTTGTGCGTCACCTAATGTTGAACATGAACCAACCTCGAAGTATTTCTTTTGTCTTGGGCTCCATGCTTCTACATCACATGATTTAACCTTAAGGTCAGCTAAATCACCACTACAGCACTCTAATGTTCTTACAGGAACATCTAAAGATCTAAAGAATTCAACTGAATATGACCACATCTTGTTATACCAATCCATTGATTCTTCTGGCTTACAAATAACAATCATTTCTTGTTTTTCGAATTGGTGTACTCTATATACTCCACGCTCTTCAATACCATGAGCTCCTACTTCTTTTCTGAAGCATGGTGAATATGAAGTTAATGCGATAGGTAATTGATCTTCTTTAACAATTTGTCCTTTGAATCTACCAATCATTGAATGCTCTGAAGTACCAATTAAATATAGGTCTTCTCCTTCAATCTTATACATCATGTTTTCCATTTCAGCAAATGACATAACTCCGTTAACTACATCTGCTCTAATCATAAATGGAGGAATACAATATGTAAATCCTTTATTAATCATGAAATCTCTAGCATATGATAACATAGCTGAATGTAATCTAGCGATAGGTCCACATAAATAATAGAATCCATTACCAGATGTTCTTCCTGATGCTTCCTTATCAAGACCATCAAATCTAGCCATGATATCTGAATGATATGGAATCTCATATGGTGGAACTACTGGTTCACCATATTTTTGGTTCTCAACATTTTCTGAATCATCCTTTCCAACTGGAACTGACGCATCAATAATATTTGGAATAACCATCATTCTCTTATTTAATTCAGCAGATAAATTATCAAGCTCTGGCTCTATTTCAGCGATACGAGCATTATTATTAGCTACTGTTTCTTTAATTTTATTTGCTTCATCAATTTTCTTTTCTCTCATTAATTGACCGATTTGTTTAGATAAATCATTTCTTGAAGCTCTTAATGTTTCAGATTCTTGCTTTAATGCTCTAATCTTCTTATCAATTTCAACAACCTCATCAACTAATGGAAGCTTTTGGTCTTGAAATTTCTTTTTAATATTTTCTTTTACAATTTCAGGATTTTCTCTAACAAATTTAATATCTAGCATAATTAATTCCTCCTATAAAAAAAGTCCTTAAAAGAATTGAATCTTTAAGGACGAATTACCGTGGTGCCACCTTAATTCCTGCAATGCAGGCACTTTTAATTAAATTCTCCATCAAGGATAGATTTCATATAATCATCATACTGTATTACACCAAACTACAGCTCTCTTAAATGCTTAATTATATTACTTATTCCTCTCATCTGGAATACAAAACATATTATATAATATGTATTTACATTTTTCAACCACCAAGAACTACTAAAAAATATATTTATTCCTTGGCTTCTTGTTCCTTTGGATTATTCTTTTGATATTCTGATTTAACATAAAAGAATCCAATAACAGCTCCAATAATGAAAACTAATAATCCAGCTATTAAACCAAAATACCATTCATGTAAAAAGATAATAGCTAAAGATACATATACTAATTCAGCTACTAAAATATATCCTAATACTAATAGTATGCTTTTATATTCCTTTTTAATAATTTCCATAATTGTCACCATCCTATATATTTATAACATAAAATGACTGTTTTGTCTTTTTATTTTCTCATGTTTTTCTTCATATATTTGAATAATGCTTTTTCACCATTATCCACATAATAATCTAATAAGAATTCAAACTTCTTTCTTACCTCAGGGTGCATAGGAAGATGTGGTCCTTCCTTTTGGAAATAATCTCTAACATCCTCTGGTTTAAAATTCTTTTTATTATATACCTTAGATGCAGCAATTCTATCACACATGCTTTCAGCAATATATCTATTTGGTATTATTACTGGTTCATATTGCTTCTTTTCAATATTAACATCAGTCCAATATTCAACATGATGCTTATTTCTTCCCTTGTGGTGCATCCAGGCAAGGGAATATCCTCTATCTTTTCTTTCATTATGATGAGGAGAAAATTTACCAGAATAATATTTAGCTCCACTCCAAAATTCAGTAAAGCCATATTTTGATAAATCATGTAATAAGCCTTGCTTATATAAACCACATTTAAAGCAATAATGCATAACCATATGCCTATGCTTTGTTATTGTCATAAAGTGCTTTATTGGATGTATCATGCCCATGTACCATCTTTAAATATATCTACTATTTTTCCATCATATGTCTTAGCTTTAATAGATAAATCTCTAGATCCAATCATAAAATCAACATGAATAATTGATGTATTTAGATCAAATGCTTTGATTTCTTCATCAGTTTTCTTATCAAAATCCTTAATACATTCATTGAATGCTCTACCTAATGCTAAATGGCAACATGCATTCTCGTCATATAATGTTTCATAAAATAAAATATTAGTTTTATTAATTGGAGAATCAAAAGGAACTAATGCTACTTCCCCTAATCTCTTTGCTCCATCATCAACAGAAATTAAATGCTCAATGATTTCTTTATGTGAGCTATCTTTAGCAATAACCTCAACTACTGATCCATTTTCAAATCTAAATCCAAAATTATCTACTACCTTTCCATCAACTGATAATGGCTTAGTCGCCATGACAACACCATTAGCTGAATATTTATCAGGTGATGTAAAACATTCCTCTGTTGGCATATTTGGCTGATAAATTATACCAGAAATAGTTTTGGCTGCTCCTCCATCAAATATCATTCCTTTTTTCAATTTGATTTTGAAATCAGTTCCATTATTTGATTTATAATATAATTCATCAATTCCTAAATTATTTAACCAATCACATTTTTCTTTTAATACCTTATTATGGTTTTTCCAGTTTTCAATTGAATTTCCATATACTCTAGTTGCGGTTAATATTGCATCCCATAATAAATTAACAGCCTTTGTCTTAGTTTCATTAGGGAATACCTTCTTAGCCCATGCTTCACTTGGAATACCTGCAATAACCCATTGATATTTATTATCCATTTGATCACGGTATTTCATAATAACTGGACCATTTTTCATTTTAACATTTGTATATTTTTCTTGATCAATTCCCTTTAGGGCATCAGGATCATCAGATACAATATAAATCTTTGCTGGTAATGTATTAACATCATGCTCTAGCTTCTTTAAATTCCATTCAGGAATTGTAGTTAATGTTTTTAATGATTCATATTTATATTTTAATCTTGTAATTTTATCGTCAGACCATTCAATTCTAACGCTTCTAGCCTTCATCTTATAACATGCTTCTACTACATATTCAGCAAAATATGCTTCATTAACTCTAGAATATACAACAACATCCTGATTCTTTTGAACATTAGCACCAATTTCTACTATTAGCTTTGCATAATCCTTTAATATCTTTTTATTCATTGCCTTTTTTCCTTCTAATATATTCTTCAATATCATCAACTGTTTTAATAATTTGTGGACTTAGCCATCTAGCTCCGTCTTCAGTTACTAAAACATCATCTTCTATTCTAATTCCAATTCCTTCTTCAGGAATATATAATCCTGGCTCATTAGAAATAATTGCCCCTGGTTTAAGCTCTGTATTTTCACATAAATCATGACAATCTAAGCCTATGTGGTGGCTTACACCATGATAATAATATTTTTTAACATCCTTAGGATCTTTAATTAATCCAATTCTCATTAATTCTTTTTCATAATAGTTAATTAATATATTATTTAATTCTTTAGTAGTTCTTCCTGGCTTAATATTATTAAATACTAATTGTTGGCCATTTAATACAATATTATATAATTCCTTTTGTCTTTCAGAAAACTTACCATTAATTGGAAATGTTCTAGATATATCAGAACAATACATATTTAAACTACAACCTAAATCAAATAATATTAAATCCCCATCCTTAGCATATGAATTATTATCAATATAATGTAGGCATGTCGCGTTTTTTCCAGAGGCAGCAATTGTAGGGAATGCATATCCTGTTGCCCCATAATATTTTATTGCTTGATCAAAATATGATTCTAGCTGATATTCATACATGCTACCTATATGATCTAATATATTTAATATACCTTTATTAGTAATTTCAATAGCCTTTTCAATTTCTTCTATTTCTTCTTTTTCCTTAGATGATCTAGCTATTTTAAATAATTCTCTACCATTTACTATATTTATATTTGGATATTTTTCATATATCTTATCAATAAATGCTTCATTACATCTAGCATCATCACTATCTGTATTAACATCAAAATATACATTATCAATACCATCTAATAATTTAAAGATATCCTTATTAAAGGCACTAATATATCTGATATCATTAATTCCTGAAAATTCATTTATTTCTTCTTTAGTAAAAGGAGATCCGACCCATTTAGCTTCTAGCTCATCAAAGGGTTTAATGAATATTACTTCATTATTTTTATTATTAGATTTTATTAATACAATAATATCTCCATATTCTAAAATACCAGAGATATAATAAAAGTTTCTATTTACATTATATTTAATGTTATAAATATCATCTTTTGTACTCTTTCTTGAAAAAAGAATAAAAGCCGAATCATCCTCCATTAAATTAATAATCTTATTTCTATTTTTAATAAAAACAGTCTTATCCATATATACCTCCTTAAAAACAAAAAGCCCAAAAAGGGCTGTTTTATTATTCTAGTGGAATAACATTTGTCTTCTTTTCAGTTCCAACAACTATAGATGTATCAATATTAGATACGTGAGGAACTGCTAATAATTTATCAAAAACAAAGTCTCTATAATATTGGAAGCTCTTTGCCACTATCTTTAATAGGAAGGCAGCCTCTCCTGTAATTGTATAGCATTCAATAATTTCTGGAATCTTTTTAGCCTCTTCAATAAACTTAGTAGATGTTTCTCTATTTAATGGAGACATTGATACCTTAGCGAAGCATGTAATTTCAAAGCCTAATATTTTTTCATCTACTACTGCAGTGAATTGCTTTAAAACCTTTTGTTCCTTAAGGTTCTTAACTCTTAATAAGCATGAAGATGGTGCAAGACCAATTTTTTTGGATAGATCTATATTTGAAATAGATGAATCCTCTTGTAAATATTGTAAAATTTTCTTATCAAATTCATCAAAATTTATAGTAGCCACAACTATCCCTCTTTCAACCTAAAATACAAGTTAATTTTATCACAAATTGGATAGGGTGTCAAATAATGTTCGGCAAAATAAAGGTTTTTTTGATTAAAATTCGACAATTTTTAGAACTTCAAGAATGAATATACCTTAGCCTTCTTTGGCATTAATGCTTTAATTAATGGTACTAGCTTTGATACATAACCTCTTACTGAAAAGATTGTAGTAATATTATAATTCTCATTAATATATCTTGATAAGATTTCCTTTAGGCTTGGATCATCCATTCCATTGAATTTCCATAATCCAATAATATCTCCAGTAAAGAAATCATATAAAAGAATATAGCATATTTCATTTACAGTAATTAAATCTACTGAAATTCTTATTTCATTAAATTTATTCATCATATTAGCATATGCTTCTTTTATTGCTCTATCATAATCCTGATTATATATTTCATTGAATTTCTTATGAATAATATCAATGTTTCTATCAGATATTTCAATATTCTTATTAGCTAAGAAATCACAGATTGCTTCTCTACCCTTATGATTTACAGTTTTTTCATAATCAATAATACATACTGTTTTAGCTGAATATGTATATCCTTTGAATGCTAGCTTATTAGCTGTTTGGGAGAAAAATACTGTATCATTACAGCTTGGACATTTATATCCAAGGTTTTTTATTCTAATTGTTTTTCCAGATGAAAATTGTACTACCTTATTTGATATTGTATAACAATACTTTAATGGCTTATTACAAATTGGGCATACTAATATCTCTGGTTTATATATTTTTGTTGCGTTAAATAAATTATCTTTCATTTTAAAACAAATATGCAGCTCCTAACATTCCTGCATCATTACCTAGCTTTGCCTTAGTGATTTCTAGATCCTTAATTGCATAATGAGAATATTTTTTATAATAATCTCTAATTCTGTTAATTAAAATATCTCCTGCATCACTTACTCCACCACCAATGTAGATTCTTTCAACATCTACACAAAGCTCTATAGTGGCAATTGCTCTACCTAAGCTTTCTGATATGTAATTAAGAATAAATAATCCTAATTCATCATTTTGCTTAGCAGCATCTAATATTGACTTCGCAGTCATATTCTTCTTATCAATTTTAGTATTAAATTGATTGTAATATTCATTAGCTAATCTAACTATACCTGTGGCAGACGCTACAGTTTCAAGGCATCCCTTTAATCCACATGTACATTGATAATTGTGGTTAAAATCTACATAAATATGTCCTATTTCACCGCAATTAGCATGGAAGCCATTAATTACCTTTGAATCGATAACTAATCCACCACCAACACCAGTTCCTAATGTGATCATATATGCTGATTTAACATTATCTTTATCATTTAATAGTTCACCTAATGCTGCAGCATTTGCATCATTAGTAGTATAAATATCAATATTTGGGAAATATTTATTAGCTATTGGTGCTATATCTAAATCATAAATACCAATATTAGGTAGCTTATCAATATAAGTATTTGAAACATGGCCAGGAAGACCAAAGCCAATTCCAGTTATATCTATATTGTTATCTTCTGCATATTTTTTGATTGCAATAAAAATATCATCAAATAATGTATCCTTATTAGTTTCAACAACTAATCTATGAATGATTTTATAATCATCTATAAAACCAATTTTTACAGTTGTTCCACCTACATCTATTCCTACTCTCATATAGCTCCTCCAAATAGCATTTTAATAACATCCTCTACTTGATTTGAAGAAGCCTTACCAAATGCACATAAATTCGAAAAATGCTCACAATTATTACTTATTAAATTATATGTTCCAAGGCCTGTACCAACCTTAGATTTCGCAAAGCTAACTATTTCATCACTAGTTCTTTTCTTTCTTAATTCCATATCATTATATACTCTAACCTCAGGAGTACCACCCTGAAGGAAATCATGTAATGATGTACATATAATTAAGGCATTTTCTGGTGATATTTCACTGCCCTGTGGTGCAGCAAAATGATATACGTGATTATCGTCTTCGTATATACCATGATGATAATAATAGCCTCTATTAACTCTAATTTGTTCTCCGTATTTTGGATAAATATTCTCCCACATATTTTTTACCTCTAGAATATTATATTACTTAATTTTTTTATTTCAAGAATTTTTTTGGAAAATTTAGCACAAAAAAACTGTAAAATCTAATTTGATTCTACAGTTAATTCCTCTAAACAAATATCGTTGAATAATTTTTCGTAAGATTCTTTATGATTTTCTTTTGGTGCTTCATAATTTAAGCACTTATAATTACCATTTTCTTCTTTAACTACTGACGTATAATAAATATTACTTGTTTGAATTGTAAATTCTTTTAGCTTATTATAATTATTCTCATCAATTTGGTTGAAGATTTCAATTCCAACAAATGATTTACATTTATCTAATTCTTTATTTGGTTCATAATTATCATCCATTGTATCATTGAAATATGCTTCAGATGAATCAATTATTGATACCTTATATGCTTTTTTATTATCAATTAATAAATAAGATCTACCAAATGGTCTATTAGACATCTTATATCCTTTTTCTATAAGATTATCTTCTATATTATCATTAGTAGTCTTATATTCTTTTTCATCATATTTAATATTTCTTTTCGCACTAAAACTTTTAAATGATGCATATTGTATTAGAATAGTTACTAATATGAAAGAAATAATTAATGATACTAAGCAAAATGAATTTAAAAATCCTTTTGCGTATTGTACTGCAAAAATCAATCCTATTGCGATAAGCAAGAATACTCCTGCCGCAATCCATAAATATCTAGCTTTAATATTTTTCATATATTAATCCCTCGTATCATCTATGAATGCTAAATCGAAATATATATCTTCGCAGAAATGATCATATAATCTATAGAATTTAGGTACTGGCTTATAGAAATCCATTTGAACATTTACTGGATTAAATATTACTGCATGCTCGAAATTGTTCTTTGTTGAATTATGGAATTTCTTTGCTTGAGCAACTGTGTAATCATTATAATGCTGGAATAATACTAATACGATATTATTCTTAGTTTGTTTAAATTGCTCTTCTTTATCTTTCCTTAGATATGTTTTTCCTTCTAATAAAGGCCATACCTTATCAAATGTATAATTTGATATTTCAAAGCCTTCTTCTTCATTAACTAGGATATTAACAAATGTAGTATCCTTATATATTCTTGAAAAGATTTCTACCTTTTCATTATTAAATACTAAAGTTTCATTTGCATATATTAATGCATATCGGAAATTATGATATGGTTTAGAATCATAATGGCCAATTACTCCAGGCTTTTCTACTATTTTTTCTTTTTTAGGAAACATTATCTTCCATACACCAGAAATAAATTCTTTAGGTCCCATATGCTTTCCCGCCTTTCCAAACTGATACTATTATACAATAGAATTATGGTTTTTGTATGTTTTTTTATTATTTTCCTAGTCTATATTTAAAATCCTTATAGCCAAAGCTAGTAAGCTTTTCAAATGAATTATCCTCATGTAGGATATAAATATCAGGAAGTGGCATACCATTAAATGTATTATTCTTGCATGAAGTATATAATGCCATATCTCCAAATATTAATAAATCATTCTCCTTAGGAGCTGTAATAAATTTATAATTACCAATTATATCTCCACTAAGACATGTTGGACCACCAAGTCTAACATCTATCTTATTTCCTTCTAAATCTGCAAGGTAAAGTGGAGGTAAATAAGGCATTTCTACTACATCTGGCATATGACATGCAGCACTTGTATCAGTTATAACAAATATTTGATTGTTGTTAGTGAATGTATCTAAAATATGTGTTAATAGGAAGCCAGCATTTAAAACAACACCCTCACCTGGTTCTAAATAAACATCTACATTCCACTTATTCTTTGCGAAATTTATACAATCAATTAATAAATCAATATCGTAATCTTCTCTTGTAATATGATGGCCACCACCAAAATTAATCCATTTGATATTTTTTAAATATTTATCAAATTTTTTGGCAACCTCATCTAATGTTATTTTTAAATCATCAGAATTTTGTTGGCATAATGTATGGAAATGAATACCATCTATTAGCTTTAATAAATCATCAGTTAAATCTCTATCTAATGTAGATACTGGAATTCCAAGTCTTGAGCCCTTTGAACAAGGATCATAAATCTCAGGTCCCTTTTGAGTAGATATTTCAGGATTAATTCTTATACCAATGCTTTTGCCGTGTGATTTGGCCTTAGGACCAAATTTTTTTAATTGATTTAATGAATTAAATACTATATGATCAGCATAATTTAATAGCTCATCAAATTCATCATCTCTATAAGCTCCACAAAAAACATGGACTTCTTTATTTGGCATTTCTTCCTTGCCTAGTCTAGCTTCAAATAAACCACTAGCCTCAGTTCCAGCAAGATATGGCTCTAATGTATTATATAAATCATAATTAGAAAATGCTTTTTGAGCTAATAAAATCTTAGCTCCAGTTTTATCTTGAATTTCTTTTAATATTTTTCCGTTATATTTTAAACCCCATTCATCAATTACATAACAAGGAGTCTTTAATCCCTTAAATAGCTCATAGGGATTAATATCCTTAAATCTTTTGAATGGTTCTCTTAAATCTTTATTAATCATATTATTTTACCAATACAGGGTTATAATTTTCTCTCTTTGGTAATCCATATTTATCTAATGCTTCAATAAATGGATCTGGATTATATTCTTCTACTGTTCTAGCACCAGTCTTAGTCCATAAGCCCTTTAATATCATTAAAGCACCACACATTGCTGGTACACCAGTTGTATAACTAATTGCTTGGCTCTTAACTTCTTTATATGATTCCTGGTGATCACATACATTATAAATATAATATGTTTTAGGCTTTCCATCCTTAACACCCTTAAAGATACAACCAATGTTTGTTTTACCAACAGTTCTTGGACCTAATGACGCAGGATCTGGTAACATCTTCTTTAAGAATTGAATAGGAGTTATCATTATTCCTTCATATTCAACTGGTGTAGTTGATAACATACCAACATTTTCTAAGCACTTCATATGTCTAATATATGATTC
Organism: uncultured Caryophanales bacterium; assembly: GCA_946405105.1. GTDB lineage: Bacteria > Bacillota_I > Bacilli_A > Acholeplasmatales > Anaeroplasmataceae > Anaeroplasma. The sequence continues at coordinate 123,647 of CAMJFY010000001.1, forward strand.
ACCAAATGTCATATAAAATCTAATTCTCTTTATTTCTGGATAATTCTTAACAATTGATTCAATTTCTTCATGGTGTAATAAATAAATATCTTTTTTACCAACACCATCAAAATCATAAACATCCTTAACACTTAATGCTGGAATTGAATACCATTTACCATTCTCATAATATGCACCCTCAGATGAAACCTCTCTTAAATTGATTTCAGGGTTAAAATTAGTAGCGAATGGATATCCATGGTCTCCACCGTTACAATCTAGGATATCAATTTCATCAATTCTATCGAATTCATGCTTTCTTGCGTAGGCAACATAAGCTTGAGTAACACCTGGGTCAAAGCCACAACCAAGTAAAGCAATAAGACCCTTCTTTTCGAATTTTTCATGGTAATCCCATTGATAGCTATAATCGAAATAAGCAGTAAATCCTTTTTCTTTTACTCTCTTTTCATATTGTGCTCTCCATACAGGATTATCAACATCCTCTGGCTCATATGCTGCTGTATCTAGGTAATGACAATTGCATTCAAGACATGCATCCATTATTACTAAATTTTGATAAGGCATACCTAAATTCATAACGATATCAGGCTTATATTCATTAAATAGCTTAACAAGCTCATCAAAGCTATTCGCATCAACTTTATATGTTGTAATATTAGTTTTTGTTTTACCTTTTAATTCTTCTTTTAACTTATCACATTTTGATAATGTTCTTGATGCTATACAAAGATCTGTAAAAACATCATCTAATTGACAGCATTTATGTATTGCAACACTCGCAACTCCGCCACAGCCTATAACAACTACTCTACTCATTTTATGTACCTCCATTAAAAATTGGGTGGACAAGATACCCAAATTACCTTTGACTTTCCATCTTTATTATTTTTAATATAATGATTTTTATTAGCGACAAAATAAAAAGACTCTCCTTCTTTACAAATGAAAGTCTTATCATCATAAACAACTAATATTTCACCTTCAATAACATATCCAAATTCTTCTCCTGTATGAGGATAATCATGGAATGTTTCAGCCTCATGATCTAGCTCAACATAGATGGGCTCCATCATATGCTCCTGGGCTGAAGGAATTAGCCATGTTTGCTTATATGAATCAAATTCTTTTTCATATTGCTCTTCATTTGTAAAAATAATGTTTGTATTATTATCGTTCTTAAAAAAATCACTTAGATTAGTACCTAAAACCTCTAATATTATTTCTAACGTCTCTAGAGATGGTGATACTGAGTCGCTTTCAAGCTGAGAAATATATCCCTTTGTCAGCTCACATCTATTAGCGAGCTCCTGTTGGGTTAGATTCAAAAGCTTACGCTTTTCTTTGATTTTATTTCCCAAATTCATATCATTCATCTCCTTTTTGTTTGAAATGTCTAATCTTTAAGTTTGAAATTCCTAAACTTCTAAACAAATATATTTTACTATTAATTACTTTATATTTCAATTGTTATTTAAAAAATAATTATATTTTAATATAATTAGAATAGAGGCGATAAATATGATACCTAAGTTTTTAAATGATAAACCAAATATTTATATAGTTGCACCATCATTTGGGTGCTCTAATAGAAAATATAAAACAAGATTAAATGTATCTGTTGACAATTTCGAAAAGGAAAATGCTAATGTTACATTAGGCCCTAATTGCTATGTAAATAAAGGACTTGCTGCTTCTTCAGATCCTAAATCTAGAGCTAATGAGGTTATGGAAGCATTTAAATCCAATGCGGATGTAATCATTTCTGCTGGCGGTGGCGAGGTGATGAGCCAAATATTAGAATATATTGATTTTGATGTTATTAAAAATAATCCTAAATGGTTTGTAGGATTTTCAGATAATACTAATTTATGTTATACAATTACAGTAAATACTGAAATAGAAACAATATATGGAACAAATGCCCCAGGCTTTTATAATTATCCTTTTGAATATGATACAAAAGATACATGGGAAATGCTAAAGGGCAAGAATATATTTTATGGATATAAAGAATGGCAATATAAATCTTCTAATAAAATATTAGCTAAATATAATTTTGATATGAAAACAAAAATATATAAATATAATTACGAAAAGCCATTTGAAGGAAGATTAATTGGAGGCTGCCTTGATTGTCTTGCAGGACTTTGTGGAACAAAAGCTGATAATACAATCAATTATATTGAAAAACATAAAGATGAAGGCATTATCTTCTTCCTAGAGGCATGTGATTATAATTCTGTTGGAATTATTAGAGCTTTAACTCAGCTAAAGAATGCTGGATGGTTTAAATATGTTAAAGGATTTATAATTGGAAGAAGCTTAAATTATTATGATAAATCATTTGGTGTAATACCTAAAAAAGCATATCTATCTGTATTAAAAGAATTTGGTGTTCCAATCCTTCTAGATGTTAGCCTAGGCCACCTAGATCCATCAATGCCTATGAGATGTGGGGCTTATGCTAATATTGAAATGAAAAATGGAAATATTAAAATTGAATATAAATAATTTAAAGGCCATATCAATTAGACGATATGGCCTTCTCCTATTTACCTAAACAGAATTTAGTAAATAACGCAGTAATTAATTCATCAGGAGATGCTTGTCCTGTTATTTCTCCTAAATAATCAAATGCGTTTTTAACATCTATTTCAATTAAATCTACATCATTATTAAGCTTACATGCTTCATAAGCATTATTTAATGAATCATATGCTTTTCTCATTAAATCTATTTGTCTTGTGTTATTTAAATAATTTCCATTTAAAGATTCAAAGGTATTAATATTAGTAATTTCTAATATTCTTTCCTCAAGCTCCTTTAAGCCTTCCTTGTTTTTAGCTGAAATGTATATCGCATCAGCTATATTCCATTTAGGCTCTAAATCTATTTTATTAGCAATAATAATTCTTTTCTTATTTTCAGTTAGCTTTAATAATTCATGATCTTCATTAGATAATTCTTCACTAGAATCTAATACTAAGAATATTAAATCAGCTTCCTCTATTGCTTTAGCACTTCTTTGAATACCAATAGATTCAACTAAATCAGTACTTTCATGAATACCTGCAGTATCAATTAAATGTAGAGTAACATTACCTAAATTAATGCTTCCCTCTACCATATCTCTAGTTGTTCCTGCAACACTAGATACAATTGCTTTTTCTTCATCTAATAATGTGTTTAATAATGATGATTTACCTACATTAGGCTTACCAACAATACAAGTTTTTATACCATGAATAGCTATAGTAGATATTTCTGAATTCTTTAATATTTCTTTCATATCATCTATCATTTCAGAAATTACTGGTAATAAATATTCATTAGTAACAACTATCGCATCATCATATTCAGGATAATCAATATTAACTTCTATTTTCGCAATTATATCTAATAATTTATCTCTGAATTTATTAATTAAATTATATGTAGATTTTCTTAATGATGATTGGCTTCCCTTTAGGGCTAGCTTATTTGTTGATGAAATTACATCCATTATAGATTCAGCTTGAGTTAAATCTAGCTTTTTATTTAAGAATGCTCTCTTAGAGAATTCTCCTCTTTCAGCTAATCTAAATCCATTCTTTAATAATGTTTGTAACACCAAATTAGTAACATATACTCCACCATGGCAATTAATTTCTACCATATTTTCTCCATCAAATGATCTAGGAGCGATATATACATTACATAATACATCATCTACTATTTCACCATTATCCATGATATATCCATGATGAATAGTATGAGAGGCTACACTACATAAATCCTTACCCTTAAATATTTTATTTACTAAAATAATTGCCTCAGGACCACTACATCTAATAATAGAAATAGCTCCTACGCCATATGGTGAAGCAATTGCACAAATATTATCTACCATAATATTCACCATTCCATTCCAAAATAAAAAACCTATATAATACAAAAATATTATATAAGTTTTTATCTAATTTCTCAATGATTTAATTATTAATGCTTCTTCTTATAGATAACTACTCCTAATATCACACTAGTTATTCCTAATATTGCAATAATTGCGATAACTATGATTATAGAGCTATTATTAGATTTTTTCTCCTCATCAGTTATTACCATTGATTCATATTTAACATTTGAATCATTTATTTTGATCTCAAAATATTTCTTTTCATTTGTGTTTATATCTGTTATTTCTAATGAATATGTATCTAAATCATATGTATCAGTATTGAAATAATCTGATACTAATTCATAATTGCTATTAGGATTTAAATAACCATTTTCTATTAAATAAGATAATATTTCTTCTTTTGTAAAAGGATTATTTCTATCAATATTTATTACATTTAATTCTTCTATTTCTTCATCTGTAACAATAATATCAAATGAAGAATATGCTTCATTAAGTGTATTATCTCTAGCAATAACCTCAAAGTGATATGTTCCAGGAATATTATAATTATCTTTATATCCATTTATATCATTAATATCTATATTATTTATTGAAATAATTCCATCTATTTCATCTACTACATATATTTTTGATTTAATTGTATTAACATCTAGCTTAACCTCAGTTGATGCATAAATGGGCTTAGTTATTATCTTAGGTACTACATCATCAATTATTTTTAATCTAATTTGATAATTTGTAGAATTTAAATAATCATCTGTTATTAATACATCAATAACAAATTCTCCTATTTTATTGGTTCTATTTAAATAATTTGATGCATCATGCTTAACACTATATTCAGATATATCATTTATTTCTAATTGATTAATAATTTTTTCAATATCAACAATATCTAAATATGAATATTCTAGCTTTGTGTCCTCCTTTAATTCTACATTAGGACAAATATTATCATATACCTCTATAGTTACTACCTGATAATATAATATTCCATAAATATCTCTAATATTTATAGATACATCATATGATCCAACTTTTCCACTATTATTATCATATGCTGAATAATCAATATTATATTCATCTACTTCGATATATGAAAAATCTAGATTGGCTATAAAATCTTCTTGGCTTAATTTATTATTGTATCCGACCTTCAATAATTCATTATCAATTATTCTTAATTTTTGTTCAGATTTATCTGTAACATAAACTGGAAATTTAGCATTATATTTATTATCGTCATAATTATAGCTAATATTTATATAATAAATACCTGGTACATTAAAAAATTGGAAATAAGTAGATGCGTCATATGTATAATTTGTTATATTATTTTCTAATATATGATTATCTATTTCAGATGCGGTAAGCTGCCTATTAGTTGTGATATAGATTCTAGGTAACTCAGATATCATATCAGTGACAGTTATTTTATAAACAATATGATATTTAATATCATTATATGTAGCTATTACCTTTAAATAATAGACACCATTATCTATAAGCTTTCCTTCTTCTTTATTATAATTACCACCATAACAAATATTGTCTTTTCCTTCAATTTTAATTCCGGATGATAATTCTATATCCTTTTTAGTTAAAACGTCCTTAGAGGGCAAATTTAAGGGCGAATTAACGATTTCTTGGATTTCTGTGACATCGTATGTTTTTATTAAAATAAAATCTTCATATCCTTCATATCTTGAAGTGTTAACATTAGAATAATAATTATATACAGATGTCTCAGGCTCAGATATCATAACCCTTTCAACATTTTGATAATTAATATCATTTGGATCATTAAAATTAATATCCATTACATGATCAATTTCACAATTTAAAAAAAGACTATTAAATGGAATTTTAAAGCTAAAACATTTTTCTCCATTATATTGAACCTCAAATGTAGCATACCTATCACGGAAGTCGGCGATAGTTTTTAATATATTTGTGTTGGTCTCTCCTGTTATTCTTCTTATCCTTGTTATCATAAAGCTTTCATTAGCATTATGTGCCATCTTCGCGCATTCACAAAAATAATTAGTATTAATGGTTCCTCTTGTCTGATCAAATTTTATTTCATCTACGTAAGTTGATTGGTTCGTGAGAGGAGTGTATCCTTCCTCATACCTAATTGCAGCCTTTGTTGTAGTAATAAGGCAGAAAATAAAAAGTGTCATTACTAATGTAGTGACACTTAAAATAATTTTTATCCTTTTCATAAAATATCCTCCTATTATAATAATAGTCAGATTTTTCTGAAATTTTGGAAAAAATGTTAAATTTTTTTTAATTCTTCGCTAATAAATTCGTACATAGAGGTTGCATCCTCTTTTTTTATTGATGTTTCTAGAGATACTACCTTAACCTTTACAATTTTAGTTCCGAACTCAATTGTTATAATATCTCCAACCTTTACCTCTTTTGAAGGTTTAGCAACTAAATCATTAACTAGAATTCTAGAAGCATTAGCTACATCCTTAGCTAATGTTCTTCTTTTTATTAATCTAGATACCTTTAAAAACTTATCTATTCTCATTATTCTTCTGGCTTTTCTTCCTTTGAAGCTTCTTCAGTAGTTGTAGCCTCTTCTACCTTGGGTTCTTCAGCAGGCTTTACGTCATCAGCCTTTACCTCTTCAGTAGCTGGAGCTTCTTCTTTAGCTTCTGGCTCAGGCTCCTTGAATTTTTCATCAACCCACTTTAAATGACCTGTTGTGTTGATTTCATCAATATCAGATTTAGTTAATGTCTCAACTAATAATAGATATTCAGCAATAGTCTTTAATAAATCTTGATTATTTAATAATACTTCTTTAGCCTTTGCGTAGCATGATTCAATAATAATTCTTACTTCCTTATCGATTTCAAGTGCTACCTGATCAGAGAAGTTCTTATCCTTTAGATAATCTCTACCTAAGAATACACTACCATTTGGTTGTTCATATTGGATTGGTCCTAAATCAGACATACCATATTCAGTAACCATAGCTCTTGCGATCTTTGTTGCGTTCTCAAAGTCGTTTGAAGCTCCTGTAGAAATATCAGAGAATGTAATTTCTTCAGCAACTCTACCACCTAAGAAGCCAGTAATAGTTTCTAATAGCTGTTCTTTAGTTCTAAAATATGTTTCTTCCTTAGGCATCATTAGGTTATATCCACCAGCTTGGCCACGTGGAACGATTGTAATCTTTTGAACTACTGATGCATTTTCAAGTCTTAAACCAATTACGGCATGACCTGCCTCATGGAATGCTACTAATCTTCTTTCATGTTCTGTATATTTCTTAGATTTCTTAGCAGGACCCATCATAACACGGTCAATTGCTTCATCAATATCAGCTACTGAAATAACCTTACGGTTTTCTCTAGCTGCAAGTAATGCTGCTTCATTTAATAAATTCTCAATATCAGCACCAGAGAATCCTGGAGTTCTTTGAGCTATTTCATTAAATTTAACACTTTGATCTAAATGCTTATTTCTAGCATGAACCTTTAATATAGCTTCTCTTCCTAATACATCTGGATTAGAAATAGTAATTTGTCTATCAAATCTACCTGGTCTTAATAATGCTGGGTCTAATACGTCTGGACGGTTTGTTGCCGCCATGATGATAATACCAGTATTACCAACGAATCCATCCATTTCAACTAATAATTGGTTAAGTGTTTGTTCACGCTCATCGTGTCCTCCACCCATACCAGCACCACGTTGTCTACCAACGGCATCAATTTCATCAATGAATACGATACAAGGTGCATTTTCTTTAGCTGTTCTAAACATATCTCTAACACGTGAAGCACCAACACCAACGAACATCTCAACGAAATCAGAACCTGAAATTGAGAAGAATGGTACTCCAGCCTCACCTGCAACTGCCTTAGCTAATAATGTTTTACCTGTTCCTGGAGGACCAAATAAAATAACACCCTTTGGTACTCTTGCACCAATTTCGTTATATTTTCTAGGATTCTTTAGGAAATCAATGATTTCTACTAATTCATCCTTTTCCTCATCACATCCAGCAACATCATTAAATGTTACAGTTTTACTTCTATTTAATTTAGCAGTTGATTTAGCAAAATCAAATGCTCCACCAGCACCACCCTGGCTCTTCATTAGGCTTCTCATTATTAATACTAATACTACTAATATGATTACTGATGGTAATAATGATATTAATAAAGATAACCAAACGTTAGTTTTTAATGGTATATTTTGAATATCTAAATTATATGCATATAAGCTATCTAATTGAGATCCTCTTACTACACATCTAAATGATGTAGTATTCTTATCTATTGTATATTCACCAGTTATATAATATAGTTCATAATTATCTGAAACTGGAGTAGCCTGTAATTCAGCACCTTCTTTAATATACCCTTCATTTACATAGTCTACTAGCTTTTCTGGAGTTATTTGTACATATTTCTTAGTAGTTAGATTTTGAATTAAGAAATATACACCAATAATAGCGACTATGATGATTATAATAAACAAAAAGTCAAACTTAGGCTTTTTAGAATTCTTTCTTTCGTTGTCTTGCATAAAACACCTCTCCTAATTATTATAGATTTCCTCTTTCAATACTCCAATATAAGGAAGGTTTCTATAATGCTCGTTATAATCAAGACCATATCCAACAACAAATTCATTTGGAATTATTGTTCCAATATAATCAGCATAAACATCATATTTTCTACCCTTTGGCTTATCTAATAAAATTGCTAATGATACAGTCTTGGCTCCTTTTTCTAGAACTAATTTCTTTAATTCTAGAAGAGTTTTACCAGTATCAATAATATCATCAACAATTATTACATTCTCACCCTTCAATTCAGGGAATTTAGATTCTATCTTTAGGTTACCAGTTGATCTGATACCATCATATGAGCTTACCTTTACATATTCTATTTTACATTTTATTGTTATTTCCTTTAATAAATCTGTAGCGAATGGAACAGCACCCTTTAATAAACAAATAAATAAAGGATCTCTACCCTTATAATCTTCATTAATCCTCTTTGCGATTTTTGAAACTATTTCGCTTATTTCTTCTTTGGAAATACATACCTTTAGTAAATCCGCATCTAAACTCATAATTATAGCTCCTCACATATTAAATAAATATCATATGAATCTCTTTGTGAAAATACATCCTTAGATTTTATATAATCATATACCCATAAAATATTATTATTGTTATCAGTAATAATAGGTATATAATCTCTATTTTCTTTAGATAATTTAGCATCAATAAAGATTCTACTTATTTTCTTATTTCCATAAATGGTTTCTATTTCATCACCATTTTTTCTTGGTCTAATATGAATTGGAAATACTAATTTATTATAACATAATTTTATATACTTTGCATCAACATTGGCTATATTTTTTGTTAACGTAAATCTATATTTATTACCATAAATTTTTGATTCGTTTAGCTCCAATGTGATTTCATCAAATGAAATATTATTCTTCTTATCTATATATGCATAATCATATTCTCTAAATAAATAATTATTAGATGCTAGAATTAATGATTTAGTTCCCTTGTTTTCTTTTAGGAAGAAATAAATACTATTGATAATATCATAATTCTTTCTAATATTCTTTCTTTCTAATAATAAAGAGATAATATCCTTTTGTAATGCAGTATCTAATTTATTGTATTCATTTAATTCAATTTTATTATCATTCTTATCTAAGAATTCAATTGATTGGCTACGAATAAATGTGAAAGCATCCTTTACCTGATTAGAATATTCTAATATTTTTGCATAAAAATCATTGCATTCATTCTTCAATAAAGGAATAACATGATGTCTTAATCTATTTCTTAGATAATGATCCTCATGATTTGATGAATCCTCAAAATATTTTAAATCATATAAATTACAATAATTATAAATTTCATTTTTAGATACACAAAGCAATGGTCTAATAATTTGATAATTACCATCATCATTAACTATAGATATTCCTCCATAGCCATATAGATTAGAGCCTTCCATAATCTTCATTAAAATTGTTTCTGCCTGATCATCTAAATGATGTGCAGTAGCAATTAGGTTTGTATTATATTTTTTACAAACGTCTTTAAAGAATTTATATCTAGCATTATGGCTATCGTTATGGAAATTATCATTTCCATCATAATGATATTCTAATATTTCATAAGGAATATTAAGCTTTGTAGCAAGCTTAATCATTTCCTTTTCTTCTATCTCTGATTGTTCTCTCATGTGATGATTAACATGAGCCATAATAACATTATATTTAAGGTTATATAGTATGCTTAAAAGAGCTATTGAGTCAGCACCACCAGATACTGCCACTACAATAGGCTTAGAAATGTTTATATTATTTTCTTTTAAGAAAGCTGAAATTCTTTTTTCCATAATATATTCACCTGTTTGTTATTATACTTAATGATATTAATTTTATCAAGTTTATAAATATCTTAAATCGTGTGAAAAATTGTAAGAAAAAAGGATGTGTTATAAAACACACCCTTTATTTGTTAGTATAATATTCAATTAAATCTTAGTATTCAACTGTGATACTCATTAAATAGTTATTACCATCTACTGCAGTTATAACTACATCACCAGCAGCTGTAGTTGTTACAGTATAATCGCCAGTTTGAGTTTCAGAAGTTGTTCCATTAGCAGTTACAGTATATGATGTATAATCATTTTTTCCTGTACCTGTAGATCCACCATAACCATAAACTGTTACTGTAGCGCCTGCTTTAACACTTAATGTAATTGATCCACCACTTACTTGTGAATTTGGTCCATTTGGTCTAAGGTTTGCAGTGTATGTTACGCCTTCGATTGAATCAATATTTGTATCATTACCAAATGTAATTGTTGTATTATTTTCAATTACTGCAGGATAAACAATATTAATATTGTAGAAATAGTTATTATTGTTTGTAGAAGCAATTACAATCTTTCCACCAGTTGTTACAAATGAATATGAAGTACCAGTTTGTTCTTCACTTGTTACACCGCCTTGAGTAACTGTGTAATGAGTATATCCACTATATGATGAAATAGATACTGTAGCACCAGCTTCTGCATAGAATACCATTGTACCAACAAGTTGAGAATTATTTCCGTTAGGTCTCTTTGTAGTTAAACCAGTAATGTCAAATCCTAATGTATTTTCGAAGTTACCTTCAGCACCAAATGTAATCTTTGTTGTCTTCTTGATTACTTCTGGATATGTTACAGAAATGCTTGATAAGTATGAATTCTTTGTAGCTCCAACAGCTGTGTCTCCATTATTTTCTATCATAAATACACCATCTGAAGTTGCTTCATAAGTGAATGTTAAACCATCTGCTGAAACAGTTGGAGTAATTGCTTCACCATTGAATTTATATAGAATAAGACCACCATTTAAGTTTCTAAATGTAACTGTAATTGTAGCATTTTGCTTAACAGCAAATGATAAAGTTGTTCCATAATTAAATTGTGTATCTGGATTTACTTTAGAAGGATCAGTATTGTTCCATCTAGATTGAATCTTATTAATTGAAACATTTCCTCCTACAGAAATACTATACCATGTGCCTTCCTTCTTTTGGATGTTAATACCATCACCAAATGTGTCAACTCCATCGCCTTCAGTTCCGTTGAAGTAATATACACAGTTTTCCTTAGTTAAATCTGCCCATTCAACAAATCTTGCATATAATGTAAGTTCACCTGTTATTGGAGTATCAAAATCATATTCTTCTGTACATGCTTCATCAGTGAACCAACCCTTGAATACTGCGCCTGTCTTTGTTGGAGCTGCTGGAGCTTCAAGCTTCTTATTCTTCTTTATTGTTTGTGATGCAACAGCTGATGCTCCTTCAGGTACAACAAATGTAATTTCATATGAAGGTAATGCAATAACTTCTAATGAAACAGTCTTTGTAACTTCACCAAGTGTGAATGTTACAGTTGTAGAACCTGTTACAAGACCTGTAAGCTTACCATCCTCATATGTTGCTAATGTTGGATCTGCGATTGATACCTCAACAGCTTTGTTTTCAGCATTCCATTCAGCTGATGTTAATACTAAAGTACTTGTATCATCAGCAGCAACTGACATTGAATCAGTAATAGCTGTACCATCTAAGTATACAAGGATACCTGTAGCTGTTACTTTATTCTTAGCAGCAACTAATGCATTGTATGCTGCTATATAATTGAATGAAGAACCCCACTTAACGCCACCGTTTGTATCAGCTAATGTGTTTGCAGCTGTATAATTTAATGCTTCATCAGCAGTTAAAATTGAACCACCAGCAACTGCTGTTTCAATTCTACCTTCACCAGTTGAACCATATTCAGCAAAGTTAGCATCACCTGGCTTGTTACCTGACATATCAAACCAACGAGACTTAGTTGATCCATCATATCCTAATGTAGAATATGCAGCTGAGAAATTACAATTGATCATTGTAACTGTAGCGCCTGGACCCCAAGGTCTACCTAATGACATTGAGCCTTCTTTTAATGTACCATCATCTGTAAATGTACATCCATTAAATACATAACCATATGTTGGATGATTTGTAGCATCACCCTTCATAGCTGTTACATAACCATTATTATTTTGTTGAGTTGTTGACTTATTGATAGCCTTAATTACACAGTTTTCAAAGAATGCGATACCATCGTTTTCACCGAAGATAAAGTCGATATTACCATCGATTTCAGAATCAACTAGGTAAACACGGCCCTTCTTGAAGAATAATGTATCTTGGTTACCATATAATGTAACATCATTAATTACAGCACCATCAGCAGCGATTGTTAAAGCGAAGCCCTGAGGGTTACCATACTTAGTATTATCGTTAATATAATCGAATGAGTTTTTAACAGTAATGTTCTCTAAACCGAAGTTTTCTGCATTAACATGTAATGTAGCACAGTTCATTACATACTTGCTACCATCTAATGGGTTAACAGTATCTTCTACTGCATCATATTCAAGAATTGTTCCTTCTCTAGATTCACCAATAATCTTTAAATTAGTTAATGAAGCTGGAACTGTAATCTTCTCATAATATGTACCATCAGCAATATAAATTACCTTGTTAACTGATTCATCTAACTTAAGAGATGCATAATATTCGATTGCTTCATTAATAGTATTGAATGTTTCAACACCATCAACTCTTTCTCCACCAAATGCTATAGCAGCTGAACAATCAACGTTAATATATACATTGTTATCAGTTACAACAGGTCTTGTTCCAACAACTGAAATAGCAATTGTTTGAGAATCAAATCCAGCAACTGAAACTACTAAATTCTTAACACCAGCTGTAGATAAATCTAAGCTTTCAGCATTTGTTGTATAGTTCTTGAATAATAAATTCTTACCATCAGACCATTGACCATATACTAATAAGTTCTTAATATTTAGAGCTTCACCTGGAACATATGTAATCTTAGTGAATTCTGTATCAACAGAGAATGATAATAATTCAACTACTTCTACATCATATGTAGCTACAACACTTGCGTCTTCTAATGACTTAACTGTAATTGTGTAAACACCTGCAACATCTTTATTATAATCTGAATAAATAACTTCGTATTCAACACCACTATTTAATACTAGGTTAACACCATCAGAATAAATACCTGTTACTGAAATTCCATCAGCAGTAAATTCTGTACCCTTTTCGAAACGAACTGTTGCATTTGCTGTAGATAATTTTAATCTCTCGATAACAGCATCTTTGCTCTTAACATTTGTAGATGATGCAACTAGACGATACTTAGAAGCGTCAGATTCTTCTGCTGTCCAAACGCTATCGAAATCTAATTTTAATGTTTCATCTAACCAATTAATATCAGCTGTTGCTTTATCAACACTTTGTAATAATGTAACTCCGTTGATTACATTATCTGTAATATTTGCAGCGATATCAGATGCAATATAGCAGTTTGTATATGAAAGAGTGAATGAAGTTACTGGATTAGAACCTGTTTGAAGTGCACAAGATTGTAATAATTTAGAGTTTGTTGACATAACATATAAGTTTTCAACAACTAAATTTGAGTTAGTAGCGTTATTGTCACCACCACCACAAATTAATCCTGGATTTCCACTAGCGTTGTCTTGAATAATTGCTTCTCTAATTACTACATTCTTAATAGTTAAGTCTGTATATCCTCTTAAACGACCAGATAAGAAACCACCATTCTTATTAGCACCAGCTAATTCAATACTTAAATCAAGGTCAGTCATATTGATAACTGCATGTTTATTAGCATCTCCGGCGTTAACGTCACCAATTAGTGTTCCACCGTAGCTTGTAACTGTAGACTTACATCCATTCTTACATGTAATTTCAGAAATATTAAGTGTAGTGTCGCCTGAATCTGTTCTACCTAAAATGAAACCAGCATAGTTGTTACAGCTTACTGTACAACCGTTGAATTCAACCTTAGATACACTGATATTCTTACTACCTAAACCGGCAATGATTGCGATTGTTTCTCCACCTAGTTTAGCATTACATCCAACGAACTTAACGTTAGAAACAGATCCACCATTACGTAATTCTTTTAATAATAAACCTGTCTTGTTAGATGCATTTTCAACATACATACCATTCTTAATAGCATGTCCATCACCATCAAATTTACCTGTGAATACAACCTTTGTAGCTTCAAGAGTTACATTTTCAAGATCGATATCTGCAGTTAAAATGAAGTTATCACTTGATGCTTCTAATGCACGGAATTCATTGAATTCTGCAACTGTAGAAATCTTATTATATGTATCCCATTTTGCATATACCATTGTTAATCCAGTGATTTTCTCATTTTCGAAATCGAATGGAGTTTCTAAATTAGAATCCTTATACCATCCACCAAACTTAAGAACCTTTGAATCATCATCTGAAGCCTTAGTTGGATCTGCTGGCTTAGTTGCATAATCTAAAGCATTAACTGTTTGAGTTAAATCTGTTAGAGTCGTGTTACCATCTCTAAATACAACATAATATGTAATAGGTGTTTCTGTCCATTTTGCATATAATGTTACATCACCAGTAATTCCTGCAGTGAAATCAAATTCAGTTGCAAAATCTTCGTCTTCATACCAACCTGCGAATGCATATCTAGTAGTTTCTGTAGCAGCCTTAGTTGGATCTGTTGGCTTAGTAACTGTTCCACCGTCATAAATTGTTTGACTATCAATTGTAGCATCTGCACCATTAGTTACAAATGTTACTGTATATTTAGCTGTTGCATTCCATTTTGCATAAATTGTTGTTGTTTCAGCAATTGGAGTTGCAAAATCAAATTCTGTACCAGCATCAAATGTTGATGTTGTATACCAACCTGCGAATGCATATTTAGCTGTTGCATCCTCTTCCTTAGTTGGATCTGTTGGTTTTGTTGCTGTCTCACCCTCGAATACGAATTGTGTATCGATATGAGTTCCACCATTTGTATTAAATACAAGAGAAACTTTATTAGTTACATCCCATTTTGCATATAATGTTAATTCTCTAGTAATTAAAGTATTAAAATTAAATTCTGTTCCAGTATCAAATGTTGATGTTGTATACCAACCTGCGAATGCATATCTAGTATCAGCTGTTGCTGCCTTAGTTGGATCAGTAGGTCTAGATACAGCGTCTCCATCATAAACAGTTACAGCATCTATTGCAGCATCTGCACCATTAGTTACAAATGTTACTGTATGCTTAGCTGTTGCATCCCATTTTGCATATAATGTTGTTGCACTTGTAATAGTGTCTGATGTAAAATTGAATGCTTGAGTTAATGCAGCATCCTTGTACCAACCTGCAAATGTATATTTAGCAGTAGAATCTTCAGCCTTTGTTGGAGCTGTTGGTTGTGTAACTTTGCCACCATAATTAACTTGTACAGGACTTACACTAGTACCACCATTTGAATTAAATGTTACTGTATATTGATTAACATTTTCTGTCCATTTTGCATATAATGTTGTTGCACTTGTAATAGTGTCTGATGCAAAATTGAATGCTTGAGTTAATGCAGCATCCTTGTACCAACCTGCAAATGTATAAGAATATTGTGCTGTCGCTGCTCTTGTTGGATTTGTTGGAGCTGCGATCTTTGAGCCTTCCTCTACTTCAACATTTGATACAGCTGATCCTCCATTTGAGTTGAATGTTACTGTATATTTAGTAGCTTCTCCTCCAACGTCAGTTGACCCTGAACCATCATCATGAGTCTTGTCTTCTGGATCTGGTCCATCACATGAAGCAATTCCAAAGATAGCGGTTGTTGCTAATAAGGCACCTAATAAAATTTTTCTTTTTTTCATTTCGATTTTCTCCTTCTTAAATTCACCAAAGTGTATGCTTATAATAAAAACATAACTGCCTTTATATTAACACAAAGAAAACGTTTTTACAATTGATTTATTTAAGAAATTTAACATTCGAAAAAAATTTTTTTAAAAAAGTAATAAATCGAACAAAAATGAGTATTATCTAGCTTAATAGAAAGAAAAAAGTGCGCTGAATATAAATTCAACGCACTAATTAATATTTGCTATTGTTGTCCAGCAGTTGTATCTTTTAATCTTGCTCTAAATTGAGTATAAGTATGTTCAGTAGCTTCAGCATCAGCAGGATTTTCCTTGAATGTTAAAGTTTCTGTAATACTATAAATATCCCAAATATTAGCATCGAATTTTAGAACAACTACGAATGTTTCTCTAGTTACATAATATCTTGTGAATACATGTTCTTCCATATTGTAAGATTGGCTACCATAAACTAGAGATGTAGAGATTGATAGCTTATTGTAGTTTTCAGCCCAGTCACCGAAATTCTCTTCTGAGAAGTATAACTTAGCATTAGATGATGTTGCACGTCCAATAATTGGATTTAAATTCTTGTGTGCAGTCTTTTGAACTTCACTTAATGCTTCTCCACCAGCTGCTAGAGCTCTGAAGTATCTATCATCAGCATTTAAGTATTGTCCCTTATAAACGAATGTTACTAATGCGAAATTATGATGAACATTAATATAACCTAAACCATTATCTAGGTCACCTAAGATACCTGCGCCATATAATCCTTGAGAAATAATTATACCATCAAAGTAGTTGTAGCATAATGTTACATTATACTTATCAGAATCATTCTTACAACGAGCTAAGATACCTGCAGAGTTACCACCAGTATCAGAACCATCACCGATTGTAGCAGATACATAGTTATTAGTCATAGTGATATTTAAGTATGTTCCACTATCAGCAATTTGAGCATTACCTACTAAACCACCTTGATATTTATTCTTTGTAGAAATTGTATATCTATTTGGTAAAATATAGATCTTTGCGAATGGATCAGTTGGCTCACCATTTGTATAAATAGGAGTATCTACTTCATATGAATCTGCCTTGATTGCAACATAGTTATATGTATCATCAACTGATTCATATTTATAATTATAATATGTTACGCCTTCTTCATATACTGCGTTAGCTTCAACTGGAGTATAGAATTCAATTGGGTTAACTAATGAACAATTGTTAATGAAGTTATCTCCACCAGTTACTTGACCAACTAAACCACCAACAGCTTCATAACCAACGAATGAAGAGTTTGTAATTCTTACATTATCGATATAACCACCTTGCATTGCACCAACGATACCCATTCTCTTACCATTAGATGAATCGATACAGTTGAATACAACGTTATCAAATTTAACATCCATAATAGAACCATTCTTAACACTATAGAATACGTTAACGTAATGTGCCTTAGATGGCTTAGCTGTTACTTTGATATTAGAGATTGTGTAATTATTACCATTGAATAATCCCTTGAAATCTCCAGTAGTTGTTGTTGTATCCCAATTGTTATTAAAATCTAAATCCTTAGTTAAATAGAAGATTGTTAATGTAGATGAGTAATCATTTCCATCTGGAGTACCTGTTCTAGCAAGCTTTTGGAACTTAGTTTCAGAATCAATTGCTACAGTATTAACTACTCTCTTGTAAACTGTTGCTTCTCCTATGTTAGACATATTGTCATTAACTACTGTATAGTAAATGTAATATGCAACTGAAGATGTAACTCTATTGTCTGCTTCGAATGGAGCAACAATACTATCTGTAGAAACTTTAAATTCTTGAACGCCTGTCTTTGCAACTAGCTGTTCAGCAGTTAAGTCACCTTCGTCTGTTCTAGAAACATATGCCTTAACATAACCCTCAACGTTAGATAATTCACCAGCAATTGAGAATCCGTCTGCATTTAATATAATTGAGCTATTAATGAAGTCAATTGAACAATCTGGGTCAACTACATATACCTTAAATGTGTACACAGATACTTGACTTTCATCTTCCTTTAATACTGCTGTTGCTGTAATCTTATACATACCAGGATTTGATGTATCAACACCATCTACCTCGTATAGCTTAGATTTACCATCTGCAGCATATTCATATTTATATGTTAAATCATATAATGTTGGATCAATTTCATTACTATTAATTGAAGATGCATCAATTGGATAAACTCTTGGAGCATAATATGTACTATAGATTGAAACTCTAATAGAATCAGCACCTGTAGATGCTAATTCTCCTAAATATTGATTTCTTGGACAAACATCAATGTTAAATTCCTTCTTAATTGTTGCTGTAGCATACTTAATAGTTGCTGTAAGCTTAACTGTTGTCTTTTCAGCAGGAACGAATACATGTGCTGTTGTTTCAACAGACATTGATTTTGATACTCTTTCATTTGATAATATCTTAATAATATCTGTATTTGATGATTCCCAAGTAATTTCACATCCATTAATTAAGTTAGTAATATCAAAATCTTGGAATGTTGCTTCCTGATTAGTAATAGGGTTTAAAGCCATATATGCTGATAAAACTCTTTCCATATCAGAAGTCATTTCTTTATTTGAAGTTAAGAATGAGAAATATTCAGGGTGAGAATATTCAGTCATTGATGATTTGTTTAATGTAGCACCAACTGCTTCTCCATTAGCAAATGTCTTTAATGAGCTGCCATCCTTTAATGCGAATAAATCGCCCATATTAACTGAACCATCTTCATTTCTAAAATCATTATGGAAATGTAATAATGTTTCAAGTTGATCTCTACCATCGCATGTTGCATTAATAGGGTCACATGACTTGAATGGATTAGAATCGAATACATATTCTGTTCCACCGTCATATGGAATATCTTGAGATTCTGTATGATAGCTTGAACCATCTACATAATCACCAAATTGAACATATCTTTCAGTAGTATCACGTGTTGTTTGGAAAATACTATAAGCTGTACTACCTCTGAATGCATCTGCATTGTAAAGGTTATCGCCTTCAGCTTCATAATTATCTTGGTTATCAACATAAGATAAAATACCATAGAAATTATTATATGAACCAATAGTTCTAGCTAAGTCAATGTTGTTTGACTTATTTGTAGCATAACTAATACCTCTTGTATCAGTAATCTTGCCATCTTCATCAAAGCCTACACAGTTGTTATAAGCTGTAACGTTCTTTAATGATAGGAAGCCTGGGTTAGAGTTATCACTTACACCATGATATTTGTTATTGAATGTGAATGTGTTTTCCATAATAACATCACCTGTCATTGTAGAACCACCAAGCTTAAATCCAATACCATCACCATTTTGTGTATCATATGCTCTTTCAGCATATTTTGTACCAATATAAGTAGGCTGTGCTCTATATGGTAAGAAACCATTTTCGAATGATACACAGTTATAAATTAATACTGTACCGATATTTCCTGAATCTTGCTTAGCATATAAATCCCAACCATCGTCTGAATTTCTAAATGCTATACAGCCATCGAAAATATTCATATGACCAACAGTAAGCTTTGCAGCGAAACCATCGGCATTTTCACCTAATGTCATATCATCATAATTTGCAAATGATGTACAGTTTTTAACTAGGTTAAATCCTGGCCATTGATCTAGTGTTTCTTGAGATCCACCACCACGACCAATTTGTAAACCAGTATCTCTATTGTTATAGAATTGGCAATTATCAACGATATTGTGGTTACCAGCAATGTACATACCGTTATCTCCGGCACCTGTAACCTCTAATCCATAGAAATACCAATAATTACCATAAACTTGAATTCCTCTGTTTGCATCATCAAATTTCATTGCAGAGAAATCGAATATAACTCTCTTGTAATTACCAGCATCATCCTTTTCAGGTTGAACTGTAATATATTTACCTGGAGCACCATTATAAATAATTTCAGAATATAACGCTTGATTATTTGGTTTTCCTACTGGAATTCTTTCATTAAATGTATATCTACCTTCAGCCATTATAATATTTGTTCCTGCTTCTACCTTAGTTGTTGCAGTAACGAAATCATAAGGCTTTTCCTTTGAACCATCTCCATCTTTTGTTCCTGTTGGAGAAACATAGATGTTATTATTTGCATTTCTTGAAGTAGCAACATCAATTGTTACCTTTTCAACCTTATCCTCTTGTAAATAATAAACATCATCATATGGTTCTGGATCTTTATTATTGTTTTTGCCTGAACAAGATGCTAATGCAATAAAAGCTGTTGAGGCAAAAGCAAGAGCTGATAATAATTTTAATTTTTTCATTTTGCTTTAACCTCCTACTTTAATGTTCCTATTACAAAACCATGGAATGTTACTGTTGTACCTAATGCAGAAACTCTATATGTTCCAGCTGGAAGTGTATATGATCTTCTTACTGGAGTTTGCTTAGCTCCTGCTACAGCAACCTCAACATTTTCTTCGAATAATATTTCATTTCCATCTGCAGTTGGCTTATATACTACAAATCCTCTATCATCATCACCATTTGAACCGATGTATAGAATTAATGTAGTTTCCTTCTCAAATGTAAATTCAATATATGATTTCTTTGCTACTGAATCTAATCCTAGGAATCCTACGAACTTTAAGCCATCCTCGGCACAAGTCTTTCCTTTTCCTAAATATTCAGGAATATTATTCTTATCTAGCTTACCTGCACCAACGTTGTATGCTTTAACGCCATCGCCAAAGTCGTATTCGTTATATGTATATTTACCATCAGATTCACCGATTGTTTGAGAAATAACAGTTCCTTGAGAAACATCTCTTTGAACTCTAATATCGTATTTAGTTGATTCAGTAATAGTGATTGCTGCATTGAATGAGAATTCTTTATCATCACCATTCTCATCTTCACCAATTTCTTTTAAAGTGAATGTACCATTTTGTCCACCTTGTGAATAAGTAACAATGTTTTCAAATTTGAAAGCTTCACTTGTGATAGGAAGTCGAGATGCAACAATAGTTAACTTTGTACCATCCCATACTCTTCTAGCAATATTAACATTATATTGACCAAAGTCAGGAAGATCCATTGATGCTTCTACTGTCATATTAGAATTTGTATTAACTACATTTGTTACTGGACTAATTACATCAACAACAAGAAATGCCTTAACAGTATTTGGTACAGTTCTACCATTGATAATAAGGTCTGATCCCTTATATGTCATTGGGATAAGATATGAACCAACCTTACCAGTATCAACTTGTGAATAATCAATTTCAAATGTATGATCATTATTATACATTTTCTTGTTTTCTGTATCATTAGTTAATGTTGCTAAATCAAAATCAATATATTCAGTAGAAAATGCACTGGCAACACCATTTACTGTGTTCTTTACAATTTGAACATTTAATTCACTTGCATCTAATGAGAAGTCGTTTTGACCACTCTTTCTTAAATATGTAGTAGCAATTCTACCATCATTCTTTAATTTGAAATTTTGTCCAGCCTGTGTTGACTTATAACCAGCCTTAAGACCAGCAATGTAAATTAGATTTCTAGTTGTTTCAAATTCTGATGATCTTACTCTAACTTGATACTCTTCATTTTTAACAGTATCACCATATCTATAGTTAACTTGTGCTGTATAGTAACCCATTTCAGATGTATCAATTTCAGAACCATCAACTTGATAATTTGTAACTCTTGCTCTAACAGTAATTACTTTACCTGCAGCATTCTTTGCTGGTTGTCCTTTTGAGTCTAGCTTCATGAAATCGCCTAATACTAATAATCCATCAGCATTAAACTCTTCTCCTAAGTAGAATGTTGTTCTAGCGTTTGTTGTATCAACACTTAAACTCATAAGCTTGAATTGAGCCTTATTAGCCTCATTAATATATATATCTGGGAATGATTCTGGTTCTTCTAATGTAGAAATCTCTCCGATATCTGTATCTAGATCTTCGAATTCAATATACCCTTTTTCAGGATCAACAGGAATGTCATCATATATTTCAGGGACATCTGTTTCTTCAGTTTGATCATCAGTATTTGTAGTTTTCTTATCGCATGATGCAACACCTGCAATTAGAAAAAGACCTAATGCTAATAAACTAACTTTTTTAATTCCTTTCATAGCCGTTCCTCCTAATGTAAACGTTTTACGATTTATTATATTAAATAAATTTAATACTGTCAATAAAATAAATATCAATAACGAAATAAATCAATCATATTAGTTATTTTAAACTTAATAGTGAAATAATTCTTACAATTTTTTTGTTTTACACTTCTTTATAAAGCAATCTTTGTAATTTTTTTCAATGTATGCCACAACATCTTTATCTGGGTTAATTATAAACATTGTTGGGCCACTACCGCTTAAATAAATATCTGTGTGTTTTTTTAAATCGTTATAAATTGTATTAAGTTCAGTATTTAAATTTAATGCTGTCTTTGTTAAATCATTAAAAATGTTCTTCTTCAAGGAAAAAGTATCACAATATTTAATAGCTGTAATAATATTGTCTATTTTTTCTTTTTTAGAAACGTTATCGTAAATATAGTTCTTGTAAACCTCTTTAGTTGATAATCCTGTCTTCGGTTTGATTAACAATAAATCAAAAACATGCGCATCGGCATCAACCTTGTTTACTACCTCTCCTCTATTTGTGCATAATGCTAGCTTAGTATCAATAAAAAATGGTACGTCACTACCAAGCTCTGCACCTAAATCTAATAATTCATCATGTGAAGCAACATTATTAAATAATTTATTTAATCCCCTAAGTGTAGCTGCCGCATCACTAGATCCACCAGCTAAGCCTGCCGCACTTGGAATATTTTTTTCTAATGTTATTTTTACACCTGAATTAATATTATATTTACTTATAAATAGCTTTGCTGCCTTAAGAATAATGTTATCTTCAAATTCATTATTAATTAATTCAATTTTATCATTTGGCTCAAATGTTAATTCATCATATAAATCTATAGGTATCATAAGATTATTAACCATATGATATCCATCCTTAACATCCATAACCTCTAAAGCTAAATTGATTTTAGCATATGCATATTCTTTTATCATTTCTTATCACCATTTTCAGAAATATAATTACTAAAATCTACAAATGTTTTTATATCTAATTCCTCAGACCTAACATTTTGTTTAATATTAAATTCATTTAGCATATTATTAATTAATTCCTTTGAATATGCTTTTGATAAATTATTAATTAATGTTTTTCTTCTTTGATTAAATGACTCTCTAATTAGCTTAAAGAATAAATCTTCATTTTTAGCAATATATTGAGGCTTTTCATATAAATCTAAAGATATTACTGCGCTATCAACATTTGGCTCAGGAATAAATACTGTTCTTGGAACATTAAAATTCTTATATGCATTAGCTCTATATCCAATAGCTATAGATAATGCATTATAATCTTTAGTTTTAGGCTTGCCACAAATTCTATCAGCAACCTCTAATTGAACCATCATTACATATTTCTTAATCTTCTTTGTATTTTCTAATAGGCCTAAAATAATTGGTGTTGTAATATAATATGGCAAATTAGCAACTAAAACTATATTTTTATATTTACCTTCATATTCTAAAAGGTCTTTATTAATATCTACCTCTAAAATATCTTTATTAACAATTTTAAAATTATTATGTTCTTTTAGGTTTTCATTTAAAATAGGAATTAAATCTATATCAATTTCATATGCTAAAACAAATCCAGCAGATTCGCATAGTCTTTCAGTTAATGAACCTAATCCTGGTCCAATCTCTATTGCGAGTGTATCCTTATCTAGATTAGCTGCCTCTATTATTTTTGATAATATATTTTGATCTTTTAAAAAGTTTTGACCAAATTTCTTTTTAGCATATAAATTATTATCATTTAATGTTTTATCAATAAATGATTTATTTCCTATTTTATTTTGCATAATAATTCCTCTAAATCTTTTTTTGTTAGCCTTAATAGATTAATTCTTTTTAAAAATGTTTTAGCATTAGGTGCCCCTATATTTAAAACATTAGATATCTTATTTCTTAATATTGATGAATTATTATTACCATTTAATCCTAATTCATATAATTCATTATTAGAAATAGTATCTTCTAAATTTTCTTGTTCCTTATATACATTACTTAAAGCATTGATTATTGCTTCTTTAGATGCATGCTCAATGCCTACCTTTTTACCGTTTTTACTTCTACAATCATAATTTCTTAAAAAAGCATGTGAACAATTAGGTATTTGTTCACTTATTGTATTTCTGATTTTCTCACCAGGAAAATCAGGATCAGTAAAGATGATTATTTCGTATTTCTTTGCTAATTCCTTTAGTAAATTAATAGTTTCATCATTTACTGCACTACCATTTGTTATTACACATTTGGCATTTGGATATACATTTTTAATATTTATTTCATCATGTAGACCTTCTACTACAATTATTGAATCCATTTTAATCAACTAAATAATATATTCTATTTACAGTCTTAATGCTTGATATTGTTAAGCTTTTAACAATTGGTGAATATTGTTCTAATGATTTTATTTTTCCATTAGGTAATAATACCTTAATATCGTTAATATTTGTCTTCTTATAAATAGAATAAGCTACTCCTTCAACTCTTGATTCTAAATAATAATATTTTATTGTTTCTTCATTATAATTAGATTTAATTGCTTCAATTTCTTCTGGATCTGGATCATCTGCTAAATCAATATATTTATATAGGTGTCTATTAATTAAGCATAAAGATAGCTTTCTTAATATTTCATCAGATGATTTAGTGAATTGCTTAATAAATCCATTAACATAAGCATCATCTAAATCAATATATGATTCAATATCGCTGTTGTTCTTAATAACATTTAAGAATGTCTCAATAGGTGCATCTATTTTCTTTCCTTCGGATACTAAATCATTTACTCTTTTATATATATTTTCTAATAGTGATTCATAGCTTCTAGCAATTGGATGATAATAAACCTGGAAATACATATGATATCTAGACATTAGATATGATTCAATAGAGTGTACTCCTGATGCTCTAACGCATAATCTATTATTAACAATCTTCATACTTCTTAAAATTCTATAATAATCAATATGACCATATGCTGCGCCTGTAAAATATGCATCTCTTGATAAATAATCCATTCTATCAACATCTAATTGGCTTGATACTAATGCTTCTAATAATGGGAATTTATTATCATGTGCAATTACAGATGCAACATCATTAGCTAAATTATCATATTGTGATAATATTTTATTTATTTCTGTTTCAGGGGATAATATGATTTTTACAGTCATTTCCTCATGACTTAAATCCATTACACTTTCAAATGCGTGAGAATATGGACCATGTCCAACATCGTGTAATAGGGCTGCGCATAGAAAGACAATGCATTTATATTCATCTAATACTTCAATTCCATCAACGTTTTGTAATACTAGATTTGCCATTTGGTATGCACCTAGGGAATGTGTAAATCTAGTGTGCTCTGCAGTTTGGAAAACCATAGACACACCTGATAATTGTCTAATTCTTCTTAATCTTTGAACCTCTCTAGTATCAATTAGATCGCTAATTACCTTATAATCTACTTGAATATATCCATAAAGTGGATCTCTAAATACCTTAGTTCTTTTAAGTTTTTCAAACACATTATCAGCCCCTTACATCACTACATTACTATTTTATCATATTTTTCGCTAATATTAAAATATTGCTTTACAATAAAAAAATACTTAAATATAATAGTTGTGTATTAATATAAATAAATGTATTTGTCGGTATTTTACCAATAAAATTAGCATATTTATTTGTTTAATAAACGAGAGAGAAATGTATAATTTTAGAAAACGAGGATAATCATGAAAAAAAGAAAATTACTTTTGTTATTATCTGTATTCTTTTTAGGCCTTACATCATGTAATACAGCTAAAAACAACGATAACCAAAATAATACTCCTACTGATACAGAAGGTGGAGAAACAATAAGCACTTATGTATTGTCATTTGATACAGTTGGTGGTTCTACTGTTGAAAGCCAAAATATCACTCAAGGTGGTAAGGCAACTAGACCTCAAGATCCAACAAAGGCTGAAGATGAAAATTATACATACGAATTTGCTGGATGGTATTCAGACCAAGCATATACACATGCATTTGATTTTAATACTGTAATTACAGCATCAACAACTTTATATGCTAAATGGAATTCAACTGCAAAATCAGTTACTCCAGCGACATATGAAATAACATTTAATACAAATGGTGGAAATAATATTTCATCTCAAACCGTTGAAGAGGGCTCAAAGGTTACAAGACCTCTAGATCCAACTAGGGAAGATGATGATAATTATACATATGTATTTATTAATTGGTATTCAGATTCAAATTTGACAAATATATATCATTTTGAAACAGAAGTTTATTCTTCATTTACTCTATATGCTAAATGGAAAGCTACTCCAAAGGTAGCTCCAGAACCTGATAAATTTTTTGTTACATTTGACACAAACGGTGGTTCTAGTGTTGCTCCAGTTCAAGTTGTAGATGGTGGAAAATTAGATGAGCCAACTGCACCTACAAAAACTGCAACAGATGCAGAAACATATACATTCGCAGGCTGGTATAAAGATGCAGGATTCCAAACTGCATTCAATTTCAATACTGATACAATTACAGAGGCAATTACTCTTTATGCAAAGTGGACTGCAACACCAGTTGAATACACTGTTACATTTGTATCTAATGGTTCTACTAATGTTGCAAAACAAATAGTTCCTTATGGACAACCAGCAACAAGACCTGAAAATCCATCAAGAAATGCAGATGTTTATTATACATATGAATTCTTAGCATGGTCTACATCTAACAATAGTAATGATAATTATGATTTTGATACACCTATTACACGCTCAATAACATTATATGGTTGGTGGACTCAGTCAGCTATACATCATACAGTATCATTTGACACAAATGGTGGAAATCAAATAGAATCTCAATCATTAATGTATGGTGATAAGGTTCAAAAGCCTGCTGATCCTAAGAAGGCTTCTACAGCTACAGAAACATATACATTTGCTGGATGGTATAAGGATGCAGGATTCCAAACTGTATTTAATTTCGATACAGATACAATTACAGGTGCTACAACAATTTATGCAAAATGGAATGTAACACCAATAACATATGCTGTTAAATATTATGATGGTACAACATTATTAAACACTGAAACAGTTACTGCTGGTGATAAAATAACTTATGATCCACCAGTAAAATCTAATTATACTTTCAGTGGTTGGTATACAAATTCTAGCTTAACAGAGTATTTTGATAATAATACTGAAATTTTTGCAGCAACTACACTATATGCTAAATATACAGCAACTTCTGCTGGTTCTATTAATGTAACTTCATATAAAGGATATACTGAAGGAATCCACTTAGAATTAGATACAATTCCTGGTGTATCACAAACTGGATATGTTGTTTCATATAAATCTAATGATGCTTCTTCATATACAGCAATTGATAATGAATTAATAAGAATTAATGATAATGTTGTAGTTGATGCCGTTGGCTTAAAAGCTGGCACTTATTCAGTAAAAATAGAGGCTAATAACGAAACATTAACTTTATCAAATATCACTGTAACTAAAGATGATAGATCTGGTTATGCACATTTTAATAATTCAAACGGTGTAGGCGCATATAATAATGACGGAACATTAAAATCAAACGCTGTTGTTGTATATGTAACAGAGGCTACTAAAAACACAGTCACTGCAACATTCGGTGGAAAAACATATACTGGCTTGGCTAATATCATTTTAAATGCTAAAAAAGATTATCCTCTAGATGTTAGAATTATTGGCACAATCGGTGCTGCAACTTGGAACCAAATCGAATATGATCCAACAGGAACATATAGAAAAAATAAGAATTTACCTACAGAAAATGTAATAGGTGCTAATGGTGTTGCACTACCTCATCAAAATCTTGATGAAAGTACAATTATTTCTAGTGGCTATAATACATTAAATGAATCACAATATTCTAAACTAAATGGATTAACAAATAAAATTAAGGCTGAAAGCGATGGCTCTTTTGATTCATATTACAACATGCTAGATGTTAAAGGTGTTGAAAATGTGACAATTGAAGGCATTGGTGAAGATGCATGTATCTTCCAATGGGGATTCACTTGGAAATCTGATTGTAATTCTATTGAAGTTAAAAATATAACATTTGATGATTATACTGAAGATGCTTGTTCTTTTGAAGGAACTACAGATTCATCAACAATGGCAGGATTTAAAGGAAAATATTATTGGGTTCACAACAATACTTTCAATAGTGGTATAAACTATTGGGATGTATGTACAGAACAAGATAAGCATGAAGGCGATGGTGCAACAGATATTAAGAGATGCGCATTTGTAACTATTTCTTATAATCATTATTATGATAATCATAAAACTGGATTAGTTGGAGGAAGCGATAGCAACTTAACTGCCGCAATAACATTCCATCATAATTTCTATGATAGATGTCAATCTAGACTTCCATTTGCTAGACAAGCAAATATGCATATGTATAATAACTATTACTATGGTTCTACAGGTAATAATATGCAAATTTATGCAGGTGCATACGCGTTTATAGAAAAGTGTTACTTTGAAAATGTTAAAAACACATTTATAGTAAAAGAAAACACATCAGGAACTGGAACTCCAGCTGTTAAATCATATGACAATATATTTGTTGGTTCATCATCTTCTGGTGCAACTATAGTAACAAATAGAACAGATACCGTATCTAATGATAACAAATTCGGAACAACATTTGACACTAATTCTTCACTATTCTATTATGATTCGACAAACAAATGTAGTAATGTTGAAATAATGAATAGTGCATCAGAATTGCCTACTTTACTTCCAACTGTATCAGGAGCAGGAGTATTTGCAAGTCTCGTATTCCCAAATCAAGAACAAGGTGATGACCCTACTCCTACACCAACTGGTGAATTTGTAGAAGTATTTAGTGATAATTTCTCAACTACTACTGCAACAAAATATAATGGAATCCCAACTACTGCAGGATTAACATATTATACATACCTACCTGATAATGCAGCTGAAACAGGAACACCAGATACATACAATTATGTTGAAGTAAAAAATAATTCTGTTTCAATTGTAGATACATCATCTAAAACAGAAGGTACTGGAGATGATGGTAAGTCTAGAACAACATATGCATATTATATGTTTGATGAAGATAATCAATATACTTCTGGTATTGTTAAATATTCAATAACACTTAATTTACCAGTTGTTTCATCTAAATGGAAAATGTTAACATTTATTGATGATACATATACAGGAACACCTAATGCCATGCTTGGAGTTTATTCTAATTCTGATAAAAAATTAGGTTATTCATATGGTACAACTGAACAAGCAATGTTCTCTAGTGCATACACTACAGGAACATACAATATTGAATTAGTAATTGATTATGATAATAATACAGCTGAATTATCAATAAATGGTACTTCAATTAGTATTTCAAATTATAGTCCATCAACAATTAAGGGCTTCTACTTTATGACTTCTGCAGGTAGCCAAAGATCATATTCTTTCAGTAATATTAAGATTGAAAAACTAGTTTAATAGTAAATTAAGACAAGCAAATATTTGCTTGTCTTTTTTCTTTATTACTAAATAAAAATAAATATAATAAAATAGGTAAGAAAACGCTTTACTCAACGACTTATTTTTGTTATAATAAGCATAGATGTTATTTTTAATAACAATTATTAAAAAAGGAGATTTAAAATGAAGAAAAAGAAAATTCTATTAGGCGTTTTACTTGCAACTGCCGCATTTGGTATGGCTGCATGTACAAACACTAGTAAAACAGATGATGATGCTGATAAGCAAACTCAAACTGATGAAACAAAATACACTATAACATTCGATTCAAAGGGTGGTAGTGCTGTTGGATCTATCGAAGTACAAAAGGATTCAAAAGCAACTGCACCAACTGCACCAACAAAGGCTGCAGATGCAAATAACACATATACATTTGCTGGTTGGTATAAGGATTCTGCTTGTACTCAAGCATTTGATTTTGCAAATGAAACAATTACAGGAGACATTACATTATATGCAAAATGGACTGCTACTCCAATTGTTAAGTATTCAGTAACATTTGAATTAAATGGTGGTACTGGTTCAATCACTTCTCAACAAATAGTTGCAGGCGGTAAGGCAACTAGACCTACTACTGATCCTACAAAAGCTGCTGATGCTGATAATACATATGCATTTGCTGGCTGGTTTAAAGATGCAGCATTATCAACTGAATTTAATTTCACTACTGAAACAATTAATTCAGCAACTACAATTTATGCTAAGTGGACTGCTACTCCTATTACTAAGTATTCAGTAACATTTGAATTAAATGGTGGTACTGGTTCAATTGCTTCTCAACAAGTAGTTGCAGGCGGTAAGGCAACTAGACCTACTACTGATCCTACAAAAGCTGATGATGCAGAAAATACATATGAATTTGCTGGTTGGTTTAAGGATGCAGGATTAACAACTGAATTTGATTTCGCTACTGAAACAATTAATTCAGCAACTACAATCTATGCTAAGTGGACTGCTACTCCAATTCCAGCAACAAAATATACTGTTACATTTAATCTAAATGGTGGTACTGGTTCAATCGCTTCTCAACAAGTTGAAGAAGGTGGCAAGGTAACTAGACCTACTACTGATCCTACAAAAGCTGCTGATGCAGAAAATACATATGATTTTGCTGGTTGGTATAAGGATGCAGGATTAACAACTAAATTTGATTTCGCTACTGAAACTATTACTCAAGCAACTACAATTTATGCTAAATGGATTGCTACTCCAATCTTAGAAGATAATTATATTGACTTCTCAATCGAATATAATAATGTAAATAGAGTATTAGAAGTTGGTAACACTATTGATTTAACAGGTCTAAAAGTATCTGGACTTGATTTATCATTCAACTCTGTTGATTTAGCTGCTTCTGAATATTATGTAAAAGTAATAAATCCAAATGGTGAGGTATGTGATATTACTGACCCTGTTATAGCTGGTACTTATACTATTGAAATACATGTTGGTACTTTAGATGCTAAATCATTTACTATCAATGTAAAAGCAGCTCAATATAAATTCTCAATCCCTCTAACTGCTGATGATTATAATGAATCACGTGGAACAGATAAAATTACTACTGGTGATATGACATTTAGTGCAGAAACTAAAATATATGAAGCTAAATCACTTGATATTACAGCAAATACAGGTGTTAAGCTTCAAGTAACAGATTCAAATGGAAACCCTGTTTCTAAGGACTACGATGGAGTTACATACAATTCAAGACTACAAGTAAATACTGGTACTAAGAGTTTAAAGATAACTGCAAAAGCTTCTGGTTCAATTACTGTTCTATTTGCAACTGATGCTACAAGAACAATCGATTGTACAGATGGTTCTAGTTCATGGAGTAGTGAGGCTCCAACTGCTGAAAATAAAGAATCAATGCATGTATTCACAATTGAAGCTGTTGCTGGAAAGACTTATACTTTCACATCAAGTACTGGTGGAAGCAACATTTATGCAATAATTTTCAATGGTTCTGTTGATGCAACTACAAGAGTTGCAACTGATGATTTATTCATTGATTACACTGAAACAGAATTCAATAATACAACAAACAAATTCAATGCTTCAAATCCTAATACATTAACAGTAATTTCACAAGACAATTATGGAATTAATACTCCAGTAGCATTAAGTGATTGTGAAATAGTTGTAAAGAATTCAGCACAAGAAACTGTTACTGGTGAACTTGAAGTTGCTGATACTTATACTGTTTCTGTTTCTTACGGAGGAAAGACTGAGTCTTATACAATTTCAGTTATTGACTTAAATACTCCTATTTCTGCTATAAGCGTTAATACAACTGATGCAACTACTAAGTTCTACGAAAATGGAGATGCATTCACTGCTGAAGGAATCGTTGTAACTGCAACAAGAGGTTCAGTAGAATCTACATTACAGACTGATGAATATACTATTTTAGTAGATTCATTCACAACTGCTGGTACATATGTTGTTACAATTACTTCTGTAGAGAACCCTTCAGTATCTACATCTTATAATGTAGCTTACAATACAATTGACTCTATAGTTATTAATGCTCCAGCAACATTAAATGTTAAGACTGGAACAACAGTATATAATAATCATGCTACTGCAGAAGGTACATATACTGATGATACAAAGGTTGCATTAGATATTACTACAGCATTATATTCTGATTCTGCTTGTACAACTGAAATTGCTGATGCATCAACTGCATTTGCAACTGCAGGTGCTACAGTATATGCAAAATTAACTTGCCGTGGAACAACAAAGATTACAACTATTACAGTAAAAGACTTCACAGCTAACGCTTATGATTTCGAAAACACTGATGTAACTACTGAGGATATCGCAGCTGGTACAACTGTAATAAATAAGACTGATGTTACAGTTAAGAATGTTGGTATTAAGGCCAATGTTATAGCTGACAAATCAACTGCAACTGCAAATGATAATTCTGGAAAGACATTTACAAAAGCTTTAGTAACAACTGGTGGTATGAGTGATACTAAGTATTATGAAATCACAACTACAACAAATGCAATCGTAACAATTTACTTCACAGCTACAGATGGTAAATTTGGTACTACCGACCAAACTAAGGGTGGAGAGTTAGTTGTCAATGATGAACAAGTTGACACAGTAAAGGGCAACAAAGATAATAAGATTGCTTATGCTTATACATTCGAAACTGATGCAAATACTCCTGTTAAGATTAGAATTTCTTCTAACAGACTTGCATTATTCGGTATCGTTGTTGAATCATAATTTAACAATAAAAGATTTTAGGGTATCTTAATTGATACCCTTTTTCTTTGCATATTAAAAGGGATTGGCAATTAACCAATCCCTTCTTCTTTTTATTCGTTAACATGCTCCCATGCAGATTTAATTAATAAATTTACATGATCATCATCTAATGAATAATATACTTCTTTTCCATCTTTTCTACTTTTAACTAATCTTAAATTCTTTAAATAAGATAGCTGATGAGAAACAGCTGATTTTGTCATTCCTATTTTAGCTGAGATATCATTAACACATATTTCTCCTTCAGATATAACTAATATTATCTTTAATCTAGTTGAATCTGATAATGCTTTGAAAAAATCACCCATCTCGTTAATCTTTTCTATATTTTTATTAACTTCAATTTCCATATTATTTTTCCTCTATTTTATCATCAATAATAAATGATACTCCAACCTCTTCATTAACAACATGTAAATTCATATTAAAATAATCTACAGTTTTTTGAACAATTGACATACCTAAACCAAATTGACCCTCATTACCTTTTTCATAAGGCTTAAATGCTGATTCAATGAATTTTTCATCAATATGATCACCATCATTATATATTCTTAATCTACCAGGCCTTAAAACTATCTTTATTTGGCTTTTAGCATATCTTTTAGCATTATCTATAATATTATCAATTACAGTATACCAATTCTCGCTAATTCCTTTAAATGTAACATCTTCATTTATATCAGTAATAAATTCGATGTTTTCTAATTGATGCTTATAATTTAAGATAATATCATAAATAATATCTGCAATCTTAATATCTTCAAATTCTTTATCACTATTAAAATATTCTAATCTATTATATTCAATTAATCTATTAACCTTTTTCTTTAATAAATCAGATTGTTCAATAATTTTATTTGTAGATGTACTAACATCCTCTACACCATCTTGAATTGCTTCAGCATATGTTTTAATAACCGCAATTGGGGTTTTAAAATCATGGCTTAGATTATGTAGCATTTCTTGTTTAATTCTTTCATTTTCACAAATTTCGCTTCTCATTACCTCAATAGATTTAGATAAATCTCCGACTTCGTCCTCATATGTATCTAAATATGTAGTTTTATATTCATTTTTTGGTAATGATAAAATGTGATTTTGTATTTTTCTTAATCTTCTAGCTATATTATTACTCCAGAAATATATAACAACTATAGCTAATAACATTACAATAACAAATATACCATTAATTTTTAATGTTATTTCTCTTACAACCGCAGTTGTATGTGAATCATCGGTGAATACTAATGTATATGTTTCCATACCATCATCTGTAATAACTGAAAAATTAATTCTTGATCCATTAATCTTTTTTGAATAAAAAGATATTTTTCCTAACTTTTTGTTATTATTGATATCTTTAAGGTTGTTTATTACATCCTCAACATCCTTAACAGTTACATAATATCCCATATCGTTCAATTGCTGATATACTGTATCAGTTGTTTTACAATAATAACCCATATCTATTTCAGGGAAATCTTCTCCCTTATTAGCTCTAAAGTTATTATCAATTAATATTGCATATGTAGATAATTTATTGTTTGTTTCCTTTCTAGCAATTTCTCTTGCGAAAGATACTGTAGTTAAGGAGAATATACAACAAGCTATTAATAAAACTGCAACTAATAAAATAATTAATTGACTAGTTATATCTATTTTTTTCATACTAATAATCTATATCCAAATCCATAAATTGTTTCTACAGATAAATTAGGCATCTTTTGTCTTAATCTTCTCATTAGATCATCAACTACTCTATCACTACCAAAATAGTCGCTTCCCCAAACGTTATCTAGGATTTGATCTCTTGAAAAGGCCTTTGCTTTATTCTTTAGTAAGAAATACAATAAATCATATTCCTTTGAAGTTAAATTAATATTAACGCCATTTTCTGTAACTATTCTCTTATCATAGTCAATGCAATAACAATTGAATTCTTCGGTATTAGTATTCTTTTCAGTATTATTAGCATATACCCTAGATAAAATATTCTTTACTCTAAGAACTAATTCACGATTTGAATATGGCTTTGCAAGATAATCATCACTACCCATTCCAAGTCCAGTGATTCTATCAAATTCTTCAATACGAGCACTTGTAAATACTACTGGTGTAATTTTATTAATATCCTTTATTCTTTTTATTAAGTCATAGCCTGAAATATCTCCAGGAAGCATAATGTCAAGAATCCAAAGATCAAAACCATCATTTAAATGCTCTGCTGCAGTTTCACCATCTGAAAAAGTAGTAACATCAAAGCCTTCCTTTTCTAAATACTTTTTAGTAAGTGAGGAAAGATTTAATTCGTCTTCAACAATCGCAATTTTATACATAGCCTATCACCTCATATTAATTATATCTTATAAAATGATAAAGAACAACCAGTTACGGTTGTTCCTTATCAAATTGAAAAAGTCATAGTTCTTATAAAATTATATAGATATAGGGGATAAAAATATCATTTTATAAGACACTTATATGTTACTTTATAAATATTGTTATTTTATATTAGAAATATGGGAAATAGTGAAAACTAGTTATCCTCATACATGTCTTCATAGTCATCCATGTATTTGTTATACTTATCTTCCTTGAATTCATCATCGTCATCAAGGTCATCGTCTAAATCATCATCAAGATCGTCTTCATCGTCAAGATTATCTTCATCCTCATCCTCTTCACGATCATCATCGTCTTCATCCTCATCAGACTCGTCATCAGATTCTTCATCATCCTCATCATCAAGATCGTCTTCGTCTTCTTCATCGTCATTGTAGAAGTCAGATTCTTCCTCTTCTTCCTCTTCGATGTATGCATCCTTAGAGTTGAATGCAGAACCATCCTTGTCGAATTGATCTAATGATTGAGCTAATTTTAAATCCCAATTATTTTCACCCATAAATACAAATTTAGAGCTTGTTGTTATATCAACGTATAATTTAGTAGTTAAAGTCTTCTTTTCATCATCTACTAAACCCTTACGATTTAATACTTCTTGAATTAATTCATAGATATCACAAGGAGCACCTTTCTCTTGTAATACTATTACTGCAACTTCTAATAATGATAACTCAGAATAATTTTCCATGTTTATCCTCCAAAAATTAAATGCTATTATATTTTACTTAAAATATTAATAATTTTCAAGTATTTAATTAAACAATATCCATATTTTATGCTCATTAATAAGGTCATTTTCAATAAATAATGAATATGAAGCATAAATTTTGTTAAAACTAATGCTTAAATCGTTAGTATATGATTCAAATTCAAACTTTAAACCAAGGTTGTTTTCATAATAACCTGAGGTATTTTGTTTGTATATTAAATTCAAATCCATTATTGTGTCTCCTTTTCTAATAATATTTAAATTATTAGAATCAAAAGAGACATAAATCATTGTGTTTTCTGTGGATTCATCCTTGAATGAATATATGCCATTTTCATATACACAAATGGATTCAAATTCAGTAATATTTCCTTCTTTATCAATACTTTTAAATTTAGCAATCATTAGTATTCTCTTCTTCCTTCAAATGCTTTTAATAATGTCATTTCATCAGCATAAGAAAGATCTCCTCCAACAGGTATTCCGTGCGCAATTCTAGTGATTTTTATAGGATATTGATTTAATAGCTCCTTTAAATATCTAGCTGTTGTTTCGCCTTCAATTGTCGCATTTGTTGCTAAAATTAATTCATCAACCTCATTATTTTTTACTTTATCTAGTAATGAATCAATATTTAAATCATCAATGCTAATTCCTTTTGAAAAGCTAATTGCACCATTTAAAACATGATATATGCCTTTAAATTCATTTACCTTTTCAATTGTTAGTAAATCTTTAATAGATTCTACTACTATTATTTGTCTTTTATTTCT
Source organism: uncultured Caryophanales bacterium (assembly GCA_946405105.1). Classification (GTDB taxonomy): domain Bacteria; phylum Bacillota_I; class Bacilli_A; order Acholeplasmatales; family Anaeroplasmataceae; genus Anaeroplasma. The sequence goes on from CAMJFY010000001.1 coordinate 160,848, forward strand.
TGATTCATCTGCACAAATTGAACATAAAGAATCTTCTGTGATATTACCACATGAAGGACAAATATGTATATCTTTTTTGATACTTTCTAAGGCATTTTTAAAATCTGTAAGGTCAATATCATTCATATTAAAAAGAGTATATAATGCATATCTTTCTGCTGTTTTTTTGCCTACAGATGGTAACTTTGCGTAGCAATCAATAAGATTTTCTAAAGATTTTGGATATTTATTCATATTAGAATAATCCCATTCCTCCGCCGAAGCCACCCATTAACTTTTGGCTTTCCTCTTCGATTTTCTTATTTGCATCATTGATTGCTAGAGCGACCATATCTTGAACCATTTCAAGATCATCCTTAGCTGCTTCTGGATCAATAATAACCTCAACAACCTCGTGGCTGCCTTTAACCTTTGCAGTTACTACTCCTCCGCCTGCGCTACCAGTAAATACTGTTGATTCTAGCTTTTCTTGAGCTTCCATCATTTGCTTTTGCATTTTTCTTAATTTCATCATTTGTTGTTGATTCATAATTTTATTCCTCCATAATTTTTATACTATTTTCATCGAATAAAGATACTAATTTATCCTCTACTTCATCTCTAACCTGAGTTTTTGGTACAATTCTTTTCTTTACACCAATTCTAATATTATCAAGTGTAGGATTTGGATTAGTTACCTTATTATATTTTTTCTTGTAATCTTTAATAATTGTTTGCCATGTTGATGTTGGTATACAAATATAATCTTTAATAGGAACACCAGCATCATTAAATGCTTCTACAATTTTTAAATAATTTTCGTAAGCCATAACTCTATTACAGAATCCTACATCCTGTAATTCGACTATGAATGCATCATTAGAAACTGCAACAATGTTTCCTCTAATCAAAATTTGGATGGCAAACGCACTTGATTGTTCTCCAATTTTTGCCCAAACATTTTTAAGTTCCTCTTTTTTAGTTCTTGATGCATTATTTATGATCTCTTCAATATCTCTAATTGAAATTTCATCAGGCCATGTCTCATCAACATTTTGTTGTGGTAGTGAAACACTGACATCGGTTGTGTTGACAACAACATTTTGTTCTGAATTTTCAATTTTATTTTCGTTTGTAGTTGTATTCTCGATTTGTTCTATTTTTTCGACCATTTTGGGTGCTTCAGGAGCCTTATTTTCTTGAATTGTCTGATTTTTTAGATTATTAAGCTCTGCAGCACTTGGAATATTTGGAACAAAGGCATAATTATGATTTGGATTATCTGCCCTCTTAACATTATTAAGCTTATTTGATAATACATTAACTGTATTTTCTAAGCTTTCTATTCTATCTAATAGATTTGCTTCCTCATTTAGCTTAACATCATTCATCTTTAATACAGCTAATTCAAGGAATGCTCTCTTTTGAGTCGAGAATCTCATTTGATTTAATGAATCATTTAAAATATCTAGCCATTTATAAATTAGATTTCTACCAATTTCCTTAGCTAATTTTATAAATTCTTCATTATGATACATTAATTTATCTTCAATGACTGCATTATTTTTGAAAAGAAGAAGATCTCTTAAGAATAATACAGTATCATTTACTATTCTAGGTACCTCTTTACCATCTTTTATGATACTATTAAGTATCATAATTGCGTTTGTTTCATCATCAGATTTACAAGCATTTAATAATTCAATTATCTTTACATAATTGATATTTCCACTAACTTGTAATACATCATCTATAGAAATTTCAGGGTTAATACTATAGCTTATACATTGATCAAATAGAGATAGCGCATCTCTCATTCCGCCTTCAGCAGAAGCAGCTATTTGCTGTAATGCTTCATCTGTAATTTTAACCTTTTCTTCATCAGCAACAATCTTTAATCTCTTTAAAATATCATTAACTGATATAGATTGGAAATCAAATCTTTGACATCTTGATAAGATTGTATTTGGAAGCTTATAAGGCTCAGTAGTAGCTAAAATAAATATAATATGCTTTGGTGGCTCCTCTAATGTCTTTAATAAGGCATTAAATGCAGCTGTTGATAGCATATGAACCTCATCGATTATATATATTTTATATTTACCCTGAGCAGGTAAAAATTTAACAGTTTCTCTTAATGATCTAATATCATCTGCACCATTGTTAGATGCAGCATCTATTTCAATAACATCAGATACAGTTCCCTTTTGAATTCCTTGACATATTTCACATTCACAACAAGGCTCAAAAGTAGGACCATGCTCACAATTCATGGCTTTAGCCATGATTTTAGCTAATGTTGTCTTTCCTGTACCTCTAGGACCACAAAATAGATAAGCATGTGCTACTTTATTTAATTTTATTGCATTTTGAAGGGTCTTAATTATATTTTCTTGACCTACAACCTCAGAAAACTTTTGAGGCCTATATGCACGATAAAGTGCTACATATGCCATATATTTTGCCTCCTAACCTAAATAATATACATATTTAACATCATTTTTGATTATATGATAATAAGAGATATAACAATCGCCACTACAAATTAAATCATAAATAGTAGTTACAAATCCATCCTTATTAAGATTAATTCCAACCTTATTATATGCTTTTGATACTAAATCTGTACAATAAGATTTATTTACTGTATCAAAAATAAAAGAATAATTATAATCATCACCGATTAAAGCAGAATAAGAAGAAGCAGCTTCTCGTCTCTTTTCTTCGCTTAATTTTACTCTTAACCCAATAATTTCAGTGTATGGATCATCTATAGACCAGTCATATAGATCAAATACTTGAGACTTATTATCTCCATCACCTAATCCAGTTGCCTCAACAGTAGTTCTATCTCCTTGGATAGTACCTAGCTGATAATCACCATAGCTAGCATTAACAATTGCAGCATGACCGCCAACAAAGAAGCTAACTACAGAATTGATCATTGGGTTATTAGTTAAAATAACCTGCTTTGTAACTAATATATCAGTAGAAGTACCAGGATAAACAATTCCATGACTCTCGGTATATGCTTCTTTCTCCTCATTAGACTCTATTTTATAGAATTTAGTAGAAGAATCTGATATATCCTCCTGATATACTCCTTTAGCTTTAAAATTAGAAACTAAAATAGATTCATGTATGTTTTTTACGAAAGCATTAGATACTCCCCAAACAACTATAAATATTAAAATACTTCTTAACACAATTAAAGTAATTTTAAAAAATTTTTTCATAATAATATTTTATCATAAATAATAAAATATGTGAATAAAAGAAGAAAAAGAAAACCTGGTTTTTTTCACCAGGTTTTATCTTAATTATTTTCTTTATTTTTTGGCTTAATAACAATGGCTCTTTCTTCGCCTTCGCCCTCAGATTCAGTGTAAACATCATGCCAATCACTAAGCTTTTCATGAATAACACGACGTTCAAATGAATTCATATGTGGAAGCTTAACCTCAACCTTAGTTCTAGCAACCTCTTTAGCAGTTTTAGTAGCTAAAATTTCAAGTTGACGCGCACGATTTGCACGATATCCTCCAATATCTAATGTTACTACGATATGATCCTTAGTATAAGAAGAAATTAAAGATCTTAATAACATTTGAATTGCTTCAAGTGTTTTACCCTTAATACCAATTAATAAGGAATTCTCATATGAATCTATAATATAATGAATCTCAGTCTCATTATTAACGCTTCTAGCTTCAATTTGGTAGCCAATATTCATTGATCTTAAAATATTTTCTAAATATTTCTTACCCTCTAGAGTAAGGTTAATATCAACAACAGCTTCACAATTTAGGCCTTCTGGTAATTCACCTAAAACATTAACAAAGATTTTTTCACTTGAAATATGTAATTTCTCAACAGCGATAGCCTGAGCTTCCTCCATTGTTTTAGCAATAAATTCAACCTTTTTTTGCATTATTATCACCCTATAATATTATTTTTCTTTTGAGACTTTTCGTAATTATGTTCATTAATTAATCTACCAATTTGTGATTGACCAATTTGATAAACACCACCGATTAACCAATAAATGGCTAAAGAAGTTGAAGATAGTGACATAAATACGAACATTACATTCATAATTATCATCATCCACTTCATTTGATTTTGCTGATCACTTTGTTTTTGATTTTTAGCATCACGATACTTTTTCTGATACTTTAAAGGTCTTTGACCAAGCTTTTGTTGTAAGAATGTAACAGCACCGAATAATAATGCTATTACAAGACCAAATATTTTATCCTTAATATCTTCAGCATTGAAGAAAGAAGTAGTCATATCAAATGTTCCGAATATTTTAACATTGCTTAATGCGAAATCTCCAGCAACCTCAGTCATTACTGCACCATTGACAACATTAGTCTTTGTTGCGTTAATTCTTTGAACAACCTCATACATTGACATGAAAATAGGGAATTGTAAGAACATTGTAGTAACACAACCGATTGGGTTTACTTTATTCTTCTTGTAAACCTGCATCATTTCCTGTTGCATTAGCTGTTGACTTCTTTGATCAGTTCTTCCAGCATATTTTCTTTGAATTTTTGAGATCTCTGGTTGCATTAACTGCATCTTAAGGCTCATACCATTTTGTTTAGAATAAATAGGCCATGCTGCAGTTCTTACAATGATAGTAGTAAAGAATATACCCCAGAAATATGAATTACCACATGCTTTTCCAATATTTGAACAAAGCCAAGCTATAGGCCAAGATAAAATATTAATTGGCCATGCCCATAAAGCATACCAGAAGCCTTTACCATCATTCCATAAATCTCTCCATTCTTGAGCATATGTTGTGTATGGCTTAGTATACCAGTTCTTAGAATCAAATCTACAGCTTGAAAGAGTAATAATTAATACAGCTAAAAGTAATACAAGCACAAATTTATATCTGTTCTTATAAATAAATTTAGTCATTTTTATCTCCTTTTAGTAACTTATGCTTATTAAATAAATATTCCAATTGTAATTTCATTTCCATAAAATCAATATCATTGACCTTTGGTCTTACAATTATAAAAACATCAGTGTTAAAATTTAAATTAATATCTAGATTATCTATTATTGCAGTAACCTGTCTTTTAATTTTATTTCTAACAACAGCGTTACCTATTTTTTTACCTACACTAATCGCATATCTAAAATGATTGGTTTCTAAATTCTTTCTTTTATATAATGTAAAGAATTGATTTGAAAAGTATTTCTTTTCTTTTATGATCAATTCTATTTCTGTATTTTTCTTTACGCGATATTGTTTTTTCATAGAATATCCATAATTATTGAATAAAAAATACGACCAAAAAAATGAATGTTCTGGTCGTACTAGTTATCAATTAAATTATTTAATTATTAAGCAGTTAATTTTTTTCTGCCCTTTTTACGTCTAGCAGCTATAACTTTTCTTCCGTTCTTTGTAGCCATACGAGCGCGGAAGCCATGAGTTACTTTTCTTTTACGCTTATTAGGTTGATAAGTTCTTTTCATAGATTACATACCTGCCTTTCTTAGAAACCATGCTGTTTTATTCTATCAAAAACTACTATCTATGTCAAGAAAAAATCTTATAAAATATTTAATAAAAATAATGAAAATTTTTTCATAAAAAACGATGTGAATAATTATTAAAAAATTTGTTAATATTTTTTTATAAATTGTGGATAACTTCTCCACTAAGTTTTCAACATGTTAATTTGTGTATAATGTCTAAAAATATTGATTTTGAGCCAATTTTAGGCTAACTTATCCACATTTTTAAGTGTTTCTTTTTCCAAATCATAAAAAACTTATCCACATTTTTGGTGGAAAACTTTTTGTTGAAAGTCATTTTTTTTATGATATTATTTATTCGAATTGAAGGTGGAATTATGGTTGAATATCAAGAAATTTGGAACAGTGTTCGGGACAAGCTAGAAAAGAATCTAGCACCTCAAACATTCTCCCAAACTTTTGGTGAAGTAAAGAAAGTTATTAGACAAGAAAATGGAATTATTTATGTTGCTACACCATCTGCTTATTCTAGAAGATTAATAAATAATATTTATTATAAAACAATAAATGAGATACTAAAAGAAGTAACAAACGAAAACGTAAGATTTAAATTTATTGCTGAGGACGAAATCAAGACTGAAAAGAAGCCTCAGTTTATTAAACAATTAACAAAAACTGATTTAAATCCTAACCATACTTTTGAATCATTTGTAGTTGGAGATTCTAACAGAATGGCTGTGCTAACATCATTAAAGGTTGCTGACAATCCTGGTGTTGTGTATAACCCACTTTATATTTTTGGTGGAGTAGGACTTGGTAAAACTCATTTGATGCAAGCTATTGGTAACTACATTCTAGAACAAAATCTTAATAGTAAAATATTATATGTGCAGGCAAATGATTATTTATCTGATTATACAAGAGCTGTAAGAGATAATAATTTACCAGGCTTTGAAGAAAAATATGAAAATATTGATGTATTATTAATAGATGATATTCAAATGCTTACTGATAAAACTCAAACTCAACAACAATTTTTTAAATTATTTAATGAATTAGATAACAATAATAAGCAAATTGTTATTACATCAGATCGTCCTGCCGCTAAATTAAACGGATTTATGGATAGATTAACATCTAGATTTGAAAAAGGTGGAGTAGTAGATATTAATCAACCTGATTTTAATCAAAGAGTTAGTATCTTAAAGAAGAAAACACAAGAATTCTCTCAAGTACCTATTTCTGATGAAATTATTAATTATATTGCTGAAAATTTTACAGATAACGTAAGAGAACTTGAAGGTGCATTAAATAGAATATTAATTTATTCTGAAATGTATTCAAATATGCCTCTAAATTTATCTTTAGCTAAAGAAGCATTAGATGTTGTATTAAAAAATAAGATTGTAAATCCTGAATCAAATTATGATGATGTATTAAGTGTAGTTGCCAGCATGTATTCTATTACAGTAGCTGATATTTTAGGATCATCTAGAAATGCTAAATATGCATTACCTAGACAAATAATAATGTATATTTTAAAAACAAGATATCATTTAACATATAAAAAGATTGGTAATATTTTAAATGGTAGAGATCATACAACAGTTATGTCTGGATGCAATAAGATAACAGAAGAAATAAAATCAAATGAAGAATTAAAAATGGCAATTGAAGCAGTATTAAAAAAAGTATAATATATGTGGATAAATTCTTTATTTTCCACAATTATTATGATATAATAAATAGCGTGATTTAAGCGTTTTTTGGACTTATCCACAAATGCACATTCTATATTATAAATATTAAGAAAAAGATTATTATATTTTTTATTCGGAGGGATTTATGAATCTAGTAATTGATCGTGAAATTTTACTTGAAAACTTAAATACAATATCAAGAGGTCTTCCTGTTAAATCACCAATGCCAATTTTAACTGGTATTAAGTTATATGCTACAGATACAGATTTATTTATGACATCTTCTAATACTGATATTTCAGTAGAGGTTACAATTAATGATGCATCACTTCAAATTATTGAAGCTGGTCAAACTGTAGTACCTGGTAGATTCTTTATTGATATTATTAGAAAAATTAATTCTAAAAAGGTAAGCTTATTCCTTTCTGAAGATAAAATATTAATTATAAAGGCTGATAGAGGTGAATATAAATTACATATTATGGATCCTCTAGATTATCCTAAGATGGATTTTGTATCTCAAGAAAATCCATTAGTTATATCTGCAGATGTAATTAAATCAATCGTTAGAGAAACTGTATTTGCTACAGCACAAAATGAAAAGAAGCCTATCTTAACTGGTGTTAATTTAAATAACACTAGTGGTAAGTTAATTATTACAGCTACAGATTCATTTAGATTATCTCAAAAGATTATTTCTATTCCTGATTATAAGGATTTTAATATTACTATTCCAGCTAAATCATTAGATGAATTAGCTAAATCAATTGATAATTATGGAGATAATGTTAATATTTATTTATCAATAAATAAAATGCTAGTAACATTTAAAAATATTTGTTTCCAAACAAGATTATTAGATGGTAATTATCCTGATACTACAAGATTAATTCCTCAGGAATTCCCAATTGTTTTAAAATTTAACAAGGACGAATTAGCTGCAGCAGTAGAAAGAGTATCTTTATTATCACCAAGAGATAATACAAAGGATAAAGAAATTACTTACAGTATTATTAAATTATCTATTAAGAGAGATAGAATTATTGAAATTTCAACTAATAATTCAATTATTGGTGATGCTAAGGAAGAATTAATTCCAACATCTGTAGAAGCATCAAATTCAATTACAATTGGATTTAGTTCAAGATATCTTTTAGATTCATTGAAGAGTTTCATGTCTACTGAAATTTCTTTAAACCTTTCAGGTGAAATTAGACCATTCATTATTAAGGGTGAAAATGATGCAAATTTAACTCAATTAATTTTACCTGTTAGAATGGAAAATTAATAAATTAAGGTTAACATATTAATTTATGTTAACTTTTTTTATGCCTTGATTTCTAAAAAATTCATATTTAAATCAAATTAAATATATCAAAAATGGCTTATATAGCGTTTTTCTATAGCTAGTTATATTTTTACTTATTGGTTATAAAAAATTAAAAATAAGGGGAATTTTCATTATAATTTATTGAAAATACCTTATCTATATGATATAATCATATAGAAAGAGGGATTTTTTATGATACCTGTAAAAATTACAACAGATTATATTGAATTACAAATGCTATTAAAAATGCAAGACATAATTACCTCTGGGGGACAAGCAAAATACTTCTTACAAGAAAATGAAGTTTTTGTTAATGGAGAGCCTGAAAATAGGAGAGGTAAAAAGCTTTATCCAGGAGATAAAGTAAAAGTCTTAAATCAAGAATTCATAATTCAAAAATGATAAGAAAAATAAAATTAAAGAATTTTAGAACATTTGATGATGCTACATTTGAAACAAATAATTCATTAGTTATTTTTTCAGGAAAAAATGCAGTAGGTAAAACATCAATTTTAGAATCTATATTTTTATGCTCTACATCAAAGAGCCATCGGGAAAATGAATTATCAAATCTTATCAAGGATGATAATCTATCAGCTAGCTGTGAAATATTATCTGATAAGAGCTATAAGGTTGTAATTTCAAGGGAAGAAAAAAGTTATTTAATCAACAAGACAGTATATAAGCGTATTTCAGATTTTATTGGAGATTTAAAGGTAGTTATGTATTCTCCATATGATCTTAGCTTAATTGATGGTGCTAAATTAATTAAGAGAAGATTTTTAGATTTAGAAATATCTTTATATGACAAAGAATATCTTAAAAATCTTTCGTTATACAAAAAGATATTAAATGAGAGAAATAATCTTTTAAAGGAAGAAAAGGTAGATAAAATCTATTTAGATCTTCTAACAAAGGATTTTATTAAATATCTTGGAGTAATTTATAAAAAGAGAATAGAATTCATAAATACGATTAATGAATATTTAAAAGGTATTTGTGAGGACCTAAAAATTAAAAATATATTTCTAGAATATTATCCTAGCTATGATCCAAATGATATGGATAAGAGCTTTAAGAATAAAATTGATAAGGATATTTTTAGTAAAAACACAAATATAGGAGCTCACAGAGATTATTTCATTATTAAAATCAACAATAAGGATGCTAGCATATATTCATCTAATGGAGAGAAGCATTTAATATGTATAGCGATAAAATTAGCTATTAAGCAATACATAACAACAAAATGTAATGAAGAGCCAGTTTTATTGTTAGATGACATATATCAAGCACTTGATAAGGAAAAAATTAAAAATATAACAAAATATATTAAAAAATCTAAGCAGGCTATTATTACTACTACATCCATAATAGAAATTCCAGATGAGATCTTAAAGGATGCATTAGTATTAAGAATAGAAAAATAAATAAGGAGAGAAAAATGGAAAAGGACTTAAATATCGAATTAGAAAAAGAAATTGATGATATGACTACTGGAAATCCTGACGCTGAAGGCTATGATTCAGGCAAGATCAAAATTCTAAAGGGTCTTGAGCCAGTTAGAGAAAGACCAGGTATGTATATCGGTTCTACTGGAGTTGTCGGCTTACACCATCTAGTATGGGAAATTGTAGATAACTCAGTTGATGAGGCTCTAGCTGGATTTGCTAAACACATTATTGTAGAAATATTACCAGACAATATTGTTCAAGTAACTGATGATGGTAGAGGTATGCCAGTTGACCTACACCCTGAAACAAAAAGACCAGCTCTAGAAGCTATTTTCACAGTACTACATGCTGGTGGTAAATTTGATGATGAAAATGGTGAAGGTGCTTATAAGGTATCAGGTGGTCTACACGGTGTTGGTGCATCTGTTGTTAATGCCTTATCTGAATGGTTAGAGGTTACTGTATTAAGAAATAATAAGCAGTATACTGAAAGATTTGAAAGAGGTAAGGTTATTGGTGATTTAGTTGAGCATGATACATCTGATCACACAGGAACAATAGTAACATTTAAGCCAGATTATGAAATATTCCATGATACATTAGAATTTGATTATGAAACTATTAGAAAGAGAATGCAACAAACAGCATTCTTAAATAGTATCCTAACAATTACTGTAAATGATAAGAGAAATCCTGACAATATCATTTCTAATACATATCATTATGATGGTGGTGTTAAGGAATATGTTAAGTTCTTAAATGAAGGAAAGAATGTTATTAATACAAATATTGTTTATTGTAATAACATTGGTTCATATAAGGAATTAAATAGTGACGGTAATGAAGTAGTTAGAAAAATCGATATAGAAGTAGCTATGCAATATAATGATGGCTACAACCAAACAATTTTCTCCTTTGTAAATAATGTAAATACTCATGAGGGTGGATATCATGAAGAAGGATTCAAGATGGCCCTTGCTAGAGTATTAAAGAAATATGCTGATGATAATAAATTGTTAAAGAAAGACGAAGAAATGTCTAGAGAGGATACTCTTGAAGGACTTGTAGCAATTATTTCAATTAAGCATCCAAATCCTGAATTTGAGGGTCAAACAAAGACAAAGCTAGGAAATACTGAGGTTAGAGCTTTAGTATCTCAAGCATTTGGTGAATCTTTAGATAGATTCTTAAAGGAAAACCCTAATGTAGCTAAAACAATTATTGATAAGTGCTTATTAGCTGCAAGAGCAAGAATCAACGCTAGAAAGGCAAGAGAAGCAACAAGAAGAAAATCTCCTTTAGATTCTATGATGTTCTCTAAGCTTGCAGATTGTAGATGCAAGGATCCTTCTAAATCTGAAATGTATTTAGTAGAGGGTGATTCTGCCGGTGGTTCTGCAAAATCAGGAAGAAATAGTAATTATCAAGCAATCCTACCTCTAAGAGGAAAGGTATTAAATGTTCAAAAGGTTCAATTATCTAGAGCATTAGAAAATAACGAAATTTTATCAATGATTCAAGCAATTGGAACTGGAATTGGTGAAGAATTTGATATAACAAAGGCTAGATATCATAAAATCGTAATTATGACCGATGCCGATGTCGATGGTGAGCATATTTGTATTCTATTGTTAACATTCTTCTATAGATTCATGAGAGGATTAATTGAAGCTGGTTATATTTATGTAGCTAAGCCACCTCTATATAGAATTCAATTTGGTAAACAATTAGATTATGTTTATTCAGATGAAGAATTAGAGCAATATAAGGCAACAAAATATGCTAACAAGAAATATGATGTTCAAAGATATAAAGGTCTTGGTGAAATGGACCCATCACAACTTTGGGAAACTACAATGGATCCAAAGGTAAGAACATTAGTTCAGGTTCATCTAGATGATGCTGTTGTTGCAGATCAAACATTTGAAATGCTAATGGGTGAAGAGGTAGAACCAAGAAAAGACTTTATTCAAGCAAATGCTCATTTTGCTGATAATCTTGATATTTAATTAAGGAGTTTATTATGGCACAAAGTGAAAAAGATTTAGAATTTGAAAAAGCACTTGAGGATCGTAAGAATGATTCAATTGAGCAATTAGATGTTAATAATAAGATGAAAACATCATTCCTTAATTATGCGATGAGTGTTATTATTGCAAGAGCATTACCAGATGCAAGAGACGGATTAAAGCCAGTTCAAAGACGTATCTTATATGGAATGAATGAATTAAAGGTTTTCTCTAATGTACAGCATAAAAAATCAGCTAGAATTGTCGGCGACGTAATGGGTAAATACCATCCACATGGTGATTCATCTATTTATGAAGCAATGGTTAGAATGGCACAGGATTTCAGCTATAGATATCCACTAGTTGATGGTCATGGTAACTTTGGTAATATTGATGGTGATGGCGCTGCCGCAATGCGTTATACAGAAGCAAGATTATCAAAAATAGCTATGGAAATGCTAAGAGATATTGATAAGGATACAGTAAATTTTGTTGAAAACTATGATGCAACTGAAATAGAGCCAAATCTATTACCAGCAAGAATTCCTAACCTATTAGTTAATGGTACAACAGGTATTGCCGTAGGTATGGCTACAAATATTCCACCACATAATCTAGGTGAGGTTATTGATGGATGTGTTGCATTAATTAGAAACCCAGAATTAACTTCTGAGGATTTAATGGAATATATTAAGGGTCCAGATTTCCCTACAGGAGGATTAATCCTTGGTAGAGAAGGACTTAGAAATGCATATTGTACAGGTAATGGTACAATAATTATTAGAAGTAAAGCTCATATCGATGAGCTTGATAATGGTAAACATGAAATTGTTGTTACAGAAATACCTTATGGTATTAATAAACAAAGAATTTTAGAGCGTATTGCTCAGGTTGCTAAAGATAAGATGATTGATGGTATCACTGATTTAAGAGATGAATCATCAATGGCAGGCTTACGTATTGTTATTGAATTAAGAAGAGATGTTACTCCAGAGGTAATATTAAACAGCTTATATAAATATACTCAGCTTCAATCAAGCTATGGTATGAACATGGTATGCTTAGTTGATAATAGACCTATCGCTATAACATTACATGATGCCTTAGATGTATATATTAAGCACCAAATTGATGTTATTACTAGAAGAACAGAACATGATTTAAAGAAGGATTTAGATAGAATTCATATTATTGAGGGTCTATTAATAGCTCAAGATAATATTGATGAGGTTATCCATTTAATTAGAAATACTAAGGATGGAACTGAAAAAGAAAAGCTAATGACAAGATTTAATTTAGATGATGTTCAGGCTCAAGCTATCCTAGACATGAGACTTCAAAGATTATCTGGTATGAACTACAACAAGCTAGTAGATGAAAAGAACTTCTTAATGGCTGAAGTAGAAGAATATAGATCAATCCTTGCAGATATCAACAAGAAGAATGAAATCTTAATTAAGGAAATGCTTGAAATCAAAGATAAATATAATGATGTTAGACATAGTGAAATAGCATTAGATACTCAAATTAATATCTCTAATGAAGATTTAATTACAAGAGAGAATGTTATTGTTACAGTTACTAACAAGGGCTATGTTAAGAGAATGAAGCAATCTGAATATCAAGCACAGCACCGTGGTGGTACTGGTATGAGTGGTATGAAGACACATTCAGATGATGATGTATCTATGCTAGTTCCAGCATTCAGCCATGATTATTTATTATTCTTTACTAATTTAGGTAGAGTATATGCTCAAAAGACATATTTAATTCCTGAAGGAACAAGAACTTCTAAGGGAACACCATTAGTAAATGTATTTGAATTCAAGGAAGGCGAGCAATTAGCAACATTAGCTACAGTATCAAGCTTAGATGATGAAAGCTATTATTTATTCTTTGTTACTAAAAAAGGTATTACAAAGAGAACAAAGCTTGCTGATTTCAAGAATATTAGAACATCAGGTATCATTGCTATTAATTTAGATGAGGACGATGAATTATTTAAGGTATTCCTAACAAAAGGTGATAATAACATTATATTAGGTGCATCTAATGGTAAAGCAATTAAGTTTAAAGAATCTGATGTTAGATGTATTGGTAGAAGTGGTGCCGGCGTTAGAGGTATGCTATTATCTAATGAAAAGATTATAGGTGCTTCAGCACTAGTTTCTGATGAAACTCAAATTTTAGCTATTACATCTCATGGCTATGGTAAGAGAAGCTTAGCTTCTGAATACCGTCTACAACAAAGAGGTGGATCTGGTGTTAAGACAGTTAACGTAACTGAAAAGAATGGTGATTTAGTTATGCTAGCTGCAGTAACAGATGATAATGATTTAATTATTACTACTAATAAGGGTACTGTAATTCGTATGCATGTATCTGATATTTCAATCTCAGGAAGAAATACACAGGGTGTAATTCTTGTTAAGATTAGAGATAATGAATATATTGCAAATATTGCAATAGTAGATAAGGATGATGAAGAACCAAACGATACTAATGATAATAATGAGGAAAAAGTTGAAATAACAGAAAATGAAGAAAAAGTGGAGGAATAGTATTATGAAGAAGAACTATAAATTATTCACTTTTAGTTTAATTTCAATGTTATCATTATTATTAGTAAGCTGTGGTAAGGGAAATGATGACCTTAGAAAAATGGAGACATTTGATGTTGTAATGAACATATTCTTTGTTTTACTTATCGCAATTGTTATTGGTGTAATTATATATTTCATTGTTAAACATTTTAAACAATAAGAAGAATATATGGTGAGTCTATGAGGCTCACCTTTTTCTTTTGTTTTTATGAAAATTTATGAAAAAAATAACACAATATTTTGTAGTAATTTTTCCAAAAGACACTTAAATGTAAGAAATATTACACACAATAATAAAAAATTATAAAAAATTACACAAAATCAGAAAAAAGTTAGAGGAAAGCGTTTACAAGAGTACCTTTGTGTGTTATACTTTTGGTGTCTTAATTTTATTTCGATATTACGAAAGGGGAGAATAAAGTGAATATAATTAAGAAAATTTTTGTTGGAGCAGCTAGTTTAGTTGCAGCAGTATGCTTTTTTTCTGCCGTAAACGCAAATGGTGCTTCATCTACTTCTTGGAATTTTAAAAATTCACAATTTAAAAATCTAGGAACAATCAAGTCAACTACAACTGTTGACAACTTAACTTTAACTGCAAATTCTTCCAAGACTATGCAAGTTAAAGCAAACACTGTAAAAGTAGATAGTACAAGCTATACTTACTGTCTAGCACTTGGTGGAGGAGGATCTACAAGCTATCGTAGTGTTAAGGTTCCTGTTCAAGGAAAGTCAACTATTAAAGTTACTTTAGATGCATCAGCAAGTAGAACATTAGTTGTTGCTAATTCTTCAGGATCTCAATTAGGTAGCATTTCAGCATCTACTTCAGCAGCAACAAAGAGCTATGATTATACTGGTGGAAGTGGCTATGTATTCTTATATTCATCAAATAGTAATATTAATCTATATAAGATTCAAGTAGATTCACAGGATGGTAGCTCAAGCTCATCATCAAGCTCAGGAAGCTCAAGTTCAAGTGGTTCAAGCTCATCATCTACTTCAGGAAGCTCAACTACAACAACTGTTTCAGGTAAGAGTGTTACTTTAAATGGTACTAAGTATTCTACTATTCAAGCAGCATTAAATGCAGCTACAAAATCAGGCAATTATACAATTAAGCTTGGTGAAGGCACTTATAATGAATGTCTTTATTACAATGGTAGTGGTACAGTAAAAATTCAAGGTCAAACAACATCTTCATATGGTTCTAAAGTAGTAATTTCTTCTTCAAATTCACAAACTTTAAAGAAGTTATCACAAGCAAATACTACTCAAAAAGCTAGATGTTTATTTGAATTTGAAGGTTCTGGTAATTTAATATTAGAAAATATTACTTTACAAAACACATTTGTACGTCCATCTTCAACTGCAACTGAAACACAAGCAGAAGCTATCGGATTTGATTCAACTGGTACATTATCTGCTTACAACTGTTCATTCAAATCTCATCAAGATACAATTAGAACAAGCAGCAAGTGCTGGTTCTATAAGTGTTATGTTGAGGGCGATGTTGATTTCATTTGGTCAGAAAGCACTGGTCGTGTAGCTTTATTTGAAAATTGCAAGATTAAGTCTATTTATGATTCAAATACTTCATATCATCAATCATATATCTGTGCTCCAAGAATGAGTGTTACATCAACAGCTTCAAAGGGTGTTGTATTCTTAAATTGTTCTGTTGAGGCAGATAGTAGAAATCAAACATATCTTGCACGTACACCTTGGTCTTCAGGATATTATAATCAAGTAGCTTATATCAATTGTTCTATTTCAAATGTTAAGAATGTTTGGTATGGATCACAAATTTCAACAAGTTATGATGTTACAGATATCGGTTGGAAAATGGATTCAAAGACAGCTTCTAATTTAGGTATTTCTGGTAAGTCATATATTATGAGTGATTCAAAGAAATCTTCTGAATATGGCGATAGAACAAAGATTATGAATAGATATTTTGATACTAATTCAAAATCTTATAAGAGCGAATCAAATGGCTGGGATTTAAATAGCTTTGGTTCAAATGCTGGTTGGCTTTCAGGTGGATCTTCATCAAGCGGTTCATCATCTTCAGGAAGCTCTTCAAGTGGATCTTCATCAAGTGGATCATCATCTTCAGGAAGCTCTTCAAGCACAACTTCAGGAAAGACTATTACTGTTAAAAATGGTGGAACATCATTATCAAGCGCTATTTCACAAGCTAAATCTGGATACACTATTATAATTGATGGTACAGTTAAATCTGGTTCTGTTAAGGTTCCTTCAGGAGTTAATATTAAAGGTGTTAACAATGGTACAATCGATTTCTCTCAAACTTCTGGATCTAACGGACGTGGTTTAACATTCAATGGTTCTGGTTCAACTGTTGAATATATAACTGTTAAGAATGCA
The DNA here is from genome assembly GCA_946405105.1 of uncultured Caryophanales bacterium. Lineage (GTDB taxonomy): Bacteria > Bacillota_I > Bacilli_A > Acholeplasmatales > Anaeroplasmataceae > Anaeroplasma. The sequence goes on from CAMJFY010000001.1 coordinate 177,819, forward strand.
TCTGATAATGGTATTTACATGGAAGGTTCTAATAATACTTTCAGAAATGTAACTGCAACAAGAAATCATGATGCAGGTTTCCAAATTTGTAATGGTGGAGCTAACAATAAGTTCTATAATTGTTATTCAACTTATAATGCAGATTCTAAGGGAGAAAATGCTGATGGATTCGCATGTAAGTTACATTCAGGAACAGGTAACTATTTTGAAGGATGTGTTGCAGAATATAATTCTGATGATGGTTGGGATTGTTATGCAGCTCATGGTGCAGTAACTCTAGTTAATTGCCAAGCTAATTACAATGGATATTGTGATGGTATTTATGGTGATGGTAACGGCTTCAAAATGGGTGGTGTAGACAACAAGACTTCTGGTCAAGCAGCTCACTTAGATCCATTAAATCATAAATTAACAAATTGTACTGCAAAAGGTAATTATGCAAATGGTTTCGATAGAAACAACCAATCAGGTGTTGTAACAATGACTAATTGTACAGGTGATTCTAATAAGAAGAAGAACTTCAATTGGCCAGCATCTGGTACACCTTCTGCATTAGGATATAAGGTAACATTCGGTAAAGCTATTATTGATAGCTGTACTTCAAAGAATGGTAAGAACGATATTTCTGGTGCTACATTAAAGGGTAACTGTGTAGGTTTCTAAAATAAAATATTAAAAGCTATAAGTTCTCGCAATTTATAGCTTTTTCTTTTTGTCTTAGCATATATAAATAAAATTATAATAAATAATTTTAGAAATATTGAAAATAAGCCTTTTTCCAATTATACTATTAACGAAATATATTTAGAAATGAGGTGATGATATGAAGAAAATAGGTGTAAGAGATCTTGCATATTTTATACACCAAAGTGGTGATTTAACTACTGAATTTTTTTCTAATCATGACCTTATGGCTGGAACTCGCGCTCATGAATTCATTCAGTCACAATATACTGAATTAGATAAGGCAGAATATTATATAAAAAGAGAAATATCTTGCCTAGGAAATGATTATTTATTAGATGGCTACATTGATGGAGTATTAAACGAGGATGGAGTCATTGTAATAGAAGAAATAAAATCTACAACTAAGGAATTAGATGAAATAACAATTGAATATCATAAGGAGCATTTAGCTCAAGCCAAAATTTATGCATATTTATACGCAATAGAAAATAATATGGATGTTATTAATATTAGATTAACATACATAAGTGTAATAGATTATGATATTAAATCATTTGATATGGTTGCTAATATTGACGAATTAGAAGATTTTACATTAGATACCCTAACATCATATATCTCATGGCTAAATATGCTAGATGAAAGCAATAAGAATAGAGAGAAAACAATCCAAAGCATTGAATTCCCATTTGAATCTGAAAGACCAGGTCAAAGAAGCCTAATGAAGGCTACATATAAAGCATTATCTGATAATGAAATATTATATTGTATAGCTCCAACAGGAATTGGTAAAACAATGGCTACAATATTTTCAGCATTAAAAACCTTAAAAGAGGATGACAAGCTATTTTATCTAACTGCCAAGGGTAGTGGTAAAAATGCGCCATTAGATGCGATGAAAATATTACAAAAAAAGGGTTTAAAAATAAAAGTAATAGATATTACAGCTAAAAAGAAAATCTGTAATTCTCATATGAATCATTGTAATCCTGATGAATGTCCATTTACAAAAGATTATTTCTCTAAGCTAAATCAGGCAACTAGAGAAATATTTGATAAATATGATATTTTTACTGAGGATGCAATATTAGAAATAACTAATAAATATAAGATGTGTGCATTTGAATTTAGCTTATATTTATCATATTTTGCAGATATTATTATTGCAGATTATAATTATGCCTTTGATCCTGCAGCTAGATTAATTAGATATTTCGAGGATGATAGCTATAAACCAAAGCTATTAGTAGATGAGGCACATAATTTAATTGATAGAAGCAGAGAAATGTATTCAGCATCTATTTCAGAATTAGATATTAGAATATTAAGAGCTAAGCTAAATGGATTTAAGCCTTCAATTAGAAATGATTGTAATAAAGCATTAGAAATATTAGATTCATATAGAGATTATTTAAATGAAAAAACTACATTTGTAGAAGAAAACATGAATAGAGATCTAAATGTAATAATTAGAAGTATATTCCAAAAATGTGATCAAATATTTGAAGAAAATAAAAAAATGAAAGATAAAGATATCGCATTAGAAGCATATTTTAAGCTAATGGATTTCTTAAATATTTCAGAAATATATTCTTTAGAGCATAGAACGATTATTAAGCTTGTAGATGATAAAATCTATATTAATTATTTTTGTCTAGATGCATCTAAATTCTTATTAGAAACAATAAATGAATCAGTTCATGGTGTTGTATTCTTTTCAGCAACATTATATCCAATTGAATACCACGCAAATCTATTAACAAGAGGAGAAGGAAAATATTTAGAATTAAAATCTCCTTTTGATTCTAATAATTTAGATATTATTATTAATAATTATGTTTCAACAAAATATAAAAATAGAATAGATTCAATTGATACAATTATTGAAACAATAGAATCTATCACATCAGCCAAGGAAGGAAATTATATTGTATTTTTCCCTTCATACCAATATATGAATATGGTATTAGATCAAATAATTGATCCTGAATATGAAATAGTAGTTCAAAAGAATAATTTAAATGAATTAGAAAAGAATGAAATTATAACTAAATTTAAAACTACAACAAACACAAAGGTTGGATTCTTTGTTATGGGAGGTGTATTTAGTGAAGGAATTGATTATATTGGTGATGCCCTAAGCGGAGTAATTGTTGTAGGTGTAGGCTTACCATTAATATGTGATGAGAATAATTTATTAAAGGAATATTATGAAAATACATATTCAAATGGATTTAATTATGCTTATACATATCCAGGATTTACTAAGGTAATTCAAGCAGTAGGTAGAGTAATAAGAGATTATTCTGATAGAGGTGTTGCTATATTAATGGATGAAAGATTTATGTATAATGAATATATAAATCTAAGACCATCTCATTGGAATAATATTAAAGTTATAAATAACAATTATTTATTAAAAAAGGAACTTAAGCATTTTTATAATAAGTAGTATTTTTGCATAAGATATAATAATATGCTATAATGTATAAAAATTGGAGAGGTGAAAAACATGACAGAAATTAACGAGAAAGAAATTCAAGAATTAGAAGAACAAGAGGCTACAGAAATTAAAGAAGAGTCTATCAACACAGATAATTCAGTTGATCAAAAGGCTAATAAAAAACCAAAAAATATTAGATTATTATTAATATTTGCGATAGTATCTATTTCATTATTGGTTTTTACACTTCAAGTATTAATGATAATATCAACAAATAACAATATCTTTAACGCAATTAGTGGTGTGGGAGTTTCTATTTTTAGTATCATTTTCTTTAGTGCTACTATTATAGTTTCATCATTTGGTTTAAGATTAGGTGTTATTTATAAATTTAAACCTACACTAATTATATGTGCTGTTTCATTAGGTATTTCAATTTTTGCTGATATGATAAGCGTATCTGCATTATTTGCATGTATAAATAATATGTTAGGTTAGGAGTATTTTTATGTCTGAGAGTGAAAAAGTAATTAATTGGATAAGAAAATATTTTGAAGAAAATGGTAAAGGCTGTAAAGCTATTGTTGGTATTTCTGGTGGAGCTGATTCATCAGTATGTGCCACATTATTAGTTAAAGCATTAGGTAAAGAAAATGTAATAGGTGTATTAATGCCTAAAGGAATTCAGCATGATATAGATGTATCAAATGCTGTAGTTAATTTATTAGGAATTAAACATTTTGTTATAAATATTGAAGAGCCTGTTAATAGCTTAAGAGAAATAATAGGTAAAGAAATGGATTTAGATCCAAATACATATGATGTATATAAGACAAATACTCCAGCAAGAATAAGAATGACTACCTTATATGGTATTTCTGCGATAGTTGGTGGTAGAGTATGTAATACATGTAATTTATCAGAGGATTGGGTAGGATATTCAACTAAATTTGGAGATGCTGCCGGAGATTTCTCACCTATTTCTGATTTTACAAAAACAGAAGTAAGAGCCTTAGGCCGTGAATTAGGTCTTCCTGATTTTATTGTAAACAAGATTCCAGAGGACGGAATGTCTGGAAAATCAGATGAGGAAAAGCTAGGATTTACATATGAAGTTTTAGATAAATATATTAGAACTGGTGTATGTGAAGATCAAAAAATTAAAGAAAGAATAGATTATTTAAATAGAATTAATTTACATAAATTACAATTAATGCCTAAATATGTAAAGGAAAATTAGTAATGAAAAAATACAAAAAAGGATTAATTCTAGGTAGATTTCAAATGCTTCATAGTGGACATGAATATATAATTAATCAAGCATTAGAAATGTGCGAAGAAGTATTAATATTTATTGGATCTTCTGATAAATCAGGAACAGAAGAAAATCCATTTGATTATGAAACAAGAAGAACAATGCTAGAATTAATTTATAATGATAAAATCAAAATAGCACCCCTTCCTGATTTAGGAATAGGAAATGTCTTTGGTTGGGGAGATTATGTAATAGATAGTGCCAAAAATCTAGGCTTTGAGCCTGATTGCATGATCTATGGAATTGAAGACAAATGCGAAAAATGGTTTAGGGATGAAATAAAAAATAAAATGTCATTTGTAAAAGTAGATAGAAATGACATTAAAATTAATGCATCAGCATTAAGAAAATATATGTATGATAATCAATATGAGAAGTGGAAGGAATATGTTAATCCGCTATTATATAAATATTATAGTATGTTAAGAATTCAATTAATAAAAGCATATATTAATCCATCTAAACCTAAGATATCATTTATAGATGAAGATAATTAAAAGGGATAAGCGTTTAAACGCTTATCCCTTTTATTTTTTAAATAAGAAATCTAATGAGAATAAATTATTTTTAATATCTTCAATTAAGGTCATTAATTGATTTGTATCAATAGCTTCAGGATGATTAATCCAATATCCAATAGTTGATACACAACCTCCATATATAAAAGAAGATGTTAAAGGAATTGAATATTTTAATGGTCTTATTTTATCTATTTGTGTTAATAGCTCAGTTATTGCAGATTCAGATATATAAGTAATAATATCTAATAATTTATAGTCACCATTCTTTTGAACTGCAATAATTAAATCTTTATTACCTTCTAAAAAATCTAAGACTATTTTAATTAATTTTGCAAAGAAACCAGAAGCCTCTTCAATAGTAGTAATATAGTCTGGATTTGGTGCCTTTGCTTCAATATTATCCTTTATTTCATTTACAGTATCATCTAATAATGTAAATTTATCCTCATAATATTTATAAAATGTCATTCTATTAACCATAGCTTTATCACATATTTCAGTTACTGATATTTTTTCAATAGGCTTTTCCTTTATTAATTCAATAATGGCATTTCTTAAATCTCTTCTTGTTTTTTGAATTCTTAAATCCTCTTTATAATCCATTAATAATACACTTTCTTTCTTTTGTATAATTATATTTACATCTGTTTAAATCAGTATTATTTGCTAATCTTGATTTAATTTTATTTTAATTTAAAATCATATACGTGTCAAGATAATAATACACTTGTATTACTAAATTGACTAGTGTATAGGAGGATTAATTATGAAGAAGATTAGTAATTTTATTGTTAAAGCAAGATACTGGCTTTTAGGATTATTTGTATTATTAGTTTGTTTATCATGCTTTTTGATGACTCAGGTAAATATTAATTATAATTTAATGAAATACCTAGATTCAAAATCAACATCTACAGTTGCGTTAACTAAAATGGAAGATGAATTTGGAACAATTGGTCAATGTCAGGTTTTAGTTACAAATGTATCATACGATGATGCATTAAAAATAAAAGATAAAATCGAAGACGTTGATGGTGTTTCATCAGTAGTATTCGCTAGTAAAGAGGAAGATGGCGAATATTATAATGTAGATACAAAGGATGCATTATATAAGGTATTCTTAACTACTGGTAATTTTGATACAGCATCTTATGATACATTAGATAATATTAGAGATACATTAAATGAATATACAATTTCATTAAATGGTGGTTCAGTTGAATCTGAATATTTAACTAATGCGATGGAAAGAGATATGATAATCATATTAATTGTAGTTATCACTGTTGTATTTATTATTTTAGCTGTAACATCAACATCATGGTTTGAGCCTGTATTGTTCTTATTAATTGCAGGTGGTGCAATATTAATTAACTTAGGAAGCAACATTTTGTTAAACTATATCCCATATATTGGAAACTCAATGTCATTCATTACAAAGAGTATTGCAGCAGTAATGCAATTAGCATTATCAATGGATTATGCAATCGTATTATTACACGCTTATAGAGAAGAAAAGGAAAAAGGATTAAATAATAATGAAGCTATGGCTAATGCCTTAGCTAGATCATTTGCTCCTGTTTCAGCATCATCTATAACAACAATTGCTGGTTTAGTTGCACTAATGTTTATGAGCTTCTCAATTGGATTTGATGTTGGATTAGTATTAGCAAAAGGTATTTTAATTAGCTTATTATCTGTATTCTTATTTATGCCTGGCTTATTACTATTATGTGATAAATTATTAGTAAAAACACATCATAAGCCATTAGATAAGATTATCTTAAATGCTATTAAGAATCATAATGAAAAGAAAGAAAAGAATGGAAAGAAAGTATATTCAATTTCTAATTTCCAATCAAAAACCAAAATAGCTATTCCAGTTTTATTAATCGCATTAATTGTTGTAGGCGCAGCATTTAATTTCAATAGTGAATATAGCTTCACACTAGAAGCATCTACAGATAAAAATGCTAGTGTTAATGTAGATGATAAAAAGATTACTGATGAATTTGGAACACAAAATACATTAGTCGTATTATTACCAAAGGATTCAGATGGAAGAAGTGGCTTGGAACAATCAGAAAAAGAAATAATAAATTACTTAAAAAATTATAAATATAATGGTAAAAATGTAATTTCATCAGCTCAAGGCTATAGCACATATGGTGTATATTATAATTTAACTGCAGAAGAATTTGCTAAAAGATATTTAGATGAAAATACCTATAATGCTAATGTAAGAGGTATTGAAGTATTATATTCTTATATGGCAGCTGAAGGCTTAGCAAAGGAAAATAATGATGGAATTTTAGCTGCAAATGTATATGATGTTATTGAATATGCATCTAAAAATGAAGGTGCTAAAAAAATAACTGATGCATCTCAAGCATTAGTTAATAAATTAAATTATGTATATAATACAAAGCTTACTGCAGAAGAATTTGCAGCAGCTAATTCAATTTCATTAGATAAAGTAAGTAATGTATATAATGCTTCAGCAAACGAAAAGATGACTACATATGAGGTATTAAAGTTCATAGTAGATAATGAATATGTTGTTAATGCATTTAATAATGTTCAAGCAACTATTAATGATAATTATAATAGCTTAGTTGAAAATCATGTATTTAATGAAGATGGTAGTGTAAATGAAACTACAGTTGCTGCAATGAAAACATACTGTAATGCAGTAGAAGATGGATTATTAGATATTAATGATTTAATTGTAAAAGAAACATATACAAAATATAAAAAGATTGTATCTGAATTAAATTTAGAAGCAATTACTTCAACTTATCCATTTATTACAGCAGATACTGCAAAGCTATTATTAAATAATAATGAAACAATGCCTAATTATTTAATAATTCAAGCAGTATCAATTAAAAACATTGCATCAGCATATGGTATTTCAATGCAAGCAGTAATTAATTCTAAATATGCAGAAATTCCTGCAAGAGATGAAATATTAACAAAAGAATATGTATTATATAATTATGGAATTGATGAAAATACATTAAATCAATTATTTACAAATGATGTTACAAATCAACTATTATTTTATACATTAGCTAATTCATCTTATTACACAAATGAAGCATATGTTAATAATATGAATGATAAATTTGTTACAAATTATTTAGCATTTAATAATTTTGAATCAGATAATTATGTAAGATTAATATTTAATTTAGATATGCCCAAATCAGGTAATGATTCATTTGCAGCAATTAATGAAATAACTAACAATTTATATGATAAATATACTGGAATTCAAGTAGTTTCTGAAACATTTGTATATTCTCAAATTAAAGATGTATTTAATAATGATATTATATTAGTTAATCTAATTTCATTCATTTCAATTTTATTAATTATCGCAATAACATTTAAGTCATTCTTTGTTCCTATTTTATTAACAATATTAATTCAAGGTGCAATTTGGATTACAATGGGTATTTCTACAATGCTTGGAAATGATACATTCTTCATTTGCTATATCGTTGTAATGTGTGTTCAAATGGGTGCAACAATTGATTATGGTATTTTATTAACAAATAATTATATTCAAAATAGAAAATATATGAATGAAAAGGATGCAATGAGAGAAGCAATGACATCTAGTATAACAACTATATTAACTTCAGGATCTATTTTAGTAATTGCTACATTAATAATTGGTTTAGTATCAAAGGTATCAATTATTTCAGATTTAGGTTTATTACTATCTAGAGGCTGCTTAATATCAGTATTAATGATTATTTTTGCATTACCTCAATGCTTAATGCTATGTGATAAAATCATTGAAAAAACATCATATAAAACAGAATTTTATAAAGATAGTGTTAAGGTTAAAGCTAAACACATTGAAGCAAAATAAAAGGTTGGATTATCCAACCTTTTTACTTTGTTATATCCTTTGCGATTTGATCTAAATCAAATTTATTAGAATTATCTTCAAACTTTAATACTAGCTTATCATCAGCATATCTAGGGATAACATGCACATGATAATGCATTACTGTTTGTCCTGCAGCCTCACCACAATTATTTAAAATATTGAAGCCTAGAGGCTTGTAGGCAGTATTAATCATGTTAGTTACCTTTTTAGCAGTAGAAATAACATTTTTTAAATCATTATCATCTATTTCTAGCATATTAGCATAATGCTTTTTTGGTAATATTAATGTATGACCCTTAGTAGCTTGAGATATATCTAATATAGCTAATGTATTATCATCCTCATAAATTTTCTTAGAAGGAATATTTCCTTTAATTATTTCACAAAATATACACATATTAAATACCGTCCTTATGTTTTAATTTTACTATTTAAAATAGATAAAATCAAATTATAAATTAACAGAAATATTATATTATTGTATAATAATTTATGGAAACTTGGTGATTATATGAAAGTTAACAAGATTTTTTTAATTATTCAAACAATTTTAATGTATATATTAGGTATTTCAGCACTTATTGCTGGAATACTTGTCATGATTAATGTAGATAGTCCTGCAATATATGTATTTTTATTAATATTTTTAATAGGATTATTTGTATTTTTACCATTCTATATAGTTAATATAATATTTGGAATAATAGAAATATTTAAGGATAGTGTTAATCCTTTAAAGATGACTTTTATTATTAAATTAATACATATTCCTTGGTATTGTATTAATTTCTTTATTATATTTTTATTAATTGCAGGAATGCTAAATCCATTTTTAATGTTAGGAATTCCTTTTGTTTTAATAATTAGCTGGTTCTTAACATATGTATATATGGTATCATCAGGAATTCATTCAGTAGCTTATATTATTCATAAGATGAAACAAAGAGAAATAAAGCCAAATGTATTAGCTATATTCGCGTTAGTGTTTAATTTTATTTTCTGTCTAGATTTAGTAGGTAGCATAATTTTATATGCATTATATTCTAAAGATAATAACTAATATATTTATTAATTTTCTTTATTGAATTATTATTTATTTGGTATATAATAGTCTTGTAAATCGTTGAAGGGAACGATATCAAATAGAAGCTTCAAGAGAGATCTATGATGGTGAAATTAGATTAGTGGAATTTGATGGAGAACATCCCCAAGAGATGGAAGAAATTAAGTAGAACCATCCGTATTCCTGCGTTAAAGGTGTAATTGAGTGCTGTAATTCATTTTACAGAATTAAGGTGGTACCGCGATAATTCGTCCTTAAAGTTTATCTTTAAGGACTTTTTTATTTTAGGTGGTGAATATATTGAAATTATTTATATATTATTCATTGAGTGGTAATGGTGATATTATCGCAGATAAAATGAAAGAATTAGGATATGATTTAAGAAAAGTAAATGCTAAATCATTAAAGAAAAATAATTTTTGGAATATATTTAAAGGTGGCTTTTTAGCTGGAATCGGAGCTAAAGCTAAGCTTATTGATTATAATAATGATATTTCAAATTATGATGAAATATGTATAGGATCACCTATATGGAATGGAAAATTTTCTTGTCCAATAAATACTGTATTAGCTAAAACAAATCTAGATAATAAAAATATTAAATTTATATTATATAGTGGTAGTGGTGAAGCTAAAAAGGCTATTAAAAAGATTAACAAGAAATATCCTAATGCACAAATTATAGTGCTTAAGGAGCCTAAAAAATATAATGAAGAATTAGAAAAAATTAATGGAGGTTTTTAAAATGAAAAGAGATAGAATTAAAAAGCTATTTGAAGAAAAAGTAGCAAGAGAAGCTACAGTATATGGTTGGGTTAGAACAAATAGAAGCCAATCACAATTTGGATTCTTAAATGTAAATGATGGATCAACTATCCTAAATTTACAAGTTGTTTATGAGCCAACAAGAATTGATAATTTTGAAGAAGTATCAAAATTTAGAGTAGGTATGAGTGTTATGGTTGTTGGTGATATTGAATTAACACCAAATGCAAAACAACCATTAGAAATGAAAGCAAAGAAGGTAGTTATGCTTGGAGATTGTCCAGAGAACTATCCTATTCAGCCAAAGAGACATACATTAGAATTTTTAAGAGATAATGCACACCTACGCGCTAGAACTAATATGTTTAATGCCGTATTTAGAATAAGAAGTGTTGCTGCAATGGCAGTTCATTCATATTTCCAATCTAATGGCTATTTATATGTACATACACCATTAATTACATGTGCTGACTGTGAAGGATCAGATCAAATGTTTAAGGTTACTACATTAGATGTTAATAACCTACCTAAGGGTGAGGACGGAAAAGTAGATTTCGGTGCTGACCTATTTGGTAAGCAAGCATTTATTACAGGCTCTGGCCAATTACAGGGTGAAACATTTGCTATGGCATTCTCAGATATTTATACATTCGGACCTACATTTAGAACAGAAAATTCTAATACAAAGACACATGCTAATGAATTCTGGATGATTGAACCAGAAATGGCATTCTGTGATTTAAATGGTTTAATGGATATCGAAGAAGAAATGCTAAAATATGTTGTAAAATATGTTTTAGAAAATGCTGCCGATGAAATTAATTTCTGTGATCAATTTATTGAAAAAGGCTTAAAGGCTAGACTTGAAAAGCTATTAGTTTCTCATTTCACTAGAATTAAGCACCATGATGTAGTTGATTTATTACTACAACAAAATGTTAAGTGGGAATTCAAGCCATCATACGAGGATGATATTGCTAAGGAGCATGAAAAGTTCTTAACAGAACATTTCAATGGACCTGTATTTGTTACAGATTGGCCAAAGGATATCAAGGCTTGGTATATGAAAGTTAACCCTGATAATAAGACTGTTGCTGCAGTAGATTTATTAGTTCCAGGCTCAGGAGAGCTAATGGGTGGTTCTCAAAGAGAAGAAAACCTTGATGTTCTATTAAAGAGAATGGAAGAATTAAATGTTGATAAGGAACCAATCGATTGGTATTTAGATACTAGAAGATATGGTGGAAATATCCACTCTGGATTTGGCATGGGATTTGAAAGATTAATTATGTATTTAACAGGTGTTGAAAACATTAGAGATGTTATTCCATATCCTAGAACTCCAAAGAATTGTGAATACTAGAAAAGAAAGCTATATAGTTTTAAAACTATATGGCTTTTTTCATTTTTATATACAGTAATTAAGTGTAATTCATATTAAATAATATTTATAGTATGAATTTTTTTAAAAATATGGTATAAAATATAAATGTAATTTATATTATTAATATTTGAAAGGGAAATTTTGCTTTAAAAGCATTATTAGTTTATAAAATATGAAAATATTATATGATCTTTCATATACTCAGAATAGAGATTTTTATTCTGGTTTATATGAATATGGAAAAAAAGTATTCAACGAAATATTAAAGAAATATGGTAATGATATTTCAATTCTATTAATAAAAGATGAAAAAATGGATCAATTTATTTTAGATTCTAAATGTAATATCATTTATGTTGATTTCAAATATGGAACAAAAGCATTCTGGAAATCAGTATCTAAAATATTATTAGATTTTGATAGAGTTTATTTCCCTTATCAGCTAATTAAAAATAGTATTAAAATACCTAATAGCTGTGAATTATATTTTACAATTCATGATTTAGCTCAATTAAATCTAGCTACATTCTCTAAGATTAACAAAGAAGAGAAATATTATTATACAGGAAAGAATAGATTCATAAAATATCCAGTTAAGCAGATATTAAGATTTACTGGATTATTTAAGTTTTATTTAAAAAGAAACCTAAAGAAAAATATTAAGAGAGCTAATAAAATTATTACTATTTCAAATTATAGTAAGGAACAAATTATCAAAGAATTTAAAATTGATAGCGATAAAATAGTAGTATCTTATGCTCCATTAAAGTTATTATCTTCAACTGATGCCCCAAGCATTAATTACACTAATTATTTTTTATTCGTATCTGCAAGCAGATATACTAAAAATACTTATAGAGGCTTAAAAGCATTAGATGAAATATGGGATGAAAACGATCAATTCCCTCAAGCAATTGTTACAGGAGCATTACCTAACTGTATTTATGATAGATTAAAGCATAAAGAAAAGGTAATATCTTTAGGATATGTATCAGAAGCAGATCTAGAATATTTATATAAAAATGCTAACGCATTAATATTTACATCATTATGTGAAGGATTTGGTTCACCTCCACTAGAGGCTATGAGATATGGAACAAGAGTTGTTTCAAGTAATGCTATGAGCTTAAAAGAGCTTTATAGTGATACATTATTATTTAATCCATATGATGTAAATGATATTAAAAATAAGATATTAGCATATGGAACAATATCTAATGATAAAATGATTGAAATCTTTAATAGAGTTAATAATAAATGTGAGGAAGACTTATCAAAGCTTGTTGACATAATAGTTAAATAAAAGAGGAAATATGGAAGATTTAGAGCAAAATACAGAAGTAGAGCAAGAAGAAAAGGTTGATGAAACTAAAGAAATAATCAAAAAAAGAATAGCAATTAGAAATATAATAATTGTAGCAATTAGTAACATTATCTCTCTTGCTGCAGGTGTTTTAACTGGTTTTCTACTTCCAAAAATAATGGATAAGGTAGATTATTCTAGCTATAAAACATTTACTTTATATACTTCCTATATTGGTGTTCTTCATTTTGGTATTTGTGATGGTATTTATTTAAAATATGCAGGTTCAACATATGATGAATTAGAAAAATCTAAATTTGGTGTATTCACAAGATTTTTCTATATAGTCGAAACAATATTAGCAGCAATTACAATTCTAGTAGGATTATTTTTCCTTCCAGGTGTATATAAATTTACTGCAATATTTGTTGGTGTAAATATTTTAGCTTACAATGCTATAACATATTATGAGCTAATAAGCCAAGCGACTCAAAGATTCAAGCTTGTTTCTTTAAGAAATGTAATTAGGGCTAGCATATTAATAGTAGTAATAGGAGTATTGGCAGCATTATATTTCTTTAATGGATTTAAGCCAAGCTATTATTTATATACTACAATTTTCTTAAGTATTAATATTGTATTAATGCTTTGGTATATGATTACATATAGAAAAATTACATTTGGTCATTTTGATCCATTTGCTAAGCATAAAGCAGAATTAAAAGGATTATATAAAGTAGGATTTATCCTATTAATATGTAATTTTATTACTCAAGTATTATTTATTGTAGATCAGCAATTTGTTAATATTTTGTTTGATGAAATAGATTTTGCAAATTATGCATTTGCTTATTCTTTAGTACAATTAATATTAGTAGCAATTAATGCTGTATCAGTGGTTATATTCCCAACACTTAATAAAACAAGTGATGAAAATGTTAAATCTAATTATTCAGTCTTAAATACTTATTTGATAGTATTTATGAGCCTTGCAATAGTTGTTTATTATCCACTACATTGGTTTGTAGGATTCTTCCTAGAAAATTATGTAGAATCATTACCTATATTTAGAATAATATTACCTGGTATTTTAATATCTGCAAGTATTACAGCTATTAAAGCTAATATTTATAAGAAATTAAAGCATATTTTATTATTCTTAATTATGGCATTATCTATGCTAGTATTTTCAATTCTTATTAATATTGCGGCATATTTTGCGTTTAAATCAATGTTTGCTATTTCAGTAGCAACAGTAATAACCAACGCAATTTGGTATATTATTACAGAATTATTCTTAATAATTAAATACAAAGTTAAATGGATAAAGAACTTAGTATTTTTAATATTAATAATTTCAACATATTATTTATTATATTTAGTTCCTAATATTTATATTGGTGGAGCTATTTATTTAGTTGTATATGTAATTTTAGTTGCTATTTTATTCAGAAAAGAAATGAAGGATGCACTAAAAATATTTATAAAGAGAAAAGAAAAATAGATTATTATTTAGTGGGAGGAAATCAAAAATGATTATTACTAAAACACCATTTAGAATGTCTTTCTTTGGAGGAGGAACTGATATGCCAGAATTTTTCAATTCAGGCTATGGTTCAGTTATTTCTACATCATTTGATAAATATGTATACGTTACAGTAAGACATTTACCAAGATTTTTTGATTATTCAACAGAATTAATATATTCAAAAATGGAAAGAATAAACAATATTGATGATATGGTTCACCCAATGGTAAGAAATGCAATGAAAATGCTAGATATGCATGAGCTTCATATTGCATATGACGCTGATTTACCTGCAAGAACAGGATTAGGTACATCATCATCTTTTGCAGTTGGCTTATTAAACGCATTCCATTGCTTAAAGGGACAATATCGTTCAAAGAAGGAATTAGCTTCTGAAGCTATTAAGCTTGAAAGAGAATTATGCAATGAAGCAGGCGGATGGCAAGATCAAATAGCTGCATCATTTGGTGGTTTTAATAGAATTGATTTTAAAGATAATAATTATCATGTTAATCCAATCATTATTTCTGCTGAAAGAAAAGAAGCATTAAATAATAATTTATTATTATTCTTTACAGGATTTACAAGATTTAGCTCTGAGATTCAATCTTCTACAAAACAAACATTAGAAGAAAAGAAGGCTCAATTAAATGAAATGCTAAAGCTTGTTGATGAAGCACAAGATGTATTAGAAAATCCAAAACGTGATTTAAACGATTTTGGTAGATTATTAGATAAAACATGGAGATTAAAGAGACAAACAGGATCTCAAGTATCTTCAGGCTCAATTGATGAATTATATGAAAAGGGTATTCAGGCTGGTGCATTAGGTGGAAAGCTTTTAGGTGCTGGTGGAGGAGGATTCCTATTATTCTATGTAGAGCAAGATAAGCAAGATGCTGTAAAAGAAGCATTAAAGGAATTAATGGAAGTACCATTTAAATTTGAGAATTCTGGAACAAGAGTAATTCATTATTCTCCAGAAGTATATGAAAAGAGAGCAAAATAATATGAAAGTTGTTATTATGGCCGGTGGCAAAGGAACACGTATTTCAAGTGTTGCCTCTGATATTCCAAAGCCAATGATAAAAATTAATGATAGACCTGTTCTTGAAACAGAGATAGAATGCTTAAGAAGCCAAGGCTTTACTGATATTATTATTACAGTTAGTCACTTAGGAAGCATTATAATGGACTATTTTGGTGATGGAAAAAAATTTGGTGTAAATATTGAATATTATAACGAAGTAGAACCATTAGGTAATGCTGGTGCGTTATTTAAAATAAAAGATAAGCTTACTGAAGATTTTTTATTAATAAACGCAGATGCTATATTTGATATAGATTTTAATAGATTTGTTAATTATCATAAGGAAAAGGGTGGCTTAGTAACATTATTTACACATCCAAATTCACATCCATATGATAGTGGATTAATTATCGCAGATGAAAATAAGTCTGTATTAAAATGGTTAGCTAAGGAAGATGAAAGACCTACTTATTATAAGAATAGAGTTAATGCAGGTATTCATGTATTATCTCCAAAGGTATTAGATGATGTAATTAATACACCAAAGGTTGATCTAGATAGACAACTATTAAAACCATTAGCTAATACTGGAAAAATGTTTGTTTATGATTCTCCTGAATATGTAAAGGATATGGGAACACCAGATAGATATTATTCAGTATGCGAGGATGTTAAAAAAGGAATCGTAAAAAGAAGAAATCTATGTAATAAGCAAAAAGCAATCTTCCTTGATAGAGATGGAACAATTAATAAATATGTAGGCTTTTTAAGAGATATTAATCAATTTGAATTAATTGATGGTGTTACAGAAGCAATTAAAAAGATTAATCATTCAGATTATCTTTGTATAGTTATTACAAATCAGCCAGTTATCGCTAGAGGAGAAGTAACATTAGAAGAATTAGATGAAATTCACAATAAAATGCAAACATTATTAGGTAACGATGGTGCCTACATTGATGCATTATATTATTGTCCTCATCATCCAGATAAAGGCTTTGCGGGAGAAAGAATTGAATATAAGATTAATTGTGATTGTAGAAAGCCAAAGCCAGGTTTAATATTACAGGCAGCAAAAGAATATAATATTGATTTATCAGAATCATGGATGATTGGTGATGGTAAAAATGATGTTCAATGTGGAATTAATGCTGGATGTAAGACAGGCCTAATAGGAAACGAAATTAAGGCTGATATTAATGATGAAAGCTTATTAAGCATAATTAATAAGATTATTAAATAAAAGGATTGATAATTATGATGGAATATAATGTAAATGATTTAATAAAAAGATATCCAGTATTAGAGAGCTGTAAGGAATCAATTTTAGAAGCTTATAAAATATTAGAGAAAAGTTACGAAAGTGGACATAAGCTTTTAATTGCTGGTAATGGTGGTTCATGTAGTGATAGTGAGCACATCGTTGGCGAGCTAATGAAAGGATTCATATCTAAAAGACCATTAAATGATGATATAAAGAAGAAGATGTGTGATATTGATCCACAAATTGGTAAAGAGCTAGGTGATAAGCTTCAAGCTGGTCTTCCTGCCATTGCATTAGATAATCATCAAGCATTAAATACAGCATTTACAAATGATGTAGAAAATGGTGGTTTATTAGCATATGCCCAACAGGTTATGGGATATGGTAATGAGGGTGATGTATTCCTTGCAATAACAACCTCAGGCAATTCGAAAAATATAATAAATGCTTGTGTTGCAGCAAAGGCTAAAGGCATGAAAATTATTGGTTTAACTGGAAAAAACGGGGGTTTATTAAAAAATATCGCAGATGTTACAATAATAGCTCCATCAAATGAAACATTTATGATTCAAGAGCTTCATTTACCAATTTATCATTGTTTATGCTTAATGCTAGAAAATCATTTCTTCAATTAATAAAAGAAGCAATATTTGGATTAATTTCCATTTATTGCTTTTTTATTTTTTTATTATTTATAATAAAATTAACTATTTTGCCCATTTTTGAATTTTTGTGGTAAAATAGTATCGTATAATGGGATATTATGTATAATACATAATATTTTAGAAGGGGGGCAAATTAATAATGATTAATTATTTTAGTTCATTTTTAAAGAATAATTTGATGATAGTAATATTAATTATTATTGTCGTTCTTTTATTAGCCCTTTTCTCTAAGAAAATAAGAAATATTTTATACACATTTATTATTTCAACAACAGTACCATTTGGTGTTGCTTTAATGCATAAATTAGGTCTTGGTTTAAATGGACCTTTCACATTTATTGAAAGATTATTTTATTTAACAGTTGTTAATATAGAAAGAGCACAAGAAATATTTCTAGATAAGAGTGATATATTTTTATTTGCTGTTAATTTTGAAAATGAAGTATTAAGTATTTCAATTGATTTTATTAGTAATTTGCATATCAACACTACAATTGTTGTTAGAGCTATTTCAAGCATTATTGAAAATGCGAAGATTGAAATTAAAAATAGAATTGTATTTATTAATGCCACATTGGTAAAAAGAATGAATATTTCAAGATTATCATTGGTATATAGATTATAGAATTCTTTATTTGTTTAATTTAATTTTTTAAGGAGGATTTATTATAATGGATAAAGAATTAAAGTCACGTAAATCTGTACAAGAAAGTTTAAATATGACTTATGACATTTCTTTGTACAAAAGAAAGCCTATTTTTGCATTTATAAAGCGAGTATTTGATATATTATTATCATTTATTGCGTTAGTATTATTATCATGGTTATTTATATTGTTAATGATTATCATCCCATTCTCAGTAAAATCAACACCTATCTTTGGACACAAAAGATTTGGTAAGGGTGGTAAAGAATTTAAGGTTTGGAAATTTAGAACAATGAAGAATGATCCAAGACCAATCGAAGAAATATTCACTCCAGAACAATTAGCTGAATACAAGAGAGATTTCAAGGTTACTAACGATCCAAGAGTTACTAAATTTGGTAAATTCTTAAGAAAGACATCATTAGATGAATTACCACAACTAATTAACATTCTAATTGGTAACATGTCTATCGTTGGCTGGAGACCTATTGTTGCAGACGAGGTAGAGCTATATCATGAGAACAAAGAATTATTATTCAAGGTTAAACCAGGATTAACTGGTTACTGGGCAAGTCATGGTAGAAGCGATATTGAATATGATAAGAGAATTAAGATGGAATTATATTATTGCGTAAAGAGAAGCTTATGGTTAGATATAAGAATAATATGGCATACTGCATTAAGAACTGTATTTAAGAGCGAGGAAGCAAAATGATATTATTTTTAAAGCCTTATTTTGAGATTAAGCCTTGGGCAGGAAATGAATTAAATAAAATTTATGATTGTCCAGATGGCACAGGTGAGGCTTGGATAGTATCTGGATATAAAAACAAATCATCAATTATTTCAAATGGAAAATATAAGGGTGAAACATTAAGACATTTATGGAATAAGCATCCTGAATTATTTGGAGATTATCCTGATAAGGAATTTCCACTTTTATTAAAGCTTATTTCAGCTAAAGAAAATTTAAGTATTCAGGTTCACCCAAATGATAATTATGCATTGAAGAAGCATAATTCATTAGGAAAATTTGAATGCTGGTACATTTTACCCGAGACAAAGGCGAAATCAGTAACACTTGGTGTCAATGTTAAAAATTCTGTTGAATTACAAAATGTAATTAATAAAGGATTAATTGAGAATTTCTTAATTAATAAAGAAATAGAGCCAGATGATTTAGTAGTAGTTGAACCAGGAAGAGTTCACGCTATACATGGAGATTCATTTATTTTAGAAACTCAAGAATCATCAGATATTACATATAGGCTTTATGATTTTAATAGATTGCCAAAAAGACAATTACATATTGAAGATTCACTAAATGTTATTGATTATAACAATGACAAAAATTTAATTCATAGATTTAAAGAAGATGACGCATTTAAAAATAGTCACTTCAATTTATATAAATTAAACATTAATGGTAGTACAAAATATGAAAATAAAGGATTTGAAATATTTTATATTGTTAATGGAGAAGGAACTATTAACAAGGATAAAATAAAAAAAGGAGATACCTTTATTTTAACTGCAGAGCATTCAAAGATTGTATTTGATGGAAATCTTGAAATAATTGCAGTAATCCCTAAACCAAAAGAGAAGGATAGATTAAAGATGAGAAAGGTAGCACTTATAACTGGTATTGTTAGTCAAGATGGTTATTATTTAACTAAGCTATTATTGGAAAAGAATTATGAAGTTCATGGAATGATTCAATCTATGAGCCAATATAATTCATCATATATGGTTGAATTTAATGATAATTCTAATTTCTTTATCCATGTTGGCGATATGACTGATACATCAAATATTAATAGACTACTAGAGAACATTAAGCCAGATGAGATATATCATTTAGCATCTC
Source organism: uncultured Caryophanales bacterium (assembly GCA_946405105.1). Lineage (GTDB taxonomy): Bacteria > Bacillota_I > Bacilli_A > Acholeplasmatales > Anaeroplasmataceae > Anaeroplasma. Next base: position 198,204 of record CAMJFY010000001.1, read on the forward strand.
AATCTCATGTTGACCTATCTTTTGATATACCTGAATATACATCTCAGGTTAATGCGTTAGGAACATTAAGATTATTAGACGCAATTAAAAATAGTGAAATTAAAACAAAGCTATTCAATTTATCAACTCCATATTTATTTAGCGGAGATATTTATCCACAAAACGAAAATACTCAATTTGAACCAACTACTCCATATGCTATTTCAAAACAATATGCTCATAGTATGGTGAAAAGCTATAGATATAATTACAATCTATATGCTGTAAATGGTATTTGTTATAATCATACATCTCCATTTAGAGTATCTTCATATGTTTCTAAAAAAATAGTTGAGGCAGCTAAGAAGGTTAGAAGTGGAGAAGATTATGTATTATCATTAGGAAACCTTGATCCAATTCGTGAATGGGGAAATACTAAGGATTATGCATATGCAATGTGGATTTCACTTCAACAGGAGAAGCCAACAGATTATATTATTTCAACAGGAATTGGATATTCAGTAAGACAAATTGTTGAATTAGTTTATTCAAAGATTGGATTAAATATAAAATGGTCAGGCACAGGAATTGATGAAATCGGTGTTGACCAAAACGGAAAGATAAGAATTAAAGTTTCTAGTGAATTTATTAGACCTTATGATCCTGATGTATTAGTTGGAGATTCTACTAAATTTACAACAACAACAGGATATAAGCTAAATGATAATATTAACGATCTAATAAATTCAATGTTGGAGGATTAATTATGCTAACATTTTTAATTATGGCTGGTGGTTCAGGAGAAAGATTCTGGCCATTATCTACTAAACAAAAGCCAAAACAATTATTAAAAATATTTTCAGATAAATCATTAATTAGGTTAGCATATGAAAGAATTTTACCACTTGTAGATAAGGATAGAATCTTTATTGCTACAAACGAAATTCAGGTACCAGCATTAAAGGCTGACTTAACTGAATTAGATGATTCAAGAATTATAATAGAGCCAGCATTTAGAGATACTGCCGCAGCAATAGCTTATGGCTCTACAATGATTTCAAAATATTATGATAATCCAACAGTTTGTGTTCTAGCATCTGATCATTTAATTTCTAATTCAGAAGAATTTAGAAATGTTATTAAAATTGCAGAAAAGGAAGCACAAAACAATAATATTATTACATTAGGTATTAAACCTACATACCCTGAAACAGGATATGGATATATAGAAGTAAATGAAGCAACATTAAATGTTCCAGTAAAATCATTAGGCTTTAGAGAAAAGCCAAAATACGAAATTGCTAAGGAATATTTTGATTCAGGTAGATATTTATGGAATAGTGGTATGTTTATTTTTAAATATGACACTATTATGAATGCATTAAAGAAATATAGTGTAAATCATTATGAAACAATTAGTTCAATTAGTAAGCTATTTACAAAAAATGAAGGAATAAAAACTGCAGAACAAGTAAAAGATGTATTTATGAATTTTGAAAAGAAATCAATTGATTTTGCAGTAATGGAGCACGCAGACAACATAATTGTTATTCCATCTGAATTCGGATGGAATGATGTTGGTAATTTTTTAGCATTTGAGGAATTATTTGATAAGGATGAAAACTCAAATGTAGTTAGAAATATTAAATGTATATCTGTTGATTCTAACAACAACATTGTTGTAAGTGATGGTAATTATCAACAGGTATCACTTTTAGGTGTTTCTAATATGATTATTGCAGTAACTAAGGATAATATCCTAGTTTGCGATAAAAATAAAAATCAAGATATTAAGAAAATAATTAAATTATTATAAAAGCTGGTGGTTTTGTGAAAAGAGTTCTACAAATCAATAATTATATGTATCCTCATATAGGTGGTATAGAACAAACAACAAGGGATATATTAAATTCAATAAAAGAAGAGTATGAACAAAGAGTAATTTGCTTTAACCACGAAAAGGGAACTGTAACTAATCAGGTTGATGGTGTTGATATTACTAGAGTAAATTGCCAAGCTAAGGTAGCATCACAATCAATTGCGTTATCATACGGCAAGGTTTTAAAGAAAGTAATGAAGGAATTTCAACCAGATATCGTTATTTTCCATTATCCCAACCCATTTGTTGCTCATTTTTTAATGAAGCATTTAAAGAATAAAAAATTTAAGCTAATAATGTGGTGGCATCTTGATATAGTTAAGCAAAAAATATTAGGAAAGCTATTTAATGGTCAAACGAAGAAATTAATAAAATATGCTGATAGAATTGTGGCAACATCACCTAATTATATTGAAGGAAGCAAATGGTTATCTTCAAATAAGGATAAATGTGTTGTTATTCCTAGCTGTATAAATGAAGAAAGATTAAAATATGATGATACTCATATTCAAATGGCAAAAGAAATAAAAGAAAAATATAAAGGAAAAACTATTTGTTTTTCTTTCGGAAGGCATGTTGAATATAAAGGTATGACATATTTAGTAAAGGCTAGTAAGCTTTTATCTGATGATTATCAAGTATTAATTGGTGGAAAAGGACCTTTAACTGATTCTTTGATAAAAGAAGCAAAGGATGATAATAAAGTAGAATTCCTTGGAAGAATCTCAGATGACGAATTAAAGGCATATTTTTTAGCTTGTGATATATTCTGCTTCCCATCAATCACAAAGAATGAAGCATTTGGCGTTGGACTTGCAGAAGCAATGTATTACGCAAAGCCTGTAATTACATTTAATATACCTGGTTCTGGTGTAAATTATGTAAGTATAAAGGATGAAACAGGACTAGAAGTAGATAATTGTAATGTAGAACAATATGCAGAAGCAATAAAACAATTATCAGCATCTGATGAATTAAAAAATAAATTCTCTCAAAATGCTAAAAAGAGAGTAGATGAATTATTATTGTTCTCAAAATTTAAAGAACATGTTAAATCGCTTTTAAAAGAGGAGCTTTAAATGAAAATTGCTATAGATTCAAGATATATTGGAAAATCAGGAATAGGTAAAGTATTATCTGGAATATTAGATAATCTTGATTATGACAAAAATGAATATTATCTAGTAGGCAAAGAGGAATTATCTAAACAATACCCTAAGGCTAAGATAATAGTAAATGATACTGATCCTTTTTCAATTGGAGGAATAAGAAAATTTAATAAGGAAATTAACAAATTATGCGATGTAATTTTAATTCCTAATTTCATTATTCCTTATGGAATTAAAATACCTGTTTATTCATATATCCATGATTTAATCTTTTTAGATATGAGAAAAACAACTACTAAGAATTTTATTGATTATTCAGTAAAAAAGCATTTATTTAAAAGATGTGTTAAAAAGTCTAAAAAGATTTTCTGTGTATCTAATTTTACTATTGGTAGATGTAATCATTATTTTCCTAAATATAAGGATAAATATATCCTAAATTATCCAGGAATATGTATGCCAATAATAGAATATGCAAAGAATAGAAAAGAAGTAAAAAAAGAAAACAATATCATTTATGTTGGCAATGTTAAGCCACATAAAGGAATTAATATATTATTAGAAGCATTCTCTAATTTAGGAGATAGCGGATATAAATTAAAAATCATAGGTCAAAAAGATAATTTCTTAGTTGGAATTAATTTTGATGAAGATAAATATAAAAATGTAGTTTTCACTGGAAAGCTTACAGATAATGAACTATATGATGAAATATCTAAAGCAAAATATTTAATTCAACCATCATTATATGAAGGATTTGGATTACCTCCTACTGAGGCATTATATTTAAATACATTACCAATCGTATCATCTATAGATGTATTTAAAGAGGTTTATAAGGATTTATCAGTTATATATTTTAAGGATGTAGCTGATTTAACAAATATTTTATCTAGAGAAAATAACATTGAGTTATCAACTCCTGAAAAAGTATTAGAAATATATAATTATGAAAGGGTAGTAAAAACTATTTTAGACAATATCGAGGTATAACATGGAACTTTCTATTGATAGAAGCAGGGTAAAAGTTAATACTATAGTCAGATTAAATGCAATAGATTACATTATTTTCTTTTTTATGTTTCTATCAACATTATTGATAGGAGCAGATGTTATAGGAATAAATGTAGGCGTAAATCTTAGATTAGACCAAATATTCTTAGCATTTACTTCATTAATGCTGGTATTAAGAAATAAATATAGAATAACTAATAACATATGGATATTTTTATTCCTCGTTTTCTCATTAATATCGGTCGCATTTGGTTTTAATGTTTCTAGAGGTGTATTATATTATTTTTCAATAATATATAATGTAGTTTTTATATTCTATTTATATGCCAATTTCATCTATTTTTATGGACCTAGAAGGTTTATGAAAATATTTAGACATACAATGTATTTCCAATTTATTTTATTGATGTTACAGTTCGCATTGATGATGGTATTTAATTATGAAATTCCATTTATGCCATCATATGGAGAATTTAAAGGAATACATAGATTTAGCTTATGGTTTTATGAGCCTAGTTATTTTGCGACATATGTTTCAATTTGGCTAAGTGTTTCTCTATATTTATTCTTAATAGCTAAGAAAAAAGGATATATTAAAGATGTAATATTATCATTAATAATGCTAGTAATATCAACTTCAACTTCTGGATTCGTCGCAATCGCAGTAGTAATTGTATTAGTTTATTTATTATGGATATTAAAGAGTATAAGCTTGAAAAAGATATTATTCTTACTCTTAGTAATTACTGCTATAGTAGCGTTTAGATTAATATTTGATCATCTTTATGATATATTTGTCAGCAGATTATTTAATTCTTCCTTAGATTCTTCAACAGGAGGAAGAGTTTCTATGTGGACAGAAACATTCAATGTATTTAAAGAAAATCCATGGTTTGGTGTTGGTCCAGGTAATTATGGATTATATTTAGGATTCGATGAAACATATGTTCCATCTAATGTTACATTAGATATGATGGCTACACTTGGTATTTTCGCTACAATAGTATTCTATATGCTAAGCATCACATTATCATGGAATGCATTAAAGGTTTATTGGAGAAGTAAAAGAAAATTTAAAATTCTTCCAGCCTTTGTATTAGCATTATTAGTATTTACATTAATATTACAAGTAAATCAAGGATATTTAAGATTATATCATTGGATGCTACTAGGTGTTTTATACGGATTAACTAGATATTATAAGAAAGCATTAAAAAGACAATGGATAATTAAAAAAATGCAAAGAGAGCAAAATATTAATCAATAAGAGAAATAATATGACAATTAATGAACGAAGAAGTCTTCCCCTATGGAAGAAGCTAATTGCAATATTAATATCAATAATAGCGTTTGGTTTCCAAACGCTTTTAGCAATTTTATTTATTGTTTTCTTAATTAGCTTTGAGGGTGAATTATATAAGACTATTACTGGTATAGTTTATTTAGTTGCCAAATTTATAGGTGTTCTATATGTATTTTATATATTAAGAAAGCCAATATCTTTAAATTATAAGCTAACATGGACATTCTTAATTTTAATAGCTCCTATTCCTTTTTGTATCATATATACAATGAATAGTAATTCTAAGAAATTTTCTAGAAAGAAACAAAGAATGTTTAATGAAGCATTTAAAGAAGTAAATATAGAATATAATGAATTCGTTCCTGATAATTATGATTTAATGCCAATAATTAATTCATTAAGATATAATGGTAATAAGGTATTTTCTAATACAAAATATACGTTTTTTAATGATATCGTTGATAAAAACAACGATATGATAAATGAAATAAAAAAGGCAAAGAAATATATATTATTAGAATATTTTATCATTGCTGAAGGAAAATTAATGGATTCATTATTTGAAGCATTAAACGAAAGAGCTAATGCTGGAGTTAAAATCTATTTTTTATATGACGATGTAGGATCAAAAGGAATATTAGTTAGAAAGTTAATTAAGAAATTAACTAAAATAAAAAATATTCAAATTAGTAATTATCAACCTTTAGGTATTAACTTAAAGCTAATGTTTAATTATAGAGATCATAGAAAAATGTGTGTAATAGATGGAATCATTTCATATTGTGGTGGAGATAATATCGCAGATGAATATGTCCATCTTAAAGAAAGATTTGGTTATTGGAGAGATAATTGTGGTAAATACGAAGGCGATGCTTCAATGGCATTTGCGTATTTATTTAGCCAAATGTGGTATTTATCAACTAAGAAGGTTATCTTTGATGAATTAAAGCCACTAGAATTAGATATTAAGAATCAAGAAGGATATTTTATGGTATTTGGTGATGGACCATCTACATTAAAAAATCCAGCCTACGATTCATTCATGTCTATGATTATTAATGCTAAAAAATATTTATATATTTCAACACCATATTTATTAACAGATGAAGCAATGCTTCAGGCAATTGAAATGAAGGCAAAATGTGGAGTTGATGTGAGAATTTTAATGCCAGGAATACCTGATAAAAAGCCTGTTTATTATATGGGAAGAAGTTCATATTCTAGATTATTAAATGCTGGCGTTAAAATATATGAAGCAAAGGATTGCTTCAACCACGCAAAGAATATCATCGTAGATGATAGATATGCATTTGAGGGGACAATTAATTTAGATTATAGAAGCTTATTCCTACATTATGAATGTGGTGTAATAATAATGGATAATCCAGAAATATTTAAAATGAAGGATGATTATTTAGCTTTTATTGATAAATCAAAAGAAGTAATTAGAGATGAATGGGAAAGAAGACCATTAATCCAAAAAATAATAGCCTTTATATTAAATATAATTGCTCCGTTTTTCTAATTGAAATAATTGTATTTTGTTGTATAATAGTTAATGTTTTTATGAGGTTAAGATATGCTTTCAATATTAAAGAGTGAAAAGGTATTAAAACTTAATAATAATTGGAAATTTGAATGGATTATTTCATTATTATTTATCTTATTTGGAATAATTGGTTGGCAAACATTTTATATTATAGGTGCTCTTCCAGTAATTATTTTAAGTATTGGATTAATATTAATTTATAATAATTTTAAATATGCTATTCCAGCAATATTAGTTTTATTATTTTCATATAATAACGGATTTGATATTGATCATTTTCCTTTTGAAATTGTAATACCAGTAGTTTTATTTGTTGGCTTTATTTTCTGGTATACAATTAAAAACTTTAAGAAGAGCTATTTATCATATCCAAAGACATGTATAGGTATGCTAATATTATCAGTTGGTTTCATTATTCCTATCTTTTGGAGTAAGGCTGTTGGAAATAATACAGTATTATATATAATGTATTTTTCATGGCTATTATATACATTATTGTATTTATTATTATGCTGTAATTTAAAGAAGGATTGTTTTAGAATAGTAGTATTTACACTAAGCTGGCTTAGTGTATTAATTACATATGAATTAGTTATTTCTGCGATAAGATTTCATATTGATAATCCAGATGAAAGCATATTAGACTTCTGGGCATATATTGGCTGGGGATTATGTAATGAAGCAGGAATAATGTTATGCTTCTTAATGCCATTTGTTTTCTATGAATTCTTTAAATCAAAAACTATGTCAATGTCATTAATATCATTATTTAAGATTTTCTTATTAATTGGTGGTATTTTAGTAACGACATCAAGAGGATCTATATTATTTGGCGGGCTAGAAGCAATATCATTATTCATCTTGTCTTTAATATTAAAATATGACAATAAAAAAATGAAATTGTTATTCTCATTTTTAGCAATTTCATTAATTGTAAGTGTTGCAATGGTATTTATAAATAGAACATCAATATTAGAAGATGTTATTAATATAGTATTCCATTATAAATTTACTGCGAATGGAAGAGATTTAATCTGGAAAGCAGGAAAAGAATTTTATTTATCATCTCCACTAACAATTATTCTTGGTAGCGGAATTGTCAGTGAAATAACTGAATTAAGTGTATATGGTGGTGTTCAAAATACATTCAATGTTTACCATAATACTATTTTAGAGGTTTTAGTATCTGCAGGTATTCCAGGATTAATCGGTTTATGTATCCATTTATTTGAAAAATATAAGATGCTAATTAAGAAGGGTTGGTTATTTGGCTTAGTATTTACAGTTGGCTATTTATTTGTTGATTTATATGGATTAATTGATAATACATACGGTATGTATTATTATATGGTTCCATTAGCAATTGTACTCGCAACATTTATGCATGCAGAGAGTACAGAATTGTATGATGAAGTAAATAATAATTTATTTTAATGCAATGAGTTTTTCATTGCATTTTTTCTTATTAAAAATAGATAAAAATTAAAAGTTTTTAATGAAAATTATTTTCATTATATTTCTAATTGTTTATGAATATAAATTATATTATAATTTAAATGTATTTTATTTAGGGAGGGTGTTCTTGTGAATTACAATGACGATATTAAACATAATATTAATAAGGATATAGAGAATGCAACCTCTAAATATTATTACAATAGTAGTACTGTAATGAAATACCTAAGAAAGGTATTAAACGAAATAAATCATGGCTATATGGATAGTGGTCTTAGAACTGGATTTATCATGAAAAGATATATCGAAAGATATAAAATAAATCCTGAAAGAGGACCTAAGCTAGTATTGTTATGCTTATTAAAGGATATTGGATTATTCTACCAGGATGATTACATTCCAAAAGATAATCATGCACTAGCTGCAGCATCTAGCTTCCTATTCTTAAATTATTGTTCTCCACTAAAGGAGGATGCAAAGCCACTTTTCTATTACAAAGCTAAATATATTCCAGATATTGATAATGAGGATTATAAATATGGTTTATTAATGACATTAATTAATCAAATCATTATGTATAATTATCAGGAATATACATTAGAAGAAATGGAAGAGCTTTTAAGAAACGAAAAGAATAAGTTCGATCCAGAACAGGTTAGAAATGTTATTAAGCTTCTAAAAAAAGAAGAAGATATCTTAGAAAAATTAAATAACAAAACAAGCTTGTATATTTATGAAACTCAAAATTATATTTTACAAACAAAATATACAGATGAGGAGTTATTAGGATTTATTAATACAACTAATTTCTCATTTGAATTCCATAATCATGAAACATTAGCTCATACAGTTACCGTTGCGGTAATAGCTAGAGCATTAGCTAAAAAATCAAGATTACCTGATTCAATGTGTGAAGAGGTATATCTTGCAGGTCTTGTTCATGATATCGGTAAAATTAGAGTACCAAAGGATATTTTATGTTTCCCTGGAAGATTAGAGGGCGATATGCTAAAGGAAATGCAACGACATGTCGTATATACTAAAGAAATCCTTGAAGGAAGCTTTAGTTATAAAATTGTAGATATTGCATCTAACCACCATGAAAAGCTTGATGGCTCAGGATACCCAAGAGGACTTAGAGCAATCGACCTATCAATTGGTGATAAGATTATTGCGGTCGCAGATATTGCGAGTGCCCTATATTGTAAGAGAAGCTATAAAACAGCTTTCCCACCTGAAAAGATTATGGGTATTCTTGAAAGTGATGCTGCTGCAGGTAAGCTTGATAAGAGAATAGTTGAGCACTTAGTTGATAATTATGATGAAATCATGGGTGAAGCTAAGGAAAGAGAAACTATTGTTTTAAAGATGTATTCTAATATGAAAGAAAAATATGAAGCATTAAAGAAATCTAATGTTTTATATCATTTCTTTGATAAGAATAATAATGGAAATGATAATATTTTTGATGATAAAATCAAAATTCCTAAAGAAAAAGAAGAATCTGAAACTACTTATGGTGAATTAGATAAAAATTATAATAAAGATGATTTCGAAGTAATCTCAACAAACATCAAGGAAGATGATGAAGATGAGGATATTGAGGAAAAAAGAGAAACTGCCGCTGAGATTGTAAAAGATATTTTAGAATCACAAGCTGGGGCTCAGGAAGAATCTTTAGAAGAAGCTGATGAATTAAAAGAAGAGGCTGAAGAAGCCGAAGCTGAGGAAACTGAAGAATCTTTTGAAGAACAAGAAGAAATTCAGGAAGAAGAAACAGAAGCTTTAGAGGAAGCTCAAGAAGAAATCGAAGAACAATCAGAAGATTCTGAAGATGAGAATGAAGAAGAGTCAGATGAAGATGAGGACTCTGATGATGATGAAGAATCTGAAGAAGATGACGATGATGAAGAGCCAATCGATATTAAGCCTACTAAATCTGGAATAGATTTTAGTAAATTAATGTTTAATAATAAGGTAGTAGATGATGATCCTGACGATGATGAAATCGATGAGGAAGACGATCTAGATGACGATGACGACGATGAAGACTAATAAATAAAATATAATTTTATTTCGTGTAATGCGTTTTCTACTTTAATAAAAAATTATTCGTGATATAATACTAATGGATTTAAATATAGGAGGACATTATAATGTCAGTATTAATGGGAAAAAAGGTTAAAATTTTTAGTTTAACTTCTAATCAAGAGCTTGCTGCTGAAATAGCAGATTCTGTAGGAATTCCACTATCTAGCTGCGATGTATTACATTTCGCAGATGGTGAAATTAATGTTCAAATCAACGAAACTGTAAGAGGTCATAATGTATTTGTTATTCAACCTACAAGTGCTCCAGTTAATGACCATTTAATGGAATTATTAATTATGTGTGATGCATTAAAGAGAGCATCAGCTAGAACAATTAACTTAGTTATTCCATATTATGGTTATAGCCGTCAGGATAGAAAGGCAAGAAGCCGTCAACCTATCTCTGCTAAGCTAGTTGCAGATTTATTACAAACTGCAGGTGCAGATAGAATTATTTGTATGGATATCCATGCTGCACAAATTCAAGGATTCTTTGATATTCCTGTTGATAACTTCTTAGGTTTACCTATTTTATCAAACTATATTATGGATAAGCATTTAACTGATGTAGTAGTTGTATCACCTGACCATGGTGGAGTAGTTCGTGCTAGAGAATTAGCTAAAGTATTAGACACTACAATTGCTATCATTGATAAGAGAAGACCTGAACCAAATAAGATGGAAGTAATGAACATCATTGGTAATGTTGAAGGTAAGACATGCGTTATGATTGATGATATGGTTGATACTGCAGGTACAATTACTGCTGGTGCACAAGCATTAATCGATGCTGGTGCTAAGGAAGTTTATGCAGTAGCTACTCATGGTGTATTATCAGGTCCTGCTATTGAAAGAATTCAAAATTCAGTATTAAAAGAAATGATTATCACTAACACTATTAAGTTAGAAGAATCTAAGAAATGTGAAAAGATTAAGGTATTATCAGTTGGTCAATTATTAGGTCATGGTATCTTAAGAATCTTATCTGATGAACCATTATCTGGTTTATTCACATATTCTTATGATAAGTCAAAAAGAGAATTATTATAATGAAACTAGTAATAGGCCTTGGAAATCCAGGTAATAATTATGAAAATACAAGACATAATATGGGCTGGATGGCAATAGATCAATTCGCAAAAGATAATAATGTTGAAATGCATTTAGAGCCTAAATTTCAAGGAATATTAGGTTCTGTAAGCATAAATAACGAAAAAACAATTCTTTTAAAGCCTGTTACTTATATGAATCTTTCTGGTGAAAGTGTTATAAAGGTTATGAACTTTTATAAAATAGATTCAGATGATATTCTAGTAATATCTGATGATTTAGATTCACCACTTGGAAGAATAAGATTAAGAGCTAAAGGAAGTGCTGGAGGCCATAATGGTCATAAAAACATTGTTCAGCATATTGGTACTGAGAATTATAAGAGAATAAAGCTTGGTATTGATAGATCTGATGTTATTCCAGTAATTGATTGGGTTTTAAAGAAATTTACAAAAGAAGAGCTAAAGGAATTAGAACCAGTTTTTGATAAGGTTAGTAAAGCAATTTATGAATTCTGTTCAGGAATTGATTTTATGAAGATTAGTTCTAAATATTCTGAAAAATAATAAATGTGCTGATTAAATTCAGCACATTTTTTCTTTATTTTTCTTATGAAAACACTGTCTATAACATTTAGTTTGAATTAATTAATCTTATATGTTATTATATTTAATGTAATTAAATAAATTTCCTAAAAGGGAGTAGAAACCTGATATCAGGATTATGTGTCGACATACCCAGTATGATTATCATACTCGTACATAAGTTAAATTTCGAGACTTTTACCAAATTAGGTATTAGTCTTATTTTTTTGAAAAAACGGAGGATAACAGATTTGAACAATTTGCAGGTATTATCATCAGTTTTAGAAATAGGAATTGAGTTTGATGGAGTTTGGCAAGCCATTCTATTTGTTTTAGGTGGTCTTGGTATTTTCCTATTTGGTATCCATATGATGGGTACAAGCCTTAAGAATTTAGCCGGAGACAAATTAAGATTAATTATTCAAAAATCAACAAAAACACCATTTATGGGTATGATTGTTGGTTTTGCCGTAACAATGCTTACTCAATCATCTTCAACAACAAGTGCGATTGCTGTAGGTCTAGTAGGTGCTGGTTTAATGACATTTGGCCAATCAATTGGCGTGTTATTAGGAGCAAACATTGGAGGTACAGTATTACCATTATTAATGGCAGCATTACCTTCTTACGTTAAACCAATAGTTGCAGTAGTATTAGTATTTTTAGGTGCTGCAATGGTATTCTTCTTTAAGAAAGAAATAATTAAACAAGTTGGATCTGTAATCTTAGGATTTGGTTTAATCTTCTTAGGATTAGCCTTAATCGATATGAGTTTTGATTTCGTTCAAGATCAACATAAAGAATTTATAACAACAATGTTTACTAATTTATCAGATGCTCCAGAGCTTGCAGTATTAGTTGGTGTATTATTCACTATGATTGTTCAATCAAGTGCTGCAACAATTGGTATCGTTCAAGGTCTATATGCAGTAGGTTCATTATCACTTACTGGTTCATTAGCTTTAATGCTTGGCGCAAACCTAGGAACAACTATAACTGCGATAATTGCATGTCTTGGTTCATCAAGAACAGCTAGAAAGGTTGCTGTTGCTAACACATTAATTAAATTTGTTGGTGTATTTATATTTACAATTATATTTAGATTTGCATTCAGCAAATTAATGGAAATAATAAATACTGCGATATTTAAGGATGCTCTAAATCCATTAATTATTTCAATTTCTCATATAGGATTTAATATAATTAATTCATTGTTGATTTTAGCATTATTAAAACCATTTATTAAGCTATGTGATAAGATTGTTCCTGAAAAAGAAGAAAAATCTATCGAGGATGCATTACTTGATTATACATTAATGAAAAAATCACCTAACCTAGCATTATCATTTGCTAAAAAGGCAATTGATTACATGGCTGAAAATGTAGAAAATTATGAAATCATCGCTCACGAATATGCGTTTAATAGAAATGATGATTTAATTGATAAAGGAATTGAATACGAAAGAACAATTAACTGTCTAGATAAGAGAATTCATGATTATTTAATCAAATTAACTATTCAAAACCTAGATGCAAAGTCTTCAACATATTTATCTAAATACCTAGATCAAATTAAGGATTTAGAAAGAGTAGGAGATCACTGTACAAATTTATTTGAATTCTTCCAGGATAGATATGAAAAGGAAATGCATCTATCTGATGATGGACAACAGGACTTAGAACAAATGTTTGCTACTGTAGAGCAAATGACTAAAAATACTGTTAGAGCTTTAAAGGATTGGAACCCAACACTTGCTGAAGAAACATTACCTTTAGAGGATGAAACAGATAATTTAGAAGAAGTATTTAGAGAAAGACATGTTCATAGAGTTGAATCTGGTAAATGCTCATTCATTAATACACAACATTACATTGAAATATTGTCTAATTTAGAGAGAATGGGAGACCATCTTACAAATGTATTAGAGTCAATAGCTTCTAAAGAATATTGTAAGAATGATGAATTCCATCATTAATAGGAGGATAGGAAAATGTTTTGTTTAATTCCAACATTTTATGACGGATGGCATATTGCACCAAAAATATTAATATTAATTGCTTTCATGGTTGTTGGTGTTGTTTTCTTAGTTAAGTTTTGTGATTTATTTGTTGGCTCAGCTTCTGCAATAGCTAAAAAATTACATATTGCACCTATGATTATAGGTTTAACAGTAGTAGCTATGGGAACATCTTGTCCTGAGCTTGCAGTATCAGTATCTGATTCAATTGCTTGTTTAATAGAAGGAAATGGGGCAAACGCTAATGTTGCCTTAGGTAATGTTGTAGGATCTAATATTTGTAATATTTTATTAGTATTAGGTTTATCGATTGTATTTACACCTATCATTATTAAAAAAGGATTATTAAAAAGAGAATTTCCATTTTTAATTGGTGTTTCATTATTATTTGTAATATTTGGTATATTCTTTGGAATAGGAACTGCTACAGGTAATTATGCAATCTTAAGATGGGAAGGTATTATATTCATTGTATTAATGATTGCTTATCTTACTTATTTAGTAATAGATGCAATAAAACACCCAACAGAGGATGAAAACCAAGAAGAAATCAAAGATATGAAGCTTTGGAAGGCTATTATCTTTGTAATATTAGGTGCAGTAGGTATTGCATGCGGTGGCGAATTTGTGGTATTTGGTGCTAAAGGCCTAGCTATGACTGGTGCTGATGCAATTCATGTTGACCATAACCTTGCTGAATCATTAGTTGGCTTAACAATAGTTGCAGTAGGTACATCACTTCCAGAGCTAGTAACATCAGTTGTTGCTGCTAAAAAAGGCGAAAACGATATTGCCCTTGGAAATGTAATTGGTTCAAATATATTTAATATTTTATTTGTAATTGGTATTGCTGCTACAGTTAATCCATTAACATCAGGACCTGAAATAGTAGTAGACTTGATCGTAATGATGACTATAACATTATTATTATTTGGATTTGCTTTAACTAAAAAGCTTAATAAAGCAATGGGATTCATATTCCTTGCGATATATCTTGGATATACAACATATTTAATATTAAGAACACTTGGCATTATAAATATTTAAATTTTTTTAAAATAATTTCATAATTTTTAAGTTTTCAATCGTTTACTATAGGTGAAGAGGGAAAAAGAGTATGAATTTAGAAAAGTTGGCAGCTAGCTATAAAGCGGGAGATGAGCTAGCATTTAATAAGATTTATAATGAAACATTGCCCTTAGTTAGATCAATTATTTATTCATACATTAGAGATAATGAAACGATAAAAGATCTAATTCAGGATGTATATACAAAGGTTTCATTAAATATTAAAGATTTTCAAGCAAAATCATTATTAAATTGGATATATACAATATCAAAGAATGCAGCATTAGATTATATAAAAAAGAAAAAAGAAGATAATATATCTAATGTTGAAATAATTGCCGACAACAACAGTTCATACAAGCCTCTTTTAAAAATTGTCATTAAGACCTTAGATTACCCTGAAAGAGAGATATTCTTATTGAAGGTATTAGAAGGTTATACAACAAAAGAATTATCCCGAATTCTAAATATGACAACTAACCAAGTAAATTATTCCTACAATTTAGCGAAGGAAAAATTAAGAGGGGAGCTAAAAGATTATGAAATTAAATGATTTTAATAAGAATTTAAAACAAGAATATGAAGAAAATTTAAATCTAAAGCCAAAAAAGATAAAAAACAAAAAAAGTGTTTTACAAATATCTTTAATTCCAGCCTTTGCGATTGCAGGATTGTTAATCGCAATAGTATCTGGGTTGTTGTTAGAACAAGTATATGTAAAGAATTATAACAATAGTATAAAACAAGCATATAATTTTGATTACGAATCAAAAGATCAGATGTATAAAGTTAATAATTATAATGAATTAAAGGAATTATATAATAAAAATAAACCAAAGAAATCATGGATGGATGAATTATTTTCATTCTTTGAAAGCACAAAGACTAGTAGTGGTGATTTAGTAGATGGTGCACCTGATTTGGCTGATTTTGAAGGTGGTACAGCAACATCTGATGCTCCTAGCGAAGAAGCAAGAACTCAATTTGATACTAATGTTCAAGAAGCAGGAGTAGATGAGGCTGATATAGCTAAATGTGATGGAACATATATTTATTATTTATATTATTCAAATTATGAGCCATATTTTAAGATTTATGATTTATCAGGAAATGTAATAATAAATCAAAAAATTACATTCCATAATGATAACGCAAATCAAGAATTTGATTATGCCTTATATTATTATGGTTATCCATATTATAGTAATTGTAAGCTATATATTAGAGGAAATAATATTATTATTGAATCAGGTACAGCAGTAACTATATATAAATTAGAAAATAATCAATTAACATTAGAATATGTATCATCATTTAATAGATTAGCTACATCAAGATTAATTGATAATTATTATTATTTCATTGGTTGTGTTTCATATTCTACTTCAGTAGCTAATTATGATGACCTATATTATGATGGCTTCTCTAACTATAATTATATTTATAGATTATATAGATTTAATTTAGATACAAACGATGTTGAATCAGTGGATTTAGTTGACTCATATTATTCAACTTATTATATGAATAAAGATTATATAGTTATAGCCACAGATATATATTATGATGGTGATTATATTACAGCATTAAAGCTTTTCGATACAGATTTAAATCCATTAGGCGTATATAGAGTAAAAGGCGAATTAAACGACAATTTCGCAATAAATATTAAAGATAAATATTTAAGAGTAGTTTCTACTAATGTATGTAGAAAGAAAGAAATGGTTAATAACCTAGCTATATTTGATTTAAAAGAAGAAAAGAGAATTGCTTTAATCGATAAGGGCTTAGGAGAAGATCTTGAAAGCGTTAAGTCAGTTACTTATAATGGAGATAAGTGTTTCGTTGTAACATTCTTTACAACAGATCCTTTATATGAAATTGATTTATCTGATCCATATAACCCTGTAATAGTAGATTCATATGCTGCCCCTGGATATTCAGCATATTTAAAGACATTTGTTGTTAATAATGAAACATATGTTTTAGGATTAGGATATATAGATTTTGATAACAAGATATCTTTATATAAAGACGAGGATAAGAATGTTCAAATCGGAGAAGATTATATAATATATAATTGTGATTATGGTATGTTCAATGATTATCATTCATATTTATTCTATGTATCAGATGCTGATAATGCAATATATTTTGGTGTTCAAAGAACATATGAATTCTATACAATGTATAAGATAAATGTATCAACAGGAGAAATAACTCAATTTAAGAATTATACTACAAATGGAGATACAAGATGTTTCTTAATTAATTCAGTGTTCTATATTCCAACTAGAACAGAATTAATAACATCTACTTTTACAACTATATAAGAATAATAGAAGAAGAGTATTATACTCTTCTTTATTTTTTGTTATTGTGATACAATTTTATTGAGGTTTTGATTATGGCAACTAAAAGACAAAAGAAAAAAGCATATAATACTGCCAAAAAGGTAGCAAAGAATAATCCCACATTATTTATAGTCATTGCAATAATAGTTATATTGTTACTTGTTGGTGCAGGAGTATATATTTATTTAAATAAAGATAAGTTGTTCAATAAAGAAAATAAAAATGAATCAGTGGAAATTGATAAGGTTTTATATGAAGATTTTCAAATTCATTTTCTAGAACTTGGAAATAATAACTCTGGAGATTCTGTTTATGTAAAAGCGGGAGATAATGATATTCTAATTGATGCTGGATCAAGAGGTAATTCAGCGGCAACCATTAATAATTATGTTAAGCAATATTGTACAGATGGTAAATTAGAATATGTTATTTCTACGCATGGTCATCAAGATCATATTGCAGGTTTTGCAGGAGTAAGTGATAATAAAGCAAAGAATTTTAAGGGAGAATCTGTAGACAAAACGGGAGTTTTATATTATTTTGAGGTTGAAACTTTTATAGATTTTACATATTATAATAGTGTCGATAATAAAACAGCAAGTATTGATGATTATTCGACATCAACAGAATATGGTAAGTATTTAAGAGCGAGAAATTATGCCATCTCTAATAACGCAACACATTATACAGCTAAAGATTTATGGGATACAAACAATACCACATTTAATTTAGGATCAGGAATCACTATGGATATCTTGTATAATAAGTATTATTTTGAGACATCTAGTGATGAGAACAATTATTCAGTATGTACATTATTTAATTATAATGACCATCATTTTATGTTGACAGGAGATTTAGAAAAAGAAGGCGAAGATGCTCTTGCAAATTATTATGATGGATCAACATCTAAGAAGACACTACCACATTGTGATTTATTTAAAGGTGGACATCATGGTAGCGCTACTTCATCAAATGAGTGCTTATTAGAAAAAATAACTCCAGATATTTGTTGTGTTTGTTGTTGTGCAGGGGACACTGAATATACTGCAAATTATTCAACTCAATTTCCAACACAAGCATTTATTGATAGAATAGCTAAATATACATCAAATGTATATGTAACTACATTATATAATGAAGAAACAAAGACAAATGAATCTATGAACGGCAACATTGTTGTATCATCAGATGGAAAAGAAGTTGGTATTCAAGCATCTAATAATTTAACTAAGCTTAAGGATACTGAATGGTTTAACGCAGATATATATGTTGATTCATCGGGTAAAAATGTATCTTCAAAAGGAAGTCATGATTTTTATACAAAAGATACGCCTGGAGTAACTAAAGTAAAAAGAAGGATTTGGCCTGCAAATGGGGTCACCTAGGGAGGAATTATGGAAAAGATTTTAAAATTAATTAAAAAATACAATAGAATAATAATCTTTGGCCATGTTAGACCTGATGGTGATTGTATAGGTAGTCAATATGGCTTATACCATATCATTAAGGATAGTTTCCCTAATAAAGAGGTTTATGTATCTGGTGAGGTAAGCGATTATTGTAAATTTATAGGCGCGCCTACAATGATAGATGATTCTTTATTTAAAGGATCGCTTGCAATATGTGTTGATATTGCAAATTCAGAAAGAGTATCTGATCAAAGATACAAGAATTGTGATTATGTATTAAAAATTGATCATCATCCATCAGTAGAAGAATATGGTGATTATAATTATGTAGATTCAAATTCTCCAGCATGTGCTCAAATATTAACTGAATTTTATGACAAATTTAAAAACGAGCTAGTAATGTCTAAAGAGGCAGCTACTGCACTTTATGTAGGATTAAACACAGATACAGGTAGATTTAAATTTGATTCTGTTAAATCTAAAACATTTAATATTGCAGCATTATTACTAGATAAGGGTGTAGACCTTTCTTATGTAGATAATAATTTATCTGTAGAATCATTAAATTCATTAAAATTTAAAGGATATGTTCTATCTAACTTTAAAATGACTCCTAATGGATTTGCCTATATTATAGTAAAAAAGGAAACAATCAAAGAATTTGGGGTCTCAAATGAGGAAGCTGCAAACCAGGTTACAGCTATATCAACTATTAATACTTGTCCATCATGGGCAATGTTTATTGAATACGATAATGAAATAAGAATTAGATTAAGAAGTAGAGGACCAATAATTAACACTCTAGCTGAAAAATATAAGGGTGGAGGTCACCCTAAGGCAGCAGGAGCTAGCTTAGATTCTTGGGATGATTTAGATAAATTCTTATCAGATATTGATAATTTGGTAAAGAAATATAAGAAAAATAATGCCTAGGTTTTCCTGGGCATTATTATTTATTTTAAAATAAAATCACTTTTTACTTGCAAAATCATTAATAATTTTGTATACTTGTTATTGCTGATACTTAGGAATATAGCCAAGCGGTAAGGCAAGGGACTTTGACTCCCTCACGCGCTGGTTCGAATCCAGCTATTCCTGCCAGCTTTAAAAAACACTCTTCGTTAGAAGAGTTTTTTTGTTAGTTAATTGTCGAGAGACAAAACTGTTTAGCAATAAAGTTACACAAAAAGTAGCGAAAGATAGAGACCTAGCAATAGGTCTTTTTCTTTTTGATTAAGCTAATAATAATAATATTTTTAAGAATAATATTGAAAAAAATTTTTAATTAAGATTTAATCAATAATATAAAGGAGACTAACTATTAGAAGTCAAGAGTAAATTTAAAGAATTTATTAAATAAA
>CAMJFY010000002.1 GCA_946405105.1 uncultured Caryophanales bacterium
TATTCATCCCAGGTATTATGGAGCATATCGAGCGTACTGGTGTTCACTCAGGAGATTCAATGAGTGTTTACCCTCCATATTCATTAAATGAGGCTGCTCAAAAGACAATCATTGATTACACAATTAGAATTGGTAAGAAACTAAACATGGTTGGTTTATATAATATCCAATTCATTGTTGATAAAGGAAATAATGTATCAATTATTGAAGTTAACCCAAGATCTTCAAGAACTGTACCATTCTTAGCTAAGTCAACAAACATTCCAATTGCTAATATCGCAACAAAGGTAATGCTTGGTGCTAAGCTAAAAGATTTAGGATATGTAGGTGTAGCACCTAAGCGAAAGAGATGGTATGTAAAAACACCAACATTCTCATTCACTAAGATTACAGGTCTAGATGTTGTATTATCACCAGAAATGAAATCAACTGGTGAAGCAATCGGTTACGATTATTCATTAAATAGAGCATTATTCAAATCACTAAAGGCTTCAGGAACAAGAGTATCTAATTATGGTACAATTCTTGCGACTATAGCAAATGCTGATAAAGAAGCTGCCCTACCTTTAATTAGAAGATTCTATAATCTAGGATTTAATATTGAAGCTACATCAGGAACTGCTAAGTTCTTAAAGAAAAACGGAATTAAAACAAGAATTAGAAAGAAGCTATCTGAGGGCTCTGAAGAAATTCTTGAATCAATCAAGGCTGGCTATGTTACATATGTAATCAATACATCATCTGAGGGTGCTGGTTCAGTTTCAGAAGATGGAAAGATCATAAGAAGAGCTGCAATTGATAACAACGTAAATGTATTTACTTGCTTAGATACAGTTAAGGTATTATTAAATGTATTAGAGGAAGTAACAATGAAAATCTCAGTTATTAATGAGGAATAATAATTGAAAAGAAACCACCATCAATTTATAATTAAATTAAAGATGGTGTTTTTTTTATGAATGAAATAACAAGAGAAAAAGAAATAATAAAGACAAGTATAATTGGTATTATCGGAAATATTTTATTAGTAGGATTTAAAGCCTTCATTGGTTTTCTTGCTGGATCAGTATCAATTATTATGGATGCATTAAACAATTTAACTGATGCTTTATCAAGTGTAATAACAATTATAGGTACTAAGCTATCAGGTAAAAAGCCAAATAAGAAGCATCCATATGGCTATGGAAGAATTGAATATATCACATCAACCTTAATCGCATCATTAATTTTATTTGCTGGTGGTATGGCAATTTATGAATCAATTAAATCAATAATTGATTATTTTCAAAATGGTACAATGCCACAATTTGAAATTTATTCAATAATTATTATTGCCGCAGCTATTATTGTTAAGGTTGCGATAGGTTTATATTTTAGATACAAGGCAAAGAAGATAGATAGTGATGCCCTAAAGGCTTCAGGTACTGATGCCTTATTTGATTCAATATTATCTTCATCTACATTAGTAGGTATTATTATTGCTAAATATGCAGGATGGTATGTTGAAGGATATTTAGGTATCATAATTGGTTTATTTATCCTAAAGAGTGGCTATGAGGTATTAAAGGAATCATTATCATCAATGATAGGTGATAGATTTGATAAGGATTTCGTTTTAGAAATTAAAAAGGAAATCAATCAAATAGATGGTGTTTGTGGTGCATATGATTTAATATTAAATAGCTATGGACATCATAAAAATATTGGTTCTGTTCATATTGGAGTAAAAGATAATTTAACTGCCAAAGAGATTCAAGCAATTGAAAGACAAATTACTTCATTAATGTATGAGAAATATAATACAATTATGACAGTAGGAGTATATGCTGAAAACCTAGATGATGAAGAATCTAAATCAATTTATTCTAAAATAATAGATATTATTAAAGATTATCCTAATGTATTACAAATTCATGGCTTCTATTTTGATAAAGAAAAGAAGCTTATTAATTATGATTTAGTTATTTCGTTTGATGAACAAAATCCAGATAATTTAATACAAGAAGTAACTAATAAAACAAAGGCATTATCTAGTGATTATAAGGTAATAGTAAATTATGATCAGGATTTCAGCCTATCATAAGCTGTTATGAGGTATAATATGGAGAAGTTTTTAGATGGAACAATAATTAGTGATTTCTTTAATAAGGATGAAGCTATTTCTATTGATTATTTTAAAAATAAATATTATCTAAAGGATTATTGTAAGCCAAATGTATTAGAAACTAATAATATCCAGGATTTAATTGATAATATATCAGATAATGGTGGTGGATTATTAATTGTTGATGATACATATATTACTGGTGCCTTATATTTTAAAGAAAATGTAAGCTTATATATTAAAAAGAATTGTAAGCTTCTTGGCAGCAATAATATTAATGATTATCCATTATGCTATACAAGAATAGAGGGAGAAAGTGGACTTTATTATCCTGCCCTTTTAAATTTTATTGGTATTTCTAATGCCTATATATTTGGTGAAGGAACAATTGATGGTAATGGTAATCAATCATGGAAAAGCTTTTGGGATAGAAGAAAATGGAATAATAATGCCACTAATAAGGATGAACAAAGACCAAGATTATTATTCATATCAAATTCATCAAATGTATTAATCAAAGATTTAACAATGATTAATTCGCCTTTTTGGAATATTCATTTATATAAATCAGAATATATTAAGCTAATGAATCTAAAAATTCATTCACCAGAAGCACCAATAAAGGCTCCATCAACAGATGGAATAGATGTAGATTATTGTAGATATGTATCAATTAAGAATAATTATTTCGATGTTAATGATGATGCGATAAGCCTAAAGGGCGGCAAAGGACCATATGCAGATTTAGATATTCATAATGGTATTAACGAATATATTGTTATTTCTAATAATGAATTTGCGTTTTGTCATTCATGCCTAACACTAGGTAGTGAATCAATTCATAACAAGGATATTATTTTTAAGGATTCATTAACTACAAAATCTAATAATGTATTATGGTGTAAGGTTAGACCTGATACACCACAAATATATGAAAATATATTAATAGATAATATTAAAGGCTATTCAAGAGCTTTAATATATATCAGACCATGGGAACAATTCTTTGATTTAAAGGGAAGAAATGATTTAGGAAAAAATATTATAAAGAATGTAGTTATTTCTAATGTTGATTTAAATTGTGATAATTTTTTTAAGATAACAAAATCTGACCAATATATTTTAAAGGATTTCGAATTTAATAATTTAAATATTAAATGTTTAATTTCAGGATATAGTGATGATAAGGTAGATAATATTAAATTAAATAATGTAAATGTAGAAGAAAAATATATTGGATTAGAAGAAAAATTAGAATTCGTTAGAAATAAAATAAAGAATGAAAATATTAAATGCATTGCTAATATTTCAAAGCCATTATTTATGATATCTAATTCATACCCTGGTGTTTGGCTAGAGCATGTATATGATTCAATAATGTATGGTAATTTATTTGATGACTTTAGTATTGCTAAAAATACAATTAATGCTTTCCTTGATTTAGCATTAGATAACGGACAAATACCATGCTTTATCAAAAATGATGGTTCAATTGGTTATTCTCAAATCCAGGAATGTGTATCATTTGCACGACTTGGATTTATGGTTTATGAAAAAACAAATGATTTTGATTTATTAAAAAAGCTATATGATAAATCAATTAAATGGGTTGATTTTTTATATAAATATCGTATGACTATGAATATGGGTTTAGTTGAAATGTTTGTTGGTTATGATACAGGTCATGATAATAGCCAAAGACTAGATGGTATGAAATATAAAGGATATTATTCAATTGATGGTAAAAGGGTTGATGCATCAATTAAACCAGATGATAATCCAATTATTGCGGTTGATATGAATTGTAATTTATATATGACATTAAATACAATTAAAGAAATGGCTATAATACTAAATGATTCTAAAAATATCAATAAATATGATAAATTAGCAAGAAATTTAAAGAAAAGATTATTTGAGGTATGTTATGACGATGATGATTGTTTCTTTTATGATGTAGATAAAAATGGAAAAAGAAAACATAAATCATCAACAATATTCCATTTATTTCTAGAAAGAGTATTAGATAGAGATAAGGATAAAGATATTATTGATAAGATATACCAAAAGCATATTAAAAACCCCGATGAATTTTGGACTAATTATCCATTCCCAGCAA
Source organism: uncultured Caryophanales bacterium (assembly GCA_946405105.1). Taxonomy (GTDB): domain Bacteria; phylum Bacillota_I; class Bacilli_A; order Acholeplasmatales; family Anaeroplasmataceae; genus Anaeroplasma. Next base: position 4,224 of record CAMJFY010000002.1, read on the forward strand.
TGGCCGTAAATGATAAGGAATGGTTAAATAATAAGATGCCTAATTCATGGGGCTATTATAGTCAAGCATTAATTGCTTTAAGATGCTCTTTATGGATGGATTATTATGGATATATCAAGGATTATGATTCAATATTATATAAATGGCTTGATATGTTTATTAAAAATTATGATAATAATCCATTCGGACAAGAAATTGATCCTATTACTGGAGAAGCAAGTACTGCATCTCCTTGGTATTCAACATCTATGATATTATTCTTATATATTATTAGAAGATTAAAGCTATTACAATCTCACGATATTATTCCTACATTTTAGGAAAGTGCAATATCTAATATCATCATTATTGCAAAGCCTACAGCAAGTCCAATAGTTGCAAGATTTGAGTGCTTACCAGTATTAGCTTCTGGTATTAGTTCTTCAACAACTACATAAATCATTGCTCCAGCGGCAAATGATAATGTAAATGGAAGAATTGCAGAAACAAAATAAGTTAATAATATTGCTATAGCGGCAGCAATAGGTTCAACTACACCGGAAATGAAGCCGTATAGGAATGCCTTAAATGTAGGCATTCCTTCATTTTTTAATGGCATTGAGATAATTGCGCCCTCTGGGAAGTTTTGTATTGCAATTCCCACTGCAAGAGCAAGCATTGCCTCATTTGAAATAGATTTATTAATTGCACCAGCAATAATTACACCTACTGCAAGACCTTCAGGAATATTATGAATTGTAACTGCTAGCATCATTTTATAATATTTACTTAGCTTAGTATTTTTAATTCCTTCCTCTTGATTATCTATATGAACATGTGGAACTAATACATCTAGAAGTAATAAGAAAGATATTCCTATAACGAATCCACCAGCTGGAATTAGCCATGCTTTAAAATCTTTTTTATCAAAAGAATCAATGGCAGGCTGTAATAAGCTCCATATAGATGCAGCAATCATTACCCCTGAGGCGAAGCCTAGAAGAACCTTTTGCAATCTTTCGTTTATGTTTTTCTTTAGAATAAATACCATTGCACTACCTAATGTAGTTCCTAGTAATGGTATTAACAAACAAATAATTATTATCCACATAAATGTCATCTCCTTTAAATAGTTAGTCAAAACTAACTATTACTACATTATAATGCCTTTATTTTTATTTTTCAATATTTTTTTAATAAATAATCAATTATTAATTCTAGACATTAATTATTTTAAAATATATAATTGTTTATGGATATTTATTTATGAAAGGAGCTAAAAAGGATATGTTTTTATTTAATAATATAGATTTAATTTTTATTTTATCTTTTGCTTTCTTAGCTGCTTTAATAATTATTTGGATTTTAACTATTATTATTGTTAAAAAATATAAACAAAAAAATAAGAAGCCTATTGATTATGCTTCTAAGAATGTTCATTTTGATTCAGAAGAAAAAACTGAAGAAAATGAAATAAAAGAGGATGAAGTAGCTCAAGAAGAATCAGTAGCTTCTGATTCAGAAAATGAAGATAATTCAGAGCCAGTTGTTGTAGCTCCGGTTACTGAAAATGAGGAAACTCCATTAGAAACTGAAGAAAATAATCAAGAAGTTAGTGAAGAGCCAAAGGAAGAAGCTCCAACTGAAGAGATTAAGGAAGATACATTAGAACCTGTTGAAGCAACTCAAGCTGAAGAAAAGGCTGAGGAACCAACTGATAATGAAGTGGTTGAAGAAGCTAAAGAAGATGTTCAAGAAGAAGTTGAACCTGAAAAAGTTGAAGAAGCTCCTGTAGAAAATAATGAAGAAGTTATTGTAGAAACTCCAAAAGATGAAGAACCAGTAATTGAAGAGCCTAAATCTGAAGAAGAAATAGCTACTGAAACACAAGCTAATGAGGAACCTACTGAAGACACACCAGCTTTAGAAAAACCAAAGGAAGAAGCACCAGTTGAAGAGGAACCTCAGGTAGAAAAAAAGAAAATAAATGCTGTTCCTGTTAAAAAAGGAAGAACATATAATGGTAAATTTGAAATATTTGAAGCTGGAGATGGATATGCATATCAATTAAAGGCATCAAATGGAGAAATATTAGTTGTTTCAGAAACTTATTCATCAAGAGATAGTGTTATCAAGGCTATCAAGGCTGTTCAAAAAAACATCAGTGATGGAGAAGTTAAGATATTTGCTGATAAGAATAATAAATATAAATTCAAGTTAATAGCTAAAAATTATAAGCCTTTAGCTATTAGTGCTAGCTATACAGTATATAAGAGTGCAGTTAGAGCATCTGAATCTTTTAAGAAATATGCAATGATTGCTGATATTGTTGATGTAGAATTAGATGATAAAGAATCTAAAACTGCAACTCCAATTGAAATTACTACTACTGAGGATAAGGATGGTGCTAAATTTGTTGTTGAGAAATTCGACGGTGAATTTAGTTGGGCATTAAAAGCATCAAACGGAGAAATTTTATGCCAGGCTGAGGGTTATACTTCAAAGGCTGGTTGCTTATATTCAATTGATACATTTAAGAAGAACATTGTTGAAGGTCAATTTAGATGTATAAAGGATAAGAGTGGTAATTATTGTTATAAGCTATATACTGCAAATAATAGAATTTGTGCTGTAGGAGAATCATATTCTTCTAAGCAAAATGCTATATCAGCAGCTAACTCTGTTGTAGCATTCTATAAAAATGCTAAATTAGAAGAGAAAAAATAGGTGATTTTATGCAAATAGAGCTTCCTTCTAAAATATTAAAAGGAATCATTTCATCTAAAAAGGATAAGAATGGTAAATACGAAAAAGGTAAGATAGCTAGAATAAAGATAAATAATGAAGAAAAGCTTCAGTTATCATTATTCACTAAAACCCAGGTATTTCATTCTAATTATAGTGATGATGAAATCAATAATGTAATAAATGAATTATTAGATAAAGAATTTAATAATTTAGAGCTTACAACTGATTCATTTAATTATTTCTATAAAATAACATCTAAGGGTAAGCTATTAACTAACAAAAAGAAAAATCTAGATTCTTTTGTAGCAATAGATCATAATAGATCAAAGAAATATTTATTAGAGGAAGGAATAGTAGTTCCTCCACTAGTAGACCTAGGAATTATGCAGCCTGATGGAAGAGTTAACAAATCAGCATATGACAAATATAGACAAATCAATAGATTCCTAGAAATAATTAATGATTCTATTAAGGATGAAAAGGAATTAAATATAATTGATTTTGGATGTGGAAAAAGCTATTTAACATTTATCTTATATTATTTTTTAGTAGAGATAAAGAAAATGAATATTAATATCATTGGTTTAGATTTAAAAGAAGATGTTATTGATAATTGTAACGAAATAGCTAAGAAATATAAATATGACAACCTTAAGTTTTATAAAGGAAATATATCAGATTTCAAAGATAATAATAAAATTGATATGATAGTTACATTACATGCTTGTGATACAGCAACTGATTATGCTTTATACCATGCAATAAACATGAAATGTAGATATATATTCTCTGTTCCATGCTGCCAGCATGAAATAAATAATCAATTAAAAACTGATGTAATGCATTCATTAACTAAATTTGGAATTATTAAAGAAAGATTTAGCGCATTATTAACAGATTCAATTAGAGCAAATATATTACAATATTATGGATATAAAACAAATGTAATGGAATTTGTTGATTTTGAGAATTCTCCTAAGAATTTATTAATTAGAGCAATCTATTCAAATTCAGGAAAGAATCATAAAATAAAAGAAGAAATAGATAATTTAATAAAGGAATATAATATTGATCAAACATTATATAACCTAACATTAAAGGAAGAAAAATAATGGGCTACCAACGTAGCCCATTTTTTATTTCTTATAATTAATTAGCTTAAAGAATTCATCAGCATATTGATTAGCTTCATCTTTATTTAATAAATGAATCCATCTTTCTCTTTTTGATAAATCAATACCTTCGCTATATTCATAGAATCTAGCAGTTTTATCTCTATTAGTATTATCCCATTTATTAAATCCTTTTGGATCTATATGCTTGCCTAGCTTGCAATTAATGAATGCAGCACATCCGTAATCTCTCCAAGGTCTACCTAAATAGACATTACAGTCGGTTGTTGATATTATATTACAATTATAGAATAGATATCCATATTTCATTTCTTTAGCATGTGCTGGAGCACATACAAATCCATTCCCAATAGAAATAATATCACAATCAATAAATAATGCTTGGCTGCTGCCAAATATAAAATCAGTATCGCCATATATTTTGCATCCTTTATATACCTGGCTAGTAGAATCAGGTATTAATTGATCAGCTCTTAAAAATCCTGTATATCTTTCAATTAAATCTTTTTGAAGTGGGCCAGTAAATAATGTATCCTGAGCACTCTTTAGGCAGACATTTTCACATAAGAAGCCATCGCCACATGCGTGTAGTGCGACTGCTTGTCCATATTTTTTAGAAGGAAGAGATGTATTTTCAATTGTTAGGTTAGATATTTTTACATTTTTCCCTGTTACAAGGCATGTATAAGTTCTAAAAGTATTTGCCTCGTTATTATCATCAAGAATTTTATGAAAATAATCATTATTTCTGATAATTGTTTTATCAATATTTTCGCCAATTATTGTGATATTATCGACACTTATGACTATTTTTTCGTTGTAAATGCCATTTTTTAAATAAATTGTATCCCCTGATTTTGCGTTTTTTAGCGCATTGTTGATTGAAATTGAGTCATTTATAGTTATCATAAGCATTCACGCTCCTATCTTAAAAAAATTATATCATATTTTTTCCTAAAAAAATGGAAAAACTCGCAATTTTAAGCCATTTTTTTGAATTTTGTGATTTTAAAAATTCACTATCTTTCTATTGACTATTATATGCAATAATGGTAAAATTAGGTATGAAATTATGAAAACGTTATAGTTTCAAACAACAAGACTAATCGTAAATCAAGGGGTAGCGACGAGGTGGTATTATCAACAAGAGTGTAACTAGCTACAGAGCTATGGACTTGTTTCTATTAGCCCTTTTTGGATGCATTTTGGAGGCGCTCGTAACTAGATTCGGTGGAATTATGTTAGGTACTCCGACAATAACAATTTCATTTATAATAACTATTATAGCAGTAATCAGATGGAACCTTTGGGGTTTAATAATTGTGCCATTGCTAGCGTTAGCTACTACATTAGGGGGAAGCTTCGCTGATTATGGCCAATTTAAGGCTTTTTATAGCTTTGGTAGTAATTATGGCTATTGCGGTACAGCAATATTCATTTCAACCATAGTAGGATTATTATCAATAGGATTTGATGTTATCTTATTTAAAAAGGTTGGTACAAAAAAAATAGTGAAGAGTCCGTTAGCATTAATTGGTGTGGTTTTAGCAGACTACGTTATATTTAATGTAATACAACTTATCCTATTTAGATTAATAACTGCGCATTCAATTTTAAAACAAGCAGAAATAATTTATTTAGGAGCCAATGGCGAATTCAACCTAGCAATTTGGGGTGAGGCCGGCTTTGTTAGAAATTTGTTAGCGCTTGCTATAGCAGTTGTTGGAATTTTAATTCTTAGGTCGCAAGGAGTTATCACTAATGTAGTTGATAAACTCGTTGATGATAAAATTAATGCAGAATTAGATGCAAAGGACAGAAATTTCAGAATTGAAGAAGTCGAAGAAAAAGAAATGGAAGAAGCTGTTCCTGATGCAAAAGATGATGCAAACGATGAATCAAACGAAGACGATTCATCACAAAAACAGTTTTAAAGGATGGTGCGTGTATGCAAAATACTGTCAAGACAGATCAAGCAGTAGTAAATGAAGTAGAACGTACGAAGTTTAAACGTGGTTTAGCTACAATCGTTAAGGATTGGCGTTTATACGTTTTATTAATTCCTATGCTTGCATTCTTAATTTGCTTCAAGTATTTACCAATCTATGGTATTCTTGAAGGTTTTAAATGGGGATCATATCAACAGTCATCTAGATATATCACTCAATGGTGTGGTTCACAATGGTTAGAATATATCTTCGTTGGCGATGGTTCAGTAGAATTCTGGAGAGCATTCAGAAATACATTCGTTAACAGTATGTATGGTCTAATTATTGGTTTCCCAATCCCTATTTTCTTAGCTTTATTATTCAGTGAAATTAAAGTATTAGGATATAGAAGTGCTTTACAAGTTTGTGCTTATCTACCTCACTTCGTATCAACAGTAGTTGTTACAACAATTATTACATTATGGTGTACAGGTGATAACTCAACTTCAAATGCTCCAGGCGTTATCTATCAAGCAGTTAAGGCTTTAGGCGTTTTAGGAGCTGACCAAAGAGGTCTATTAGCGCATCCTAAGTTCTTTAGACCTATTTACCAAATCTCAGGTATTTGGGAAGGTGCTGGTTACGGATCAATCGTTTACTTTGCAGCTATCCTAGCAATTTCACCTACAAGCTATGAAGCAGCTAGAATTGATGGTGCTTCAAAAGTACAACAAATTAGATATGTAACATTCCCTGGTATGGCTCCTACATTAACAATCATGTTAATTATGCGTATTGGTCATATTTTAAATATAGGTTATGAAAAGATAATTCTATTAATCGGTTCAGAAACAACTGCTTGGGAAACAGGTGATGTTGTATCTACATTAGTTTATCGTATGACAGGACGTGGTGGTTCTGCCGCAGCAAATGTTCAGATTATTGAGCAAATGGGTGTAGTTGCAGACTTATTTAACTCATTAATTGCGATGGTACTAGTACTTGGTGCAAATGCAATAAGTAGACGTGTATCTTCTACATCATTATTCTAGGAGGGCACAAAATGAAACGTTTAGATAAAACCGAAATAATCTTTAAGATCTTATCTTATGTATTATTAACATTATTTGCGTTATGCTGTTTATATCCATTTATATACGTATTATCTGCTTCAATTTCATCAAAATCTGCAGTAGATGATGGTAAGGTATTCTTATGGCCAGTTGAATTCTCAATTCAAAACTACATTGCCGTATTCAATAACAAAGAGTTCTGGATTTCTTATTCAAATACATTCTTCGTTACAGGTTATGGTACATTAGTTTCAATGCTAGTTGCTATTACTGGTGCATATTCATTATCAAAGACTAGATTAATATTTGGTCGTGGATTTAACTTCATGTTAGTATTTACAATGTGGTTCAGTGCTGGTATGATTCCAACATATCAAAACTTTAAGTTGTTCCATGTTAATAACAAATATATGTTCATTATTGCATTAGGTTTCAATGCATTCAATATTATATTATTACGTAATTACTTTAGTTCAGTTCCTACTGAAATTGAAGAAGCTGCAACAATTGATGGTGCAACAGAATTCCAAATCTTATCAAAGATTTACATTCCAATGTCAAAATCATCAATCGTTACAGTAGCAATGTTCTATGCTGTAGCAAGATGGAACGGATATATCTGGGCTCAAATGCTATTATTAAATAACTCAGATGTTCTATTAACAGTATTCATTAAGAATAACATGGCTCAGTTAGTTGATATCATTAACAACGGTGCCGACGTTCCATATTCTGTATATGGTCTACAGTATGCATTTATTGTTTGTTCTATCATTCCAGTAATCGTTATTTATCCAAGCTTACAAAAGTACTTTGCAGCTGGTGTTAACGTTGGTGGAGTTAAGGAATAATAGAAAAAGAAAAAAAGGAGAAAAAAGAGAAAAAATGAAAAAGAAAACTTTAGCCGTTTTAGGCTTCGCTGCTCTTGCTGGTGTTGCATTAGCAAGCTGTAGCAAAAAGGATGAAAAAAAGCCAGAAGATAATTGGAAAGTTGAAGGAGATGTAGACCTTTGGCACGTATACTCTAAGTCATATGGTACAACATATAACGGAGTTATAACAAATGGTAAGACTACTAACCCTATCGATGGTTTAACTTATACACAAGATGACCAATTACCTGCATGGAAGACATTCCAAGCTAATTTAGGTTTATCTCATATTTACCAAGCTGGTAACTATGGTGAAGATGATGCAACAAACTATAATTCATTCAAGGGTGCTAAGGAATCAGATGGTGTTTATCGTGATAAGAACCAACACATTACTGACTTATTCTATAACACTACAACTAACTTAAATGAATTAGGTGACGATGCTCAATTAATTGATTTAACTTCATACATTGATGCTGGTAGGATGCCATATTTCAAGGCTTATCTTGATGAAAATCCTGCTATTAAGCAAGAAATTACACATAATGGAAAGATTTTCTATACTCCATATCTAGATGGTTATCAAGCAATCGAAAGAAACTTCGTAATGGATAAAACACAAGTTGAAAAATTATTAGATACAGCATTACCTTCAGGTACAGGTTCTGTTGCAGCTGGTAATGGTGCAACAGGAAAAGGTTTAAATGGCGCTCCTGAAGCTCAACCATTCATTGATGCTAATAACAATTATCCTACTGCTACACAAATTTATATTGTTAACCCATCTAATAATCAAAAGGCTCAAGTTACTGTAAATCAAACAACTAACATCATTAAGCAACAAAATGAATTATTAGCTACTGGTACAACTGGTGGTGCATTAATTGAACAATTTAAGACTTATGCACGTGCTGCATATGGAAACATCATCGATACATATTATGAAGGAAAAATTTCTAAGATGTTTACATCTGTTGGCGCATGCTACAATGCTGATGATTTAGTAGCATTATTACGTATTTTCAAGGCTAACCCAGATGTATTATTTGGTTCAGCTACAGCATATGACGAGGTTGTTCCAGTATTCCCAAGAGGTCAAGCTAATAACCGTGTTGAAAACATCCTTAACTTTGGTGCAACATTATATGGTGTTCAAGGTAGAGGTTCTGAATATGATCATTTATTCTTTGGCGCAGATGGTAAGATTCATGACTTCGATACTCAACAAGCATCTTATGATATGCTAGATAAGTTACATGCTTTATATTCTGAAAAGTTAATTCAACAAAACTTCTGGAATGGTAAATCTGGTACTTTCGGCTTAGATACATATTTCAAGAAGTCAAAAGATGGTACTTCAACTTATGGTTTAATGGAATATGATTACATTGCAACTCAATCAGCTGCAAATGATAAGTATAAAGGTGTAGGTACTGCTTCTAGTTCAAGAAAGAAAGCAGCATGTGGATATGACTTCTCTGATGAAGAAGTTCAAGGCGTTGTTGCTATCCTATCACCATTAACATATGTATCTACACAATCATATGCTTGGGATCAAGCTCTTGATAACAAGGCTGGTAAGACTTTAACAAGATACTATGAAGAAAATAGATCTGTTAAGAATACTTCATGGGCAATTCCTGCTGGTTCAGATAATATTCCAGCTGCAATTGCATTAATGGATTACATGTTCTCAGAAGATGGATGGAGAATCCAAAACTTCGGTCCTGAAGGATATTGGGAACTTGGTACAGTTTTAGGTGAAGAAAATACACCAGTAATTAAGCAACAAGTTCTAGAGCATTTCGCTGAAACTAACCTAGACTTCTGGAACTACTGCCGTGGATTCTTAGGAACAACTCATGGTATTGGTCACTATAGACCTACAACTCTTGATATGCAAGCAACTAACTATTATACTCAAGAAAGCTATACTAACTTAGCATTAGCTTGTCAACAAGAAGTTCAAATATCATCTAAGGCAAAAGTTTCTGACTTTGATTGGAAGACTTCAATGCCAATGGCTGTATTCTCTACATTAGATACAAGTGTAGCTAACACATATGCAGGTGTAACTAACTTCTGGAATCAAGGTAACAAGACTAACGAAACTGGTACAATGGTTGGATGGGTTGCTATCGTTGCTGCAGGTTCTGGCTATTCAAGTGATGTATTAACTGGTATTAATGGTAATAACTATACTTATACTCAAGTTAAGGCTCAAATCGCTACAAAGAATGCTGCTTATTTATATGCAATGGGCGAAAAGATGAACTTAATCGCTCCTGAAGCAAGACGTGCATAATAATTATTGCGAATTAAAATTTTAAATTAATAAAAATAGCAGTACCATCATTAATTTGGTGGTACTGCCCATCCTATTGGGATTAGGAGGTTAAAAATGAAAAAATTTTTGAATAAATCCAAGTGGATTTACTATACATTAGGAATTATTTCTGGCCTTTTAGTAATTTCTGCGCTATTCTTTATGAATCAGTACAGATATGTAAGAATTAACTATAATAAAAATTTAGTTAAAGATGTAGTTACAGGCGAAGAAAAAACAGTAATCACATATGATAAAACAGCAAAATTAAATTCTGCTGACCAACAATACTTATTTAGTTTTATCAATAACCTTGCAACAGGACAATATTCTGATCCAGAAATCGTATTATACGAAAATGTTGGGGATACAAAAAAATTAACTGAAGCTCCTCATCTTGCAGGTGATTTTATTGAACAAAATAAAACTTTAAGTATACTTTTAACAAAAGTAGATGGTCAATATAAATATATTGAACAAACTGGTTCTGGATATGAGCAATCTTATGGTTTAAAATTTGATGTATTAGATGATTTAAGATTATTCCGTAATAAATTAGATTCATATAATAATCTTATTTTAGCTTATGGTATCGTATCATTAGTTTGTTTTGCGCTATTAATAGTGTTATCAAATCATAACAGAAAGATTTATTATAAATCAAATTTAATTGGTGGAATTTTAATTCCAGCAGTAAATATTATTTTTAGTTTGATTTTAATTATTAATGCATTTTCTTTATTGTCTAATTTTAGTAATTCCGAGAATATTGCTATTTATAATGTAGTTTCTACATTAAATAATTCAAGTATTGCATCTAAGAATGTACGTGTTACTGATACTGATGCAGCAAATTTACAATCACTACAAAATATTGCAAATAATTTCAATATTAATAGTGCAACAATTCTTGGTTATATTGTATTCTTTGGTCTTACTGCTGCATACAATGTTTTCTTAATTGTATTTGCTTTCTTAAAGTATAAAGATACTGAAAAGGAAAGAAATGAAACTTTAGAAAAAGCAAGATTGGCTGGTGAGAAAGCATGATGAATAATGTTGAAAATAAGAATGATCTTAGCAAAATGTCTGATCTTGAATTTGGTAAAAACAAAGTCGAGATGATGAGATATAGAGAGAATTCTTTATCTTATAAATTAGGTATGGCTGGTATTGGAGCCTCAGTATTAGCAGCTTTCATTTGTTTAAATGCATTTAATCCTATTGATGTTGGTACGTTAATTGCTATTATGCTTAACATAGTAATATTACTAGGTGGATTCTTATGTGTTGAGAAATCAAAATCATACTCTTTTGGCGGCTCTATTGGCTTAATTATTTTTGGTGGTTTATGTATTGGTAGAATATTCTGGATTCCAGTTTTCTACTTAATAGCTCATTATGATAAATGGAAATCTGCTACTGCATCTCTAAAGGCTGCAAATGAGACATTAGCTGCAGCTACAAAAGCAGAAGATGCTGAAGCAATTAGACTGGCAACAATTGAAGTTGAAGAATTAACTAAAAAGGTTGCAGGTCACACTAAATATTTAGGAAAGACAATTACAACAAATAATTATAATAAGTTAACTTATTTACCAACTGATGGAAATGTTAGAGCTATATTAGCAATTATTGCATTAGTTGTTGCAGCAGGATTCTTCATTGCTGCAGGTTATATTGGTATGGTTAGATCTAAGAAGTTAAATACATACCTAAATAGTATAAATCAAAAGAAAGTAGGAGGAAATTAGTTTATGGCTGGTGACGTAGTATTAAAGAATGTAAATAAAGTTTATCCTAATGGCTTCCATGCTGTATATGATTTTAATATCGAAATTGCTAAGGGTGAATTTATCGTTCTAGCTGGTCCTTCTGGATGTGGTAAGTCTACTACATTAAGAATGGTTGCCGGTTTAGAGGAAATTTCATCTGGTGATTTAATTATCAATGGTAAGAAGTGTAATAATGCTGCTCCAAAGGATAGAGATATCGCAATGGTATTCCAAAACTATGCTTTGTATGCACATATGACTGTTTACCATAACATGGCATTCTCATTAACTATCAGAAAAGTAGACCCTGTTGAAATTCATGCTAGAGTAATGAAGGCTGCTGAAATCTTAGGCTTAGTTCCTTATTTAAATAGAAAGCCTAAACAATTATCAGGAGGTCAACGTCAAAGAGTTGCTGTAGGTAGAGCAATCGTACGTGACCCAGTAGTATTCTTACTAGATGAGCCACTTTCTAACCTAGATGCTAAGTTAAGAGGCTCAATGAGAAAAGAATTAATGCAATTACATGAAAGATTAAATGCTACATTTATCTATGTAACACATGACCAAATCGAGGCATTAACTCTAGCTACTAGAATCGTAGTTATGAAAGATGGTTATGTTCAACAAATTGCAACTCCAAAGGAAATGTTCGATAATCCTGAAAACTTATTCGTTGCAGGTTTCATCGGTACACCTCCAATGAATTTTGCAGATGGTTATATTGATGAGAATGTTCAATATTTCGTTCATGAATCTGGTGCTAAATTCAAATTAACTGAACATCAACATGAAATCTTAGGAAATTATGCTGGTAAGCAAGTTAAATTTGCAGTTCGTGCTGAATATGTATATATTGATGATGCAAGTCTTCAAAAGTATGCTGACTCTACATTTACTTTAGCTGTAGATTATACAGAATTCTTAGGCGCTTACACATTAATATATGGTTTCTTTGGTGATCAAGCTATTATTTCTAAGGTATATCAAAGAAATGATATCGTAGATAAAGAATTAAAAGCTTGTTTCGATATGGAAAAGGTTCATTTCTTCGATATAGAGACAACAAAGAGAATTAGATAGGAGGTATACTGATAATGAATGATCAAAATCGTTATGAGGATGTACCTCAAAAAGAAAATAAATTTGTCAAAGGCTTAAAAGCTTTTGGTAGTTATTTAAAATTTGTATTTGTGGATTTCTTTAATTCATTCAAATATAACAACATGAAGTTAGCTGCAATTCTATTTGCAATGCCTGGTATTTTATTAGGTTTCTTCATGTTTGCACACGTACCTACAATCAGACACGTAACAGTTTCTTATCAATCAGTTGATCTAGATTCTAAAATGGATATTTCTGTTACTGAAGATACAGGTAATGATTATTTATTAACAATTGCAAAATATAATGTTAATGGTAAAGATTATACAAACATTGAAATGCAATTAAATAAGCCTGAAATAACAGTTGCTAATCAAGATGATTATGCAGTTGATAGTGAAGCAGTTCCTGGTAAGGAAAATCAAATTGCTACTCCTACAATGTCTATTACTCAAATTTCTACTGAAGATGCTGAAGGAAATCCAGTATATAATGGGAATGAATATTCTGTAGTTGTAAATTTACCAGAAGAAGATCAAAGCCATGTTGCTAAATATATGGTATTCATTTTCGTTACTGCTAAGAATAATAAAGAATATCAAGTTGGTAATTATTATTCTTTCACTAATCCTGAAACAGTTTTAAATATTTCTAGCTTAGGTAAATCACCTTATAAGTATAAAGCAGTTGTTAAAGCTATTGCTCAAGGTGGTGAAGGAACTTATTATTCATCAAATTTAAGTGAAGCTGTTGATATTACAGTTAATGCTAATGGTACTGCATATGCAGAATCTGACTATGATTTTATTCAATATCAAGGTGATTATAAGGTTAAATCAGTTGATGGTGGTTTAAATGATGATATTAGCAAATTTAAGATGACTGTTAATGCTAATGGTACAGCTGTATATAAGGATGATGCTAAAAATGAAACAAAAGAAGGTCAATTAATGGCTAGTGGTACTTCTCTAGTTTCAAATGAATTATTCACTATTCATATTTTACCATTTGACTTTGCTGGTATTTCAATTTTCTTCTTAACATTATTAGGTTTCTTAAATGTATTCCTATCACTAGAATTATCAAAGAAGAAGAATTTCGGTACAGTTGTTAAGTGTTGTGTTACTACTGCATTAATTTGTGGTTTATCAGCATTATATGTATATTCTATTTTTGCTACACAAGCTGCAATCGACAGAAAAGAAAATGCACTAGTTCTAGCTAGTACAACTTCTATTCTTGATTCTAATGCTTATGTATCTATCGTTGCAGTACTTGCTTCATGTGTATTCTCACTTGCTGGTTTAGTATTAGCATTTATCAATTATGATAGAACATACGAAAAGGTAGATAGATAATGAAAAAAAACAAAGTAAAAGATGAAAATGTGGATATTAATCCATATCAAGTTGATAAGCTTGCAAAAGTTCCATCATGGATAAAGATTCTTTTACTAAGGTATTGGGCAGCTGCGGCTGCCTGTTTCCTTTTATTTGGCATAAGTGAATTAGGCTTAAATATTTATGAAGAAGGCGAATATGCTGACGTAGAATTAAATGTTAAATTAATATTATTATTAGCATTATTCTTCTCAATATTCACTAATTATGTTGTTAGAGTATTTGTTAGACTTATGTATAATAGAAGAGACAATACCTATAGATTGAATCTAATAAATTTTAAGGGAGTCTTATCTTTTGTAGCTTCATTAGCCTACAATTTAGTAATGGCTATTTTAGTATTCGTATTAAATGTTGGTGTCTTATCTAAATATGGTTTAGTATTAGACCCATTTGGAACAACAGGAGGAATTGGTATTGAACCATTTACTGTTGGCTTCCTATACATTATTTTGGATGGTGTATTTATTATTATTAAGGATATTATTGTAATGATTTTTCAAAGAGTTCAATATAAAATCCAAAATAGATCTGAAGATGAATTAACAAAGACTGGAGATTTAGCATGAAACTAGATGCAATTTTTATTAGTTCACGTAGTGTAACAATTGAATTAAAAAATAATGATATTTATACAACAAGTTCATATGATGTATTTTTGAATGATGAATTAATTAAATCTAATGAGAATAAGAATGTATTTTCAATTTTTGATTTAAATCAGGATTCAAATTATACAATTAAGGTTAAGCAAGGTAACAATATCGATTGCATTGATATTAAAACATTACCTGAATCTGTTGGATTAAATGTTAAAAGATTTGGCGCTAAGGGCGATGGAAAATCTTTAGATACATATTATATTCAAGCAGCCATTCTTGCTTGTCCAGATGGAGGTAGAGTATATTTCCCTGATGGAGAATATTACACTGGTCCATTATTCTTAAGAAGTAACATCACAATTGAGCTTGCTAAGAATGTAAAATTAATTGGTGATATTGATAGAAAGAACTATCCAATTTTACCAGGAGTTACATTTACATCTGATGAGCTAGATGAATATAATCTAGGCTCATGGGAGGGCAATCCTCTAGATTGCTTTGCTAGTATCATTACAGGTATTAATGTAGAAAATGTTAATATCATTGGCGAAGGTATTATTGATGGTAATGCCTCAAATAGTGACTGGTGGGTAGATGTAAGAAACAAGAGAATCGCATGGAGACCAAGAGGAGTATTCTTAAATCATTGTAAAAACATCACTTTACAGGGTGTAACAGTTACAAATACTCCATCATGGAATCTACATCCATATTTCTCAGAAGGTTTAAAATTCTTGGATTTAAAGCTTATTAATCCAAAGAATTCACCTAACACTGATGGTTGTGATCCTGAATCATGTAAGAATGTTGATATTATCGGTGTTAATTTCTCAGTTGGTGATGACTGTATTGCAATTAAATCTGGAAAGATTTATATGGGTAGAAAGCATAAGAAGCCATCTGAATTATTCAACATTAGAAACTGTTCTATGAACTTTGGTCATGGCGCAATTGTATTAGGTTCTGAAATGTCTGGTGGTATTAAAAATATCACAGTATCTCAATGTTTATTCAACCAAACTGACCGTGGCTTAAGAATTAAGACTAGACGTGGTCGTGGCAAGGATGCAGTTATTGATGGTATCGTATTTGAAAATATTCAAATGGATGATGTATTAACACCATTAGTAATTAATATGTTCTATTTCTGTGATCCAGATGGACATACTGAATATGTATATTCAAAGGAAAAGCTTCCTGTTGATGAAAGAACTCCATATTTAGGAGAATTTGTATTCAAGGACATTGATTGTAAAAATGTTAATGTTGCTGCAGGAACATTCTATGGTCTTCCAGAGCAACCAATTAAATCTATTAATATTGAGAATGTAAAATTCCATTATTCTCCAAATCCAAAGGAGGGTATCCCTGCAATGATGGATGGTTTAAATCCAATGAAGGGTAAAGGATTAATTTTCTCTTATGTTAATAAGGTAAGCATTAAGAACGTTGTTTTTGACGGATTAAAGGATAAAGAATACGAATTAAATGACGTTAAGGATTTTAACAAATAATATAAAAAGTGCGTAATTATTTAGGTAATTACGCTTTTTCTTTTCTACTTTTCTTTTAATTTCTTTTTCATTATAGTAATTTTTTTCTAAAATATCTTTCATATTTTCACCCCTCATATAATATTAGTCAAATTTGTTTTTGTATATTAAAAGTAATAACTATTTCATAGATTTTTTTATTTAATAGGTCTATATTTTATGTTATAATTTTATTATAAGTGAGAAAGAAATATAGAATATTTCTTATGGAGGAATTATAATGAAAATATCTATAGGCTGTGACCATTCTGCATTAGAATTAAAAAATTCAATTATTAAGCATTTAAAGGACAATGGTCACGAGGTAATTGATAGAGGTACATTCACAAAGGATTCTTGTGATTATACAGATTATGGATATATGGTAGCAAAGGATATCCAATCAAAGGAAGTAGATAGAGGAATTGTTATTTGCTTCACTGGTATTGGTATGTCAATGATTGCAAACAAGGTAAAGGGCGTTAGATGCGCTTTAGTTTGTAACAAGGATGCTGCTATATTAACAAGAGAGCATAATGATTCAAATTGCTTGGCTTTAAGTGCAAAATACACTGGACCAGCATTTGCTAATGAAATTGTTGATGCTTGGTTAAATACAGAGTTTTCACATAATGAGCGTCATCAAAGAAGAATTGATAAAATTTCAAAGTATGAGGAGAATTTTTAGTGACTGTTGTAATTTTAAATCATTCAATGATCAAGCACAAAATAACTAATATTAGAAAGAAAGAAACTAAAACAAAGGATTTCTATCAAAACGTAAATGAAATTGCTAGTTTGATGGCTTTTGAGATTTCAAAGGATTTTCCGTTGAAGGATGTTGAAATTGAAACACCAATTTGCAAAACCATTCAAAAGGAATTAAATTGTGAAGTAGTTATTGTTCCAATATTAAGAGCTGGACTTGGAATGGTTGATGGTATAAGAAATATTATACCTACAGCAAGTGTTGGATTTATAGGCTTAGCTAGAGATGAAGAAACCCTAAAGCCTAAAGGTTACTATACAAAGCTTCCTGATACAGTTAAGGAAGATAACACAATTGTATTAGTAGTAGATCCAATGCTAGCAACTGGTGGAAGTGCTGTTGCTGCAGTTGATATAATTAAGAAGTCTGGTGCTAAGAAAATTTGTTTTGCTAGCTTAGTGGCTGCTCCAATTGGAATTGAAACATTAAAGAATGCTCATCCGGATATCGATATTTATGTCGCAGCTCTAGATGAGAAGCTAAATGAAAAAGGCTACATTGTTCCAGGCTTAGGAGATTGTGGAGATAGATTATTTGGTACTAAATAATGAAATTCAGTAATGTTGCTAGGACTTATGCACTTGCTACCCAGGGAATATTAACAATGGTAGTAATGCTAGGACTTGGTTATTTTATCGGATATCTAATCGATAAAAATTCAGCATGGCCTGCAATACTTGCGGTCGTAGGAGTAATATGTGGATTAGTTACTTTTGTATCTTATCTTTTATATTTGATTAAAGTTGAAGAGAAGGAAAAGAAGAAAAATGACCAAGGATCAAAAGATTAATTTCATAGTTGTCCTTATAACACTAGTTATTATAGGAATTGTTACATTGGTATTATTTTTATGTAAGCAAGAATGGAAATATTATCTAATAGGTGGAATGCTAGGGCTTATGTGTCATGGCTTGATGGTTAAGCAAAACGCTCGTGCAACACGCATGATGAAGCTTGACCCTAATCAAACTGCCTTTAATCCAAAAAAATCTGCAATACTTTGGTATTTGTTAAGATTTGTATTGGTATTAGGTATATTCGCCGTTCTTGGATATTTTGCAAAGGATAAGCCTAGAGTTGAATTGGTTATCAGCATGCTTATAGCTCTTGCAGGATATATGACAATAAAAATTGTATTCTTAATAGTACTATTGTGCTTTAGAGAGAAGGTGGTTAAAGAATGACTTTGTTGTACAAAATGCCAAACGCAATTTTGTCAACGATTATTATTGTAGGTGTATTATGTGTTTTCTTCATAATATTGTTCTTCTTTATTAGAAGAGTTAATCCATTAAAGAGAACACCACTATGGTTAGTACCATTTATGTGGATTGTTGATTTAATCAATGGTTCAGTAAAGGCTAACATAGGTAAAAGATGGAAAATATATTCACCTTGGTTTTTAACCTTAACAATATTTGTATTCTTTGCAAATATTTCAGCTGTCTTTGTATTAGAGAATCCGACAGGATATCTAGTTATAACAGCAGCGCTTGGCTTTATGACGTTTGTTGTTATTCAGCTAACAGGAATTACGTCACTTGGAATAAAAGGCTATTTAAAAGGCTTTTTAGACCCATTCCCTATTATGCTTCCAATGAACATAATAAGTGAATTCTCGTTACCAATTTCATTAGCATTACGTTTATTTGGTAACCTAACATCAGGAACTTGTATTGCAATATTAGTTAAATATGCATTAGGCTGGTATTCATTACCAATAATGCCATTTATGAATGCAATATTTGATATATTCTTTGGAGTAATACAGGTTGCAGTATTCGTTATTCTATCAATGATTTTCACATCAATGAAGGTTAGCGATGAAGATAAAATTTATTCATAAAAAAGAAGGAGAAAGAAAAATATGGATTTTATGTTAGTTTTACAAAATGTTTTATCATTTTTAGAGGGACTTACAACTGGTGATGGCTTAAAGTATATCGGTGCTGGTTTAGCAGTATTCACAGGCTTCGCTGCCGCTATTGGTGAAGGTAATGTTGCTGCACACGCAGTTGATGCTATGGCTCGTCAACCTGAAATGGCAGGTACTATTCGTACTACAATGCTTATCGGTCAAGCTGTATCTGAAACAACAGGTCTTTATGGTTTAATTATTGCCATTCTATTAGTAATGTAATTTTAACGAAAGGACACTTAATTGTGCTGGGTTGTATAAATGTTTTTAGTAGGAGATATTGCAGAAGCATTAACAAAAATAAGAGAAACAATTCAGGGAACATTAGGACCTTTATATAACACTAAGGAGTTAACTGTTGATAGATTGACTCAATATGGTATTGATTTTGGTATTCAAATTGGAGCAACAATAATATTATTTATCGTTGTAGCAATTTTCTTCTGGAAGCCAATTACTAAGATTCTAGAACAAAGAAGACAGGTAATTGATAAGGAGCTTACAGATGCTCAAAGAGCTAAGGATAATGCAATCGAAATTGAAGCTGAATTAAATAAGCAATTAACTGAAGCAAAACAAAAGGTTAAGGAAATGCTTGATAAGGCTGAAAAGGATGCAAACCTAAAGCGTGATGAAATAATCAATCAGGCTAAGGAAGAGGCTAGAAGAAGAATGGAAAATCTTCAGCTAGAGCTTGAGCAAGAAAGAAAATCTATGGAAGATGACATTAGACAAGAAATTGTAGATGTTG
This sequence comes from uncultured Caryophanales bacterium, assembly GCA_946405105.1. Lineage (GTDB taxonomy): Bacteria > Bacillota_I > Bacilli_A > Acholeplasmatales > Anaeroplasmataceae > Anaeroplasma. The sequence goes on from CAMJFY010000002.1 coordinate 24,137, forward strand.
CTTTCGCAGCTGCTGAAAAGATTGTTTCCAAAGAGATTAATCAAGAAAAATATCTTAATGTTGTTGATGAGATCTTGAAGGGGGCTAATGAATAGTGGTTTCTAATGAATATGCTAAAGCTATTTATGAATTAGCTCATGAGACAAATAAAATAAAGGTATTTAGTGAATGCTTTGTAGTTGTTACTCAAACTGCATTCAAAAACAACGATTTTTTAGAGATATTAACATCTCCAGTTGTTAAGAAGAATGAGAAAAAAGAAATAATTAAAAAGGTTTATAATTCCTTAGATGAGGATTTTAGAAACTTTTTATATGTATTAATTGATCATAATAGATTCCAATTTATTGATGAAATCTATCATGAATACGATAATCTTGTCTTAGTTGATAAGAATATCATCAAATCATCTATATTTAGCGCATATGAGCTAAGTGATGAGCAAATTAAGATGATTGTATCAGCATTAGAGGAAAGATATAAAAATAAGAAAATAGAAGCAGAAAATATAATTAATCCTGAGCTTATTGGTGGTATTAGAGTATTAATCAACAATGAATCTGTTGACCTTTCTCTAAAAACATCATTAGATAAGCTTAAGGAATCTATATTATAGGAAAGGATAAATATATGGCAAAAATAAATTTATCTGAAATTTCAGCCCTAATTAAAGAACAAATCAAATCATACAAGGAAGATATCCAAACTGAAAATGTAGGACACGTTGTTCAGGTTGGTGATGGTATCGCACTTGTTCATGGCTTAAATCAAGCAATGTCAAGTGAGCTATTAATATTCCCTAATGATGTTTATGGTATGGTTCAAAACCTAGAAGAAGACTGTGTAGGTGTTATCCTACTTGGTGAATCATCTAAGGTTAAAGAGGGAGATTTAGTTAAATGCAGTGGAAGAATACTAGAGGTTCCAGTTGGTGAAGAATTCATTGGACGTGTAGTTAATCCACTAGGTAAGCCTATCGATGGACTTGGAGCTATTGCCGCAAAAAACTTTAGACCAATTGAGGTAAAGGCTACAGGTGTTATGGATAGAAAGGCTGTTAATGAGCCACTTGAAACAGGAATTAAAGTATTAGACGCTCTTGTTCCTATTGGAAAGGGTCAAAGAGAATTAATTATCGGTGACCGTCAAACAGGTAAAACATCAATCGCAGTAGATACAATTCTAAACCAAAAGGGTAAAGATGTTATTTGTATCTATGTCGCAATTGGACAAAAGGAATCAACAGTATCTAATGTTTATGAAACATTAAAAGATAATGATGCAATGTCATATTCAATCATTGTATCAGCATCAGCATCTAACCCTGCTCCATTATTATATTTAGCACCATATTCTGGTGTATCAATGGCTGAATATTTTATGCATCAGGGAAAGAATGTATTAATCGTATATGATGACCTTTCAAAGCATGCCGTTGCATATCGTGAAATGTCTCTATTATTACACCGTCCACCAGGACGTGAGGCATACCCAGGAGATGTATTCTATCTACATTCAAGATTACTTGAGCGTGCTGCTAAGCTAAATGATAAGCTAGGTGGAGGTTCAATTACTGCCCTACCTATTATTGAAACTCAAGCTGGAGATATCTCAGCATATATTCCAACTAACGTTATTTCAATTACTGATGGTCAAATATTCTTACAATCAGATTATTTCTATAAGGGTATTAGACCAGCTATCAATCCAGGTTTATCAGTATCACGTGTAGGTGGTGCTGCCCAAACTAAGGCTGTTAAGAAGGTTTCTGGTACACTTCGTCTAGATCTAGCTTCATATAGAGAGCTTGAATCATTCACTCAATTTGGTTCAGATCTTGATGCTTCTACAAAGGCTAGACTTGATAGAGGTAAGAGAACTCAAGAAATCCTTAAGCAAGATCTTCATAAGACTCTTGCGATGGAAGAGGAAGCTATTATTTTATATTCATTAATTCATGGCTTCTTAGATGATATTGAGGTTGAAAAATTAAAATCATTCGAAGAAAGCTTATATCAGGATATTAAGACTGATGAATTGGGTAAGAAGGTTGTTGCTGAAATAAAAGAAACAAAGGCATTACCTAAGGATTTAGCTAACCTTGATAATTATTTAACAGAGTTCAAGAAGAGATTCATGTAGGAGGATTTTATGGCAAATTCACTACGTGAGGTAAAGATAAGAATTAATTCAACAAAAAGTACTGCCCAAATTACTAAGGCTATGTATATGGTTAGCCAATCAAAGGTAAAGAAGGCAGAAAAAACTTATAAGCTATATCAGGATTTCATGAATAGAATTTCTAGTATGGTATCTCAAATTCTTTACAAGGCTGGTTCTGAATATCAGCACCCTCTTTTAACTAAAAGAGAGGTAAAGAAAACTGCATATTTCATCATTACCTCAGATAGAGGATTAGCTGGAGCCTATAATTCATCTATATTTAAGGCTTTAACTGATAAAATTAAGGAAACACATAAATCTAATGATGAATTCGTAGTTGGAGCTATTGGAAAACAAGGCTTCTCATATATTAAAAGAATGGGCTACAATATGCTAAATGATAGTGCCGTATTCATTAGAGATGATGTACAATTTGTAGATATTGAGCCATTAACTAAAAAGATAATCGAACAATATCTAGCAGGAGAAATTGATAAGCTAGTAATAGTTTATAATCATTATATTAATAGTCTATCTCAAGAAATTAAATTCGAAGAGCTTTTACCTATGGTTAAGGTAGATGTAGATTATAAGGATATTGATTATGTTTATGAATCAGGTATAGAAAAGACTGTAAATTTAATCCTTGCGATGTACGCAAAGGATATGATTTATGGAATCATATTAGATGCCAAGACTGCAGAGCATTCTGCAAGAATGAATTCTATGAAATCAGCTACAGATAATGCTGAAGAAATAATTGATAAATTACAATTATTATATAATAGAGCCCGCCAAAATGTTGTTACAACTGAGCTAATTGATATTATTGGTGGTGCTAATGCGATAGGAGGCGACGAATAGTGTTTGGAAAAGTCGTTGAGGTTAAAGGACCCGTTGTTGACGTATTATTCGAAGAGGATTTACCAAAAATCAACGAAGCTTTAACTATTGATATATCTAAAGAAGAAAACAATGGTATAGGTATAAAGCTAACATTAGAGGTTGCTCTACACATAGGTGATAGAAAGGTACGCTGTATCGCAATGGACTCAACTGATGGTCTAGTTAGAGGAATGAAGGTAAAGGCTACTGGAAATCCTATTACTATTCCAGTTGGTAGAGGTACCCTTGGAAGAGTATTTAATGTATTAGGTGAAACAATTGATGAGGGTGAAAAGCCTGAAGATGTTGTTTATATGCCTATTCATAGAGAAGCACCAAAGCTTGATGAGCTATCTTCAAATGTAGAAATTTTGGAGACAGGTATCAAGGTTGTAGATTTATTAGCTCCTTATATTAAGGGTGGTAAAATCGGTCTATTCGGTGGTGCCGGTGTAGGAAAAACAGTATTAATTCAGGAATTAATTCACAATGTTGCTCAAGAACATGGTGGTATTTCAGTATTTACAGGTGTTGGTGAGCGTACGCGTGAAGGTAATGACCTTTATTATGAAATGAAGGAAAGTGGAGTTATTAGTAAAACTGCCATGGCCTTCGGTCAGATGAATGAGCCACCAGGAGCTCGTATGAGAGTTGCTCTTACAGGCTTAACAATGGCTGAATATTTCCGTGATCAAGAACATCAGGATGTATTATTATTCATTGATAATATTTATCGTTTTACTCAAGCTGGTTCTGAGGTATCTGCCCTATTAGGACGTATGCCATCAGCTGTAGGTTATCAGCCTACATTAGCTACTGAAATGGGTAAGCTACAGGAAAGAATCACATCAACAAAGGAAGGATCAATTACTTCAATTCAAGCAGTATATGTTCCTGCCGATGACTATACTGACCCAGCTCCTGCAACTACATTTACCCATCTAGATGCTACAACAAACCTATCTCGTAAGCTTACAGAGGAAGGTATTTATCCAGCAGTAGACCCACTTGCATCTACATCTCGTGCCCTTCAACCATCAATCGTTGGTAAGGAGCATTATGAGGTTGCAAGACGTGTTCAACAAATTATTCAAAGATATAATGAATTACTAGATATTATCGCAATTTTAGGTATGGATGAATTATCAGAAGAAGATAAGCTAGTAGTTAAGAGAGCGAGAAGAATTCGTTTATTCTTATCACAAAATATGTTTATTGGTGCCGCATTTACTGGCGTTCCAGGTGCTTATGTACCAGTAAAAGAAACAATTAGAGGATTTAAAGAAATATTAGATGGCTTGCATGACGACCTTCCTGAGGAGGCATTCCGTTTGGTTGGTACAATTGATGATGCAATCAATAAAGCGAAGGGTATGGCTAACTAATGAAGATTGTTATATCAACACATCAAGGAGTTTTATATAACGAAGAAATTGATTATGTTGTAGTACATGATCAGGATGATGGTGAATATACAATCATGCAAAACCACATTCCTGTTGTATCTGTAATGGAGGAAGGATATTTAAAGCTTGTAAAAGAAAACAACGAATTATACATATTAGTTGTTTCTGGTATCCTTGAATTCCATGACAATTACTGTACTGTAACTGTTCAAGAGGCTCAGGCAGGTAGAACCCTTGAATCAACAAAGGTTCATCTAGCTGAGGTTAGAAAGGAACGCCTAGAGAGAAATCGTAAAGAATCAACAGACTTTACAGAGAAGGAAAAGGAATTACGCAAGCACATTAAAGAGGCTAAGGCCGGAAGACTATAAAAAAAATGCTGTTTCAAACAGCATTTTTAATTAAAGGTGATAATTATGTTTTTAGACATTACAATTGATTATTATAAAATAACATTCGCATTAATATTTATTCTTGTCTTTGTTGTTGCCTACTATGTAATTTTAGGTTCTCGCTTTGAAAACTTATTTAAACAAGGTAAAATATGGCAAATAAGAATAGGACAAATATTATTAGCATTTGTTATTGCATATTTAATAACTCAAGGTTTAATGCTAATATTACCTACATTTTAATTATTCTACAGGAATCTCAATTACAGATTCCTGTATTTTTTTTAATGAAGTAATATCAATCTTATGCTTATATAATAATTCTTCTAAATCATTAGCTATTTCTTTAGCTACTCCAAATGTTATTATTACATCATTAGTAAAAGAAGTATCAATTATATTAATATCCTTTATATTAATTAAATTATTATATGATGAATATGATGTTGTTAATACATATTCAGCTATTTCTTTGTTAATATATCTCTTACATTTAGCTAATGCTTCAGAAACAGAATTAGAATAAGCTCTAATTAATCCCCCTGCCCCTAAAAGCACACCACCAAAATATCTAGTGACAATAGCTAATATATTAGTCATTTCATTCTGTTTAAGCACATTCATCATTGGCGCACCTGCAGTTTTTTGTGGTTCTCCATCATCACTGCATTTTTGAATATCTTGTGCTTCACCTAATATATATGCATAACAATTATGAGTGGCATCATAATATTTCTTTCTAACATCCTCTAAAATAGAATTGACCTCATCAACATTGTTTACTCTATATAAATGAGTGATAAATTCACTTTTTTGTATTATTATTGTATTTTCAGTTGTTTCTTTGATTTTATACATAATATTTTTTCCTCAAGATTAGAATATCACAATAAAATAATTAATTCAATTTTATATTTATTAAATATAACCCTATACTTATTTTGACTAAAAAATAATATAATGATATAATTAAAAAGGTGTTTATGATGAAATATTTAGATAAAGGAATTGAATTAATAAACAAAATAAAATCTTACGGTTATGAAGCTTATTTAATAGGTGGATGTGTAAGAGATTTTTTATTAAATATTCAATCAAATGATATAGATATTACAACATCAATGCCACTTGAATTACTTAAAAAAGAATTCAAATGTAAAGAAAATGGTCCTAAGTATTTAAGCATAATAATTAAATATGAAGGAATCAATTTTGAGGTTACTCATTTTAGAAAGGATATCGAATATATTGATAATAGACATCCAATCGTAGAAGAATCAGATAATCTTTTAGAGGATACACTAAGAAGAGATTTTACAATCAATGCCTTAGCAATTGATGCCGATAAAAAGATTATCGATTATCATGATGGTTTATCTGATTTAGAAAAAAGACAAATAAAAGCTATAGGTGATCCTAGAAAAAGATTTGAAGAGGATTCCTTAAGAATTCTTAGAGCCCTTTATTTTGCCGCTAAATTGAATTTTAGCATAGAAGACAATACATTAGAGGCAATTAAGGAAAAGGCTCATTTATTGTCAAATTTATCTAATGATAGAATATATGAATATTTTACAAAAATATTATCTGCCAAAACAAAAAGAGGAGTAGATTATATTGTAAAATATGACCTATTTAGATATATCCCAGATTTTAAAGATTGGTTTAATGCGACAGGATATGGATATACAGAAGATGAATTAGTATATTTTTATTATTTAAAATATAATAAATTTCCTGTTATAGTTACTAAGTTAGAAAAGAAATTATGTTTATCATTAGCTGAGCTAGTTAAAAATGGTTATTCTGATTATGCATTATATAAGTATCAGGATACAGTTTATAAGCTAGGAACTATTTTTGATAAATTAGGTGTTAGCTCAAAGGATTTGAAACAAAGAATTAATGAATTACCAATTAGAAGGGATTCAGATCTTGCAGTATCAAAGCTTGAAATAACAGAATATTTTGAAGCAAATTATAAATCAGCAGCAGTAAACGAAATTATTAGTTCTATCGTATCTAGAAAATTAAAAAACGATAGATTATCAATATTAAAGTATATTGAGGTACTTAAAAATGCAAGGTAAGATAGAAGCTTATATTGATTCCTATGATTTTATAACAATTTTAATAGATAGGTCTATTAAGTTTGACGACAAGGAATTCTATCTTGTTGAAAATAATAAATCACAGGAATTGGAAATAATAAATTGCATAGACGAAGGAGACTTCTTTAAATATCTTGTTAGATTCATCCCAACAATAGAATTACAAAAGGATTATATTATTAAGGATGAAAATGATAATAATACATTACTTAGAAGTGGCTCTATTATTAGAGAAAAGAAATTTGAAGATATTTATTATTATGATGGTCCATTAGGAGTTGATTATTCTAAAGAAAGAACAATATTTAGAATTTGGTCTCCAGTGGCTAAAGAGATATATATTGAATTAAACAAAAAAAATAAATCTGAAAAGCATGTATTAAAATATAAATCAAAGGGCTTATGGGAGGTTACTGTCAAGGGTGACCTAGATTCTGTTGGCTACCTATATTTTGTTAGAGTATTTGATAGATTTATTAGAATAAATGATCCATACGCTATAGCGGCAGGAGCTAATGCGAATATTAATTATGTTATTAATCCTGAAAAGCTATATAAGCCAAAAAATAAAAAACCAGAATTCTCTGGAAATTATTGTGATGCCATCATTTATGAGGCATCAGTTAGAGATTTCACTCAGGGTGTTGAAGGAAAATATAATGGCACATATTTAGGTATGCTTGATGATTTTGTTGATTCTAATGACGAGCCTAGAGGTTTAAAATATATTGCATCACTTGGGGTTACTCACCTTCAATTGTTACCAGTATTTGATTTTGGTGGGGTTAACGACCTAGATAAGGATGTAGAATACAACTGGGGATATAACCCTGTTGAATATTTTGTTCCATCAGGCTGGTATTCAACAAACCCTAATGATCCATATAAAAGAATTAATGAATTATTAGAGCTTATAGATGCAGCACATGGCTTAGGCTTAAGAATTAATTATGATGTAGTATTTAATCATGTATATAAGCATGAGCTATTCGCATTTGATAATTTAGTTCCTGGATATTTCTATAGAGTAGAAGCAAATGGCTCATTATCTAATTCATCAGGCTGTGGCAATGTTATTGCTTCAGAAAGATTAATGGCTAGAAGATTTATTAAGGACGTATTAATTTATGTTACTAAGGTATTTCAAGCTTCAGGCTTTAGATTTGATTTAATGGGTCTATTAGATATAGATACATTAAATGAGGCATATGAAGAAATATCTAAGATAGATAATACAATTATGGTATATGGCGAGGGCTGGAATATGATGAACCCACTTCCAGATGAGAAGAGAGCACATATGTATAACCACCACAGGCTACCACATTATGCATTCTTCAATGATCGCTTTAGAGATTATATTAGAGGTGGTCAATGGAATAAAACCCAAGGCTTCGCCTTAGGTAATGAAAGAAGCATATTCGACCTAAATCATTTAATCATGGGCTCATGTATTGATTATTACAAATTTGATGAGCCAACTAGAAGCATCAATTATGTAGAATGCCATGATAATTATACATTCTATGATTATTGTAAATATTATAGCTCTATGGATGAAAAGCTAATAAAGAACGCAGCTAAGCTAGCTTTAGAGATAGTATTAATATCAGAGGGCGTTCCATTTATTCATGCTGGTCAGGAATTTTATAGAACTAAGATGGGTATAGAGAATTCATATAATTCATCTGATAAGATAAATAAAATAGATTATTTTAGAAGAAATAAATATATTTCTAATGTAGATACAGTAAGAGATTTAATCGCCATTAGAAAGGAATTTAAGCTATTTAGATTATCTAACCACAAGGATATTGAAAATATGGTTCATCCACTAGATGGTATTACATCTGGTAAAACTACAGGATTATTCTTTGAGGATAGCACTGATAAGATGATATTATATGTAAAAAATGATTATAATGATAGTCAGCTATATTCAAATGGATATTCATTAATATTTGATGGTAAGAGAAGATGTAATCAATTAAAGGATGAATATATATTTAAGCAGCCTGGTATTTATATCTTTAGAAAGGAATAATAAAAATGGAATTAGTAGGAGTAGTAACATCAATTAATTCATCAGATGGAATGCTAAATTTAATAGTTTCTGATAAGGATAGAAATATCACTAATTTAAAGATATCTAGTGAGGATGGTAAATCTATTAAAATCGGTGGTGCATATTTATTCCAATATGAAGAATTCAAAGGCACTGAAAGAATATCTAATAAGGTTACTAAATTCACTGATGTTAATGAACTAGAATTAAAAGAAAGAGACAAAGCATTAAGATCATTATATAGATTTTCTCCATTTGATTTAGAATATGCAGAAAAAGAAATAAAAAAATATATCAATAAAATTGATAATGATATTATTAAAGATATTACAAATCATTTAATAAGAAAATATTATGATCAATATTTCGTATATCCTGCAGCATCTAAGATGCATCATGCCTACATTGGTGGTCTTGCCCACCATTGTATAGGAATGCTTCATATGAGTGAAGGATTTATAGAAAATTATGATTACCTAGATAAAAATTATATTTATGCAGGTATCATTTTACACGATATTGGTAAAGCAATTGAATTATCAGGTAATGTTAATACTGAATATACAATCAAAGGTCAGCTATTAGGCCACTTAGTTTTAGGCGCAATGGAAATCTCAGAGGCAGCTAAAACATTAGGTTATGAAAATAGTGAGGAGGCAATGATTTTAGAGCATATGCTAATAAGCCATCATGGTGTTCCTCAATTTGGTTCTCCTAAGAAGCCAATGACTGCAGAAGCATTAGTATTATGGTATATTGATACAATTGATTCTAAATTTAGAGTCTTAGGTGATGAATTAAAGAAAACAGACAATGGTTCATTTACTGAATCTATTGGAGTAATAGATAAAAGTAAGATTTATAAGCCTAGATAAAAGAAATGCACGTTTAGTGTGCATTTTTTTCTTTCTTTTTTTGTGTTATAATATTTATAAAGGATTGTGATTCTAGCCTATGATAAAAAGAATAATTAAATTTATTAAATCAAAATTAGATGGTGCGAATGAAGAAAGAATAAGGTTTCAATTTTTAATTGTATATATTATACTTGGAACTGTTTCTTTGGTTATGACATTAATTAATTTTATTACTGGATATAAGCTATTAATGTTTCAAACATTATTCTTTTCTATTGGTTTAATAATTAATATCATTTTATTTTTTATAAATAAAAAATGCGAATTTGTAGCTAGATTATTCTTTTTCTTGGAAATAATTGCTTTATTTACATCATTTGTTATAATTGGCGAGCCAGAAGGTTTTGCCGCTATATGGTGCGCTCTATTACCAGCATGTGGACTATTATTATATGGAAAGAAATATGGTTCTATATTATCTCTTATCATGTTATTAATCCTAATATTTTTCTATTGGATACCATTTGGTAATTCATTATTAAGATATGAATATACTGAAAGCTTTAAGCTAAGATTCCCAATCCTATATATTGCCTTTTTCAGTGTAGGATTAGTTCTAGAAACTATCCTTGTATATACTCAAAATGAATTAAATAAATCTAAAGAAAAATATAAGAAGCTATCATACCATGATGGCTTAACTGGATTATTAAATGAAAGAAGCTATTTTGAAGAAATAGAAAAGCTTAATATTTTAACTGAGCATAAAAAGGATGATTATATTGTCATGGTAATGGATTTAAATGGCTTAAAGCTAACAAATGATAAATATGGTCATCATTTCGGATGCCATTTAGTTGTCCTAACAGGTCAAATCCTACAATCTATTTTTAAAGATTCATTAGTTTTCCATGTTGGTGGAGATGAATTTCAAGCAATCATTAAAGGTGAGGATTTGAATAGATTTGATGAAATATTAAAAGAAATAGATGAAAAGCTATTATATAGAAAAATAGATTATAAGAATCATGAATTATTATTATCTGTAGCATATGGATATGCGAGAAGTAATCATTCTAGCCCATATCATGAATTATTTGAGATAGCTGATAAAATGCTATATGCAAATAAAAAAGAGATGAAGAAAAAATATAATATCCCTAATCGAGCTAATACAGATTAAGCATAGCACCTAAGATTATTCTTAAGGTGCTTTTTTGTTTATTAAAATATTAATTTTTTTCGTAGTTGAAAATCAAACTAAATTAATATATAATTATTGTGTTTATAAAATGATGATGAGGGACATGGTAGATTGTATTCTTCAAGAGAGAGGATTAGCTGGTGAAATATCCTTAAGATAAGATCTATGAATTCACCTTCGGAATGGCACCAATCCTGCCCGTATTGCCGCGTTAAGGCTTAATGAGTGCTGTATATGTATTTTTACATTTATACAGAATTAAGGTGGTACCGCGTTCATTCGTCCTTAAGATGATAAATCTTAAGGATTTTTTTATTTAAGGAGGACATATGACAGAATTAGAAAAGCTAAATCAGATTCCTGAGGATGTTGAAAAAGAATTAAAGGGTATTGATGATTTAAATCAATTACAGCAAAAGAAGGCTTTATTCCTTGGAAAGAAGGGCCCATTTGCTGAAATAATGAATAACATGAAGAATTTAGGTGCAGATGCTAAAAAAGAAATTGGTATGGCAACTAATAAGATTAAGCAAGCAATTGAAGCTAAATTCGAAGAAAAGAGAAAAGCAATTGAGGATGCTATAATCCAAAAGAAGCTAGAGCAAGAAAAGATTGATGTTACACTTCCAGGTGTAGCACTACCTGTAGGTGGAATTCATCCTTTAATGCAAACAGTAATGGATTTAGAGGATTTATATATTTCTATGGGATATAGCGTTGCTGAAGGACCAGAAATTGAAACAGATGAATTCTGTTTCGAAAAGCTTAATTTACCTAAGGGTCATCCAGCAAGAGATATGCAAGATACATTCTATATTAATCCAGAATTATTATTAAGAAGCCAAACTTCACCAGTTCAAGTTAGAACAATGCTTGAAAAGAAGGGTGAGCCTATTAAGATTATTTGTCCTGGTAAGGTATATAGAAGAGATGCAGATGATGCAACTCATTCTCATCAATTCATGCAATGTGAGGGTCTAGTATTAGGACCAAATATTACATTAGCTGATTTAAAGGGTGCATTACTTGAAATGGCAAGAAAGATGTTTGATAAGGATAGAAAGATTAGACTTCGTCCTTCATTCTTCCCATTCACTGAGCCATCAGTAGAGGTAGATGTATCTTGTGGTATTTGTGGTGGTAAGGGCTGCTCAACTTGTAAGAACTCTGGTTGGATTGAAATTCTAGGTGCTGGTATGGTTAATGATAACGTACTTCGTATGTCTGGATATGATCCTAAGAAGATTCAAGGCTTCGCATTTGGTATCGGTGTTGAAAGAATTGCGATGCTAAAATATAAGATTGATGATATTAGAAATTTCTATATCAACGATGTTAGATTTTTAAATCAGTTCAAGGAGGAAAAATAAGATGAAGGTATCTAAGAAATGGTTAACTGAATATCTTAATTTAGATAACCTTACTGATGAAGAATTATATAATCAAATCACAGCTCATGTTTGTGAAATTGAAACAATGACTAAGATGGTTGACGCAAACAACCTAACAATTGGTCTTGTTAAGGAATGTGAAGCAATTCCTGATACTCACCTACATCAATGTCAGGTTGAGGTAAAGCCAGGAGAGGTTACTCAAATTGTTTGTGGTGCACCAAACGTTGCCGCAGGCAAGAAGGTAATCGTTGCTAACCCAGGTGCAGTATTACCTGGTAATTTCAAGATTAAGGCTTCTAGAATTAGAGGCGTTGAATCTAATGGTATGTTATGCTCACTTCAAGAATTAGGTATTGAAGAAAAATATGTACCAGAAGCATTCAAGAATGGTATTTATTTATTCAATGATGATGCGGAAATTGGTGCTAACCCACTTGAGGTTTTAGGACTTGATGATACAATCATTGATTTAGAGGTAACATCTAATAGAAGTGACCTTTTATCAATCGAAGGTGTTGCATACGACCTAGGTGCAGCACTTAATCAAAAGATAACTACAATCCTACCTGAATTTGAAGAAGATAATGAGGCAAATCCAGTCAAAGTCAAGGTTTTAACTGACAAATGCTATAAATATAATGCAAGATATATAAAGGGCGTTAAAATCCAAGAATCACCTATGTGGTTAAAATCTAAGCTTGTTGCATCAGGCATTAGACCTATTAATAACGTAGTAGACGTTACTAACCTAGTATTAATGGAATTAGGTCAGCCACTACATTCATTCGATGCTGATAAGCTAGGAAATGAAATAGTAGTTAGATTAGCTAACAAAGATGAAAAGCTAAAGACATTAGATGATATCGAAAGAGTATTAGAGCCTACTGATATTGTTATTACTGATGGCAAGGAAGCAGTATGTGTTGCCGGTGTAATGGGTGGCTTATCTACTGAGGTAGAGGATAATACAACAAATATCGTATTAGAAGCAGCATATTTTGATCCACTTTCAATTAGAAAAACATCTTCTAGATTAAATCTAAAGAGTGAATCATCTATGAGATTTGAAAGAAAGATTGATTATTATAGAGTGGAAAGAGCTCTAGATTATGCAGCACAGCTAATTCAAGAGCTAGCTGGAGGAAAGATTTTAAAGGGTGTAGCATCTGATGTTAAGATAACTCCTGAAACTAAGACTATTGATATTACAGTAGAAAAGATTAATTCAGTATTAGGTACAAGCCTAGATAAATCTTATATTGAGGATTTATTCAATAGATTAGCATATAATTATTCAAACAATAATGGTGTATATACAATTACAATTCCTTCAAGAAGAATGGATTTAGAAGAATCTCAACAAGATATCATCGAAGATGTTGCAAGAATGTATGGATATGATAATATTCCTACAACAATCGCAATGACAAGAGATAAGGGTGGTCTTACTTATTCTCAAAAGAGAACAAGATTAATTAGACAAATCCTTGCTTATATGGGATTAAATGAAACAATTACATATTCATTAATTGCTAAAAAGGATTTAGGCTTATATGTAGAGAATGTTAAGGAGCCAGTAGAGGTATTAATGCCTTTAACTGAGGATAGAGCAGTAATGAGACAATCTCTATTAAATGGTGTAATTGATGCAGTTAAATACAATAAGGCAAGAAAGCTTGAAAATTTATCATTCTTTGAAATTGGTAATGTTTATTCAACTGAAGGACAAGAATTACATCTTGCTATAGCATTAAATGGTTTATATTCATCTAACTTATGGAAGGGTGAAAAGCAGGTTTCTTCATTCTATGTATTAAAGGGTATTTTAGATACATTATTTGAAAAGCTAAATTTCACAGCACAATACCTACCATATTCTGGTATTCAAGCATTCCACCCTGGTAGATGTGCAAAGCTTGTTCACAGAACACAAGAAATTGGTGTAATTGGTGAATTACATCCTAAGTTCGCAAAGCAAAATGATGTTGCTGGAACAATCGCATTAGAAATAAATATTACTCCATTAATTACTGAAGAGAATAAATTAAAATATCATTCAATTAATAAATTCCCTTCAATTAATAGAGATTTAGCTATAGTAGTAAAGAAGGACGTATTAGCTGATTCTGTTAAGGAATCAATTAAGAAGGCAGCTAAGGGTCATTTAACAGATGTTAAACTATTCGATGTTTACATGGGTGAAAATGTAGGAGCTGATGAAAAGTCATTAGCATTCTCATTAGTATTTGAAGATTATACTAAGACTCTTGAAACAGAAGAAGTTGATGAATTTGTTAAGAATATATTAGCTAAGCTAGAAAAAGATTTTAATGCTAGATTAAGATAATAAATAAAACTCACTAGAAACAACTAGTGAGTTTTTTATTTCATCAAAATTGATATAAGTCTAGTTAATGATCCGTTGTTCAATTTTCAACAATATTAGTTTGTAATTACTAGTATAATAAGCCCGTTTTTATACGGGCTTTTTTCATACAATAGAAAATAATGATAAGTATGATATAATATAATTAACATAATCTATTTTATAAACCATATTAATGAGGGAAGTGGTTATAGTGAAGAAAGCGACAAAATTTATCATAATGCTTGTGTTTGTTTTTTTAGCATTTGCTTTATCAAGCTGTGAATCAACAAGTAAAGAAGCAACCGCAGCTGTTAATCCAAATATAAATGTAAGCTGCTATTATAATTCAAGCAAGGATACAACATCAGTTGAAGTATCTGTTATTGTTAAAAATAACTCTATTTATAATATTGATAAATGCTCATTCAAGTTTAACATCTTTAATAATGATGAGCTTGTTAGAACTACTGATTATTCCGATTTCAATTTAAAAGTAAAGCATGGTCGTGAGAAAAAGGCTACATTATCCTTCGAAGCGGCAGGTGAGGTTACAAATGTAGATATTCAGTCATGGTCAGCCCATTATGTATCATTTTGGTCAACATATAATGTTATTATAATTATTACAATTATTGTGGCTGTTGCTATATCAATAATAGCGTTATTTATAATAATATTTAGTGGAATGGACACTTTAGTAGAATTAATTATGGATAATGTATCTTGGGGGTTAACCCTTTTAGTTCCATTTGTTATATATGTAGTCTATGGAGGAATAGATCGTTTTTGGAGCTGGGTAATATTTGTAATAATCGCTATAGGAATTGTTGCAGCTATTGTATTATTAGGGCTTTTAATATTAATTGGATATATTATTTTTGCAATTATTGATTATGTTGGTACATTTTCATGTGGTAGCAATTATTATATAAATACAAATTATGTCAAAAATAATGCTTCTAACGATGATGAATATGTATCTATAGAAGAATGTCTAGATGATCAAGATATGCTAATGCAATTTTCGGTAGCAGATTTAAGAGAATATTGCAAAAAAAATAATTATAACGGATATGGTCAATTAAATAAAAAAGAATTAGTAACTTTGATTATGAACAAAGGAAAATACAAGAAAACTGAAGTGATTGACCAGAATACAAATTCTAAATCAACCAAAGCTAAGAAAATAACATTTGATGATATCGCTGGATTAAACGAAGCAAAAGAAGCATTTAGAGAGAAGGTAATATTGCCATTTGAGCATCCTGAATTATTTGAAAAATTCGGTAAAAGGGCTGGAGGAGGCATTTTGTTATACGGACTTCCAGGAACAGGAAAAACAATGTTTGCTGAGGCAGCATCAAATGAATTAGATGCATTATTTATTTCTGTAAAATGCTCTGATATTAAATCAAAATGGTATGGAGAATCTGAGGCAAATATTAAGAAAATATTTGATACTGCAAGATCCTATAGTAAAGCTATTATTTTCTTTGATGAATTTGAAGCTATTGGTTCGAAAAGAACTGATAATTCTGAAAATGCAAATAACGATTTAGTTCCTGAAATATTAGCTGAAATGCAGGGAGTAGGAACTAATAATAGCAATTCAACAATAATGGTTATTGCTGCGACAAACAAACCATGGGCAATCGATTCTGCATTCTTAAGACCAGGAAGATTTGATGAAAAAATCTACATACCTTTACCTGATGCTGAGGCAAGAAAAAAAATGTTTGAATTGGAGCTATCTAAATTACCAACAGAAGATTTAGATTATGATTATTTAGTTAAAATAACAGAAGGATTTAATGGCGCTGATATAAAAGAAGTGTGTGAAAAGCTAAAAATGAGTGCTATTAAAGATTCTATTACTAAAGGTTCTAATCAAACAATTGGTATGGATGATGTTGGAAGAATAGAATCATCTATAAAGAGCAGTGTATCTCAAGAGGATATAGATGCATTAAATGAATTTAAAAAATCAAATAAATAATAATTTATTAATAAAAAGGGAGAACTTATGAAAACAAAAAGATATTTATTTCTATTATTTATCTTTACGTTAATATTCATATCATCTTGTTCTAGCAAGAAAGTTATTTCAGAAGAGAAGGAATATGATACATATACATATACATTTAAACAAGATGCTGATATGTCTAAAATTAATGGTTACCCATGGATTGATTTTTCTCGTCCAGGAGCAATAAAAATGGTATACAGACCAAGTTTAAAAGATGATTTTTATGGCTATGTTAATTATGATGAGCTAAATAGTCTAGAAATTAATAAAGAGGTTGTAAAGGGTGGCATTTATGAAGCTGAAAATATTGTTTCTGATAATATAGAATATTTATTAAAAAATAATTCTAATTCAGATTATGCTAAGGCTTTATCTAGAATATATAACATATATTCAACTACTAATAAGGATTTAGAAAAAGCTTATATAAAAGCTAAGATTGATGAAATTATGTCTATTAATACAAAAGATGGTATCTATGATTATATATTTAGTCAAAGCGGTATGGAAAATCCATCAGCTCCATTTCATATGAGAGAGATAGATGGAAAACTAGAATTATATTCTAATACGTCAAATTATGATTTTACTCAACTTTTAGCTTTGAAGTCTTTAAATAATGGGGATGGAGAAATACCAATAAATATTTCTAAAAATTGTTTAATGAAATATGGATTTTCAAGAAATGAAGCTAATAATATTAGTCAAGCAGGAATTAATGCAGACTATGAGTATCTAGTAGATTATTTAATTCAATCAGATGAAGAAGGTACACTAAAAAATAGCTTTTATTATGATGAAGGCTATTCTGCATTATATAATTATTTATCTTCATTAGGCTATTCTGATGATACTATGGTTAGATATTCATCTGGAGTTTCTAGTTTTATTAGATTTGCTTGTTATGAAGATAATATAGAAATTATAAAGAGTGTATTAGCATATAGATTAGGTTACACATATAAAATATGTTTATCTATTAATGATTTCCGTGAAATTATGTTTCCTATATTTTCTGAAATATCAAAGGTATATGATGCGAAAACATTAATTAATATAATATTTGCAGATAGCTTTACAAATTTAGTGGATAGAGCATATATTGATGAATTTTTAACTGATGAAGATCAAGGAGATAATTTAAAAGAAATAGTAAATAAAATAGTAGAAGAATATAAATTAGTAATTGATTCACAAAAATGGTTATCAGATCAATCTAATTTAAATTTAAAATTAAAATTAGAAAATTTAAATCAAGAAATTTTATATCCAGATTATTTAAAAACATTACCATCATTTGATGATAATTCAAGCGATTTAGTTGCTAAATATTTAGGTAGCTATACAACGTGGATGTCTAGTGTAAATAAGGATATAAAGCCTAATACATGGATAACATCAATTACGTTTGCTAACGCAGCTTATATGCCTACTTCTAATAGTATTGTTATTTATGCAGGATTATTATCTAATCCTAAAATTTATAATGAAAATATGACTACAGAAGAAATGCTTGCTGGAGTCGGATTTATTCTTGCGCATGAAATATCTCACGCTTTTGATGCTAGTGGTATTTATTATGATTATGAGGGTCATTATAGTGATCTTTTAGATACTGATGAATCCACTTCTAAATTTCTTATAAAAGAAGCACAACTTGTAGCGTCATTATCTAGATTAAAATATAAAGAAAATAAGAAAGTTAATGGCATTACAGTTTGCAATGAGGCAATGGCTGATATTGGTGGAATGAGAATAATGCTAGAGATTGCTAAAAAAACTCCTGGCTTCGATTATAAAGCATTCTTTGAAGGATATGCTAAAACATTTGCCTGCATGTATAATGAAGTATATTATGAGAGTGATTATTTATATAATGATTCTCACTTATTGCCAATGTTTAGAGTAAATAATGTATTAAATGAATTCCAAGAATTTTATGATACATTTGATATTAAATCAGGTGATAATATGTATAAAGCAATAAGTAATAGAGCAACTATTTGGGATTAAAAAAAGGACCAATTAATCTTTTGACTAATTGGTCTTTTATTATGCTTCTTTATATTCAACCTTTGTTACTTTACCAATAATATTATTAGAATTAACAAATGTAACCTTACCACTAGTTTCTAAATCATATATATAGCTACTACCATATGTTGTTCTATATGGATATTGCTGTGCAATTCTATCATCTTCAACAACATAAGTTGAAGAATCACTTAATATATCTACTATTCTAGAAGTATTAGTAATTTTTTTGCCAACGCTATCACTATATATTTGATATGTTATAACATCTCCAATTTTTAATTCATCGTAAGTTGTTGATACAACTAGTTTATCTCCATTACTAAATCCTTTAATTTCATAATTATCCCATTCTACTAATTTTGGATATTCATCACTCCATTCCATAGAATCTGACATTACTTTAAATGTTTTAGTAGATGATTCATTATTAGTGTTATTTGTTTTATTACATGCTGTTAGGGATATTGAAAATATTCCTGCAAGCATTAATATAAATGCTTTTAGATATTTTTTCATATGTTTTTTACTCCTATATTCTAATTATCATATATATTATTAATATTTTCAACAAAAACATAGATGTTCTTTTAGTTCATTTACATCATTAGTTAACTTTAATATTATGTCACTATGTTCTAAACATCTTTTGGTATTAATAGAATATCCTTTTATTAAATAATTCTTTAATACATTATTAGCCCATCTTCTAAATTCTATTCCTCGCTTTGAATTAACTCTATATCCAACTGATAAAATAACATCTAAATTATAATAAGTTGTTTTATATCTTTTTCCATCTTGGGCAGTTGTCAAGTTTTCCTTGACTACTGAATCAGATTTTAATTCTTTTTCATTAAAAATATTTATTATATGTAAGCTTATATTTTGTTTAGTAACTTCAAATAATTCTGCAATTTCTTGTTGAGTTAACCAAATAGTTTGTTCATCAGGAGAAACTCTAACATCAAGTAAAACATTACCACTTTCAAATTTAACAATATCGTAATTTTTGGCTTCACTAGGCCATTTTTGAGCAATTTGGTTATCAATATTATTGATATATTCATTTAGAAATAATACATTTTGTTTTGATATATCATCTTTTGGTTTAAGGATTGTCACTAATGTCTTTATTCCATCTATTGTGAATGCGTATGGTAAACTTGTACGCCCTCCTTTGATACCTTTCATTTGCATTAACGCGGTCACATTTTGTGACCTCGCTACTATTTCTAATTCATCTTTGTTAATTATAAACATTAAATCTTCTGGAAACTTTTCTAGATTTCTTTTAACTTGCTGGTTAAAAGTTTTAGTACTATATCCATAAATTTTAGCTAATTCAAAATCTAGCATTACCTTCCTTCCTCTAATTTTATAAATCATTGATTCAATTTTTTCCTTTTCCATTTATTTATATCCTCCTACTATAATAATTACTGAAAAAGGTAAAAATTTTGGAAAAAAGATTATAAAAAATAATAATTCTTTTAAATTACCATAATTAATAGTATAATTATGGAGGAAATTAGGTGAAATGATGCAAAGTATTTATGGCTACACTTTAGACATGTTAAAAGAATATATGATTAGCTTGGGTGAAAAGCCATTTAGATCTTCACAAATTATTGAATGGCTTTACAGACAAAAGGTTAGATCATTTGATGAAATGACAAACATTAGTAAAGCATTCATTGAAAGATTAAAGGCTGATTTTGATTTAGATTTATTAGAATGTGTTACTAAGCAGGAATCAGCTGATGGAACTAAGAAGTTTTTATTTAGATTAAAGGATGGAAATCTAATAGAAACAGTATTAATGAATAATGAATACGGCTATAGTGCCTGTGTAACAACAGAGGTTGGCTGTAATATGGGATGTGTTTTCTGCGCATCAGGAATGAAGAAGAAACTAAGAAACCTAGAAACACATGAAATTGTATTACAGGTCTTAACCGCATCATTGTTAACTAATATAAATATTTCTCATGTTGTTGTCATGGGAATTGGAGAGCCATTTGATAATTATGATAATGTAATTAGATTTATCAAAATATTAAATGAGCCTAAGGGACTTGAAATAGGTGCTAGACATATTACTGTATCTACATGCGGATTAGTGCCTAAGATTTATGAATATAGTGAATTCCCTTTACAGGTTAATTTAGCTATATCACTTCACGCTCCTACAAATGAAATAAGAAATCAAATAATGCCTATTAATAAATCATACCCAATTGAAATATTAATGAAGGCAATTAAGGATTATATAGATAGAACTAATAGAAGAGTTACAATTGAATATATTTTACTTCAAGGAATTAATGATACAGTTTATGCAGCTAATGAATTAGCTAATTTATTATTTGGATTAAATGTATATGTAAATTTAATTCCATATAATGAGGTAAAGGAAAAGCCATATAAAAGAAGTAAAAAGGAAGATATGGTTAAATTCTTTGATATATTAAAGAAGAGAAAAATAAATGTACAACTAAGACGTGAACAGGGCTCTGATATAGACGCAGCCTGTGGACAGCTAAGAAGCAAACATATATCATAATGGTGGATGAATGGAACAAGGAAGAATTATAAATTTATGTGGTGGAGTTTATAAGGTTTTAATGGCTAATGGTGAAATTAGATCATTAAAGGCTAGAGGTAAGCTTAGAAGTGAAAAAGCATATCAGGTAAATGAAAAATCAATAAGTAGAAAAAAGGATGTTCAATATATAAAGAATTCTCCAAAGGTTGGAGATATTGTATTAATTGATAATGATATGATAGATTCATATTTACCTAGAAAAAACGAAATGATTAGACCTGATATATCTAATGTAGATCAAATATTATTAGT
Organism: uncultured Caryophanales bacterium; assembly: GCA_946405105.1. Lineage (GTDB taxonomy): Bacteria > Bacillota_I > Bacilli_A > Acholeplasmatales > Anaeroplasmataceae > Anaeroplasma. Next base: position 45,902 of record CAMJFY010000002.1, read on the forward strand.
ATTTGCTGCAAAGGAGCCTGATTTTTCATTCTTTTTATTAGATTTATTTATTGTTAATATCATTAATAAAAAAATAAAGCCACTAATTGTTATATCTAAAATTGATAAGCTAACATCAGATGAGCTATCATCACTTAAAAATAATATGGAATATTATAAAAAAATAGGATATGATGTATTATTTGTTAATAGCCTAAATGGTGATGGTATAGATGAACTAAGAGAAGAGCTAAAGGGAAAAATAACAATCCTATCTGGACAAACTGGTGCTGGTAAATCCACTTTAATTAACGCTATCCTACCAGATTTTAATCTAAGAACCCAAGAAATATCTAAAAGCCTTGGTAGAGGTAAGCATACAACAAGAGAAACTAACTTATATATGTATGAGGATGGATTTATTGGAGATACTCCAGGATTTTCTAAACTAGATTTATCTAGCATAGATAAGGATGACCTAAAATATTTATTTGAGGAATTTAAGGATTATAAATGTTTTTTCAAGGATTGTAATCATAAAGAAAATATAAAGGGCTGTATGGTATGTGATGCAGCTAAGAATGGATTAATATTAAATTCAAGATATCAAAATTATTTAAAAATGTATGATCAAAAGGAAGGTAAAAAATAATGAAGATTGCATTATCTATCTTAACATTAGATTTTTCTAATGTTGAAAATAAATTTAAGGATTTAGCTAGCAAGGTAGATTATATTCATATGGATATAATGGATGCTGAATTTGTTCCTAATATTTCATTTGGATATGGTATAGTAGGAAATTTAAGAAAACTAACTGATAAACCATTTGATACACATCTAATGATGATGCATCCACAAAATTATATTAAGCAATTCGCGGCAGCTGGAAGCCAATACATTACCTTCCATGTTGAGGCTGATTGTGATGTATTATCTACAATTAAGCTAATCAAGGAAAATAATGTAAAGGCTGGTATTTCAATTAAGCCAAAGACAAGTGTTGAAGAAATTGAAAAATACCTACCTTATGTAGATATGGTATTAGTAATGTCAGTAGAGCCAGGCTTTGGTGGACAAAAATTTATGCCTTCAGCAATCGAAAAGGTTAAAAAGCTAAATGAGCTAAAGAAGGCTAATGGATATAATTATTTAATTAATATCGATGGTGGTATTAATGGTGATACTGCACCATCAATTGCAGATTATGTAGATTTAGCTGTTTCTGGATCATATATCTGTAACGCAGATAATCCAGATGAAAGAATTGAAATATTAAAGAAGCTATAGAATTAAAGAAAAAATCATTTATTATAAAAAAGTATTAATGTATAATTAAAATTGATTTGGAGGTACTATTATGGAAAAAATTAAAATGACTACTCCATTAGTTGAGATGGATGGAGATGAAATGACAAGAATCTTATGGAAAATGATAAAGGATGAATTATTATTACCATTTGTAGATTTAAAGACAGAATATTATGATTTAGGATTAATTGAAAGAGAAAAGACAAAGGATCAAATTACAATTGATTCTGCAAATGCTGCAAAGAAATATGGCGTTGCCGTAAAGTGCGCAACAATTACTCCTAATAAACAAAGAGTAGAAGAATATAATTTATCAGAAATGTGGAAGAGCCCTAATGGTACTATTAGATCAATTTTAGATGGTACTGTATTTAGAGCACCAATCATTATTGATACAATTAAGCCTGTTGTAAAGAATTGGAAGAAGCCTATCACTATTGCACGTCATGCATATGGTGATGTTTATAAGGATACAGAATTTAGAATTGAAGAGCCAGGTAAGGCAGAATTATTATTCACTTCACAAAATGGTGATGTTCAAAGACAAACTATTTATGATTTTGAATGTGCTGGTGTTTTACAAGGATTATATAACAAGGATTCATCAATTGAATCATTTGCTCATTCATGCTTCAAATATGCAATAGATACTAAGCAGGATTTATGGTTCTCAACAAAGGATACAATTTCTAAGAAATATGACCAAACATTCAAATTAAAATTCCAAGATATTTATGAGAAGTGCTATAAGGAAGAATTTGAAAAGCTAGGAATCACTTATTTCTATACTCTAATTGATGATGCAGTAGCTAGAGTAATTAGAAGTGAGGGCGGATTCATTTGGGCATTAAAGAATTATGATGGTGATGTTATGTCAGACATGGTATCAACTGCGTTTGGTAGCCTTGCGATGATGACATCAGTATTAGTTTCACCAGACGGAAAATATGAATATGAGGCAGCACATGGTACTGTAACTCGTCACTATTATAGATACCTAAAGGGTGAAGAAACATCTACAAACCCAATGGCTACAATTTTTGCTTGGTCAGGAGCTTTAAGAAAGCGTGGAGAATTTGATGGATTAAATGATTTAATTAAATTCGCTGATAATCTTGAAAAGGCATGTATTGATACATTATTAGATGGAATTATGACTAAGGATTTAGTTAATTTAGTTGAAGAAGGAGTTAAGGTTAAGGCTGTAACTTCTAAGGAATTCATCTTAGAAATCAAGAAGCATTTAACTGCACTTTATAATTAATAATTATAAGCACATAGGAAATAAAGCCTATGTGCTTTTTTCTTTATTTGACAAATATTATATATTTGGTTAAAATTATCTTATAAGAATACTTTTTAGAAATATTAATATTTTGGAGGCTTTTATGAAAAGATTAGTTACTAGAAGTGATTTTGATGGTTTAGCATGCGCTATGATGCTAAAGGAGCTTAATTTAATTGACGATATTAAATTCGTTCACCCTAAGGATGTACAAGATGGAAAAATCGAATTAAGTGAAAATGATATTACAACAAACCTACCTTACGACCCAAGAGTAGGAATTGCATTTGACCACCATGAAAGTGAAATAGATAGATTAAAGGCAACACAAACTGGTGGTAAGCTAATAATCGATCCAAACGCTAAGAGTGCTGCTAGAGTTTTATATAATTATTATGGTGGAAAGAAGACATTCCCAAGAATTTCTGAGGAGTTAATGACAGCTGTAGATAAGGCTGATTCTGCAGATTTTACAATTGATGATATTTTAAATCCTAAGGATTGGGTATTATTAAATTATATTATGGATCCAAGAACAGGTCTTGGAAGATTCCATGATTTTAAAATTTCTAATTATGATTTAATGATGGAATTAATTGATAAATGCTTAAATCATCCAATTAATGAAATAATGGAATTACCTGATGTAAAAGAAAGAACTGATTTATATTTCGAGCAAGCAGAACTATTTAAAAACCAAATAGCAAATATTGCGAAGGTTTATGATAAGGTTATTGTTCTCGATTTAAGAGATTTAGATGTTATTTATGCTGGTAATAGATTCATGGTATATGCAATGTATCCTGAAATTGAAATCTCTGTTCATGTCGCATGGGGATTTAAGAAACAAAATACTGCAGTTATGATTGGTAAGAGTATTATCAATAAGGCATCTAAGGTAGATATTGGCGAGCTATGCCTAGAATATGGTGGTGGTGGACACGCCAATGCAGGAACATGCCAATTAGATAATGATAAGGTTGATGGAGAGCTTCCAACAATCATCAAGAAATTAAATGCATAAATATAATTTATGATTGACAATAATTAATAATGTAATATAATAATGACATGTTAATAAGACAGTTCGTTTGTACCATCCTGTCTATAAATAAAACTAGGACATTTTTATTAGTTTTTTTTAGATGGTCTTTTTTGACCATCTTTTTTTATCTTTAAAGGAGGAAATATTATGTATATTTTAAGCTGTGAAGCCTCATTTGATGCTGCTCATTTTCTAACTAATTATGAAGGAAAATGTAAAAACATTCATGGGCATCGCTGGAGAGTAGTATTAAGCATTAAAGGAGATCCTTGTAATGGTATGGTTGTAGATTTCAATATTATCAAAAAGGATTTAAAGGAATTATGTGATTATTTTGATCATAGCTTCATTGTTGAAAAGAATTCTTTGAAAAAGGAATTATTTGATATGCTACAAGAAGAATTTTTAATTAGAGTTGTAGATTTTAGAACAACTGCTGAAAATTTTTCTAAATATTTCTTCGATAAGATGAGTGAAAAATATGATGTATATGATGTTACAGTATATGAAACTCCAAATAATAGTGCGAGGTATGTATGCGAGTAATAGAAAAATTTGTATCAATTAATGGAGAAGGTCTTAAGCAGGGTGAGCTTGCATTATTTATTAGATTTGCTAATTGTAATTTAAGATGCTCATATTGTGATACTAAATATTCATTTGAAAATCCAGAATATAAAGAAGAATCAATAGAAGATATTATTGATTTTGCAAATAAATCAAATGTTAAAAATATCACAATAACTGGTGGAGAGCCTTTAATCCAAAATGATATTAAAGAATTATTAATTAAGCTATCTGATTTAGGATATAGCTTAGAAATTGAAACTAATGGTTCAGTTAATATAAAGGATTTTATAAATATTCCTAATGTTTCATTTACCCTAGATTACAAACTTCCTACATCTTTAATGGAAAGATTTATGGAAGCTGCAAATTATGAATATATAACTAAGAATGATTCAGTTAAATTTGTATGTGGTAGTATAGATGATTTAAATAGAACATTAGAAATAATGAATAAATATGATTTGATTAATAAGACTAATTGTATGATTAGTCCAGTATTTAGTGAGATAGATCCTAAAGAAATCGTTGATTTCATGATAGAAAATAATTTAAATGGAGTGAAGCTATGTCTTCAAATCCATAAGGTTATTTGGGATCCAAATAAAAGAGGTGTTTAGAATGGTAGATAAGAAAAAGCTAGAAAAAGCATTTAATCTAATAATAGAAGCATTAGGTGACGATCCAAAAAGAGAAGGATTAATAGATACACCTAAAAGAGCTACTGAAATGTATTTAGAGCAATTTGAAGGAATGAATTACACTAATGACGAGATTGCAGTAATGTTTGACAAAACATTTAATGAGGATTATCTAACTGATTCTAAAAACCTAGTAATAGTTAAGGATATTGATGTATTTTCTCATTGTGAGCATCATTTAGCATTAATGTATGATATGACAATTGATATTGCTTATATTCCTAACGGAAAGGTAATTGGATTATCTAAGCTTGCAAGAATTGCTGATATGGTATCTAAAAGATTACAGCTACAAGAAAGAATTGGTGATGATATTTTATATATCGTTAAAAAGATTACTAATTCAAAGGATATATTAATTAAGATATCAGGATGCCATAGCTGTGTTACAGCAAGAGGTATCAAGAAAAGAAGTAAAACAATTACTTATTCAAAGCTAGGAAATAATATTTCTAATGAGGTATTTACATTATGAGAGCATTAGTATTATTTTCTGGAGGATTAGATTCAACAACATCATTAGCATTAGCAATTAAGGCTTATGGTAAAGAAAATGTCGTTGCCTTATCTATTTCATATGGTCAAAAGCATATAAAAGAAATAGAAGCATCAAATAAAATTGCAGCATATTATGGTGTTGAGCACATCTATTTAGATTTATCAAAGATATTTGAATATTCTAATTGCTCATTATTATCTCACAGCAATGAAGAAATACCAAAGGGAGATTATAAGGATCAATTAGAACAAAAGAAGGTATTAACAACTTATGTGCCTTATAGAAATGGACTTTTTCTTTCAAGTGCTGCCGCTATCGCAATCTCAAGAGATTGTGATGTAATTTATTATGGAGCTCACAAGGATGATTCAAATAATGATGCATACCCTGATTGCTCACCTGAATTCACAAACGCAATTAATGAGGCAATCTATTTAGGTAGTGGAAAAAGGGTTAAGGTAATTGGTCCATTTGTTGATATGCATAAAAAAGATATTATAAAAGTTGGAACAGAGCTTAATGTTCCTTATGAGCTTACATGGTCTTGTTATGAAGGACATGAAAAGGCATGTGGTAAATGTGGAACATGTATTGATAGAAAAAAAGCATTTTTAGATTTAGGATTAAAAGATCCTATAGAATATGAGGAATAATATGGATAGAGAAAATGAAGGATTAAAAACATTAGGTAAAAAAACTACATATGAAAATGATTATAATCCAGGTCTATTAGAAAGATTTTCTAATAAGCATGATAATGATTATTTCATTAAATTTAATTGCCCTGAATTCACATCATTATGTCCAATTACAGGACAACCAGATTTCGCAACAATTTATATCTCTTATATCCCAGATTTATATTGTGTTGAATCAAAATCATTAAAGCTATATTTATTTTCATTTAGAAATCATGGAGATTTCCATGAGGATTGTGTAAATACAATCATGAAGGATTTAATTAAGCTATTAGATCCTAGATATATTGAGGTATGGGGTAAATTCCTACCTCGTGGTGGTTTATCAATCGATCCATATGCCAATTATGGAAAGAAGGGTACTAAATATGAGGAAATGGCAAGCTATAGAATGCTAAACCACGACCTTAACCCTGAAAAGATAGATAATAGATAAAAAAACGATTGAATTAACATAAAAAAAGGTATAAAATCTTTATTGTCATATTAAGGGGAGCCCTTAAGGCTGAGAGGAATTAATATTCGACCCTTGACCTGATCTAGGTAATGCTAGCGTAGGGAATAATGTGCGATAAACAACTCATTATTTTTCGTTTTTTAGTATATTCCTAGCCGAATATATTTTTTTTATTTTAGGAGGTAATTATGAAAGAAAAATTTTCGGTAAAAGTTCTTGCAGAAATAGCTATTTTTGCAGCAATAGGATTCGCTATTGATTTATTAGAAGGTGGAATCTTTAGAGGAGTATGGGTAAATGGAGGCTCAGTTGGAATTGCGATGGTACCAGTATTTATCATTGCATACCGTAGAGGTTTATTACCAGGATTATTATGTGGTTTAACTCTAAGCGCTGTTAAGATTCTTTCTGGCGGTATATATGCTCTTCCAGCAGCATCATTTGATAGCAAATTCATGCAAGTAATGGGGCCATTCATTCAGGTTTCATTAGATTATGTAGTTGCATATACAGTTGTAGGCTTCGCTGGTATATTCTCAGGAATGTATAAGAGAAGTAAAAACGCAAACCAAAGAATTCTTGCAGTAACATTTGGAGTAATTCTTGGTGGATTATTAAAATATGCAGCCCATGTTGCAGCTGGATATTTCTGGTTAGACCCAGAAATCACATTCTGGTTTGGAATAAATGGAGGAACAATGCTATATTCATTCGTTTATAACCTATGTGTAGTATTTAGTACTATCGTTTGTCTTCCTGTTATGATTATTATTGCTAAAGTATATCCAAAATTCTTAAATGCTTATTATGTAGAAGAGGAAAAAGTTGAAGAAGAAAAAGCTCCTGCAGAGCCACAAGTAGAATGCATTGAAAGCGAGGATACAAAAAATGAAATGTAATTTTCTATTAATAAAAAAGATTTTATTTATCGTTTTAAGTGCTGTTTTATTTATCACTTCTATAATATTATTTGCTCAATCTATATCTGCATATAGCGGAAGCAGTGGTTCTGGATTTGATGCTAATTCTGATTATGTAGTGGCAATGATTTTATCAGGAATTATTTTATGTGTTTCAATCTACAACCTAGTAGGAAAGCAAGTCAATGAGGTAGCTAATTATTCTTTATTAGCTGGAAGCCTAATTGGATTTGGTTATTCACTTGGCGTTTTCATTAAAGGCTTAATAAAGGGTGGAAAATTTGAAGGCCTACAAGTATATTTATATTTCAGTCTTGCAGCATTAGTATTATTTTTAATTGCTGGTGCTCAATATTTCATTAATAAATCAAATAAAGAAAACAAATAAATTAAAATGTGGAACAGACCGGTTCCACATTTTCTTTTAATATTGCTTTTTTATTATATATAAACTATAATAAATCTAAAGAAGATCGTTTTTAAAAATAATAAATGGGGTGCATAATATGTATACGTTAGATGATTTAAAGAAGTACAAGTACTTTGATGGAGCTGATATCAATTTCGTATTAGATTCATTAACAGGTATTATATCAAGACAATATATTCTTGATTTTGCTAGAACACTAGTTAACAGCAATACGCCTTTCGCAATGTGTATGATGGACCTAGATAATTTTAAATATGTAAATGATTCATATGGACATAGAGCCGGAGATATCTGTTTAAAAAATATTGCAGAAAGCTTACAAAAATGTGTGGGAGAAGATGGATTAGTTGGTAGATTTGGTGGAGATGAATTTATTATCATCTACTTAAAATCTAATAAATACGATGATGTTCATGATTTCTTAGCACATGTATATGATGGAAAAGCAGTAAGAAGATTTATGTATATTGATAATGTAAGAATCTTCGTTACAGCAACAACAGGATCTGCCTCATTCCCATTAGATGCAGGAGATTATAATGATTTATTCCAAAAAATGGATAAGGCATTATATAGAGGTAAATCTAAAGGTAGAAACTGCTATATCGTTTATGTTCATGAAAAGCATAAAGATATCGTAGTAAGTGATAGAGCAGGCAATTCATTATTAACTAAGATAGTAGAATTAAAGAAGCTTATCACAGAGACTGATGCCACAAATGTTTTAGATAAAACAGTAGCATTACTGCACACTTACCTACATCCAGCAAAAACATTCTATTGTGATAGAAAAAATAATGTATTTAATGCTAAAGAAGGCACAAAATATTATTATGGAAATAATATGTATTTCATATTACAAAAGATGGCTGGAGATAAGGATTTATATTATTCTTCAAATCCAAAGGATGTAATGGAAAGATTCCCTGATATTGCATCATATATGCAAGCTAATAGAATCCATGCGTTTGTAATAGTGAAGCTTGCAGATTTAGGTTTCATTGCATTATACGAGGATGCAGTAACTAGAATGTGGCAAGATTATGATCTAGTTTTAATAGAAGTTGCTTCAACATTACTAGCAAATAGATTAAAAAAATAGTAAAATAAATAATAAATAAGACGATATTACAAATCGTCTTTTTCTTATAAAAGTGGTGTGATTATTATGAATGAAAAGGATAAGGAAAAAATATTTAATATATTAAAGGATATTCCTTTAGAGCAAGCACCCTTAAATAAAATTGTCCCAGGGGCAATAGTATTAGAGGGAGGTGCCTTTAGAGGTTTATACCAAGAAGGCGTATTGGATTGCTTGCTAGATAATGGTATTAATTTTCATACCACAATCGGCGTATCTGCAGGTGCTTTAAATGGAACTAATTATGTTTCAAGACAAAGAGGAAGAAGTGCTCATATTAATTTGAAATATCGTCATGACAGAAGATATGTAGGAGCTAATGCCTTTTTAAGGACAAAGGGAAAGAGCCTAATTAATCTAGATTTTACATTTGGTTCATTACCAAATATTGATAATCTAGATATAGAAGCAATTAAAGATCCTAATAGAAGATTTATAGCAGTTGCTACAAATCTTAAAACAGGTAAAGCTGAATATTTTGATAAGGATAGAGATGATTTTATTCAATGCATAAAAGCTTCAGCAACCTTACCATATTTATCAAAGCCGGTAATAATTGATGGTTCACCATACCTAGATGGAGGATGTGATGATAGAATCCCATACAAGTGGGCACTAAATAACGGCTACGATAAAATAGTCGTTATAAGAACAAGAGATAGAGATTTTAGAATAAAACCAAATTATAAAAGAAGATATATGATTACTAAAAGATGGTATTCACAATACCCTGATTTTGCATATATCTTATCTAGAACTGATACAGATTACAATAAGGTATGTGATGAGCTATTCAAGCTAGAAAATAATGGTACTGTATTTGTTATAGCTCCATCAAAGCCTATCAATATAAAAATGCTAGAGGGTGACCTAGACAAGCTAAAGGAATTATATACTCTAGGCTATAATGATTGTAAAAACAATTTAGATATGCTAATGAAATATTTAAATAAATAAAAAGCTGGTGATATTATGTTTTTAGTTAAGGATGGCGTTTCTTTAATTGAAAAAATTGTTTCATCACTTGGAATTGATTCACCTACTGCGATAATAATTATATCTATCGCTGTAATATTATTCTTTGGTTTCTTAATGACAAGATTAACGAAGAAGCTAAAGCTACCAAATGTTACAGCATATATAATTATGGGTATTTTATTAGTTCCATTATGGAAGATGCTACCAGTCGATATTAATGGTATCATTCCTGAAAGTGTAATTAATGGAATGGATTTCGTATCCGATATTGCATTAGCCTTTATCGCATTTAGCGTTGGAGAATATTTCAAGCTTGATGATTTAAAGAAATCGGGAAGAAAAATATTAATAATAACATTATGTGAAGCAATGATGGCATTTGCATTAGTATTTATATTATGTTTCCTATTATTAGGAATAGATTTGTCATTCTCACTTGTATTAGCTTCTCTAGCTAGTGCAACTGCGCCAGCTTCAACAATAATGACAATAAGACAAACTAAGGCTAAAGGAGAATATGTAAATACATTATTAGAGGTAATAGCCGCTGATGATATGGTAGCACTTATTCTATATAGTATAGCTATATCTATTTGTCTTGCCTTAACCGCAGGAGGAAGTGGCATAACATTCAATTCAATAGGTATGCCAATAATAAAGAATCTTATTACTGTAGTTATAGGTATAAGCTTTGGATTCTTATTAAAGCTATTACTTCCAAGAACAAGAACTACTGATAATAGATTAATTATAGCAATTGCTGTATTATTCTTATTTTGTGGTATTTGTGCATTGCTAGAACAATCACCATTACTTGGATGTATGTTTATGAGTGTTGTTTATATTAACATTACCAAGGATGATAAGCTATTTAAGCAATTAAATTATTTTTCACCACCAATAATGCTAGTATTCTTTGTTATGAGTGGTATGAAATTCAATCTAGAAGCATTTACAAATATGTCTAAGATTGGATATGTTCCATTATTCGTTGCTGCAATTTGCTATTTCGTAGTAAGAATAATCGCAAAATATTTTGGAGCTTTCATTGGCTGCCAGACAGTAAAACAGCCTAAGAGAGTCAGAAATTATTTAGGCTTAGGCCTAATACCTCAGGCAGGAGTTGCAATTGGTCTTGCCTATATGGGAGCTAGAATATTTACTAAGCAGGGATACCCAGAGCTTGGTGATTCATTACAAACAATAATACTTGCATCAAGTATTTTATATGAAATAGTAGGACCAGGCTTATCTAAGCTAGGCTTATATCTATCTAAATCTTATGGAAATGAAGAGTCAAAGCCTGTTATAGCTGAGACACCAGCTATTTCTGAAACAACAAATTTAGATTTACAAGAAAACCAGGAGGTTACTCCAGAGGATGCCTATAATGAGGCAGCCGAGGAATTCTATAAAGAAAAAGACATAAGAGACCATATAAATAAGGAATGATTTTATGATTAAGACAAAAGAGGATTTAAAATATTATATCGAACAGGATAGATTGAATCTTCATATTCAGCATGAAAAGCCTAAATGGAATGATGATATATGGAAATATGAAATAATCTTACGTAAGCTTGAATATTATACTAATAAGGAAAAAAAGGGCTTATTCGATAAAATATTATTAAAGCATTACACAAAAAAGCATCATAAGCTATCAATGTTATATACCACAAGTATTCCTGTAAATGTATGCGGTCCTGGACTTTCTATCGCCCATTTTGGCTCAATTTATGTTAATGGAAAGAGTAAAATAGGTAAAAACCTAAGAATCCAATCAGGAGTAACAATTGGTGGTTCATATTCAACACCAGGTAAATTCCCAATTCTAGGCGATAATGTCTATATTGGAACTGGAGCTAAAGTGATAGGTGGTGTAACTATTGCTGATGACGTTGCTATTGGGGCTAACGCAGTAGTAGTAAAAGATATTCTCGAGCCAGGCACATCACACGCAGGCGTTCCTACTCATAAAACATCTGATCATAATTCTCATCCATATATTGATAAGAGAGTTTTAGAGTAGTTTTATTGACTTTAAAATAATTATTTTATATAATTTTTTCTAGTATAGGAAATGGTGAATTATAATGAAATGTGATAAATGTGGTTTTATTTATAAGGGTAACGTAGAAAGATGCCCTTATTGCGGAAATATAATTAAAGAAACAAATGATGAATTATTAGGCAAGAAAATCTTCTTTGGTAGAAGTATTTCTATTAAATTAAGTAGCTTAATATCTGTATTATTAGTTAATTTATTCATTATTTTCTTTGTAATGGATCTAGCAATACTTAATTCAGGATTCTTTGTTACTACAATTTCATATATTATATTTATTTCACCTATTTTTGTTTATTCTGCTATAAAAACAAGGGTAGTAAAGCTATTAGATGCTTTTATAAGAATAGATATATTTTTAATATCAGCATTAATATTATCTACATTATTCCTAAAGATAGGCTATATTATTCCAGATGCTATAGATATTAGACCTATAATAGGATTAATAGTTTTACCTATTTATTTAATTGTTTCAACAATATTAATTGTAATATTCTTATTTATTTCAAATTGGAAGTTTAAAAATGTAGAATTTGTATTCTTTGCGCCACTACATTTTACAGTTTCAATAATTATCTTTATATTCAATTTAGTTAATAAAGCTAACAATTATGGTGTATTTAGCTTCTTAAATATTTATGATAATTTTGAAGGATTAATAGGAGTAGCTGATGTATTAGCAGCATTCGCTTCAATATTTACAGTAATCTTTATGATTGACTTCTATATTTTCATTGCTTATAAAATTTATCATTTTGCGAGATATAAATATGGAAACCAAGACTAAAAGAGAAATTAAAAACATAGGAATAGTTTTATCTGGTGGCTTTTCTAGAGGCGCAATTCAATTACCATTTGTCAAAAAGATAGTTGAAAAAATAGGATATGAAAGGCTAAAGGTATTAAGTGGCTCATCTATAGGAGCTATTAATTGCTATTCACTAAGTTGTCAAACATATGAATTAATGGAAAAATTCTATAGAAAGCTAGATTTCGATAGTACAAGCACATTAAAGAGAGCTGTAAAATCTGGCTTATTTAATAAAGCATTTAATACTGTAGAAGGAGGACTTAAGGTCCCTACCTATATTACAAGTACTAGATTATTACCTTTCGATACATATTATTTTTGCTTAAATAATATGCCAAGAGAGGATTTAATTAATACAATTAATTTATCAATGACATTCCCATTTGTTAATGGACCTAAAAAATATAAAGGAAGATATTTCCTAGATGGTGGTTCAACAGATAATGTACCAACATATCCATTAACATATTTTGATTTAGATATGATAATAATATGTCATTGTTATCCAAAATATTATCCACCAGTTGAATTATTATTAGAGGATAAAATAGTAATTGATATTGATGTTACTCTAGATTTAGATAAGAAAATTACATCATTCTCATTTACTAAAAAGGACTTTAATTTCATGGTAGACATGGGAAATAAAAATGGTGAAGAATTTGCTAATTATATATTTAGTGATTTTGATTTTGATAATGTTAAGGAAAGATGCTATTCATATATCTCTAGTCAAATTGAGAAGAGAAATAAGAAGAGTGGAGATGGATTAATGACATTAGTTGATTTCGCTAATGCATTATATTCATTTAAAGGAGAATCATAAGATATGGCTAAAGGATTAGTATTAGCTGGTGGTGGAGCACTAGGTGCTTATCAAATAGGCGCTTATGAGGCACTACTAGAATTAGGTCATAAATTTGATATTATCACAGGTACCTCAATTGGTGCACTTAATGGAGCCTTTATTGCTTCAGATATGTTTGCTGAACTAAAGGATTTATGGAATAATATGGTTCCATCAGATGTTGTTAAAGATGGAGAAATGTTATCAGTAAGCAAGGTATCAGATATTGTTAGTACAGCAAACAAGAAGATAATTAGAGGATATATCAAAAATAAAATGTCTCTAGATAATAATCCTTTAAAAAATTATATGGGTAGCGCATTTGATTTTGATAGATTCTACAAATGCGATACAAAGCTTGGAATAGTTACAACCCAGGTACGTGGATTTAAAGAAGTAGATATAGATTTAAAATCAATTAGGTCTGATTATGTTATCCCATATTTATTCGCTTCAAGTGCATGTACACCAATATTCCCTTATGAAGTAATTGATAAGAAAAAATACATCGATGGATTCTTTAGCGATAATCTACCAGTTAGATATTGTTTTGAGCTTGGGGCAACAGAAATAGTTGCTGTAGATATGAGATTATTTGGATTAAAGCCAAAGAATACATATTTATTAAATTTACCTAATGTTAAATATATAGCTCCATATAGATATTTAGGATCAATGATAGATTTCTCACAGGATACTATCCAAAGGAATAAGCAATTAGGCTACCAAGATGTTAAAAAGGCCTATAAGCTATTAAGAGGATATTATTATTGTTTCGAGAATGATTTTATGATTGATGGATTCATCAATAAAATAATAAATAGATATGGATCAAAATCAAAAGTAATTTTTAGCACATTAGCCGATGGCATTAGAGATGAAATGGATGAACAGGATTATATTTATAGAACTATTGAAATAATATTTGATTTATTAGGTATAGATAATTATTATAAAATATATTCTAGTTTTGATGTAAAAGAGGCAATAAGAAGAGAACTAATTAATAATGCATATAAAAACCCTCTTACAGCATCTAAATCACTATTTAATCATTACCTATGTGATTTTATAAATGATTATATTTCAAATACAAATTTATTATTAAATTAAGTGATACATTAACAATGTATCCTTTTTTTATCAAATACAATGCATTCCCTAGTACTAAAGCCGTGTTTAATTGACTTTTTGATAAAATGATAGTAAAATTATCCCGTGGATAAGCATTCAAAACAATTCAATATTGGAGGGGATTAGATGAAAAAACTATGTTTATCATTAGGTGCAATTTTATTATCAGGTGTTGTATTAGCATCTTGTAGTAATGGTGTATCTATAAAAAAGCCAAAAAAGGGTAGTTCAGTTGAAAAGGTTGAAGTTGATCTTTATGATTATGATTATAAGCTAGAAATTAGTAAGGATGATAGCTTTGAAGATGTATACGAGAAGCTTTCTAATATAACTTATATGACTGATTTTAAACAATCTGAATATGAAAGCGAGTTCGCATATAAGAAAATAGAAAAGTCTAATATGAAATCTACATATTCTAATTATTATCTCGATGGATATGTTGTTAGATCTGGTACTATAAAAACAAAGGAAGATGAAGTAGAGGAATCTTACGGAAAGAATATCTCTACTGAAAATAAGGATGTTATAACTAAAAAGTCATATTATTATAAGACAGAAAAAGGAACAGAAGAGTCAAAAGGCGATGATATGAGCTTAAAGTCAAAATACAGCTCTGCATCAGGCTTTGCTGGAGAATATGTTCAAAAGCGTGTTGATGGAGAAAATAGAATTGATTTTGGTAGCTATGAAATGGAAAAAAATAATATTACATCAAAATCAAATTCATTTAACAACACTACAAAAGAAAAAAGTTCTGTTTATAAATATCTAAATGATAGAGAAAAGGATAGTGATCCTGACTACAGAAAGGAATATAGTGGTAGGGATTCAGATGGAAAAGAATATTCATATAGATTAACTAGTGTTTTCGATCAAAATACTCCTGATAATCAATCTTTAAGTAGTTTTATAATGTATTCAAAATATTTCGAGGAGCATGATACTGCTGAATATTCATTTGAATTAACTGATAAATATATTATTCTTAAATCATCTATTAACCTAACTGCTTCTGTTTCTGATGATGTTCGTATTAGTGACTTTACTAGTGAGGATGAATATTATGCCGAACTAGTTAAGCTTTCTAAAACTGATTATAAGGGAAGTAAGGTTGAATCAGAATTCTGGATTAATTACACAAATAGTGTGCCAAAAACTGATGATGAAAAAATATTAACATTATCTTATGCTACTTTAAAAGATACTACAAAGTTTAGTAGAAAAAAGATATATGATGATGCATTCTTCAATAATTATAGTTGTCCTGAAGAATTCAAGAAGGAATATAAGGGTAAAGAATATACTGTTAAGGGAAAAGGAGTTAGAACTCTAACAATTGGTTCAAGCCTTGACGAAAAATATGATAAGAAGATTACAAGCTTCAAGAAGAAAGCAAAGAAGAATAATGTATACAAGAAGATTGATATGACTTACGAAAAGGAGGGTAACTAATTATGAAAAAAGCATTTATTTCTGTAGCTGGCCTAGCTATGGCTACTTTAATTTTAGCTTCATGCTCTAGCAATTCAGTTAAGGCTCCTAAAAAAGGTAAGGCTGTTGATGAAATTAAATTAATTTCAAAGACAGGTAGCACAATTGAATTTAAACAATCTGATGAATTAAAAGATGTTGTTGATAAAATTTTCACTGAGTCAAATGGTATTGGGCTTGATTATGATGATTCAAATTATAATTATAAGGATTCTACAGGTTTTAGATCTGTTGGATATAAAACAGTAAGAAAAGTAACAGATAAATATAAAGAAGAAAATGGCTATAATAAATCAGAATCATATTTATTTGGTAAGAGATCAGTTTCTGCTAAAAGAACTACGGCTTCTGATGCTTATAAGTCTTTAGATCAAAAGTCTGATGTAGAATTTTCTCAAAAATGCTATGAATCTAATTCAAATAAGATTACTACAAATGAAACTATTGATAAATTAAAGTACAGTAGTAAAAGAAATGGAGAAAGTGCTGTTGCAGCAGAGAAATCATTTGATTCTAGCTATATGAATATTGAGGCAGCAACATATGGTAAAGGCTCTACGAAGGCTTCTCAAGGTGCCAACCACCAAAGCGAAAAACTAAGTAGCAAGAGTAATGAATACACATATGTAACTGATAAGGTTTCTGTTAATGATGAAAATAAATTGTATGGAACTTATTATGGATATAAGGGTGAACGCGAATATAGCTACAATTATAATTTTACTTATCCTTTTGATGTTCATGTAGATTCACTTTACGTACTTAATGAAGACGATATATATGAAGATTATGTTAAGGATTTATATGAGAGCGCAACTTTTGAATTAACTGATAAGGAAATCATTATTAAGACTAAATCAATTAATCTTCCTATAATTCATGATCGTGTTTGGGAAAAATATGATTATAGTGATGTTTCTACTACAGAAAAATTTGTTGAGGCAATGAAGAAGGTTGCAGCAGATGAATTTAAGGGCTCATATTATGAAAAAGAAATTTGGATTAGCTATGAGTCTGAAAACTTTGCAGAAAAAGGATTCACTTATTCATATGAAAAATCTGTTAATTATGCAAATTTCAAGATTGAATATGAATGGACAAAGGATAAGCTAGAAGACCTTGGTATTTATAACGAAATTAATAAACCATTCGTTGGAAAGAAGTATCGTAAAGAAGGAACTTCTAAAGAAGAATATACTATAGCAGCAAATTCTTCAAGCTATGATAAGAAAATAGAAAGATTATATAAGAAAGCTAAGAAGAATAATGCATATGATGGAATATATTTCACATTGTTTTATTAATCTTGATATAATTAATAAAAATTGGAAGCAAGAAATTGCTTCCTTTTTTGCGTAAAAAAAAGCAGCGGTAAGAGGGGAGTCAGAAAATTCTTACAGCTGCCGCTAAAAGAGAAACTAATTAACAAATTTTTAATTAGTATTAAAAGAAAATAATACTAGAATATATTGTAAGGCTTGTTATTGTTTCTTTTTAGATTTTTTATATACACCTCACAATACATCTTGAATTATAGCATCAAAAATCACAAAAGTAAACGATTTTCAGATAAAAAATGTAAGATAATCTTATTTTTTGTGTTTTTTCTACTTTTAAAAGTAATAAATATTACAAAAAATGTAAAAATAGGCCAAAAATGTAAGGTCTTCAGAAATCATATATAAAAATTGGCTTCTAATCCTACTAAAAACAGGGAAAAGATATATTGGGGTTTTCTTTTTTTATTTATAAAAATGTGATAAAATTATTTTGTACGTTTCTATTTAAAAATCAAGAGGGTGATTATATGCAAATTAATTATTATAATGTTTTCAGTAAAACATTAAATAGAAATATGGAGTTTAAGATATATGGCTTATCTGGAAAACCATGTATTGCATTCCCAAGTCAAAATGATAGATTCTATACATATGAGGATATGGGAATAATTAATTCTATGAGTAAATATATAGAAGATGGATCTATTCAGGTTATATGTGTAGATAATTATGATTATGAATCATTTTCTGCAATATATAGAAATGGAAAAGATAGAATAGATGCTCAAGAAAGATATTTTAATTACATAATTAATGAAATCATTCCTTTTATAAAAGAAATAAATGATTATGATGGCAAATACATGACATATGGAGTTTCATTAGGTGCATATCATGCTGTTAATTTTTTCTTAAGAAGACCAGATTTATTTGATTATGTATTAGCATTATCTGGTATTTATCATATTGGATATTTCATTAAAGATTATTCTGATTTATATACATTCTTAAATTCTCCAATTGACACATTAAAGCATATGTCTCTAGAACATGAATATGTAGAATTATATAAGAAGAGTCAGATTATTGTTTGTGTAGGACAAGGAGCATGGGAATCTGATTGTGTTGTAGAGACTAGAGAGCTAGAAAATGGATTTAATAATCTAGGAGTAGAATGCTGGTTTGATTATTGGTCACATGAATATGTACATGATTGGTGCTCATGGGTAATTCAAACACCACATTTCTTATATTATTTATTAAAGGAAAAGAATGTATGATTGAATATGTATTAATAGATTTAGATGGAACATTATTAGATTTTAGTGCTGGCGAAAGAAATGCCTTTAAGGAAACAATAAATAAATATTCTAATTATGTTTTAAAAGAAGAAGATTATAAAAAGTTTTCTGATATAAATGAATATTATTTTAATGAATATTCTAAAGGCAATATGGAAAGAAAAGAATTTCATTACAATAGATTTAAAAAAATATTTGAATATCTAAATTTAGATTGTCCAATAATTGAGGCAAATGCTTTTTATATTGAATCATTAAGATATCAAGCAAATCCATTTGATGATGTATTTGAATTTTTAGATTATTTAAAAGATAAATATAGATTATTTATTGCATCTAACGGAATGACAAGTGTTCAAATTAAAAGATTAGAGCTTGCAGGTATATTAAAATATTTTGAAAAAATATATGTATCTGAAGCTATTGGATATAATAAGCCTGAAGAAGGATTTTTTAATTATATTGTTAAGGATATCAATGATTATGATAAATCAAAATATATTATCATTGGAGATAGATTAGATTCTGATATTGAGGGTGGAAGAGGCTTTAATATAAAGACAGTATTCCTTGATCGATCTAAGAGACATGGTAATGTAGATGCTAATTACCATATCAATGATTTAAGAGAAATTAAAAAAATATTATAAAATTTTTCTTTTTTTCCAATAAACATTCAATTGAGATTGTTTAAAGGTTGTATGAGTGAAAGCGTTTCACTAACAAAATTTTATTTTAGGAGTCGAATAAAATGAAAAAAAGAAAAATTTTTTTAGGAGTTTTATTAGCATCAACAATAATTGGTATGGCAGCATGCAGTAATGGATCAGATAAAAATAAAAATGATTCAAATTCAAATAACCAAACTGTTGTTGAAAAAACAAGTTTTACAGTAACATTTGATACAAATGGTGGTAGTACTGTATCATCTCAAACTATTGAGGAAGGGAACAAGGTAACTAGACCTCAAAATCCAACAAAGGCTGATGATGAAAATTATTTTTACGATTTTGCAGGTTGGTATACAGATCAAGCATGTACACAAGCTTTTGATTTCGATACATCAATCACAGCAGCAACAACTTTATATGCAAAATGGACAGCAACTGCAAAGGCAATTGCTCCAGCTACATTTGAAATAACATTTAATACAAATGGTGGAAATAATATTGCATCTCAAACTATTGAAGTAGGTTCTAAGGTAGCAAGACCAGAGAATCCAACAAAGGCTGAAGATGATAATTATACATATACATTTGTTAATTGGTATTCAGATTCAAATTTATCAACAGTTTATGATTTTGAAACATTAGTTTTTGATTCATTTACTTTATATGCAAAATGGGAACCAACTGCAAAGGTAGCACCAGAGCCAGATAAATTTATTGTTACATTTAACTCAAATGGTGGTTCTAGTGTTGCTCCAGTTCAAGTTGTAGATGGTGGAAAGGTAGAAGAACCTACTGCACCTACAAAGACTGCAACAGTAGCAGAGACATATACATTTGCAGGCTGGTATAAGGATGAAGGATTACAAACTCCATTCGACTTTAATACAGATACAATTACAGAGGCTACAACATTATATGCAAAATGGACTGCAACACCAGTTCAATATGCAGTAACATTTAATGCAAATAATGGTACAGAAGCGACTACAGTAAATGTTAATTATGGACAAACTGTAGCAAAACCTACTGCACCTACAAAGACTGCAACAGTAGCAGAGACATATACATTTGCAGGCTGGTATAAGGATTCAATATTCCAAACTCCATTTGATTTCGATAATGATACAATTACATCAAATATAACATTATATGCAAAATGGAATAATACAGCAATTGAATATACAGTAACATTTAATTCAAACGGAGGAACATCTGTTGAATCACAAACTGTATATTATGATAAAAAAATAACAAAACCAGCTGACCCTACAAAGGCTGCAACAGCAGCAGAGACATATACATTTGGAGGTTGGTATGTGGATGCAGGATTCCAATTTCCATTCGAGTTCAGAGATGATGCTATTACATCAAATATAACATTATACGCAAAATGGATTTCAACACCAGTAGAATATACAGTAACATTTAATTCAAACGGAGGAACATCTGTTGAATCACAGACTGTATATTATGGATCAACAATAACTGCACCTACAGCACCTACAAAGGCTGAAGATGAAAATTATACATATACATTTGCAGGTTGGTATAAAGATTCTGGATTACAAACATCATTTGATTTTACAAATGATACAATTACAGGAGCAACTACTCTATATGCAAAGTGGACTCCAACTGCAATCCAAAAATATACATATACTTTCTATAATGAAGATAGAAGTGTAGTTAAGACTGAAACAATTAAAGAAGGAGAATTAATTGTTGCCCCTACTACAAATCCAACAAAAGCTGAAGATAGTAATTTCACATATACATTCTTAGGATGGTATGACAAAGCAAATGCTGGAAACAAAGTTACGACATTTGGAGCAATAACAGGCGATGTGTCTTATTATGCACAATACCTAGGAGTTGCAAAGCTTACAGTATCATTTGTTGTTAACCAAGGTGATCAACAATTTGAATCTGTTAAGGTAGCTAGTGGTAATTCAGTAACATTACCTACAGCAAACACTATTGAAGGATACAGATTTGATGGTTGGTATTTAGAAGATACATATGAAACTAAATATACAAATCAAGCTATTACTAGCGCTACAACTTTATATGGTAACTATGTACAACAAATAAATGTAACATTTATTGCTGATGGAGTTGAATATTTAGTATCATCTATTGATAAGAGTTCTAAGGTTTCTGAACCTACAGCTCCTACAAAAGATGGATATTATTTAAGCTCATGGCAATTAGATGGTGTTGATTTTGATTTCAACACAACAATTGATGAAAATATTACATTAATAGCAGTATTTGAAGAAGTAAAAGAAACTGAAAATGTTGGCTTCGGTGGATCTTACACATCATGGCAAACATTATTTGATTATACAGGTAGTACAAGAACTGAAGACAAAAAAAATAGAACATATTTAGGTCCTACAAGTGATACTGAAGAAATTACAATGAATGGATTTACATTCTTAGGAAAAGCATTATTAGATTCTGGTGTTTTAAATACTAATGCTTCAGTTATCAAAATTCAAATTCCTAATAATGGATCATCTATTAATATGACAGCAACTTGGGGTTCTTCAAATGATTCTGGTGTTATTAGAGTATACAAAAATGGTAATTTATTCTATGAATCAGAAACTACTTATTCAAAGAATACTACAACTGCAGTAACATTAGCATTAACTAATTTATCTGCAGGTACATATGAAATTAAGGCTGAAAAGACAAATACAACAGGTCAAGCAGGATTAATGGTTTCAACTATTTATTATTCTAGATTAGTTGAATATGTTAATGTGTCATATGTCGGAAATAATAATCAAACAATTGAATCTACACAAATTAAAAAAGGTAATACATTAGATTCATTACCAACATTAAACGATAAATCTGGATATAGATTTATTGGTTGGTATACAACAGAAGATTTCAAAGCAGGAACTGAGTTTAATGTACCTTCAACTATTTCTTCAAGCATAACATTATATGCATGTTGGGAAGAATTAACTGCAGAAGATATCGTTACAATTTCATTCAATATCAATGTTAATGGTCAAACAATTGAACCTGTTGAGATTGAAAAGGGAACTAAGCTATCTGCATTACCTGTATTAAATATTTCAGGATATAGATTAGAAGGTTGGTTTATAACTTCAACATTCAGTCAAGCATTTAATGTTGATACATATACATTTAATGCTGATACAACATTATATGCTGAATATATTAAGATTTATAATGTTACATTCTTAGATAATGATGGTAATCTGATTAAGACTGTAACAGTTGATACAGATACAAAGGTAACAGAATCAATTACAATTCCTTATATTGAAGGATATAAATTCTCTTATTGGAAGAATACAAGTA
The DNA here is from genome assembly GCA_946405105.1 of uncultured Caryophanales bacterium. GTDB lineage: Bacteria > Bacillota_I > Bacilli_A > Acholeplasmatales > Anaeroplasmataceae > Anaeroplasma. The sequence goes on from CAMJFY010000002.1 coordinate 68,864, forward strand.
ATAATCAAGAATTTGATATAACAGAAGAATATATTGCAGCTGATTATACATTAAGAGCAGTATATGTTGTAGATACTAATCCAGTTGATAAGATGAGCATTATAAAGTCTGAAGGATTACAAGAGGCTGCATATGTTACATTTAATGAATATAAGAATTCAAGTAATGTCGCAGCTGATGGATATAGTGTATATATTAATGGAAATGGATATAATAATAAGAAATTAGATAAAAATAATGTATACATTACTAAATCAGGATCTACTTATAGAGCAGATTTAATGGGAATAAAGGCTGGTAGTTATAGTGTTACAGTATTACCTATATTCTCTGAATCAGAGATTCCAGCAGCTCAAACAAGCTCTAATGTAACTATTTCAGCTTATGATAGATCAGGCTATGCACACTTTAATTATTCAGATGGTGTAGGTGCTTATAAGGATGATGGTACATTAAAGGATAACGCAATTGTTCTTTATGTTACAGATGAAAATAAAAATACTATTTCATTATCATTTGGTGGTGTTACAGTAACAGGTATTGGTAATATCTTAAACTCTGTAGGTGCTGATAATGGTACAGGAACAGCATCAAATGGTGGTGCAGCAAACACAAACCAAGGTATTTTAAAGAAACTTGGAGAAGCAGGTATTCCACTTGTTGTTAGATTTGTTGGATGTGTATCTGATTCTGGCTTATATGCTAAGGGTAGTTTCACTGCAGCAAATACATCATTAATTAATGGTTTAACTAAATTTAATTCTGCTGATTATGGTGGAACAGAAGGCGATAATGGTCATATGGCTCGTATGAAATCTGCTAAGGATGTTACACTTGAAGGTGTTGGAAACGATGCAACTATTGATGGTTGGGGATTCCACTTCATGTGTGAAAGTTCAGCTCCAGATTTAGGAAAGAGCTTTGAAGTTAGAAACCTAAAATTTATTAATACTCCAGAGGATGCAATTGGTATGGAAGGAGTTCAAGCATCAAAGAATGCTTCATCTGATTTATCTGCATCAGTTGAAAGATGCTGGATCCATAACAACGAATTCTATGGACCTACAATTGTTGGTCCAGCTGAAAGCGATAAAAAAGAGGGCGATGGTTCTTGTGATTTTAAGCGTGGACAATTCTTAACAGTTAGCTACAATTATTTTGAAGGATGCCATAAGACAAACCTAGTTGGTTCAGCTGATTATTCATTACAATTTAATTTAACATATCATCATAATTTCTGGTATATGTGTAAAGCAAGAGGACCATTAACAAGAAGAGCTAATGTACATATGTATAATAATATTTTCTATGGTCAAACAGATTATGCAGTAAACACTAGAGCTGATGCATATATCTTTACTGAATATAACCAATTCTATTTATGTAAGTCACCATTTGCAGTAGAAGGTGGTGCTATTAAGAGCTATAATGATAACATTTCAAGTGTTATTTGGAACAAAGGCTCTGAACCTACTTACGTAACAGATAAATCTCAAACTGTAAGCAATAATTGTCAATTTAGTGCAAGAGGAGTTAATTATTCTCAATTTGATACAGATTCAAGCTTGTCATATATTCCAACTAATGATTATGATTTACAAGAAGACATAGTTGAAGCTAGAAAAGTAATTTATGCAAGATGTGGTGTTGCGAAGAGTGAATTAATTGACCCATCAACTGTAACTATGGATGATATATCACTATTAAATAAGATGATTTCTAATCCGACAATTAATAATTTATCAGTTGGACAAACAGTTACACCTGGTAAGCTTACAAAGGCCATTTATGCATTCAAGATTACATCTTATGCAACAGCAACAATCAGTTATGCATCAGATGCAGATGCTTCTACAGGTGTATTATGTAATCAAGCAGGCGTATCATTACTTAAGGGTAGTGGTACAGTAGTACTTGCTCCTGGTATTTATTGGGTTCAAGCAAACCAATTCCAACCTGGTGATTCTGCGACATTAGCCCAAGGCTCATTCAAAGAATTTACAATTAATTCATTAACACTTTCTGAATATGATAGCTCAGCATTAAATGCAGAATTAATTGCAAATTATAATAATGCCGTTGCTAATATTCCATCTACAATTACTTATACAGATTCATGCTATAGCGCTATAAATGCTGCAAAGAATGCCTACATTAATTTAGGTGCTTCATTACAATCAGAAGTAGATTATTCGCCTGTTACTACAGCATTAAATGCTTATAAGATAGCTGGTGAAGCATATGTTGAAGGATTAATTAATCAAATTGAATTACCTGTTACAGCATCTAATTCAGCTCCTATCTTAACTGCAAGAGCTGCATACAATGCTTTAGTTGCAAAGATTAGTGATGCAACAGTATCTAATTATTCAACATTAGCAACAGCTGAAGCTCAGATGTCTGAATTAGCAGTTGATATATTCTTAAATGCAGTATCTGAAATTCCATCTACAATTACATACACTTCAGCATGTAATAATGCAATCTCAAATGCAGAAGCAGCATATGCTAACTTGGATGAAAATCAAGTTAAAATATCTAGCGTTGTTAGTGCATATAACACAATGACTGCAGCAAGAACACAATATGATAATTTAGCAGCAGTAGCTGAAGTAGATGCATTAATTGCAGCTGCTTCACTAAGTGGAACTAAAGCAGAATTAAAGGCTGTTATGGATGCTTATAGTGAATTAACATCAGCACAACAATCATTAATTGCAGATTCAAGCAAGTATAATAGTATTTGTGCTAAATATGTTGATTTATTAATTAATGATATCCCATCAACAATTACATTTAATGATATCTCTATTGTTACAGCAGCAAGAACAGCATATAATTCATTAACAAATGCTCAACAGGCTTTAGTTAATAATTTATCAACATTAGAGACTGCAGAAGCAGCAGTAGCTGATTTAGGCATTGAAACTTTAGATAGCTATTCAACAACTGATTTCAGTAGTGGTTGGACAATTACTGGTACAGCTACATCGACTGCTACAGGGTTAACAGCAAATTTATCTGTAGATAATACTGTGACTTTAGTATCTGACTTTATGATGAGTTCAGTTTCTAATGTTACATTAAAAGCTAAAATTGTTGATAAATCTATAAATTATGCTGTTTATACATCTACAGATGGTAAAACTTGGACAGAAATATATTCTGGAAGACCAGGATCAAATAATGCTGAAGCAGATTTAACTGCTACAGTTACAGTTTCTGGCCCTGTATATATTAAAGTAGAAATGACATGTACTAAGCCTGCAAATAATCCTAAGTCAGGTTCATTACTAGGTATATCAATTAATAAATAAACTAGATAGAATTGCTTCTATATTAATTGATTACAATAAAACATATTTAATTTGTGTAAAATAATACGATTTATTAAATGTTTATGAATCCCCCAATTTTATCTCGTTTAATAATAGTGTTATTTTTGGGGCAGAGCAATCTGCCCTTTTTTATATTTCTATTTTTAACAAAATTTTATACTTAATTTTGTAAATATTATATAAAATGATAAAAAAATGGCTTAACAAAGCCGTTTTTAAGCACTTTATATTTTAATATAAAATGTATACTTTAATTGTTGAATAATTGACCCAAAAGTTTTATAATATTATTGTCTAAAAAAATCTCATTAGGAGGAAATAAAATGAGCAAAGAAGTAAAAAGAATGGCCATAGACGGAAACTATGCTGCTGCATATTCTGCCTATGCTTTCACTGAGGTAGCTGGTATTTACCCTATCACTCCATCTTCACCAATGGCTGAATATACAGATGAGTGGGCTTCTCAAGGAAAGAAAAATTTATTTGGAATGCCTGTTAAGGTAGTAGAAATGGAATCAGAGGGTGGTGCTGCTGGTACTGTTCACGGTTCTCTTGAAGCTGGTGCTTTAACAACTACATATACAGCATCACAAGGTTTATTATTAAAAATTCCTAACATGTATAAGATCGCTGGTGAATGTTTACCAGGTGTTATCCATGTTTCTGCACGTGCATTAGCTGCACAATCACTTGCAATCTTCGGTGACCACCAAGACGTTATGGCTTGCCGTCAAACAGGTTTCGCAATGTTATGTTCAAACTCTGTACAAGAAGTTATGGATTTAGCTGGTGTTGCACATTTATCTGCAATTAAATCATCTATTCCTTTCTTACATTTCTTCGATGGTTTCAGAACATCTCATGAAGTTAACACTGTTGAACCAATTGATTACAAGGTATTCAATAGATTATTAGATAAGAACGCTGTTGCAAAGTTTAGAGAAGAAGCTTTAAACCCTGCACATCCTAAGACACGTGGTACTGCACAAAACGATGACGTTTACATGCAAACTCGTGAATTACAAGCTCAAAAATATGATATCGTATACCCTATCGTTGAGAAGTATATGAAGTCAATTTCTAAGGCTACTGGTAGAAATTATCAACCATACCAATACTATGGTTCACCTGCAGCAACTAGAGTAATCATTGCTATGGGTTCAGTTAACCAATGTGCTGAGGAAGTTGTTGATTATTTAAGAAAGAAAGGCGAAAGAGTTGGTTTATTAGAAATCCATCTATATCGTCCATTCGTAGTTAAGAAATTCTTAGCTGCATTACCTAAGACAGTAAAGAAGATTGCTGTATTAGATAGAACAATCGAGCAAGGTTCTTTATATGAGCCATTAGCTCTAGATGTTAAGGCTGCATTCGCTGACGTTAAGAATGCACCAAAGATCGTTGCTGGTCGTTATGGTCTATCTTCAAAGGATACTACACCAGATATGATCAACGCAGTATTTGCTAACTTAAAGAAGGTTAATCCAAAAGATCATTTCACAATTGGTATTAACGATGATATTAGATATTCATCTTTAAATGTAACTACATCAATTGACGTTGCTGATCCTTCAACTACTGAATTATTATTCTTCGGTTTAGGTGGAGATGGTATCGTAGGTGCATGTAAGAACATTTCTAAGATTGTTGGTGACTACACTGATTTATATGCTCAATCTTATGCTGCATATGACTCTAAGAAGTCAGGAGGTTCTACAAGATTACACTTAAGATTCTCTAAGAACCCAATTAGATCTACATATTTAGTTAACCAACCTCACTTCGTTGCTTGTACAACTGATGCATATTTAGACAAGTTCGATATGATCGATGGTTTACGTGAAGGTGGTACATTCTTATTAAATACAGTTGTTGATAAGGACAACATTGAGAATAGATTACCTAACAAGTATAAGAGATTATTAGCTCAAAAGAAGGCTAAATTATATATTATCAATGCTTACGAGGGTGCTAAGCAAGCAGGATTCCGTGCTGGTTTAGGTGTTAACACAATCATCCAATCTGCATTCTTCAAATTAAACCAAAATATTATGGATTATGAAGAAGCTAAGCAACACATGAAGGACTTCGCTACAAAGACTTACTCTAAGAAGGGTGCTGATGTAGTTGAACAAAACCATATGGCAATTGATCTTGGTGGATCTATGCCAGTTGAAGTTGCTGTTAAGCCAGAATGGGCTAACTTACCAGACGATGTTAAGAAAGTTGACATGTCTCGTCCAGCATTCGTAAGAGAAATCGCTGACGTTATCAACTCTATTAAGGGTGATACATTACCATTATCAGTATTCGCTAAGTTTGGTGAAGACTGCCATATGCCTCAAGGTACAGCTGCATTAGAAAAGCGTGGTGTAGCAACTGCAGTACCTCTATGGGTATCTGAAAACTGTATTGGATGTAACTCATGTGCATTCTCATGTCCACATGCATGTATCCGTCCATTCTTATGTACTGAAGAAGAAGCTGCAAAGGCTCCTCAAGGTGCACAATTCAAAGATCTTAAGCAATTTGCTGGATATAAATATCATCTATCAATCTCTACATTAGATTGTACAGGTTGTGGTGTATGTTTAACAGTATGTCCAGTTAACCAAAAGAATGCTGAAGCAAAAGAAAAACAACCACTTGTTGCTCACTCTATGGTTAAGTCTAGAGCAGCTAAGGAAGAAGTTGTTGCTCAATACTTCTTAGATAACGTTCCTTATAGAGGAGATGTTGCAACTAAGAACGGCACAGTAATTAATGCTTCATCAATTCAATTCAACCAACCATTATTCGAATTCTCAGGAGCTTGTGGTGGTTGTGGTGAAACTCCTTATGTTAAGGCAGTATCTCAATTATTCGGTGATAGAATGATGGTAGCTAACGCTACAGGATGTTCTTCAATTTATTCTGGTTCATATCCAGCATCTCCATATACAACTAATGCTGAAGGTAGAGGACCAGCTTGGGCTAACTCATTATTCGAAGACAATGCTGAATTCGGATTCGGTATGAGAATGGCTGTTGAAACATTACGTGATAGATTACAAACAGTAATGGCTTTAAATGAAGCAAAGATGCCAGCTGAGGCAGCTGCTTTATGTAAAGAATGGAGAGAAAACAGAACTTCTGGTGCTAAGACTAAAGAATTAGCTCCAAAGATTGTTGCTGCAATGGAAGCTATTGATAAGCCATTCGCAAAAGAAATCTTATCATTAAAGGATTACCTAGTTAAGGTTTCTCAATGGATCATCGGTGGTGATGGTTGGGCTTACGATATCGGTTATGGTGGATTAGACCATGTTATCGCTAATAACCAAGATGTTAATATCTTAGTTGTTGATACAGAGGTTTACTCTAACACTGGTGGACAAGCATCTAAGTCTTCAAGAACTGGTGCTATCGCTAAGTTCGCTGCTGCTGGTAAGCCAACATTCAAGAAGGACTTAGCTTCAATTGCTATGTCTTATGGACATGTATATGTTGCTACAGTTTCTCATGGTTATAACCAAAATCAAGTTATTAAGGCATTAAGAGAAGCAGAAGCTTATGATGGACCATCTATCGTAATCTGCTATGCTCCATGTATTGCTCATAACATTAAGAAGGGTCTATTCATGTCTCAAATGGAAGCTAAGAAGGCTACAGAGTGTGGATACTGGCCAACATTCAGATTCAACCCTGATCTAGCTAAGGAAGGAAAGAACCCATTCACTATGGATTCTAAAGAGCCAGATTGGTCTAAATATAATGATTTCTTAATGAACGAAGGTCGTTATGCTCAATTAGTTAAGGTAAATCCTCAACAAGCTGAAGCATTACTTGACTGGAACCTAAAGGATGCTCAAAAGAGATACAATCATTATGTTGAATTAGCTAACAAGAAATTTGAATAGTTAATAAAAAGAATATCAGGAAGCAATTCCTGATATTTTTTCTTTATATTTAGGGCTTTTAATTATATAATTAAACTATATTTAGAAAGGCAGTTTTACTATGATACCATCAGAAAAAAGATCTAAATTAATTAGATTATTAGGAACAATATCTAATCAATTTTCATATATTAGAGATGATATTTGTGTACCTTATGGAATTACACCAGTTCAAGCTCAGCTAGTTTTACAAATTTATCATGACCCAGAAAAATCAAGAGTAACTGATATTTGTAAAAGTATGCATAAATCTACTAATGTAATATCTCCAATGATTAATAGATTAATTGAAAAGGGATTTTTAATTAAGGAAAAGGATATGGTGGACACAAGAGTTACACATATTAGAATCACTCCTAAAAGTAGAAGAATTATTGATGACATTGTTCAAGATATTAGTGATTATTCAGTTCCTTGCTTCGAAGGAATAACTGAAGAACAGGTAGATGTAGTTTACACATACCTATCTAAAATATTGGAGGTAATGGAAAAATGAGATATTTAATTGTATCTGATATCCATGGTGATGCAACAAGCACCAAATTTATTTGTGATTATTTTAAAAATAATAATATAGATCAAATCCTATTATTAGGAGATGTATTATATCATGGCCCTAGAAATGACCTACCTGCTGGCTATAATCCAAAGGAATGCATAAAGATGCTAAATGAATTAAAAGATAAAATCATTTGGATTAGAGGCAATTGTGATGCTGAAGTAGATGAAATGGTATTAAACTTTAAGGTAAATGAAAAGCTTGATTTGGTATTAAATAAAATCAATACTCACCTTGAACATGGTCATCATTTAGATTCATATAAAGGATGTCCTGATTTAGTTTTATATGGTCATACACATATACCTGAATGTATGATGCATGATAAGACATTATATTTTAATCCAGGAAGCATTTCTATTCCTAAAAATAACACAAAGAAATCATTTGCTATCTTAGATGATAGAAACATATATCTATATGATATGGAAGAAAATATATTAGATAGCTTTAGCTTTTAATCGCTTTTTTTACAAAAGCGATTTTTCTTTTCCAAAATTTTATGATTTTTCGGTAAATATTATATTAGGGAGGTCATAAAATGAGACGAAAAAAAGAAATAATAATTATTGCTATTATAGTAGTAGCTGCCATAATATTAATAATTTTACCTTTTATTATTAACAACACCTCAGCTACATCTAAAGACTCTAATGCCCAATCAGGCGCCAATAATCCGTCAATAATCGATAATTCGGACGATACAATAATAATTACTGTATATGGAGAAATAACTTATTTACCGCCAAATTCTATATCAGATGATGATATAACAAATGAATTATCATTTACTGCAATCAAAGGAATAACATATGGTGAAATAATAAATAGAGTATCAACCTATCTAACTAATTATTCAGTAGTTGATTCTAATTTTACAAAAAAATATAATGATTCAACAAAAATCAATATTAAATCATCATGTAAGACAATAGAAGAACCAATTATAAATACAAATGAAGGAAAAATTAATATTAATACAGCAACCATAGACGAGCTAACAACGCTTCATGGCGTCGGTGAAAAAAGAGCCAATAGAATAATTGATTATATCAGCATTAATGGAGAAATAAATAGCTTTGAGGAGCTAAAGAAGCTATTAGGTGTATCAGATGAAATTATTACAATTATTAAAGAAAAAGCCTTTTTGTAATGACCTACATTTCTTTTTAATTGGTGTGGTATTGTTGTTAATTGGATTAAAATATTATCCATTATTAATATTATTATTTATATATTTAGCTTTTGTATTTAAGAAAACTAAATTAATTATTTATATTTTGTTATTATTAACGATTATTATAGCTAATATATCAATATTAAGAATAATTAGAGAAACCAATAAAAAAGAAGAATATAGAGGCTATATAGTAGATATAATAGATGATAATAATTATATTTTTAGATCTGGATTAATTAAATTAAGAATTAATGATTATAATCATAATTTATCTCCTGGAGATGTACTAGATATTAAAATAGAAATAATTAATAATGAAAAGAATTATGATGCTGATTTTGATTACAATAATTATTTATATTCTAATAATATTTCTTATTATGGAAAAATAAAGGAGAAGAAATATATAAAAAAAGGATTTTCAATATATTCACTTAAATATAATTATAAAAATTATTTAAAGAATATATTATCAGATAATTCTTATCAATATGTATCTACATTAGTATTTGGAGATAATATCTTTGAGGATAATATAAAGGATGGATATTCCATCCTAGGATTATCCCACATATTAGCTATAAGTGGGATGCATATATTATTGTTATTTAAGATAATATCGTTCATATTATTAAAGCTATTTCATTATTATAGGGATACAATCCCTATTTTAATAATATCTTTTTTTATATTATTAATAGGAGCTCCTGCAAGCTGTATAAGAGCTTTATTATTTTTAATAATAGGAGCTCTAAATAAAAAAGGAAATATATTTTATACCAAGTTAGATATATTATCTATTTCCTTTATAATAATGATATTATTTAATCCATATTCATTTTATTCAGTTGGATTTATATTAACCTATTTAATATCATTTATATTAATATTTGCTAGTGATATATTAGAAGAGAAAAATAAATATAAAAGAATATATAAAAATTATTTATTAATATATTTTATTTCACTCCCATTCGTTATAGATATATCGGGTGCTATATCTATATTATCAATATTATTATCTCCTTTTTTAACATTAGGATTAATTATAATTATTCCTATATCATATATTTTAGCAATATTTCCAATATTAGATTATATATTTAAATATTTATTTGATTTTATTAATATATACATTAATAATCTTTCAGCATTAATTCCATTATTGCATATAAAATCAATGAATATTTATTTGAAATTAATATATTATTTATTATATGGATATTTAATATATAGATTAGTATCTAAAAAGCCAATAGGAAGAAATATTATATTTATATCTATGTATTTATTCTTATTTATTAGTATTAAATATATTAATCCAATTGCCTCAGTTACATATATAGGAGTAGGACAAGGGGATAGTGCATTAATAAGGCTTCCATATAACCAGGGAGTAGTATTAGTTGATGCATATAATTCATATAATTATTTAAAGAGTGAAGGAATAGATAGAATAGATTATTTAGTATTAACTCATAGTGATGCTGATCATATAGGAGATTATGAAAAAATATTAAAACATATAAATGTTAAAAATATTATATATCCAATTTATGATGATAAATTTAATGAGTTATTAAATGAATATAATAATAAAATAGCAATTAATTACAATAAAAGTATTAAATTAAAATCTACTATAATGGAAATAATGGGACCTATTAATAAATATGAAGATTCTAATAGTAATTCAATTGTTTTTAAAATAAATATTTGTAATAATGTATTTTTATTTACCGGAGATATGACTAATAAAGAAGAAATAGATTTAATTAATAAATATGGAAATAAGCTAGATTCAGATATATTAAAGGTAGGACATCATGGCTCTAATACATCATCTTGTGATAGCTTTATTAAATATGTATCCCCTAATTATTCAATAATATCAGTAGGAAAAAATAATAAATATAATCTTCCTAGTGAAGATGTAGTAAATAAATTAAATAAAATATCTAAATTATATATGACGTCTAATAACGGTAATATCACATTTTATATGTTAAATAATAAAATGTGGATAAAAACATATAAATAAAATGTTTTCAAAATAGTTTATTATATTAAATTTATGATATACTATTAATGATATGGGGTTTTGGATATGAATATAGAAGAAATGTTAAAGTTTTTGGGTGTTAGAACTCAAAGTAAGGAATCAATTGAATTATGCTTTATGATGGATAATGAAGCATTTAATATGATGTCAAATGAGAATAATAATTTTGACAATGAAAGAGCTATGTATAAGGCAGTATATGAAAATTTAATGGATGAATTAGGATATAAGCCATTAAATGAAAATACAAAGAAGGCTAATGCTAAGCTAATAAATAATATCAATACAGATGAAGTAGATAAGGAATATAGAGATCTACATTTTACTGGACTTGAAAGATTATTATTAAGATTTAATAGATTTGATTTAATCGGATATCAAACTAAGAAGGAATCTAGTATTGATGGTATGGCTAAGGATGCATATCTATATGAATTATCTGGTGATTATATGATGGCAGCTGCATATTATAAGAAGCTTGGATATAATGATAGATTAAAGATAGTAGAAGCTAAATTAAAATAATAAATAAAATGAGCAGAAATTAATAATTTTTTCTGCTCATTTTTTTATTGACAATTATTTTATATATCCTTATAATTGTTATTAGATTTTTTTAAAAGATTGAGGAGAGAAAAATGAATAAATTATCAAAGATAATATTTGCAAGCGCAAGCATGTTTTTGGGAGTTGTTACAGCTTGCAGCTTAACAGCATGTAATCCTAAAAAAGATACTGCAAACAATAATACAAGTACCAATAGTGCTGCCAATGATGTAACCCTTGAGCTACCTGATACACCTTTCAAATATAGTTATGGTCTTTCTAAAGCAATCATTGAAGAAAATATCAGAAATAATGTTAGAACAAATGGAACTATAACAATAAGTGGAGTTAATGACTCTATTGGAACACATTCAATTACTATAGTTGCTACAAAGGATGGTAAATCAGTTTCTAAAAGTGCAACATTAATTATTGCAGATGATGCTTTAACATTTACTATTTCAAACTATGTATTTACTTTTGAATATGGTGTTACAGCAGCAACTATTGAATCAACTATAAAGGCAAGCTGTTCAACTAACGGAGCGCTAACAGTAACTGGAATTGATACATCTTTAGGAGTACATACAGTAACAGTATTTGCTGTTAAGGGAAATAAATCATCTAGTAAAACAATTACAGTAAAAATATTAGAGGGTGATGTTACACTAGATATTTCAAAAGATGTATTTACTTTTGATTACGGTGTTACAGCAGCAACTATTGAATCAACTATAAAGGCAAGCTGTTCATCTAATGGAAGCATTTCAATTTATGGAATTGAAACAACTGCAGGAACTCATACAGTAACAGTATTTGCTGTTAAGGGAAATAAATCAGTAAACCAAACAGTAGTTGTAAAAATAATAGAAGATGATGTTACATTAGATATTTCAAAAGATGAATTTACTTTTGAATATGGTGTTACAGCAGCAACTATTGAATCAACTATAAAGGCAAGCTGTTCATCTAATGGAAGCATTTCAATTTATGGAATTGAAACAACTGCAGGAACTCATACAGTAACAGTATTTGCTGTTAAGGGAAATAAATCAGTAAATCAAACAGTAACTGTAAAAATAGTAGAGGATGATGTTATACTAGATATTTCAAAAGATGTATTTGAATTTGAATATGAAACTACAGCAAATCAAATCAAAAATGAAATATTAAAATATACATCTTCAAATGGTACTATTTCATTCTCAGATTTTTCTATTGGAAAAGCAGGTAGTCAAACAGTAGTAGTATATGCTACAAAGGGAAATAAGAGTGCATTTACGACTGTAACTATTAATATCAAGGAAGAAGTAGTTATCAATTTTGAGATAGCAAAAACAAGCTATGAATTCCCATATGGCAAATCTAGTGAATTTATTAAAGAGACAATTTCTAGTCAAATTACAACTAATGGTACAATAGCATTTAGAAATATACCTTCATCAGCTGGAACATATAATGTAATAGTTGATTCAATATTAGGAAACAAGCTTGTATCAAAGAATGTTTCTGTTACAATTAAAAATTCATCAAGTGTTGCTCTAGATTTCACTAAAACAGATTTTGAATTCTTATATGGACAAACTGTTGATGAAATGATTACAGAAATTGCAAAATATACTATTTCAAATGGTACATTAGAAATATCATCATATTTTACTAACTGTGGTAGTGGTACTTTTAGTATAACTGCTAAATATAATGGTAATTCTACAACTAAAAATATAAATGTTACAATTAATCCAGATAAAAGTAAACTTAAATTAACATATATAAGTACAACTAATTCAACTTCTAAATTAACTATCAGATTAACTGTTGAAAATAACACTGGTAAAGATATTGATGAGTTCACATTTTTAGTATTAATTCATGATGGAACATATGGTAGAGGATTCTTTGGAAAAACCGTTAAATTTCCTATTAATTATGGAACAAGTACAACATTAAAAAATGGAGAAACAAATGTATTATCACTATATACGAATTATAATTCAAACTTTGTAATAAAGCGTATTGAAGATTATGAATTCTCATCATCAGATATTACAGGATATGATTATGATTATCTACATGGTGTTTCAAGTTTTTCTTGGAAATGGATAATAGGCGACATTGTTTTCACAGACTAAATTAAAATAATAAATAAAATGAGCAGGAATTATTCATTATCCTGCTCTTTTTTTAATAGTTCTTCATTTTCTAATTCAATTTGTTTTTTCTCTTCCTTAGTTAATGGTACTGGATCATATCCACCCTTAAATAATGGATTACATCTTAATAATCTTTTTGTAGTTAAGAATGAAGCTTTAACAAAATTGAATTTTTCATAACATTCTTTAGCATATTGACTACATGTTGGTATATATCTACACTTTGGAGGAGTGTTAGGTGATATACCAGTTTGGTACCAATTTATTAGCTTAAGTGGTAATTTATTCCTCATAATAGATTCTAGTCCATAATGCTTTTAAGACTGCATCACCCATAGTCTTTTTAACGATTGCATAAGCAAAATCAAGAGAATAGGCTACACTTCTTGAAGTAATTAAATTTCCATCAACTACTACACCATCATCATGGTAAGTACCACCAAAATCATCATCCATTGATGTAAAGCATGTATAATTCTTACCTTTTAGGTGTCCTAGCATACCGAAAATAGTAGGAGCGGCACAAATACCACAAACTATCTTATTTTCGTTAAAGAAATAATTTATCATTTCATGAACATATTTTGATTCTCTAAGGAATACATAATGTGGTCCACCTGGAACTAGTAAGCAATCATAGTCTTTATAATTAATTTCATCTAATGGAGTTACATTAGATAAATAAATATTATGATTACCTTTTACTACGCTTTTAGTAGAAGCAATAGTTAGATTAGCGCCAACTCTTCTTAAAATAGCGAATGGTGCCATTGCCTCCTCTTCCTCAAAGCCATCGAAAATAATTGCTAAAATTTTCATAATTATCCTCCACAATTTCTTTAATTATAACATTAATATATTATTTTTCAAAATTATTTTTATGATATTCATAAACTTGTAATTTTTCAAAATATATTATATTATATATAATATGGATTATTCTTTTTCGGGAGGCTAATTATGGATATTAATTTTGAAAAGGGTACGGTTACCTTATTTGGTAAATCAACTAAATTTGATACATTAATTCGTAAGTTTGCGATGCTATCAGGTGAGCAAGCTTATCACTTCTTAATTAACAGAGGTATTCAGCTTCCAAGAAGAATGAATTGTCTTGCGTTAATGTCAGTATTAAACAAGAGAATAAAGTTTTTAAATTCGAATTCATTATCTAAGGATTATTTTGCTAGATTAAAATATTATAGCTCTTTTTCTGAGCAACAATTATTTAATTTATTCCTAAAAATCTGTAATGATCCTGATTCATTCTATGCATATAGATATAATTTATTTAAGCTTATTTTAACTAATTTCGTAGCAATGGATTTCTCTGATGGAGAATTATCATATGTTAAGAATTTAAAGAAAGCAACAGTAGAAAGCTTTGAGCAATATTTTAATTACATCAGTGGAGCTGCCCTAGAACAAGAAGATACATTTGATGGACAAAATAAAAAAGTATTATTTGATGCGTTAGAATTTAGTGCATCTAATCAAGAAATAATTGATATTGCTGGAAAATATGGATATGTAATTCCACAATCATTAAAGAAAGATGATTACCTTGAATATATTTTCTGGTATATGCAAGGTAATAATACATATAACGATGAAGTAGCTGAAGGCTTAAGAGAAATGACAGTAAGCCAATTAGATATATTCACAAAGAGAATGAATATACCTATGACATCTACATTATCTAAGAAAGAAATGATTACATATTTAGCATATCTATTAGATAAGGCTACATATGATATGACAAGTATCAGAAGATTTGAAACTTCTGATGAATATCAGCCATTTATATTTAGTGTAGATTTAAATTCAGTATCTGTTTTCGGTAATGGAAAGCCTAAGAAGGTAATTCATTATAAGGGCGAAGATGAAGATAAAGAAGAATTCAAGCAAGTATTAATTGCTGAAGCTGAAGAGGCTGAGGCTGAAGAAGCTGCAGAGGCAGCAGCTGCTGCAGCTGCCCTAGAAGCTCAAAAGAAGGCTGAAGAGGAAGCTTTAAGAAAAGCCGAGGAAGAACAGAAAAAGGCAGAACAGGATGCTTTACTTGAAAGTATTCCAGAAGATCCAGGTATTGATGTTGCTGAAGGAGAGACTTATGAATTTGTTGATGCAGTTTATGAGGATCCATCACAAAAGCCTGCTGAAGAGCCACAACAAGAGGAAGCAGAAGCTACTGAAGAGGTAGTTGAAGAGGTTCAAGAGGAGCCAGGCGTAGTTTATGAAGAAACTGAAGCTGCAGCTCAAGAAATTGAAAATACATATGATGAGCTAACTGAAGGAGCACCTGAGGGTACAAGTGCTGAATACCTTGAGGAACAAAATGCAGAGGAGCCTATTATCCTTGATGAGGATTTAAGTGATGTTGAAAGTGCATCTGATGAGGAAATAGCTGCATTAATGTATGAAAATGGAATGAGAGATGCAGAAGTTGAAACTGAAGAAGCTCCTAAGGATTTAGATTTCAATGCATATGATGTAAAGAAAAATGAATTATATGGCTCAGAAACAATTATGAAATATGCTAATAACACTTCTGTTAAGACTATAATTATTTCTATTTTCTTAGGATTAAGTGTTGTTGCAGCAATAATTGTTTTAGCTGTTGTTTTAAAAGGGTAATTAATTATGAGTGGTGAAGCAAAATATAGCCCAATGATTGAGCAATACCTTGAAATTAAAAATAAGTATAAGGATTATATCTTGTTTTACCGTGTTGGAGATTTTTACGAGATGTTTTTAGATGATGCTTATCTAGCATCAAGAGAATTAGAATTAGCTCTAACTGGTAAGGATGCAGGAAGAGATGAGAGAATACCTATGTGCGGTGTTCCTTTTCATGCTGCAGATCAATATATTGAAAAGCTAGTATCAAAGGGATATAAGGTTGCGATAGGTGAACAAATAGAGGATCCTAAATCAGCAGTAGGATTAGTAAGAAGAGGAATAACTAAAATTATTACTCCAGGTACTATTGATTCAGGATTATCTGATAAGGAAAATAATTTTATCGCATCTATAATCAATATAAAAAGAGAATATGTATTATGCTATAGTGATATGACTACAGGTGAGGGCTATGTAGCTATTTATAAATCTGTTGATGTATTAATGAATGAAATATTATCATTACACATTAAAGAAATAGTATTAGCTGATGATTTCAATAATAAGAGAATTGAAGATTTTATTGTTAATAATCAAATTGCCTTATCATATATTTCTGTATATGAAATACCTGATAATTTATCATATATAGCTAAGAATATATTGCCTATATATCACAAATCTATAGGTATTTTAGTTCAGTATTTTATTGAAACTAAAAAATGTGAACCAACATTCTTTAAGGAATTTATGTCATATAATCCTAAAGAATATCTACATTTAGACGCTTTTACAAAGAAGAATCTAGAATTAATAGAAACATTAAGATTAGGACAAAAGAATGGTTCTTTATTATGGCTAATAGATAAATGTAATACAGCTATGGGCTCTAGATTATTACATAAATGGATTGATAAGCCATTAACTGATTTAGAAGAAATCAATAAAAGATTAGATTTTGTTGATGCATTAAATAAAAATATCATCATTAAAAATGATATTAAGCAGGAATTTAAAAATGTATATGACCTAGAAAGAATTATCGGAAGAATTTCTTCAGGTAGTGCTAATGCCAAAGATTTAGTATGGCTAAGAAGAAGCTTACATGCAGTTCCTATTTTAATTGAATCATTATCTAAATTAGATTTAGCTGATGCTAAAGATTTGGCCTCATCTATAGATGCTCATGAAAATTTATGTCATTTATTAGATATAAGCTTAGTAGAAAATCCACCACTATCTGTAAAAGAGGGCGGATTAATTAATGATGGTTATAATCAAAAGCTTGATGAAATAAGAGACATTTCTAAAAATGGTAAAGAATGGATTTTAAATTATGAAGCTAAACAAAAAGAATTAACTGGAATTAAAACCCTAAAGGTTGGATACAATAGAGTTACTGGATATTTCATTGAGGTATCTAAGGGAGCTATTAAAGATATTCCAGAAGAATTAAATTATGTTAGAAGATCAACATTAGTTAATGCTGAAAGATTCATTACTCCAGAACTTAAGCAATATGAAGAAATGGTATTAAATGCTAAAGAACAAATAGAAGCAATTGAATATGAGCTATTTGTAGGTTTAAGAAATGAAGCTTGTAAATATATCATTAGCTTACAAAAATTAGCTGATATTAT
Organism: uncultured Caryophanales bacterium; assembly: GCA_946405105.1. Lineage (GTDB taxonomy): Bacteria > Bacillota_I > Bacilli_A > Acholeplasmatales > Anaeroplasmataceae > Anaeroplasma. Next base: position 86,899 of record CAMJFY010000002.1, read on the forward strand.
TTCAATGGTAGATTGCTTTATAGCATTATCGGATATTTCATTAAAATATAATTATGTTAGACCAACATTTAACGATAATAGAACTATAAATATTGTAGATGGAAGACACCCAGTATTAGAAACAATAATTGGTCCAAATTATATAGTTAATGATTGTGTTATTAACAAATATAACATGATGCTTATAACAGGACCTAATATGAGTGGTAAATCTACATATATGAGAATGCTAGCATTAATTATTATTCTTGCTCAAATTGGATCATTTGTTCCAGCTAAGAGTGCTGATTTAATGATATTTGATTCTATTTATACAAGAATTGGTGCGTCTGATGATTTAGTATCTGGTCAATCAACATTCATGGTTGAAATGACTGAAGCTAATTATGCAATCTCAAACGCAACTAAGAATAGCTTAGTATTATTTGATGAAATAGGTAGAGGTACTGCAACATTTGATGGTATGGCATTAGCTCAATCTATTTTAGAATATCTACATGAAAAGGTTGGATGTATTACATTATTCTCAACACATTATCATGAATTAACTCAGCTTGAAACAAAGCTAAAGAGATTAAAGAATGTCCATGTTGAGGCAAAAGAAAGTGATAATGGTGTTGTTTTCTTACATAAGGTAATAGATGGACCTACAGATAAATCATATGGTATTAATGTTGCCTCACTTGCAGGCTTACCTAAGAGCTTAATAGAAAGAAGTAAGCAGGTATTACAAAAGCTTGAGGAAGATAATAATACAAATAACAGTATTAGCCTAGATTTATTTAATTTTGAGGAATATGATAATAAGCCTGAGGTTAAAGAAGAAACTAAGGCTGAAAAGATAAAGAAGGCATTAGATGAAGTAGATGTTAATAGAATTTCACCTATTGAAGCCTTAAATATTTTAAATATGCTAAAGGAGATATAATATGTCAAAGATTGTAAAAATGTCTCCTAAGCTAGCTAATTTAATTGCGGCAGGAGAGGTCGTTGAAAGACCATCATCTGTTGTAAAGGAATTAATTGAAAATTCAATTGATGCCAAAGCCACTATGATTAAGCTTTATTTAAAAAATGGTGGTATTGATGAAATAATAATTGTAGATGATGGAGAAGGAATGGATAAAGAAGATGTAGTTGCTGCATTCCTACCTCATGCTACATCTAAAATTAAAAATGAATATGATTTACAAAGAATAAAAACATTAGGCTTTAGAGGTGAAGCCATCGCGTCTATTGCCGAAGTTAGTAATATGACAATATCTTCATCAACAAATGGTAATGAAGGATATATGTGTCATTATAAATATGGTATTAAAATTGAAGAAGGAATTATTAACCACAATAAGGGTACAACTATTACAGTTAATAATTTGTTCTTTAATACCCCAGCTAGATTAAAATACCTTAAGCCAGCTAAAACTGAATTATCATCTATAATGTTTTTTATTGATAGAATAGCTATGGCTCATCCTGAAATCAAATTTATGATTTCATCAGACGATAGGGTTATTTTCCAAACAACAGGACAAAATAATGATATGACATTAATGGCTGAAATATATGGTACTGATGTAGCTAAAAAGCTAATTAGCTCATCGTATACAGATATGGGATATAAAACTAAGCTATTATTTGCCAAGCCTGAGGTATATAGATCTAACAAATTAGAAATTACAATGATATGTAATGGAAGATATGTTAAAAATTATAATATTACAAAGGCTGTAGTTGATGCCTTCCAAACATATATTCCAATTAATAAATATCCAGTTGGTATTCTTTATTTTGATATAGATCCATTATTAATTGATGTTAATGTTCATCCAACAAAAACTGAAATTAAAATATCAAATGAAGATAAAATCTGTGAAAGATTAATCAAAGAAATAAAGGATATGCTAGAAAAATATAAGCATATACCTACAAGAGAAATAGTTCACAAGGATGCTTATGTAAAGACTTCAATCTTTGATCAGCCTATACTTGAGGAAGAAACAGTTTATGTTAGTGATTTAACTAACAAGGATTTAAATAATGTAGATTTTTCCAAAGCAGAAATAAAATCAGTATCTGAAAAGCCTAAACAGGAAAAGATAAATGATTATAATTCTACAATGGAAATAATTAAAGATAATACAGAAATAATAATAGATAAAAAGATACCATATATGGAATATGTTGGTGAAATATTTGGAACATATTTAATATTCCAAAATGATGATGGTATGTATTTAGTAGATCAGCATGCTGCGGCAGAAAGAGTCAATTATGAATATTATTATGAAATATTATCTAATCCAAATCAGCCAATTACTGATTTATTGATTCCAGAAATTTATACATTCTCTAAATCAGAATCATTGTTTATTCAAGATCATTTAGCTGATTTTGAAAAAATAGGATTTAGATTAGAACAATCAGGACCTACAGATTTTACATTAAGATCTATTCCTTTATGGGTTCAGGACTCTAATTCAATTGATTGTATCTATGATTTATTAGAGCTTATGACTGAAAATAAAAAGATAGATATAATGCATTTTAGAGATTACATAACTAAACAAATTAGCTGTAAATCATCTATTAAAGCAAATCATAGAATCTCAAATGAGGAGGTTAGTGTATTAATGGAAAGACTAAATAAATGTAAGAATCCATTTACATGCCCTCATGGTAGACCAACTATAATTAAGCTATCAATATCTGATTTAGAAAAAATGTTTGAAAGGATTCAATCAAAATGAAAAAGGTATTGGTTGTTGTAGGACCTACTGCAGTAGGTAAAACTAAGCTAGCTATTGATTTAGCTAAGCATTATAATTATGAAATTATATCTGGTGATTCTGTAGCTATTTATAAAAGATTAGATATTGGTAGTGCTAAGCCTACAATAGAAGAAATGGATGGGGTTAAGCATTATTTAATTGATATATTAGATCCTACAGATAATTATAGCGTTAAGGATTTCCAAGATTCTGCTAGAAAAATAATAGAAGAATCTAATAAGCCATGTATTATTTCTGGTGGTACAGGCTTATATATTGAAAGTGTATTATATAATTATGAATTTAATGCATCTGAAAGAGATTTTTCATATGGTGATAAATATAAAGATTATTCTAATGAAGAATTATATAATTTATTATTAGAAAAGGATCCTAATATTGATAGGGAAAAGCTTCACCCTAATAATAGAAAAAGAGTCTTAAGAGCATTAGAGGTAAATCAGGAATTAAATCAATCTATTCATTCATTCAATAAAAAGGATGAAAAGGTATATGATTATTTTATCATCTATCTTTCAATGGAAAGAACAAAGCTATATGAAAGAATTGAAAAAAGAGTAGATATAATGATTAATGATGGACTATTAGATGAGGTTAAAGCATTATATGATGATCATATTTATCCTCACGCAATAGGATATAAGGAGCTAGTACCTTATTTTGATGGATTGATTTCACTTGAGAGTGCAGTAGATGAAATCAAAAAGAATACTAGACATCTTGCGAAAAGACAAGAAACATGGTTTAGAAATCAAATGGATACACACTTTTATGATTTAACTAACAAGAGCCATGATGAAGTATTAAATGAAATAATTAAAGACGTTGATGGGTGGTTAAAATCATGAAAATCTATTTGATTGGAATGCCAGGCTGTGGTAAATCAACACTTGGTAAAAAGCTTGCGAAAAAAATTAATTATAAATTCATTGATATGGATAATTACATTGAAATGAAGGCAGGAATGTTTATTGATGAAATGTTTGAGGCCTATGGAGAAAAATATTTTAGAGAATTAGAAACTAATACCCTAAAGGAATTTATGGAATTAGATAATGTAATTATTTCTACTGGTGGAGGAATAATTAAAAATAAAGAGCATAAGAAGCTAATGAATGGTTTATGTGTATTCTTAGATGTAGATTTAGCTGAGCTAGAAAAGAGAATTGCATTATCAGATACAGTAAGACCATTATTACAAACTAAAACAGTATATACATTATATGAGGAAAGAAAGGATTTATATGATTTCTTTGCTGATATAAAGGTAAATAACCATAACATCGATGAAGCTATAGAAAAGATATGCGAGGTGCTAAAATGAAAAATGTATTAGTAATTAATGGACCTAATTTAAATATGCTAGGTAAAAGACCTAAGGAGCATTATGGAACTAAAACATTAGATGAAATTAATGAATTAATAAAAAAAGAAGCAGAAGGCTTCTTTAATGTTGACTTTTATCAATCTAATTATGAAGGAGATATTGTTACTAAGATTCAAGAGGCATTATTTAAATATGATGCCATAGTAATTAACCCAGGCGCATATACACATACATCTGTAGCAATTCATGATGCCCTAGAGATGTTTGCTGGACCAAAAATCGAAGTTCATTTATCTAAGGTAGATGAAAGAGAAGGCTTTAGAAGAATCAATTATATCAGAGATGTTTGTAGTGCAACATTCGCTGGTAGATTAGAGCTTAGCTATATTGATGCGATAAATTATTTGAAAAATACGAAATAATATGATAGAATAACATATATTTATTTAAAAAATAAGAGGAGAAATTTAAAATGATTAATGTTAATGAATTAAAAAATGGCGTTGTAATCGAATATGATGGTAAGCTAATGCAAATTATGGAATTCATGCATGTATTACAAAATAAGGTTGCATATGTTAGAGTTAAAATGAAAGATTTAAGAACTGGTGCCGTATTAGAAACTGCATTAAAGGGTTCTGATTCAGCATTCAAGAGATGCTTCATTGATAAGAGAGATATGCAATATATCTATAGCTCAGGAGATTCATATGCATTTATGGATAATGAAACTTATGAGCAAATCGAAATCCCAGCTGAAAGATTAAAGTGGGAAAAGAATTTCATGGTAGAAGGAATGAACGTAAGTATTTCTTTCTATGAGTCTGAAATCTTAGGTGTTATTTTACCTGATAAGGTAGATTTAACAATTACTGAAACTGAACCAGCTGTAAAGGGTGATACTAAGACAAATGCATTAAAGGATGCAATTGTTGAAACTGGTTACAAAGTAAAAGTTCCTATGTTCATCGAAAAGGGCGAAAAGATTACATTATCTACAGCTACTGGTGAATATAAGGGTAGAGCTTAATTAATTTAGGAGTGATGGATAGTGGACATACAATCGTGCATCTTGTCGGAAAATCCCCCGGCCTTTAATACACCAATTTTCATATTAATGCTTGTACTAGTAGTTTTATCTGCGTTTTTCTCTATGAGTGAAACTGCGTTTTCTAGTGCGTCTGATACCAAGCTTAAAATAGCAGTTGAGGGTAAGGTTGCAGGTGCGAAGAAGGCAATCTATTTATATGAAAGATTTGATAAAACTGTAACTACATTATTAATCGGTAATAACTTAGTTAATGTTGGATTATCAGCAATCGCAGTTATTTTCTTTAGACAGCTTGCGTTTACTGATAATGATAATTATATCTCTTTAGTTACGACTTTAGTAATTACCTTAACATTATTAATCTTTGGTGAAATAGTTCCAAAGATGATTGCTAAGCAGCATTCTGAAGCAGTTTGTACAAAGGTATCATGGATTGTTTATATTTTATCTTTGATATTATTCCCTTTAGTTATTTTATTTGCTGGAATTCAAAAGCTTTTAACAAAAAATAACAAGGAAGATGCTTCAATTGAAAAAGAAGAATTAAATGTTATTATTGATGAGCTTGAAAACACTGGTGAAATTGAAAATCGAGAAGCAAATGTTTTACATAATGTATTAGATTTAGGTGAAACATCAGTTGAAGACATAATGGTTCCTCGTATTAAGGTGGAAATGATAGATTATGAAGCTAATTTAGATGAGGTTAAGGCCTTTATGCTAGATAATGCTTTCTCTAGAGTTCCAGTTTATAAGAAGGACAAGGATCATGTTGTAGGTATTTTATACGAAAGAGATTTCTTCCCAGCATTGGTTAAGAATCCAAAGCTTAGCTGGAGAAAGCTAATTCGTCCTGTTAAATTTGTTTCAGCCGCAATGAAGGCTGATGATTTAATCCGTGAATTACAAGCTGCTAAAACTCATTTAGCTGTTGTATCTGGAGAATATGGTGACGTACTTGGTATCGTTACTATGGAGGATGCAATAGAGGAATTAGTCGGTGAAATCTATGATGAGCATGATGTTCCTGGTGGAAATGATATTAGATTTGAAGGCTTAGAGGACGGCTCATATATTGTTGATGCTGAAATCTTCGTTGAGGATTTATTTGATAGATTAGGAATAGGTGATATTCCTGAGGATGTTCCATCTAAGGTATCAGGCTGGTTATTTGAAAAATGTGAAAGCCTTCCAGTTGCTGGCTTCCATGTTGATTATCTAGCTAGATATACTAAGCTTGATGAGGATTCAGGCGATTATAAGGATTATAATAAGATATTAACTATCGCAATTTACGAAGTAAAAAATCGTGCTATTACATTAGCTAAGGTTACTGTAAGAGACGCTACTGAGAAAGAAATTGACGATTTTGATAAGAAAGAAGAATAAGAAAGCGAGGATTTTTTCCTCGCTTTATTTTTTTAAATTTTCTTCCCTCAATATTATTGAAAAATAATTATATTTAACATATAATTAATAATACAGGATTTTATTTATTTTAGACTAGAGAAAGGGGAATATTATCATGATTTTTGATGAATTAGATTCATTACAAGTTGTACACACACAAATCAAGGTAATAGGTGTTGGTGGAGCTGGTAAAAATGCTATTAATCATATGATTGAAAATGAAGTACGAGGAGTAGAATTTTATGCAGTCAATACCGATGCTCAAGATTTAAAAAGATCTAGAGCTGAGAATAGATTACTTATCGGCAAAACAAAAACACATGGCCAAGGTGCTGGTGCTGAACCAGATGTAGGTCGTGCCGCTGCTTTAGAGTCTGAAGATGATATTCATGAAATGATTGGCGATGCTCAAATGGTTATTATTACCTGCGGAATGGGCGGAGGTACTGGTACAGGTGCTGCCCCAATTATCGCAAGAATAGCTCGTGAGCATGGATGTTTAACAATCGGTGTTTGTACTAAGCCATTCCAATTTGAAGGACCTACACGTATGGCTAACGCTGTTGCAGGTCTAGAAGAGATTAGACAATATGTAGACACATTAATTGTTGTTCCTAATCAAAGATTATTAAAGACATTACCTAAGAATACATCAGTATTAGCTGCCTTCAGAGAAGCTGATAATGTTTTAAGAAAAGCTGTTCAAAGTATTTCTGAAACAATTGTATTACCAGAATTAATCAATATCGACTTCGCCGATATTAGACACGTTATGGCAGATAAGGGTACTGCATTATTAGGTATTGGTGTTGCTAAGGGAGAAAATAGAGCAATAGAAGCTGCTAGATTAGCAATTCACTCAGATTTATTAGAGGTTACAATTGAAAATGCTACTGACGCAGTAGTAAATATCATTGCTAGCCAGGATTTATCTTTAGGAGAGGTAGAATCTGCACTTGCCGAAATTAGAAATAATAGTGGTAAGGATTTAAATATTATCTATGGTACAGCCGTAAATAACGATTTAGGCGATGAAATCGTAATTACTGTAATTGCTACAGGATACGAATTAAAGGCTAAAAATAACGGATTTGACGACCTTGCTGAAGAAATCTTTAGAAACATGTCTGATACTAATATAACTTATGATATAGAAAATGATGATGTTGAAGAAACACCAGAAGATGCATCAGTTGCTAGAATTAGTGAAATTTTCGAAACTGGCATGGGCAAAAAAGAAGAAAGACGTCAGAAAAAGGAAGAAGAAAAAAGAAGAAAGCTTCAGCTTAAAGAGCAAAAAAGAAATGAGAAGCATAGTGCTCAACAAAACGTAGAAAAGAGTACTGAATCTCCAAAGGCACAAACTAAATCACAAGTACCTGATTGGTTAGTAAGAAAGTAAAAAAAGCTATCGGAAGATAGCTTTTTAATTTGCTTTAGCAAGCTCAGCACTTAAGGACTTTTTCTCCTTAGCCTTTTGATATTTTTCTCTTGCAGTAATTTTTACTAACGCAGTATTATAGTTAACCTCAATAATATTAAGGTTTTTCTTTTCTAATCTAGCCTTAGTATTTAAATCCTTTTTAGCTTGAACTGACTTAAGATCAAGCTCTTTATTTTTCTGCTTATATGTTTCTCTTAATTCCTTTTCATTAGCCTTTATAGCAGAAGGAAGATGATTAATGATAGCTTTACGATTATTAATATAATTCTTTAATGATTCGTTATAGCTTTCCTTTAATCTAATTGTTTCATCAATAATATTTTGTTTAGTTATTTCATATTGAGTAGTATGATTTTTTAAGAATTCCTCATAATCAGCCTCAATATCATGTAGGTTATCACCTACAGCATATAATTCAACATAAAATTGATTAGTATTTTGCTTCTTAGATAATAATATCTCATTAATTTCTTTCTTATGAGTAATATCATTTCTTCTGATTGTATTATCATAATTCTTTTCTATTTCAGTCTTCTCATTAATTAAGGTCTTTAAGATATTTTGATCAGTTTGATTATCTTTATTAAATTTCTCCTTAGCCTTTTCATAAATAGAAATACTATTAGATTTATATGATTCTAAATCAGATTCATAATTCTCATTTATTTTCTTAATAGAAGCATCATAATTCTCTTGATATTTATTACTGAAAGTAGAAGTATTATTAAATAATTGTTCTGTAAGCTCCTTAGAAATAAATCTAATATCTTTCTTATAATTGCCTCTAGCATCTAATTCATCACTAGATTCCTTTTTATTAATGAATTCTTTTATTTCTTCATGAAGCTTAATAACATTATTGCTATAAAGCTGATATGGAGCATTATCAATATCCTGTTCAGATTTTATAGTATTATATTTCTTACTATATTTCTTTTCAATTTCTTCATTTTTCTTAGCTAATTCATCAACCTTTGCCTCAAGATCATTTATAACAATGAGATTAGATTTTAATTCCTTCATATATAATCTTTCATTTGTTCTCTTTGTTTTCTTTTCATCCTTATTCTTGGCACTTTCATATTGAGATGTAAATAGCTTTAATCTTAAATCATCATTTCTTTGTCTATATCTTTCTAATTCATAAACTAAAGCTTCCCTTTGTCTTCTAACGATATCAAGCTCACCATTTAAAACCTTCTTATGGTTTTCAAAATGCTCTTTATATTTGAAATCATTATCAAACTTAAGATGATGATCTATTTCATTAGAAACTAATTCCTTATATGTATCATTTAAATTATTTAATAATTCTTTGAATTCTTTTTGTAATGTAGAAATAAATTTCTTAACGATTCTATTCTTAGTTTCTGTTATATTATCAAATATATAATCAATTATATCATTCCAAGATTTAACCATATTAGAATGAATAATTATATATGATTGTAATACATTTTGATATTCATCTAATTCAACAATATATTTTTCTCTTAATAACTTAGATTTATTTAAAGAAGTAGTATAATTATATTCTTTCTTCAATAACTCTAAATCATTAGTGGCAAAATAATTAATAGAATATTCATCAAATGATGTTTTAGAAACAATCATTTCTAATTGTTTATTTTGAATTAATATATCTTGTTGTTTCAAAGATTTATATTTATCATTTTGGATTCTGATCTTATTTTTACTATAATCTAATACATTCTTAGAGTTTTTAATATTTAATTCATATTGATTAATGTTATAGATATCTAATACCTTACATTTTTCAATTTTTAATAAATTACTAACAGTTAGGAAGCTAACCTCTCTATTATATTTTTCAGTTAAGAATAGGTCATTTAGCTCATTTAATCTTCTAGCAATTTGTATTTCTAATTGATATTTTTTAATAACATCACTTAATGTTTCAATTTGAATTTGGAATTTAGCATCTATTTCATCTATTTCCTTTTCTATTTCTAGGTTTCTAATAGAAGATTCTAATAATGCCTTATTTGCGTGCTTATTATAAACATTATTGGCAACAGAAGAATGATAATTATAAACATCTTCATAACCATTATTCTTTTCCTGATAATATTTATTATCTCTTGTCTGTTTTTCAGTAAGTCTAGAGAAGAAGCTATTTCTAGATATATCTAATAGCTTTTTCTGATACATTTCCTTTTTAGTATTAGATAAATATTCCTTTTCAGCAGATTTAATAATCTTTTCAGTCCTCTTATCCTCATCTACCATTCTATCGTAGAATATCTTATTAATACGTTTAATTTCTTGTTTAACCTTATTACTATTAGCTTCACTTTCTAAGAATTGCTTTATAAGCTTTTCTTGTTCAACATGAAGATCATAAATATTATAATATTTATTTTGATTAAGCTCCTGACAATAATTTTCAAATTTTTCACGAATATCTCTTATCTTATTATCAAGCTCATTGATGTTTTTAACGAAATCCTTATTAGCTTTAAAGTTTTGAGCCTTATAATCGTTATTGCTTTTTTCTTTTTCAACATTATCTTTATTTTGAGCTTCAGTATATGTATTTCTATAAACAGATATCTTATCATTTTTCTCATTACTCAATTCCTTTATCTGGTTATTAAGAAGTACATATTCCTGTCTCTTTTTATTATTTAATTCAATTTTTGCTTCATTATATTCTTTTTGTTTATTTTCAATTAATTCATTTTTCTCATCAATAACTAAATTATATGATTCAACTAATGCGTTAAAATTATCATGATTTGTACGCATGTTTTTATCATATTCAGCTTTTACTTTTTCTAATTGAAGCTCAAGCTGAGAATTAAATGTATCAATATTAGAATTATATGATGATTTAGCAACGCCAATTTGGTACGCAAATCTATTGATATTATCTTTATATTCTATTTCAAACATATCGATATTTTGATTAGAAGAATCAACATAGAAGCTAATATCATTTAATGTTTCAAATTCACTTTTTTCATATTGCTTTTTCAATGCATTTAATTCAGATTTAGATGTTTTTATTTTTTCATCTAATTCCTTTTTAATAGTAGATTGTTTACCTTTTAGATCATTATTTCTTTGTTTTTCTAGCTTATAATAATCTGATAGAATTTTATTAAAGCTTTCATCAAGCTTGTTTTTTCTTTTTTCGTAAGTGTTAACTTCATTTATAGATTCATCATAATTTTCATTAAAAATCTTAGTAATTTCTTCAATAATATCAAGAGTAAAAGGAGCTTTATCATCTAAAAGCTTATATTCCTTGATGAATTCTTCAACTTTAGTATTAAATTTTATTAAGCATTCATCGAAACTTTTCATGATTTTCACCCCATAAAATTTAATTATATTATATAATTAAAACGCCTTTTAGTAAAGATTTTGGCAAAAACTATAAAAATTATTTTTTTCTAAAAAAATTTATTTTAAATTAAATAATATTTCTTTTTATAAAAATAAATATATATTTTTATAAAAAGTCATCTAAAAAGTGGAATGTAATATTATATTTAATAATATTAAAGTCATTTTATATGCTTTAATTTTAGCCTCCTTTATGATATGATTAAGGAGGTGATTAAAATGTATGGTTATATAAAAGGAAAGCTAACAAAAATAACTCCAAAATATATAATTTGTGAGAATAATGGAATAGGATATTTAATTACAGTTGCTAATCCATATAATTACAAATTAAATGAGGATTATACAATATATACATATCAAGCAGTAAGAGAAGATTCTATAGATTTATATGGATTTTTACATGAAGATGAAAAAGAACTTTTTTTAAAGCTTATTAGTGTTTCTGGAATCGGACCTAAGAGTGCTCTATCTATTTTAGCATCAGGAAGCGTTAAAGAAATAGTTAACGCTATTGAATCTAGAAATGATAAATATTTAAGAAAATTCCCTGGCATTGGCCAAAAGGCAAGTCAACAAATTATATTAGATTTAGTTGGAAAGCTATCATTTACAGATGAAGAGGATGGTATTATTAAATCATCATCTAATTTATCAGATGTAGAGGATGCCCTAATCGCACTTGGTTATGGAAAGAAAGAAATTACTAAGATAATTGCAAAGCTAGATCCAAGCCAGGATGTTGCAGTATTAGTTAAGGAAGCTTTAAGACAGCTAGTTAAGTAGGAGAAATTATGAGTGATTTAGAAAATAGAGTTGTTGATCCAAATGAGCAATTAGATGATGAATCAGAAGAATTATCACTAAGACCTCAAAAACTAACTGAATATATAGGTCAAAAGGAAGCTAAAGAAATGCTTGAGGTCTATATTAAGGCTGCCTTAAAAAGAAATGAAGCACTTGATCATACATTATTATATGGACCTCCAGGACTAGGTAAAACTACATTAGCTCAAATTATCGCAAATGAGCTTGGAGTTAACATGAAGGTTGTTTCGGGTCCGGCGATTGAAAGAAGTGGAGATTTAGCTGCCGTATTATCAACATTAGAGGAGGGTGATGTATTATTCATTGATGAAATACATAGACTTCCTAGATATGTTGAAGAGGTGTTATATAGTGCAATGGAGGATTATCAGCTAGATATTATGGTTGGTAAGGATTCACAAGCAAGAAGCATAAGAGTTGACCTACCTCCTTTTACTCTTGTTGGAGCAACAACAAGATTTGGTGATTTATCTGCCCCACTAAGAGATAGATTTGGTGTTGTATTAAGATTAGATTATTATACAGTTGATGAATTAAACGCTATTGTTTCAAGAACTGCGAGAGTTCATGAGACAAAGATTGATTTAAATGCCTCAATTGAGCTAGCGATGCGTTCTCGTGGAACTCCAAGAATTGCGAATAGATTATTTAGAAGAGTTAGAGATTTCGCAGATGTAAAGAATAATGGTGAAATTACAATTGATATTTGTAAGGAAGCATTATCTAAGTTAGGAATTGATAATGATGGCTTAGATTATACTGATTATAGATATTTAAGAGCTATTGTTGAAACATTTAATGGTGGACCTGTAGGTGTTGAATCACTTGCGGCAACTATATCAGAGGAGGTTTCTACAATAGAAGATGTATATGAGCCTTATTTATTACAGGAGGGCTATATTAAGCGTTCTAATCGTGGACGTATGGCAACCGAAAAAGCTTATAACAAGCTTGGAGTAAAATTTTATAAGGGCATTTTTGCATAGAGGTTATTATGCTAAAGACAACAGATTATGACTATTTTTTACCAGAGGAATTGATAGCTCAAACTCCATTAAATGATAGAAGTTCATCAAGATTAATGGTATTAAATAGAGAAAAGAAGACAATTGAACATAAACATTTTTATGATATTGTAGATAGATTAAGCGAAAATGATGTATTAGTTATAAATGATACAAAGGTTATTCCTGCAAGATTAATTGGTCATAAGGAGGAAACTGGAGCTGTAATAGAGGTATTGTTATTAAAGGATTTAGGAAACAATATTTGGCAAACTCTAGCTAAGCCTCAAAAAAGAGTTAAGATTGGAACAATTATTTCTTTTGGTGAAGGATTATTAAAGGCTAAATGTATTGAGCTTTTAGATATGGGTATTTGTAAATTTGAATTAATATATGATGGTATTTTAGTAGAAATATTAGATAAGCTTGGTGAAATGCCACTACCACCATATATTCATGAAAAATTACAAGATAAAAATAGATATCAAACAGTATATGCTAAAAACCCAGGATCAGCAGCCGCACCTACTGCAGGATTACATTTTACACCTGAAATATTAGAAAAGATTAAGAATAAAGGTATTCAAATTATTCCTGTTACATTACATGTAGGTCTTGGAACATTTAGACCTGTAACAGAAGAGGATGCCTCAAAGCATGAAATGCATAGTGAATATTATGAAATATCAGAAGAATCTGCAAGATTATTAAATGAAGCTAAGGCTAATGGAAAAAGAATTATTTCTGTAGGTACAACATCTACAAGAACATTAGAATCAGCAATTCATGATGATGGATTATTTTATCCTGAATGTAAGAACACAAATATCTTTATTTATCCAGGATATAAATTTAAGGCTATTGATGCCCTAATTACTAATTTCCATTTACCAAAATCAACATTAATTATGCTAGTTAGTGCATTAGCTGGTAGAGAATTTATTTTAATGGCCTATGAGGAAGCTGTAAAGGAAAGATATAGATTTTTCTCATTTGGAGATGCAATGTTTATAGAATAGAGAGGACAATAATATGAATTATGAAAAGTTTTTAAATGATAAGAACCCTAGAGTTGTTATCGAGGTAGAAGATTTAGGAGATATTACAGTAGAGCTATTCCCAGAGGTAGCACCTCTTACTGTAGCTAATTTTTTAAAGCTAGTAGAAAAGGATTTTTATAAAGGAATTATTTTCCACCGCGTTATTTCTGGCTTTATGATTCAAGGTGGTGACCCAACAGGAACTGGTATGGGTGGCAGCAAGGAAACAATTAAGGGAGAATTCTTATCAAATGGTGTAAGAAACCTTCTTAACCATGATAGAGGAGTTATCTCTATGGCAAGAACATCAGCTCCAAATAGTGCATCTAGCCAATTCTTTATTATGCATGATAATGCACCATATCTTGATGGTGAATATGCTGGCTTTGGTGTAGTAGTAGATGGTATCAATGTTGTTGATAAGATTGCTGAATCTCAAACAGATAGAAATGATAAGCCACTAGCTAATATTAAGATGAAGACAATTAAGAGGGTAAGATAATGAAGCAGCCTGTTACATACGAGCTCATTCATGAGTGTAAACAAACAGGTGCTAGATATGGAATATTACATACTCCTCATGGAGATTTTGAAACTCCACTTTTTATGCCAGTAGGAACACAGGCAACAGTTAAAACCCTAATTCCTTCTGAAATAAAAGAGGTATCAGATGGCCTTATTTTAGGTAATACATACCATTTATGGCTTCAGCCAGGAGACGAGCTAATCAAGGATTTTGGTGGAATAAGAGGCTTTATGAAATGGGATGGTGCCCTATTAACAGATTCAGGAGGATACCAGGTATTTTCATTATCAAAAATGAGAAAAATAACTGAAGAGGGTGTAGAATTTAGACATCATAAATCAGGAGAAAAATTATTCCTATCACCTGAAAAATCAATAGAAATTCAAAATAATTTAGGTGCTGATATCATTATGTCATTTGACGAATGCCCACCATTCGATTCTGATGATAAATACATGAAGGAATCAGTAGATAGAACTATTAGATGGGCAAAAAGAGGAAAAGAAGCACACAAGAATCCTGAAACACAAGCCCTATTTGGAATTGTCCAGGGTGGTGGTAATAAAGAAATAAGAAAATATTGTATTGAAAAGCTAACAGAAATAGATTTCCCAGGCTATTCAATTGGAGGCTTATCTGTAGGTGAATCAAAGAAGGATATGTATGAAATGCTTGCATATCTAAAAGATATTATGCCAAAGGATAAACCTAGATATTTAATGGGTGTAGGCTCACCTGACGATTTAGTTGTTGGGGCAATGAATGGTATTGATATGTATGACTGTGTATTACCAACAAGAAATGCTAGACACGGATCTGCCTTCACACATAATGGAAAAATCCAAATAAAGAATTTAGAGCTTAAATATAGTAAAGAGCCTTTAGATAGTGAATGTGATTGTTATGTATGCAAAAATTTCACTAGAGCTTATTTAAATCATTTAGTTAAAGCAGATGAAATATTAGGTATGAGATTAATCACATATCATAATTTATATTTCTTAAAAACTTTAATGAAGGATATAAGAGAAGCAATAAAGGAAGATAGATTATTAGATTTCAAAAATGAATTCTTTAAGAAATTTGGTTATACAAAATAATATATACCCATTAGGCTTACATGCTTAATGGGTATTTTCTTTAAAATTATAAAAATATCATTATTTAAAGGTAATTTTAGAAATTAATTATAAAAATTAGTATTTTGTTTTATTTGTTTCTTTACTTTTATTGATAAAAAATAAAATTTTTTATATAATATATTTAGTTAGGAGTGATTGATTTGACCAACCTTACTTTTTTAAATTTCTTCACTGACAATCCATGGATATTTATAATAATTGGTGCAGTACTAATTGTCATTGTGGTTTTATTCCTTTTAATATTCCTAAAGAAGAAGGATAAAAAGGGTCCAAAGATTGATGATGAATTTATTTCAAATTTATTATCATTATTAGGTGAAGTAGAAAACATAACAGATGTAAATGTTGATAATGGAAGATTAAAGATTTCCGTTAATGATTTGGATAAAGTTAATTTAGAGGGTATCAAGGCTGTAGCAACTTCAGGAGTCTTTGTTACAGGTAATATAATAAAAACATTGTTTAGATTAGATTCCGAAACAATTAAAAAAGCATTAGATGCTAGATTATAGGGGTTGAATAGTATGGTAAGAAAGAGCTTTAGAATAACTAATGAACAAGGAATTCATGCAAGACCTGCAACAACACTAGTAAAGGTTGCGATGGACTTCAAATCTGATATAAGCCTTACTGCTTTAAAGAAGACAGTAGATTTTAAATCGATAATGGGTGTTATGTCACTTGGAATTTATAGTGGAACAGTAATTGAAATTAAATGCGATGGTGAGGATGAGGTTGATGCTCTAAACGCAATTTCAAAAGAAATATCTACATTACAGCTTGGAAGAGAAATCTAATTAAAATTGAAACAAAATAAATTACGGCAATTTATTTTGTTTTATTTTTTTATGAGGTCATTATGAATTTTCAAAATAAATTAGAAAAATATAAGGATAAGGCATTAAATATGCTAGAAGCCTTAATTTCATATCCTTCAGTATTAGATAAATATAATCCTGAAAGCATTGCTCCATTTGGTAATAATTTAAATGAATGCTTAAGCTTTGTATTGGATTATGCCATAAAGGATGGCTTTAATACCTTTAATGCTGCTAATTATGCTGGACATATAGAATATGGTAGTGGAAATGAAATATTAGGTATTTTAGCTCATTTAGATGTAGTGCCTGTAAATGAATCAGAATGGGATTCAAATCCTTTTAAATTAGATATAAGAAATAATAAAATGTATGCGAGAGGAATAATGGATGATAAAGGTCCATTTGTTGCCTCATATATTGCATTAAAAATGCTAAAGGATGAAGGATATATTTCTAATAAAAGAATTAGATTAATATTTGGATTAGATGAGGAATCAGGATCTAGATGTATTAAAAAATATTTTACATTACAGCCTGAGCCTAATCTTGCATTTTCACCAGATGCTGAATTTCCATTAATTCATGGTGAAAAGGGAATTATTAGCTATGATATATTAGTTGATGATAATATCATTATAGAATTTGATGCCGGAGATAGATATAATATCGTTCCATCAGAAGCTAAAATGAAAATTAATTTAAATTTAGATAAAGAATTTAATAATTATCTAAATGATAATAATTATAATGGTAAAATAGAGGACGGCTATTATATAGCGTATGGTAAGGCAACACATGCAATGTGCCCTGAAAATGGTATTAACGCAGCCTATATTTTATTTGATTTCTTAAATAAATATACAGATTCAAAATTAGCTAGATTTGTATCTAATTATTATTTATTTGATGTTAATGGTAAAAAAGCTAATTATTATGATACTGATTTAGAGTTAGGTAATCTAACATCTAATTTTGCAGTAGTTAAGATTAATAATTATAAAGGAAAAATAGGTATTAATTGTCGTGTTCCTAAAGATAATGATTTTGATTTAATCAAATCAAGTGTAGAAGCTATATCAAAGGAATATGGTTATAAATATGAATTATTATCTAAATCTAATTCACACTATATACCAAAAAATTCAGATTTAGTAACAAAACTAATGGAAGCCTACAAGGAAGCAACAGGTGATATGTTAGGCGAGCCATTTACAATCGGTGGTGGAACATATGCTAGAGAATGCAAATATGCAGTAGCGTTTGGACCATTATTTCCAGAAAGAGAGGATGTTTGTCATATTGCAAATGAATATATGTATTTAGATGACTTTTATAAGCTAATCGAAATATATTATTATGCAATATTAAAACTAACAAAATAATGAGATTAAGAAAAGTTAAAAACGCAAAGGAAAGATTAGAACAAAATAATAATTCATTTTACATTTCTAACCCTGAAGAATATAAAGGTAAATGGAATGAATTATTTAATAACGATAATCCAATCCATATTGAAATAGGCTGTGGTAAGGGTCAATTTATATCTACCCTTGCAGCTTTAAATCCAGATATCAATTATATTGCTATAGAAAAATTTGATTCAGTATTATTAAGATGTCTAGAAAAGGTATTAGATTCAAATTTATCTAATTTAAAGCTATGTGTATTAGATGCTCAAATGATATCTAATTATTTCTCACAAGAAGAGGTAAAAAGAATTTATTTGAATTTTAGTGATCCATGGCCAAAGAAGCATCATGCAAAAAGAAGATTAACATCTCCATTATTCTTAGATGAATATAAAAAGATATTACCTAAAAAGGATGGAGAAATATTCTTTAAAACTGATAATAGAGGATTATTTGAATATTCATTAGAATCAATTTCAAATAATGGATATTCTATATCTAATATTTCTTTAGATTTACATAAGGATATAGAAAAATATCCAGATAATATTACAACAGAATTTGAAGATAAATGGTCTAAGCTAGGACCAATTTATCGTTTAGAAGCAAGAATTAAAGGAGAATAATATGGTTACTTTCTGTCTTATTGGTGGAAAAATTAATAAAGAAGAATTATCCAATAGGATAGAAAATCATTTATTAGAATTATCTAATAAGAGTAAGCCTAAGGTTCTATATTTTCCATTTGCGGCAAAGAATTATAAAAAATCTAATGATAGATTTATGAAGCTAATGAATAATTTAAATGCTGATATTTATTATATGGATTTAGATTCATTAAATCATTTTGATAAATTATTAAATGAAGCTGATATTTTAAATATTGGTGGAGGAGTATCAGATGATTTAATAAGCCTTTTTAAGGAAAAGGAATTAGATAAAATATTATATAAATATTTAAATACAAATAAGATATATGCTGGTTCATCAGCTGGGGCTATGCTTTATTGTAAGGCGTGTATGGGAGATAAGGATATGTATACTGATAATTTCCATAATTATAATTACAAAATGGTTATGGGCCTTGGTATATTAAATTTAAGCATTTGTCCTCATTATCAAAATGAAGATTTAATTATTTATAATGATGAAATAAAGAAATATGATTATGACGCATTTGGAATCGAAGAGGATTCTGCAGTTATAATCAAGGATAATCATTTTTATATAATAAAGGAAGAAAAGAAGATGAGTGTTTATTATTTTAATAAAAATGATTATATTATGAATGATTTAAAGGAGGGTATTATATATGAAAAAGATGGCGGTTTTAGGTCCTAAGGGGACATATTCAGATATTGCTGCAAAGGAATATATTAAAAAGAATAATTTAGATGCAGAAATAGAATATTATCCATCTATTTTAAAAACATCATTAGCTCTAAAGGAAACTGATTTAGCAATATTACCTTTTGAAAATACCCTTGATGGATTTGTATTAGAAAGCATGGATACAATTATATCTAATGATTTTAAAATAATAGATCAAATTAAGCTTGATATTGATTTCGCATTTGTTACAAATGAGGAAAAGGCTGAGGAATGTAAGGATGTATATTGCCAATTTAAGGCATATGGTCAATGTATAGAATTTATTTCTAAATATGATTTCAATATTATTCAAACTCAATCTAATTCAGCAACAGTAAAAAAGATTAATGAAGCTGGTAAAGGCTTTGGTGCAATTGTCCCAATGCATTCATTAAAGGATAATGATTATAAAACTAAATTATTACATGTAGCTGATAGAAGACATAATCAAACTAGATTTTTTATTTGTAGTAAAGAAACTGAGCATGTTAAATATAATGATGAGATAGACGCATCTATCGTTATTGTTATTAAAGAGGATAGACCTGGTATTTTATTTGAAATATTAAAGGAATTAAGTGATTTAAATATTAATATGAATTCTATTATGTCTAGACCAATGAAGACTGAAATGGGCCAATATAAATTCTATATTGAGGTATCATTATTAAAGGATTCAATTAAAAAATTAGATAAATTAAAAGATGAATTAAATCGAAAAGGATTCTTGATTGAAATATTAGGAATATATAATAAATTATAATTGGTGAATTTATGAATATAATTGATATTATTTTAAAAAAGAGAAATGGAGAAAAACTAAATAAGCAAGAAATCAATTACGTTATTAGTGAATATACTAATGATAAAATTCCTGATTATCAAATTAGTGCTCTTTTAATGGCTATTTATTTTAGAGGTATGGATGATGAGGAGGCAAGCTTCTTAACTAGCGCTATGCTAAATAGTGGTGATACCTTAGATTTATCTAAGATATCAGGTGTTAAGGTAGATAAGCATTCAACTGGCGGTGTTGGAGATAAGACATCATTAGTCGTTGCCCCAATTGTTGCCTCACTTGGAATTAAGGTTGCTAAAATGAGTGGAAGAGGCTTAGGCCACACTGGTGGTACAATTGATAAGCTAGAATCAATTCCTGGCTATGATGTATCTATATCAGAAGAAGATTTTATTAGACAAATCAATGATATAGGTATCGCATTAGTAGGTCAAACAAAAAAGCTGGCTCCTGCAGATAAGAAGCTATATGCCCTAAGAGATGTTACAGGAACTGTAGATTCTATTCCTTTAATTGCTTCATCAATCATGTCTAAGAAGCTAGCTACAGGTGCTGATGTTATTGTATTAGATGTGAAGGTTGGAGAAGGCGCATTTATGAAAAATGTAGATGACGCTAGAAAGCTAGCAACATTAATGGTTAATATTGGTAAGCTTCAAAATAAAAAGGTTGTTGCAGTATTAACTGATATGTCAAGCCCACTAGGAATGGCAGTAGGTAATTCATTAGAGGTAATAGAAGCAATTGATACATTAAATGGTAATGGACCAAAAGATTTTACTGAACTATGCGTTGTAGCATCTGCAGAATTAATATTAGAGGCAGGCTATGCTAAAAATATTGAAGAAGCTAAAGAATTAGCTAATAGACAAATAGCTAATAAGGAGGGCTTAAATAAGCTTGTAGAGCTTGTTAAAGCACAGCATGGTGATTATTTATATATCCTAAATCCATCTAGATTTGAAAAATCTAAATATGTTTATAATGTATTATCTGTTAAGGAAGGATATATTAATAATATTAATTCTTTAGATATAGGAAATGCTTCAATGAAGCTTGGGGCAGGTAGATTATCATTAGATGATAAAATTAATCCAAGAGTAGGTATTGTTCTTACTAAAAAGCCTGGAGATTATATCAACAAAGGAGATATAATCGCTAAGATTTTTTCAGATGATGTATTAGATAAAAATATTTATAATTTGATATTAAATGCATATAGAGTAGAAGATGTCTATAATAAGGTGCCTCTAATAATCGATATTATAAAATAATAAATAATAAAATCACTTGCAATAAATAAATTATTTATGTATAATAAACAAGTAGTTTGAAAAAGGAGGTATCAAAATGTTTGTAATTGATATATTTGTTGCCATCGTTGCAATCTTATTAATTGTTATAGTTATGCTTCAAGCATCAAAAGATGATATTAATGATGCCTTCAACGGAAGCAAATCTGAGCTATTTAAAAACCAAAAGGCTCGTGGTATTGAAGTGTTCATGCAAAGAACAACTGCAGTACTTGCGATTGTATTCGTAGTTTTAGTAGTAGCATCAGTTGCTATTCATATGAATTAATTGAGATTGTGAAACAATCTCTTTTTTTTATGCTATAATTTAGGTAATGGAGGTGGATTTATATGGCAGATAAGAAAAAAATAAAAGAAGCTATAGGCAAAGAGAGACTACCATTTGAATTCATCGCCAAGCTAATTGGTATTGATAAGCCTGATTATCCTGATTTAGAGGATACATTAAATGAAATGGTAGAATCTGGAGAGCTTAGATATAGTGAAAACACAGGATTATATCATCTAACTAAAGGAAGAAGGCTATCTAAGGATGCTGTTTATGATTTAATTAAGGAATTAAATTATGCAAAAGAAAATACCATAGCTCGTGCATTTAATGTTAAATTTAAGGAGCTTAAGGCTATCACAAATGAATTAATTGCTGAAGGAAAAATAGTATTCGCTCCAGCTTTTCAGGTATATGGTATACCTAAGGTAGCTAAGCTTGAATTAAAGGATAGAGGATATGCATTTGCCTTAGTTGAGGGTGAGGATGATTATTATTTAGCCCCTGATTTTATTGGCAATGCTTATAATGGTGATACTGTAAATATTTTACCGATTGGTAAAATAAATGATGATGACAAACTTAATAGTGCGATTGTTTGTGGTGTAATTGAGCGTGCTAATAAAACTGTAGTTGGTATATTAACTAAAAAAGGAAAGAAATATATTAAGTACTATATTAAGAGCACTAGATTAGATTTTAAATATTCAGTAGATGTATATAATAATGAGATAGGATCATTAGAGGAAGGACAAATAGTTATAGCTGATTTAATTTATGATGATTTTAGATTATTAGCTACAAATTTGAAACTTGTAGGAAATCCAAATGACCCAGGAATTGAAATTACTGAAATTGCATTAGAATATGGATTTGAATTAAATTTTTCACCAGAAACAGAAGAACAAATTAAAAAAATCCCTGATTATGTAACTGAAAAAGAATACAAAAACAGAGAAGATTATAGAGATTTATTAATCATTACAATTGATGGTGATGATTCAAAGGATTTTGATGATGCAGTAAATGTAAGAAAGCTAGATAATGGTAATTACCTACTTGGTGTATTTATTGCGGATGTTAGCCACTATGTAAAGGAAGGTACACCACTTGATAAGGATGCCCTAAAAAGAGGCACATCAGTTTATTTAGCGGATAGAGTAATCCCAATGATACCACATAAGCTATCAGATGGAATTTGTTCATTAAATGAAAATGTTGATAGATTAGTCTTAGCCTGTATAATGGAAATAGATAATAAAGGTAGATTAGTAAATTATGATATCAAAGAAGGCGTAATTAAATCAAACCATAGAATGACATACCGCAAGGTAAATGCCATTTTAGAGGGCGATAAAGATTTATGCAATGAATATAGTGATATCGTAGATATGCTAAATCTAATGAAAGAATTATCTACAATCATTAGAAATATAAGACATAAAAAGGGCGCAATTGATTTTGAAACATCAGAATATAAATTCACCCTAAACCCAAACGGCTCTCCTAAATCAATATCTAAATGTGAAAGATTAGGTGCAGAAAAGCTAATAGAGGATTTTATGCTAAAGGCTAATGAAACAATAGCTTATCATATGAACATTATGAATTTGCCAATTATTTATAGAGTTCATGAGAAGCCTGATCAGGAAAAGCTACATACAATATTTGATTCATTAAAGCTATTAGGTGTTAATTATAAAACAATTAAGGATGATATAAAAACACATGATATTCAAAATGTATTAGCTAGCCTTGATGATAATCCTAATAAGGAAATCATTAATAATATGATATTAAGAGGAATGATGAAGGCAAAATATAGTGATACATGCCTAGGCCATTACGGCTTACAAATGAATTATTATTGTCATTTCACATCACCTATTAGAAGATATCCTGATTTAATGACTCATCGTATGATTAAAAAGCTATTATTACATCCTACTGATAAATTTGATGCTGATTTATCTAAATATATTAGCATAATGAAGGACATTGCAGATGCTAATTCATTATCTGAAAAGAAATCAGTAGAATGTGAAAGAGAAGTAAATGATATGCTTTATGCATGGTATATGCAAAAGAGAATTGGTAATGAATATGATGCGATAATAACATCTATCACTCCATTTGGAATGTTTTGTGAAATAGGTAATGGAATAGAAGGTTTAATATCTTCTAGAAATATGAGTGGATATTATGAATATAATGAAAAGACTATTTCAGCATCTAATGGTAAAAATACATTTACACTTGGTGATAGAATAAAAATTAGAGTTGTTAACGCTAATAGAAAAGAAAGAACTATTGATTTTGTTTTAAGCTCAGATTATGAGGAAGGAAAATATTATGAAAATTATATGTAATAATAAAAAGGTAACATTTGAATATTTCATTCTTGATACATTTGAAGCTGGCATTAAGCTAAGTGGTACAGAAATAAAATCAATTAGAGCTGGAAAATGTAATATTAATGATGCTTATGTAATAATAAGAAATGGAAAAGTATATTTATTAAATATGCATATTGCTAAATATGAAAATGGAAATATATTTAATCATGATGAATTAAGAACAAGAGAACTATTATTGCATAAGCATCAAATATATAAGCTTCAGCAAAAGGTTAAGCTTGATGGCTTAACTTTAGTAGCAACTAAAGCATATTTTAAGGATGCTTTAGTAAAAATAGAAATAGCTCTAGCTAAAGGTAAAAATAAAGCTGATAAGAGAGAATCTATTAAGGAAAGAGATACTAATAGAGAAATAAGTAAGAATTATAAAAATAGCTTAAAATACTAGCCACATATAGTATTTTATGCTATATTATATCTACAAATAAATATGGGCTTGTTTTAGGATTCGCTGGGAGTCATAAAGATTTGTAAGCATGTGGGAGTAGTCTTCCTTAACAACGTCGGGGTTTTAAATAAACGCTGAAGAAAATAATGATTATGCATTTTTAGCTGGTAGAAATACTCAAGCTAACTATGCTTTCGCTTGCTAATATAATTTAAGCGACAGAACCCTACTGATTTCCTATGTCGGTAGGCTTTCTGACAATTGAATAGGATATATTTATTGTGCGCTACTCTAACATAGTAAATGAATTTAATAGAGTGTAGTTAGTTTTTGGTTTGATTATTCGCTTAGGGCTAATGAAGATTTAGGATAATCTAAACATGTAGAAAGCAAGTTGGAGTGGTTTTCATACGGGAGTTCGAGTCTCCCCAAGTCCACCATAATGAATAGTATATTTTGATACGATTATGTATCAAGATATTTTATATAAAACTTTAACTAAGCTATAAATTAATAATTAAGGCACTTATTAATGAAAATAAGTGTCTTTTTATTTTTATAAATTCTTTAATAAATCTTCTTTACTTATTGATATAATTTTTGTCATGACAAATCTTTTCTTACCTACATCCTTAATAGAAGAACCAATAGAATATATATCATCATCTATTATTAAAAATCTATCATGCATTATATTATTTCTAATTATAGTTAATTTATGATTAATTTGGAATTTATTAATATCTTGTTTAGAAATACTAGCTGAAGGTAATGTGTAAATAGTAATAGGTGTATTTGTTTCATTTAACATATCTAATACAGCTATATCTATATATCCATCGATAATTAATATTTCTTTCTTAGCAGATAGAAGAAGCTTTTTAATATAAGAATATGCCTCAAATATATTGTTTTCATAAAATAGCATATTTGATAATATATTGTCAGTTGATTCAAGTGATGATAATCTATTATTCATATTAGATGCATTTTCAATTAAATAATTTACTTTATTATTTAATGTAATTATATTTTCTTGGCATTCAATACACCTTTTATTATTTATAGAATAGCCATTTAGTAAATATTGCTTTAAAACTGAATTGGCCCATTTCCTAAATAATATACCACGATTTGATTTAACTCGATATCCCAATGATATTATTACATCTAAATTATAATAAGCGACATTGTATGTTTTGCCATCTAAAGCAGTTGTCGCAAAAAATGCGACAGCTGAATTATCACATTCTTCATTTAAAATGTTATTAATATGCTTTCTTATTGTTTTTTCATCTCGTTCAAACAATTTTGCAAGATCATGAACATTTATCCATACAGTCTCTTCATTAGGTGATACATTTACATCTAAACTGAATTCTCCATCTTCAAATTTTATCAATTCGTATTTCTTTTCTTGAATATTCATATTGTTTTCCTCCTATTTTTCTCAAAAAGAAAAGCCTTACTGTATCTCTACAATAAGGCTTAAAATTTTTTATTAAGTTGTAATTTCATTTTAATAAAATGTCTCATATATACAACTTCCTTTTTATAGTTTTATTATAGCACAAAATAACTTAAAATGGTATAATTCAAGTAATGTATTACATGTTTGTGATAATGTGAATAATTTAGGGTTTAAAATTGAAAGAAGGAGGATATATAATCAATTTTGATTATATTAGCATAATATGAAAAGAATAATAGCTATATTTTCAGTAGTTTTAGTATTTTTATTAACGGGATGTAAAACAAATCAATTGTCACGCATAGGTATTATATCTGCGATGGATAATGAAATAGAATTATTATTACAAGATGCTAAAATAGATCATGTTGATAAAATTGGAACAGTAGATTATCATGTAGGAACATTACATGGTAAGCCAGTAGTTATTTCTAGATCTGGAATTGGTAAAGTATATGCATCTTCAGGTGCGACTACAATGTTAAATAAATATAATATATCAAAATTAATATTTACTGGTATTGCTGGTGGAGTTTCAGATGAAACAGAAGTCTTAGATGTTGTTGTTGCGACAAAACTAGTAGAGCACGATTATGGTATTCTTACTAATGATAAATTTGAATGGGTTTCAGGAGATCCAGGCTTTAGTGATGAACCTGGTACTTATTATGAAAGTGATAAAGATTTAGTTAATTTAGCTTATAATTCATCTATAGAAGTTATTGGCGAAAATCATTCCTTTAAAGGAGTTATAGCAACGGGTGATCAATTCATTGCATCTGAAACATATGTTCAAGAATTAAAAGATAACTACAATGCATACGCATGTGAAATGGAAGGAGTTTCTATTGCAAAGGTATGCATGAATTATAATGTTCCTTATGTTGTGATTAGAGCATTGTCAGATAAGGCTGATGGTAATGCTCATGATAGTTATGAAAATTTTGGGGATATCGCAGCTTCTAATTCAAGTAAGATAGTTTTAAAAATGCTTGAATCATTATAATTAAATTTGATATTTTTTGAAAGAGTCGTTAAGAAACTAATTTGGTATTCTAACGACTCTTTTTTATAAAAAAATAAAAATTAATAAATCTTCTTTACTTATTGATGTAATTTTAATGTTTTTCTTTTTTTCTTGAATTAGGTGAGGTTATTTGTTATTATAAGATATATGTTTTGATAAGGAAAAATATTATGTTTTTAGATGCTTTAAATATTGTAGAAAATATAAATTCAGTTTTACAAGTAATAATAATGATTCTAATCTTTTCAGTAGGTATATTATTAACTGTAAAGAATAGATTTATGCAGGTTACTAAATTTGGATATAGCTTTAAAAGTACACTTGGTAAAACTATAAAGGATACTGTATCAAAGGATGCAAAAAAGGAAAAAACAAAGGTTTCTCCATTCGCTGCATTCGCAACAGCAGTAGCAGGAACAGTAGGTACTGGAAATATTGTAGGTGTTGCTACAGCAATTGTTGCTGGAGGACCAGGGGCAATATTTTGGATGTGGTTTAGTGCTTTCTTTGGAATGGTAACAAATTATTCAGAAAATGCATTAGGTATTTATTTTAGAAATTTAGATAAAAATGGCGAATATAAGGGTGGCTCTATGTATTATATACTAAGAGGCCTTGGTAAAGGATTTAAGTGGCTTGCTATAGCATTTTCTATATTTGCTGTATTCGCATCAATTGTTTATAATTTTGCACAATCTAATAGTATTTCAACAACTCTTGTTGGTGCATTTAATGCTCAGCTTGATGATTGGGTAATTAAGCTAATAATTGGCTTTATTTTAGCTTTATTAGTTGGTGTTGTAATTATTGGTGGAATAAAAAGAATATCAAATGTAACATCATTATTAGTTCCATTTATGGCACTTTTATATATAATTCTTGCGGTAATTATAATATTCATGAATATATCTAAATTACCTGATGCCTTTGTATCTATATTTTCTAATGCATTTAGCATAAGAAGTGCTGGGGCAGGTATATTAGGATATACAATTGTTAAGGCATGTAGATATGGTGTTGCAAGAGGAATATTCTCTAATGAAGCAGGTTTAGGTTCATCAGTTATTGCCCATTCTCAGGCAAATGTTAATGAGCCAGTAGATCAAGGCTTATGGGGTATATTCGAGGTTTTCCTTGATACATTCATTATTTGTACATTAACTGCATTAATTATTTTAGTATCTGGTGTAGATATATCAGGAACCCTAAAAGGCTCTGAAATAGGATTATTTATATTCAATCAAAGCTTTGGTACCTTTGGAATAGTAGTATATAGAATAATACTCCCATTATTCGCATTTACGACCATAATTTCTTGGAGTTATTATGGTGAAAAAGCAATTGAATTCTTATTTGGTTTTAAATCTAAGTTAATATATAAAATTATATTTATAGCTTTAATAGTTATTGGAGCCACAATGTCAGTTGACCTTGTTTGGGAGCTTGCAGACACATTTAATATACTAATGGCGATTCCAAATTTAATTGCTTTAACATTATTAAGTGGATTAATTGCCAAGATTACAAGAAATTATTTCAAGCGTAAGAAGGGATTACATGTTAAACCAATCCTTTCATATGATGAAGAACTAAATAGAAAAATGTATGTATCAGGCATGGAAAAAAGAGGTTATTCATACGAAGAAGCAGCTGATATGTATGATGCTGATATAAAATCTGAAGAAGAATAATTTAGAGGTAGAAATACCTCTTTTTTTATACCAATAAAACATACTAAAGTAGTAGTCATTTTTTCTATGAAATTTTTTTATAAATAAAATTCAAAAAAAGTATTGCAATTACATTTATAATATGATAATTTTTATTTTGTATTTTTATAAAAATGAATACAAAAAATTTAACAAAATATAAGGATTAGAAGTCTGACGATGGGAGCCTTTTATGCATAGTCATGAATATGGTAGTAATAAGCAACATTATAATCACGAAATTTGAAAATATCAAAGGAGTAATGTTTTATGAAAAATCTTATTGAAGAAAAAGATGGGAAGCTATATTATAACGGCTATTGCCTTGTAGATTTAGCAAAAAGATTTGGTACACCGCTTACTGTTACTTTTTTAGACATTATTAAGGAACGTATCTTATCACTTAAGGAAGCATTTGAGACTGCAAGAAAGGCAACTAATTACGAGGGTAATTTCATCTACTTAAATGCTAACAAAGCTAATTATGGAAAGGATGAAATTGAATCTGCGTTCATTTTCGCAGATGGTCTTGAAACATCATCTTTCTATGATTTAGTATTATCTTTAAAAATGTATGAAAAATATCCTTTATTCCATGACAAGCTAATTGTTTGTAATGGCTTAAAACAAGATGATTATTTAGACGCTATTATTTTAGCCCATAACATTGGCTATAATATTATTACAGTTATTGATGATATTTATGAATATGAATATTTCAAGAAAAAGGATGTATGCTTAAAGATTGGTCTTAGAGTTCATTTATCAAGCTTATATGAGCCTGAGGTACCAGATGATAGATTTGGTCTAACAGCTGATGAAATTGATTATATTTTAAATGATATTAAGAATACTAATATGGTTTTAAATACAATTCATTATCATCAAAGAGGATTTGATTTTGAAGAAGATAAATTCTTCAAGAACTTTGATTTAGCTTTTAAATATTATATTAAAGCTAAAAAGATGTATGATTCAGTTATCTATTTCGATTTTGGTGGAGGAACACCACTTCCAATCGAAGGAGAATTTGATTATGTAGCTTATGCAACATCAATCTTAAATCATATTAAGGATTTATGTTCTAAGAATAAGGTTGCCATTCCTAATTTAATTAGTGAAAATGGTAAATATAGCCAAAAGGATTCAACAGTAAATATCTACAAGGTTGTAGGTACAAAAAATACTGGTAAATATCCATGGCATATTGTTGATTCATCATTATTAATCGCATTACCTGAAATGTATGCTTTAGGTGAGCCAATGCTAATTAAGCCTATCAACAACTTAGATAAGCCAATGGTTGAGGCAAGACTAGCAGGTATCACTTGTGATTGTGATGATGTATATTTTGATAAATCAACAGGATATTTCTTAATGCCTGATTGTGAAGATAATTATATTGGATTATTAGGTACTGGTTCATACCAAAATTCAATGAATGGTAAGGGTGGAGTACATCACTGTATGTTACCAGAAGAAAAAGATGTAATTATTTATTACAAGAATGGTATTGAATTAGTTAAAGTAAGAAAAGAATTACAAACTATTGAAGATATTTATAAGATTTTAAATATTAAACATTAATAATATAGGATGTGGACAAATGCTCACATCCTTTTTATTTCTATGGTATAATATGTATATGCTAAGGAGGTAATTATTATGAAAAGATATATAAGATTATTAATAATTCCAGCTTTAATGATAACTTTAGTAAGCTGTTCTAAAAACAAAGCTAATTATAATTTTAAAACATGGAATAAATGTGACTCATTAGATACCTTAAAGGAATTTGTAAAAGAAGCGACTAATAAAAAATCTAAAAAATATATTCCAGTAGAAGATAGAATAGTAACATTTGATATGGATGGTACATTTGTAGGTGAATTATATCCAACATATTTTGAATATAATTTGCTTGAATATAGAGTGTTAGATGATGAAACATATAAAAATAAGGCATCTCAATCAGAAATAGATGCAGCAAATAGTATTAGAGACTTCGTTAGAAATGGCACTAAATTACCTGATCATTTTGATATGATTCACGCAAATGCTGCAGCAAAAGCATATGCTGGAATGACTGTAGCTGAATTTGATAAATATGTTAAGGATTATGCTAAAATGCCTGCCAATGGATTTAGTGGTATGACTTATGGAGAATCATTTTATAAGCCAATGCTAGAAATTTTTGATTATCTAGAGAAGAATGATTTCACATATTATGTTGTTAGTGGCTCTGATAGATTTATTTGTAGAGCGCTAGTTGAATCTATTGGTATTGAGCCTAATAGAGTTATTGGTATGGATGTTGTTTTAGAATCTTCTGGCCAAGGTGATACAGAAGGTGTTAATTACACATGCGGAGTTGATGAAACTCTAATCAGAACAGATGAATTAATAATAAAAAATTTAAAAACAAATAAGGTTAAGCAAATAGCTCAAGAAATCGGAAAGATACCAGTATTATCTTTTGGAAATAGTGGTGGAGATTCAGCAATGCATAATTATTGCTTATCTAACCCTAAATATGATACAGAAGTATTTATGCTTATTGCTGATGATGAAGAAAGAGATCATGCAAATAGAGAAAAAGCATTAAATTTAAAGATTCAATGGGAAGAAGCTGGATATAATGTTATTTCTATGAAAGAAGATTTTAAAACAATTTATGGAGATAACGTATTAAAAACAGATTTCACTTTTTAATAATATTTAAAAAAGATATAATAAGAGACTAATTTATGACATATAAAGAATTAGAAGAATATTTATTTAAAATTAAAGATAATAAATTTGCTGATTTCTCTAAATCATTATCTAATAGTGAATATATTTCTATTGGTGTTAAAAATCCTATATTAAAAGAAATAATTAAAGAGCACAAGCTAGATAATGAATTAAATACTAATGATTTTATATTAGGCAAATATTTAGAAGTAGATCATATTTATTTTGGTTTATCATTAATTAGATTAAATAATATAGATGAGCAATTAGAATTTTTAAGTAATAATATTAAATATGCTAAATCATGGGCAGTAACTGATTGTTTATCTTCATATATGAAAAAGGTTAGCTTTGATAAATTTTATAATTTCTTTATTAACAAATATAATACAGAATATACATATGAAAGAAGAATGGCATATGTATTAGGATTAAAACAAACTAAGAATAAAGATATATTAAAGATATTACCTTTAATGAAAAATAATGAGGAATATATGGTAATGATGGCTGAGGCTTGGCTATTATCATTTATTGCCGTAAACTATGAAAAAGAAGTATATGATTATTTATCTAAATGCACTGATAATACATTAAAGAGAAAGGCAATATCTAAAATTTGTGATTCATTAAGATTTAGTGAAGAATCAAAAAATAAATTTAAAGAATTAAGACAAAAATAGATTCATCCTAGTGGTGAATCTTTTTTGTTTGACAAGAAGAAGCATTACATTCATTATTAATTCTATTTATAATTTATAAAATTAATTCATATGGGACCAAATATTCATCTTTCAAACGCTTTTTATGCATAAAAAGGTCGAAAATGAAGAATTTTACACTAGATAATACACAAAAACATGCATTTTTTGTAAAAATTTCACTTTTTTCTGTTGATTTGACCAAAAGTTGTGCTATAATGTATATGGATGAAATTGGGGAAAAAATTTAATTTAGCAAAGTTAGAGCAATCTAGCGACGCAAAGCTATAGGGTCCCATGTGGATAGCCAGTTGCAAAAAATAGACTTTCATCTTAAATGTAATTGACTATTTATAAGGGAGGTTTTTTTTCGACGTGAGAAAAAAATTTTTTGCAGGAACTGCAGTAGCTATGTGTGTGCTAGGTTTTTCTTTATGCACTGTTTCAATTGATGCGACATCTAATGATATCGTAACTAATGACCAATTTGTATTTGATGCAAATAATCTAACTTCTAATTATGAATCAGGTGCATATATTGCGCAAGACCTAAATGTAAGTGTTAAGCTTGGTAACAACTACCAAGGAAATATTTTAAATGCTGGATTTGATTTTGGAGATTATAAATTTGATTATTGCTTATTAGCAACAACTCCAACATATTCTTCATGGGAATCATTATTCAACAGCTTCTTCAAAAAGCAATCTAAGAATCAAGATTTAGCTCAATACTATATCTCAGCTTCAGAAGGAACTAGATGTGGTGTTTACTACACTGTAGTAGATAAGACACCAGTTGATAACACTTATTATGTTTCAAATAATAATACAGTTAGTGTTATTAAGGAAAAAGGTAAGAACAAATATACAACTGTTGATACATTCACAGAACAATTAGATTCAATGTATTATTCTGAATTTACATTTGGAACTCAAGGAACAGTTGGTTTAAAGTCTGATACACAATACATTTGCTTATTTGGAGTTACAGTTGTTACTGAAACTGAAATCGAGAATAGAGAAGAATCAAATCAAGCTATTGAAAATTTAATTAATTATTATAATACATATGGTGTATCTACATCAGAAGAATTTACAAATCTTGTAGATGCTGCAAAGGAATCTTTAGAAGGTGTTAACCATGTTTCTAAGATTGCTGATTATGATACATATCAAGATATCTTAGCTAAATATGATGAATTAGCTAATGTTGAAGCTAAGATTTCAGAATTAAGATTATTTAGTGCTTTTGCAAGAACAACAATGCCTTTATTAAATGTATCATATGATGATGCAACTAAAGAATTATTAGATGATATTGCAAATGAAATTGCAGCAGCAAATGCATTAGGTATCTCAAATGAAGAAATTTCTAATTATAATTTATATTTAGAAGCGTTAAATATGTATAATGAAATGTCAAATGCTGCTATTGAAGCATTTGTTAATAAAGTAGCTGAAGCTAACGCTGTAAAGGGTGAAACTTCATCTTATGCATTAATTAATGAAGCAGAAGAATTATATAATGCTTTAAATTCTTATGATAAAGAAAATGAAGCAGTAGTTGCTGCATATAATGCATTACAAGAAGTAAAAGCAGCTTATACTGAATATCAAGCATCTGTAACAGATAATGATATTGTATTCAATTACAATGAAGATGGTTTAATAAGCTCAATTGTATTTATTGGAACAATCAAGAATTTTGTATCAGCAAGTGAAATTGAGAATATTGTAATGGTTATTACTGATGAAACAACTGGTGAATCAGCTGAATACACATTAGAATCAGTATATAAGTCATTAAAGCAAAATGGTCAAGCTTTAAAAACTGCTGCTGAAGGTGTTAGATATATTTATAAGAAAATTGTTAATACAGATGGACAATATGATGGACATAAGCTTACAATGGCTTATTCAGTAGAATATACTGATGGTCATGTTGTAACATCAACACCAAAATCAGTAATAGTTGAGGCTTAATAATGAAAGAATACAATAAACCTTTCTTAGAAGAAGAGCTTATAGAAATTGAGGATATAATTTCTGTAAGCGATAAAGATGGCGACGATGTTGGAGACGATGTCGAAGGAAACGTTTAATTAGTAATAAACTGAGCATTTTTGCTCAGTTTTTTTATTTCTCTTAATATTATGCTATAATTAATCTATAGATTACGATTATTTAGATTAAGGAGGATAATATGGGCTTTGATCCTAAAACAAAGAAGTATCCTTATCCAAAGGATACCTCAGAACACTATTTAAAAATAAAAAAGAATAGAAATATAAAGTTTGATTCAAATTATCCTTTTGTTAATACTAAAAAATCATTTAGATTCCTAAGATTCTTAGTAAGAATAGTATTAGTTATTATAGTATTTCCATATTCTAGATTGTATCTAGGATTAAAAATAAAAGGAAAGAAGAACCTAAAAGAAAACAAGGCATTAATCAAACAAGGTGTAATATCTGTTAGTAACCATATTCATATGTGGGACTACATTTCAATAATGAAAGCTATAAAACCTATTAAGCCATACACTATTGTATGGGATAAGAATGTCAATGGTGAAAGTGGAAATCTAGTTAGACTTGTAGGTGGTATTCCTATCCCAAATAATGTAGGTGGAAAGATTAAATTCTTTAAGACAATAAATGAATTGTTAAATACAGGACACTGGATTCATATTTATGCTGAAGGAAGCATGTGGGAATATTATTATCCTATTAGACCATTTAAGGATGGTGCGGCAGCACTTGCTATAAAGATGAATAAGCCTATTATTCCTATGGCATTTTCTTATAGAGAGCCAGGCTGGATAAGAAGAAAGATATTTAAACAGCCAGCAGCATTAACTCTAAATATAGGGAAGCCTATATTTAAGAATAATGAATTAGAATATACATTACAAAAAGATGATTTAACTAAAAGAGTACACGATGAAGTATGTATATTAGCTGGTATTAATCCAGAAGAAAATATTTATTCTCCTTATTATAATAATAGTGAAAGAATTGATTATTATGAATTAGAAGAATATAATATTAATGGTGAAAAAAATGAGTAAAAATAGAAGTAAAATTTATGATTTAACATTAATGTCTATTTGTTTAGCATTAATGATTGTTGGAGCTAAGCTTGCAATACCAATTGGACCTATTCCAGTTACATTTCAAACATTAGCTGTATTTATAATTTCATTAGTATTAGGTACTAAGCGTGCAGCTATAGTATTTACTATATACATTATATTAGGATTAATAGGACTTCCTGTATTCTCAACTGGTGGAGGTATTCAATATATTTATATGCCATCATTTGGATTTGTTGTAGGATTCCTTCTAGCATCATTAGTAATTGGACTTGAGCCTAGATTTAATAAATTCTATGCTAAATATATCTTATCATTTATTGGATTAATAATTATTAATGTTTGTGGCTTATCATATATGTTTGTAGTATTTAATTTATATAAAGGATTAAATAAAGATTTTATTTATGTTATTCAGGTTGGATTATTACCATTTATTACTAAAGATATATTTATGGTAATTCTAGCATGCATTATTTATTCTAGATTAAAGATAGTTCTACATAGAGAAGAAAAAGAAGAAATAATATTAATAAATGATGAAAGAGTATAGCATTTGCTATACTTTTTTCATTGCATAATAAAAGCCCCTTGTCTTAAGGGGCTTTCATACTATTCTTCATTTTTTAATACTTCTTCAAATTTAACACCATATCCATGCTTGTCATCATCAATAGTTTCATTTATCGCATCAATGATGAAATCTGTAGCGTGGTGTAATGTTTCTCTCATTGATTTGCCATTTAATATATCGGCAACAATAACACTAGAGAAGATGTCACCAGTACCATGGTATGATTTAGGCTGTAATTCCTTTAATACTGTAGTTCTTGTAATTCCATCGAATCCAATTGCTCCTATAGAATCTTCACCATCCATAACACCAGTAAGAATAACATTTTTAGCACCTAATCTATATAATTCAACTAATAAATTTTGATAAAATTCAATTGTTTGATCTTTTGGTTCAACATAATCTATACCAGTAAGAAGACATGCTTCAGTTACATTAGGGATAATATAATCTGCCTCCATACACATTTTCTTCATACCTAATACAATAAATTCATCTAATCCAGGATATAGCTTACCATTATCAGCCATTGCAGGATCTACGATAAATAATCCTCCATCCTTTAATAGCTTATGCTTATTGTTTAAAATAATATCAAATTGCTTTCTATTGCCAATATATCCAGTATATATACAATCAACCTCGATATGTTCAGAAACCCAATGGTCAATTATTTTAGGCATTTCATCAGTTAAATCTAGGAATGTGAAATCAGTAAATCCACATGTATGTGTAGATAATATTGCAGATGGAAGAATAACTGTTTCAATACCATAATGTGATAATATAGGTAAGGCAACAGTAGTAGAGCATTGTCCATAACATGAAATGTCTTGAATTGTTAATACCTTTTTACTCATATTTAATCCTCCTATAGGAATTCTAATAATTTTTTTATTGCATGTATTTTTTCTATTGGTAAAGTTTTTAATTTTTCAATAGAATATAATCTATCTAAATCTTCTTTAGATGAAATAGGTAAATTACCTAATAATATTTCTAATTCATCAAGGCTTTCTATATTTTGCATTAGGTTAGATAAATTAAGTCCACTTTTAATACCTAATAATTCATTAATATTAATATATCTTCTATAGCTATCATCCTTATAATAAATAACCTTTTTATTAAGGTATTCATTTAGCTTTTGTTCTGATATTTGAAATTCAACTATAGATTCTCCTTCAAAATAAACATATATACCTTCATCTTTAATACCAAGTATATAATCTATAGATGCTTTAAACAAATCATTTAATTTAATTAATAGCTTAGTAGAGAAATCTCTTTTCTCTTGTTCATAATATCCAATATTTGTAGAAGTGGTACCTAAAATATTAGCTAAATCAGCCTGAGTTAAGCCGAATTCTTTTCTTAATTTACCTAAATTATTAGCCATATAATCACCTTATTTTTATAGTAGAAATATCACTTATAATTATATTTTAATTATAAGCTTATTACAAGTTATATTAATATAAATGTTTATATTTAAGCCTTCTTGTGATAAAATATATATACAAGGACGTGGTATTATGAAATTTAAGAGAGTTTTAATCCCCGCATTATTATCACTATGCGTGCTATCTTTATCATCATGTGATATCATGGGCTTTATTAAGGACAATACTGGAATTGACCCAAGTGGTATAATCAACACTATTCCAGAAGAAACATATACACCTGTTGATATAGATGAAGATAATGAAGATTATGGATATTTAGATTTACAAAAATATGAAAGCATTAAAAATCAGCTAATAGGATTATATACAGATATTGATAATGCATGTAAGGAATTTATGAATTCTGATAGAACATTAGCAAAAGAAACAAGATTTGTTGATGGTTCTAATAATGATTATTACATTATTAAGGATCAAATAAGCTATTCTGTATACGGTTTAACTTATTCTGAGGCTGCCGCAGTATATAAAACTGTAACATTAGATAGACCTGAATATTATTTCTTATCTAATACATTCTTAAGTTCAATTTATGAAATTGGCGATTCAAGAAGAGAATATTTAGCATTAGTATGTGATCCTGATTATTATCAAGGATCTGTTAGACAGCAATATAATCAGCAGCTTGAAGCTTATGATGCAACAATAAAGGCTACATTCACTACTGGAGATGATATATTAACAAAGATTCAAAAGATTCATGATTATATTGTTACTCACTCACAATATGCATTTAAAGCCGATGGTGAGACTCCTGATGATTCATCATTTGCTCATAATTTATTGGGTATCGTTGTAAATCAAAAGGGTGTATGTGAATCATATGCTGAATTATTCCAATATTTATTAAATAAGAATGATATTTATTGTATATTAGTAACTGGTGATGCATATACTGAACTCCCTGCAATAGGAGAAGGTGAAGCACATGCTTGGAACTATGTTAAGTTAGATTATTCTATTGATGGTGAAACAGTTTCAAAGTGGTATGGATTTGATGTAACATGGGATGATCCAGTGCCAAATCAGCCATTTCCAAAATATACTTATTATGGTAGAGTAGATTCTGGATTTACAGATAGTCATGTTCCAGATTTAAGTGGTAATTTAAGCACAGGGCTAAGATATATGTATTCATTACCTACATTGGCAGATGCCCCAATTCATAATCCCGGAGGATTAACTTTTCCAGCTTAGGCTTAGGCCTAGGCTTTTTCTTTGTATTTTTTAAAATCTTTAATTATTTTAATAATTATGTTAAAATATTTTTAAATATTGCCAATAAAACCGATATTATAATTGTTTAAAGGATGTGAGGAAATGAAATTAGATGAAATTATAGAAGAATTTCGTGAATGTAATTATAATCATTTTAATGAATTCTATAATGAAACAAAAAAAAGAGTTTTCTTCACAATTGCCGCAATTATAAAGGATAAGGATGCAGTAGATGATTTAATGCAGGATACCTACATTAAATTCTTGGAAAATATTTCTAAGTATCAATCGAAAACAAATATTAATGCATATTTATCAACAATTGCTCACAACATTGCAATCAATTATTATAACCGAGAAAAGAAGTTGGTTCATAATGAGGAAATAATTGATTATATTCCTCATGAGGAATCAAATAATCCTGATGATTCATCAATTAAGGTTTTAGAAATGCTAAAGGATTTAGATGATACAGCTAAAGAGATTGTTATTTTACATATAATCAATGATCTTAAATTTAAAGAAATCTCTAAAATAGTAGATAAGCCTTTAGGTACAGTTCTCTGGATTTATAATAAAGCGATAAAGGAATTACGTAAAAAAGCGGGTGTTGCAGATGAAAAATAATATTAAAACAAAATTAATAGAAGCTGCAAATAAACAACCAATAGATGATTTTTCTGCTGAGATTATAAGTAGAGTTGATACTAATAAGGTATTAAATGCTACACCTACTCCAGTAAGAAAAAAGAGATTTAATTTCGCACCAGTAGTTATGTTTGGTGCAGCAGCTTGTACACTAGCATTAGTTGTTGGTGTATCTATCGGATTAAATTTAAATAATGGCAATAAAGTTAATAATGGAAATGAGCCAGCTGATACAATTCATACATATAGTGATGAGGTTGGAACAGTATTAAATAAGATTTCTACACAAGAATCATATAATATTATTAATGTTGCAAATACATTAAATGTTGTTCCAGTTAATGATATAGCTATTGGAGCTGGAATGGATGATGACATTGAAGCTATATTAGTTGATGATTTTAATCCATATGTATATGATATTGAAGCTATGTATAATTTAGATGATCCAGTTGTAGCAACTGTATCAAAGAATAATAATACAGCATATCAATTTGATAAAGATTTAAAGGTTGTTAGTCCTTATTATGAATATCACCTATATTATAATGAGGTTATAACAGAACAAAAGAATATTGGTGAGGCTAATTACCAAGAGAAGAGTACATTAAATGGTGTTATTGTTTGTGGAGCATATTCTTATATTTTTGAAACAAAGAAAACAATAAAGGATAGTGCTAACAACGCAATAGTAGATTATGAATCTACTGTTAATGTATCAGAAACTAGATATGTAGAAGTAAAATCACATTTCAAATATGAACTAACTACAAAGAAGAGTAATTATACATATACATATAATTATTATGATGGTGCTAACACTAAACAAGTATATATTGACCAAAAGATTAATGATGAAGGTAATACAACTGAAGTACAATTTAAAGCTAGAAAGAATGCTGAAAATAAATATGATTTTGATTTAGTTGTAACACCTAATACTGATAATGATTTAAATTGTAAGATTAAGAGTAGATCTACTGATCCATTCGTAGTATCTAAACAAGCAGATAATAGTCATAATTTTGTGTTCACATCAGGTCATATTTATAATAGATAATTAAGATAAGAATAAGGAGCTTCGGCTCCTTTTTTTTATTATTTTAATTTTTTTTAAAATTTTTTATGTTTTTACCAATAATTATAGATTATAATTTGTTTAATAGGTGTATGAGTGAAAGCGTTTCACTAAATAACAACGAAAGGGAAAATGAAATGAAAAAAAGAAAGCTTTTCTTAGGTATGTTAATCGCATCAGCAGCATTTGGTATGGCTGCGTGTGGTAACAATAAGCAAAAACCAAGCGATGATTCTGGAGTTAAAGATCCAGGAACAGGTACTAGTGAGGGTGGCCAAAAGGATTCTTACACAGTAACATTCGAAACAAATGGTGGTAGTGCAGTAGCACCTCAAATTGTTGAAGAAGGCAGTAAGGCAACAAACCCAGGCAATCCAACAAAACAATCAACTGCAGGTGAGAGCTATTCATTTGTAGGATGGTTTACAGATGCTAGTTTATCTACACCATTCGATTTTAATAGCGAAATCACAGCAGCAATTACTCTTTATGCAAAATGGGAATCTACACCAAACCAATTTGTAGTTACATTTGACACAAATGGTGGTAGCGAGGTAGCACCTCAAACTATTAATTATAATAGTAATGTAGAAGAACCAGCTGACCCAACAAAGACAGCAACAGCAGCAGAAACTTATGAATTTGCTGGCTGGTATAAGGATGCGGGATTTAATCAAGCATTTGATTTTGCAAATGATAAAATCACATCAGCAACAACATTATATGCAAAGTGGGATGTGACTCCAGTAGAATATTTAGTAACATTTAATTCAAATGGTGGTACTGAAGTAGCACAACAAAGCGTTGCATATGGCAATAGCGTATCAAAGCCAACAGACCCAACAAAGGCAGAAGTAAATAATACCAAGTTTGCATTTGCTGGTTGGTATAAAGACGAAGAATGCACAGAAGTTTTCGATTTTACTAATGATAAAATAACATCTGCAATCACTTTATATGCAAAGTGGGATCAAACAGATAAGATAACAGTAATTTTTGAATCTAATGGTGGTTCTCATGTGGAGTCTATTTTAGTTTATCCAGGAGAAACAATTTCTAAGCCAGCAGATCCAACAAAGACTGCAACAGCAGCAGAAACATATACATTTGCAGGCTGGTATACAGATGCAGATTTTACACAAGCATTTGATTTTACTGCTCAAATTACAACAGCAACAACTATTTATGCTAAGTGGACTGCAACACCAATCGAATATACAGTTACATTCAATACAAACGGTGGAACTGAAATTGATTCACAAACAGTTTTATATGGCCAAAAGGCAACACAACCTACAAATCCAACAAAGGCTGCAACTTCAACTTCAAAATATGAATTTGCAGGTTGGTATTCAGATGCAGCATGCACAAAGGCATTTGATTTTGCAACTGATACAATCACAAGTGCAACAACACTTTATGCAAAATGGAATCAAACTGATAAAGTAACTATTACATTTAATACAAATGGTGGAACTCAAATTGATTCACAATCTTTATTCCCAGGTGAATATGTAGTTCAGCCAACAGACCCAACAAAGGCAGCAACAGCAGCAGAAACATATGCATTTGCAGGTTGGTATTCAGATGCAGAATTCAAGAGTGCATTTGACTTTACAGCTCCAG
Source organism: uncultured Caryophanales bacterium (assembly GCA_946405105.1). Classification (GTDB taxonomy): domain Bacteria; phylum Bacillota_I; class Bacilli_A; order Acholeplasmatales; family Anaeroplasmataceae; genus Anaeroplasma. Next base: position 128,963 of record CAMJFY010000002.1, read on the forward strand.
TTTCTGGTGCAGCAACAATTTATGCAAAGTGGGATGTAACACCAGTAGAATTTACAGTTACATTTAATACAAATGGTGGTACTGCAATAGATTCACAAACAGTAGCATATGGACAAAAGGCAGTTCAACCATCTAATTCTACAAAGGCAGCAACAGTTGAATATGAATATACATTTGCAGGTTGGTACAAAGATGCAGAATTCAAGAATGCATTTGATTTTGCAACTGATACAATCACAAGTGCAACAACACTTTATGCAAAATGGAATGAAACAGCAATAGAATATACAGTAACATTTGAAGTAAATGGCGGAACTACAGTAGATTCTCAATCAGTTGGATATGGCCAAAAGATTAATAAACCTTCAAATCCAACAAAGGAAGCATCAGTAGCTGCAACATATTCATTTGTAGGTTGGTATAAGGATGCAGAATTCAAGAATGCATTTGATTTTGAAAATGACACAATCACAAGTGCAACAACGCTTTATGCAAAATGGGATGAAACACCAGTTGAATATGAAGTACTTTTCGATGTAAATGGTGGCTCATCTGTTGTTTCACAAATGGTTGCATATGGTTCTAAGTTAAATGAGCCTACAGCTCCAACAAAAGAATCAACAGCAGCAGAAACATATACATTTGCAGGTTGGTATACAGATTCAGAATTCAAGAATGCATTTGATTTTGAAAATGATACAATTACACAAAGTATTACACTTTATGCTAAGTGGGATGCTGAAGCAAGAGAATATACAGTAACATTTAATCCAAATGGTGGTACACCTCTTACTACACAAAAAGTTAAATATGGTCAAAAGGTAGAAACTCCAGTAATTCCAACAAAGGAAGCTGATGAAGAATATTCATACGAGTTCATGTATTGGAGTACAAATGAATATTATTTAGTTAATTTTGATTTAGATACAGCAATAACAGGAGATATTACTGTTTATGCATGCTATATTGGTCATAAAATTAGCTATCAAGTAACATTCAATTCAAACGGTGGTACATCAGTTGATGCTCAAACTGTTTTATATGGTGATTTTGCAGTTAAGCCAACTGATCCAACTAAGGCAGAAGACGATAATTATACATATACATTTGTTGGTTGGTATACAGATGCTAATTTAACAAATGCATTTGATTTTGATTCAGATACAATTACTGGAACAACAGCTTTATATGCAAAATGGGCAGCAACAGCAAAGGTTGCACCAGAGCCAGATAAGTTCATGGTAACATTTGAATCAAATGGTGGTACATCGGTTGCAGTTCAACAAATAGCTGATGGTGGTTATGTAACAGAACCTACAGCTCCAACTAAGGCAGCAACAGCAGCTGAATCATATACATTTGCAGGTTGGTATAAAGACCAAGCATGTACAGAAGCATTTGATTTTGCAAATGATACAATCACAGCAGCAACAACATTATATGCTAAGTGGACAGCAACACCAGTAGAATATACAATTACATTTGAATCAAATGGTGGTAGTGTAGTTGATTCATTAACATTACCATATGGTTCACAAATTACAAGACCAGCTAATCCAACAAAGGAAGCTACAGCAACTGTAGAATATACATTTGCATATTGGTGCACAAATCCTCAATTAACAATGGAATTTAAGTTTGATAAGACAGTTACAGAATCAATTACTTTATATGCAAGATGGATTGAAACATCAGTAGAATATACAGTTACATTCGATACAAATGGTGGAACTGCAGTAGCTTCACAAACTGTAGGATATGGCCAAAAGGTAACTGAACCTGCTAATCCAACAAAGGAAGCAACATCAGCTGAATCATATACATTTGCAGGTTGGTATAAAGACCAAGCATGTACAGAAGCATTTGATTTTGCAAATGATACAATCACAGCAGCAACAACAATTTATGCTAAGTGGAATGTAATACCTGTAGAATTTACAGTAACATTCGATGTAGATGGTGGAACTGCAGTAGCTTCACAAACTGTAGGATATGGCCAAAAGGTAACTGAACCTGCTAATCCAACAAAGGAAGCAACAGTATATGAATCATATACATTTGCTGGATGGTACAAGGATTCAGGATTTACACAAGCATTTGATTTCGCAAACGATACAATAACAAGTGCAACAACTATTTATGCTAAGTGGACAGCAACACCAGCTGAGTATCTAGTATACTTTAATTCAAATGGCGGTACAGCTGTTGAAACACAAGAGGTTGCTTATGGAGATACAGTAATAAAGCCAGCAGATCCTACAAAGGCTGCCACAGCAACTGAAACATTCGCATTTGACGGTTGGTATACAGACACTGGATTTGCAAACTTATATGATTTCTCAACAGAAGTTCATACAACATTTACACTATATGCTAAGTGGAATGCGACAACAATTCAAAATGAAGATCAAATTTCAATTGGATTTGGTGAGGGATTAACTCCATGGACACAATTAATTCTAGAAGATGGAAAAACTATCCCTGCTGCAGGAACTAATACAACATTAAATACTGTATCATATAATGGTTTCACATTCTCATCATCAAAGCATAGAGTTGATATTGGATCTACAGGCGCTGTTTCATATAATAGCCAATCATCTACAATTTCATTTACAGTAGGTTCTACATGCACATTATATGTAGAAGGTGCATGGGCATCTGATACTGCAGGAAAGGTATACTTAAAGCAAGGTTCAACAGCAGTTTACACATCAAATTCATATGTAAAGAATGATGATTTATCATTTAATATTGAATTAGCTGCAGGAACATATACATTATCTTCAGATAAATCAATTAGATTATCAAAACTATATAGAGTAGTTGATTTGGTAACTGTAACATATAGCACAGATCATGGTAGTGTTGCTGCTACACAAATTGAAAAGGGTGGCAAGCTTGCTTCATTACCTGAATTATATGCAGAAGGATATGTATTTGGAGGCTGGTATTCAAATGCTGCATGTACACAAGCATTTAGTACTGACACAGCAATTACTACAAATACAACATTATATGCTAAGTGGACTGAATATAACCCTGATAATTATGTAACAATTACATTTGATACTGGATTATCAAGTGAAACTATTGATCCAGTAGTTATCGATAAGAATACTAAATTAACTAATGTACCTGAATTAACATTAGCTGGATATAGATTTGATGGTTGGTATACTGATGCTAATTTCGCAACAACATTCAATCCAAATGCTAATATTACATCAAGCATTACATTATATGCTAGATTTGTTCAACAATTCACAGTAACATTCAAATATGAAGATAATACTACAATTTCATCAGTAACATTAGATAAGGACGATCATATTGATAATAGTGATATTCCATCACCAAAATTCATTTATGGATATGAATTTGATAATTGGTACAATGGAAATACAGTATTTGATTTCTATAATACTGCAATAACATCTAATTTAACATTAGTTGCTAAATATAATGTTGCAGCTCAAACATCAACTGTTAGCGTAATCGCTTCAGGCGCAAGCTTCGAATCATTATATGCTGAATTCTTACAATTTGAAGAATCAACAGAATATGCAGCATATGTTAAATTATCTTCATCATCTGCATATACTAAGTTAGATAATCAATTAATTAGAAAGTATAGATCAGATGATAATACATATGATTATTATAGAGTAGATGCAGTAGGCTTAAAGGCTGGTACATATACATTAAAGATTGTTCCAATCGTTAGTGGATCAGAAGCTACAGCAGCTCAAACTGAAGTTTCTAATTTAGTAGTAGAAGCTCATGATAGATCAGGCTTCGGCTTCGTAAATGGTTCATCTTCAGGTGCTTATAATGATGATGGTACATTAAAATCTAATGCACAAGTAGTATATGTAACAAATTCTAATAAGGATACAGTTACATTAGCAGGTGCAGTAGGTGTTCAAAATATTATTATTGCAATGAAGGCACAAAAGACAATTTCTACACCAGTAGCAATTAGATTCTTAGGAAATATTGAAGATCCTGCAAATATGCCAAATGGTGACCTATATCTTGATGATGTAGCTAACCTAACTGTAGAAGGTATTGGTATTGATGCTACAATGAATGGATTTGGTATTGTAATTAAGAATTCAAGCAATGTAGAAATAAGAAACGTAGGATTTATGAACTGTAATTCTAAGGAAGGCGACGACTGTGGTCTTCAACAAGCAAATGATCATATTTGGGTTCATAACTGTGATTTCTTCTATGGAGATGCAGGTTCTGATGCTGACCAAAAGAAGGGTGATGGTGCCTTAGATACTAAGAAGTCAACATATGTAACACATTCATATAACCACTTCTGGGATTGTGGTAAGTGTAATTTACAAGGTATGAAGGATGAAACAACTTCTAACTATATTACATATCATCATAACTGGTATGACCATTCAGATTCTCGTCATCCAAGAATTAGAACATGTACAGTTCATATTTATAACAACTACTTTGATGGAAATGCAAAATATGGTGTTGGTGTAACAATGGGTGCATCAGCATTCGTAGAATCTAACTATTTCCGTTCAACAGCTACAATGAAGCCAATGTTATCATCAATGCAAGGTACAGATGCTTTAGGTGACGGTACATTCTCAGGTGAAACTGGTGGTATCATCAAAGCATACAATAATACATTTGATGGAAATGTTTCATTCATTTCTTATCAACAAAATAACACATCATTTGATGCATACGTAGCAACATCAAGAAATGAACAAGTACCTAGTACAGTTAAGACTGTTTCTGGTGGAACAACATATAATAACTTTGATACAGCATCATCAATGTATTCATATACAGCTCAATCTCCAGCTGATGCAAAAGCAACAGTAATTGCTAAGGCAGGTAGAGTTCAAGGTGGAGACTTCATGTGGCCATTCAACAATTCTACAGAAGATTCTAACTATGCAGTTATTGATGGATTAAAGACAGCATTAACAAATTATTCATCTAAGTTATTATCAGTTCAATCAATTGGTGAACAATCAAGTGGAAGCGGTAGTGGCAGTGGAAATACTGAACCTACTGGTACAACAGTAGCAGACGTTATTTCAATGATTGATGCATTACCTGCAGCAGCAAACGTTACTGCATCTGATAAGACAGCAATTAACAATGCAAAAGCAGCATTTGATGGATTATCAGAATCTGATCAAGCACAAGTAACAAATTCATCAAAACTTTCTGAATGTGTAGCAGCATTAAATGCAATACTATATTCTGGAAGCCATATAAAGACATTTGATGAAGGAGTACAAGATTCAACTGGATACTTTACTATTACAGGTAATCTAAAATCAAATGCAACTGCAAAGACATATGATGGTGTAACATATACAACAGCATTAAAGATGGAATCAGCAACAACTATTTCATTTACTTGTTCAGGAAATGTAACATTAATAATCATAACTGACACAGCAAGTAAGAAGATTAAACTTGATGGCGGTAATAAGACAACTGACACTGATGGTGTATATACTGAATCATTATCTAGTGGTACATATACTATCACTAAGGGTGATTCAATTAACGTTTATGCTATCATAGTTAAAACAAATTAATAAAATTGGCAAGTCTAGATGACTTGCCTTTTTTGTTTTTAAAGAAGTATTAATATTTTTCTTGCTTTATTAATGAAAACGCTTTATAATGAAATATGTAGGAATATATTTTTTCTACGTAGGTTTGGTTTGAAAGGAGTATTTTTAATGAAGGGGAAAGTAAAATGGTTTAATGCTGAAAAGGGCTACGGATTCATCGTATCTGAAGAAGGCAAAGACGTATTTGTACACTTCAGCGCAATAGTAGCAGATGGCTATAAGACATTAGAAGAAGGCCAAGAAGTTACTTTTGATGTAAAAGAAGGCGAAAGAGGCCAATTAGCAGAGAACGTTCAAAAGGCATAGATTTTAGTACAAAGGATTTAAATCAGTTAATTTTAACTGATTTTTTTCTTTGTGTTATAATATAAATATAGGAGTTGGTTAATATGTTTTTTAAGAAAAAGAATAAACTAAATTCAAAATTTCAAAAGAATGAATTTGTATCATTCCATTTAGATGGTGATTTAAAACATGGAGTTATTAATAATATAAAGGAATTAAATGGAAATATATATTATGATATAAAGGTAGGAGGAGAAGCTACCTGGCTTGCTAAAGATATTAGCGAAGATAAAATATTAAAAATAGAAAAATAAAAGAGCATTCACACGAATGCTCTTTATTCTTTATTATAGTTTAATATTATGCTTTTCTAACCAATCAAGGCCATATTTATCTAGGATATAATCCATATCCTTGTCACCTCTACCAGAAAGGTTAACTAGGATAGTACCAGTCTTTTTAGTTGTTCTTGCAAGTCTCATCGCATATGCTACAGCATGTGCTGATTCAATGGCAGGAATAATACCTTCTAATCTAGATAATAGATAGAATGCCTCTAAAGCCTCATCATCAGTTACTGTATCATATTTAATTCTTCCAACATCATGTAAGAATGCATGCTCAGGACCAACAGAAGGATAATCAAGACCAGAAGCTACTGAATAAACCAAATCAGGTTCTCCCTTTTCATCCTTTAACATTAATGAATTAAATCCATGCATAATTCCTTCAGAACCAAATGTGATACTTGCTGCATGCTGTCCTCTGCCTTTTCCTTTTCCTAGTGGTTCAACACCAACAATTTCAACTGGATCATTAACAAATGGAATAAACATACCAGCAGAATTAGATCCACCACCAACACATGCACAAACAACATCAGGAAGAAGACCTGTCATTTCTCTAAATTGATCCTTTGCTTCATATCCTACAACTGATTGGAAATCTCTAACCATTAGTGGGAATGGATGTGGACCAACTACAGATCCGATACAATAGATACAATCCTTATATTCCTTTAGGTATGCATTAAATGCTGCATCAACAGCTTCCTTTAATGTTTGTTGACCGTCTGTAACCTCAACAACCCTAGCACCTAAAAGCTTCATTCTAGACACATTTGGAGCTTGCTTCTTAATATCTACAGCTCCCATATAAATATCGCATTCTAGGCCAAAATACGCAGCAGCAGTAGCTAAGGCAACACCATGCTGACCAGCACCTGTTTCAGCAATAATCTTTTTCTTGCCCATAAACTTAGCTAGAAGACCTTCACCCATACAGTGGTTAATCTTATGTGCTCCTGTATGATTTAAGTCCTCTCTCTTTAAATAAATTTGTGCTCCGCCACAATATTTAGATAATCTTTCACAATGATAAACTGGAGTAGGTCTTCCTTGGAATTCTTTTCTAATACGTCTTAATTCGTTGATGAATTGAGAAGAATGGCAAATTGTTTGATAAGCTTCTTTAATCTCTTCAAACGCAGGCTTTAATTCATCTGGAATATATGCTCCGCCATATTTCTTGAAAAAACCATTTTCATCTGGGTAATTCTTTAAATATGTCTCAAAGTCAACATCTTTAATTTTCATAAGTACACCTCTTTTATAATCACTATATTAATTTTATTATTTTTATAAATAATAATCAATAAAAAAAGTAATATGATTTACATATTACTCTAATTATTTATTGTTTGTAATTATATATCCATTACTAACAGCGTATATAGCTAGCTTATGTACAGATTCAAATCCAGTTTTATTTAATAAGCTTGAAATATGTGTTTTAACTGTATTTAATGAAATGAATAATTCTTCTGATATAGCCTTTTGATCTAAGCCATTACAAATAAGCTGCAAAACCTCAAATTCTCTTTTGGTTAATTCAGCCTCATTAATTAAATTCTTTTCCTCCTTTGGATATGTTGAATATCCTAAAAGAGTAGAAGAAATAATAGCTAAAAGCTCATTAGATGATGTATTTTTATAAATAAATGAATCTATTCCACCATCCTTAGCTCTTTTAATATATGTAAGCTCAGGCATACCAGTCATAATTATTATTCTAATATTAGGAAAATCCTTTTTAATTCTAGCAGCGTTATCAATACCATCATTACCATTTTCTGTAAAAACATCCATTAATATTAAATCAGGATTTAATCTTTTTGCATAATCATACGCTAGTGATGCATCTGATAGCTTGGCTACAACCTCATATTCAGCCTTACTTTCAATTTGATATGAAATTGAATCTCTTAAAATACCTTGATCCTCAACGACGATAATCTTAATCATTTCTATCACCATTTATACTTTAATACATTTTATATAAAAAGAATATCATTCTTTAGGATGATTTTTCAATATATTTATTTTTTATTATCCTCTATTTTGATATAATCAATACGGAAAGGGAAGTAGCTATGAAAAAATATATTATTATAATTATCTCAGTATTTATTTTAATAATATCATTAATATTAGGTTTTTCATTCACTGCTAAAAACAATAAAGTATTATTGTTAAGTGATGGCTTAGGTGCTTCAGCTAATGTTACATCGAAGCTAGATAACGCTAGTGTTGTATCATCACTTACAACTGACACTAAGGCTTTAGCAATAGAATGTAATGAATATACAGCTAAGAAGCTAATAGATGCTAAAAAGGCTTATAGATTTACACCTATTTATTCTATTAAGGTAGTTATTGCGGTTAATAGAGATATGACAGATGCTAATATTAATAGCTATGATGATATATTAAAATCAGGCCTTGATTGTAATATATCATTAAATGATAAAAAGGCATGTTATTTATTAATGGCTATTTCTAAAGAATATTATAATTCTGAATCTATAGATGATGCATTTAAATATGCTAAAGAATTGAATAAAAATAAAAATTTAGTTCACGCATCCAAAAAGGCATCACAAGCTCCTATAAGAATAATGCTTGATAAGGACGTAAGAAATATAACTGATTCTAATATCGAAATGATAAGCCCAACAGAGGGCGTATTATATATCAATATGGGTATATTAGAAAATAGAGAATCTAATTTAGATATGAATATATTTAATGAATTAAAAGAAGAACTTAATTATTCTGATATTAATTCAGGAAATAGCCATATTGATAATATAGATGTATTTAATAAATTTGAATTAGATAGAGTAAAGAAATATAGACGTGATATTTTAGGCACATATAAAATATCTGGTGTTAATGGTGATGAAAGATCTATCATATTATTAATTTCATTAATGATATTAATTCCTTGGTCTATTTATATGATTATTAGAGTTAATGATAATTCATTAAAGAAAGGTTTAATTATTTGTATAACATTATTATTAACATGGCTAATATTTAGATATTTAAAAGCTGCAACCCCATCTACAACATTATTAAGATATATTTGGTATTTTAATTATGTCCCATTAACGGTATGCCCGGCCTTGTGGCTGATAATGAATATTTATTTACATTATAAGGGCAAAACATCTAAAATAATATCTACAATAATTGGGGCAATATCTATATTACTTTGTGTATTAGTATTAACAAATGACCTACATTTCTTAGCATTTAGCTTTAATAATGGAAAAGAAAATTTTGATGATAGAAATTTTGGTATAGTATTTTATATAATTTGTGCCCTAGATTTCTTATTAATCGTATCTGGAACATTCTTATTAGTTAAGAAGAACTACAAATCTACAAAGCTATCAACATTATTAGGACCTGTAATTGCTTCAACCGCAATCGTAATCTATATCGCACTAGATTTCACATCACTAAGTATAATGTCAGAGCTAGATTACAATTTAGTAATAACAATATTATCATTTATTCTAATTGAAACATCACTTCGTGCTGGATTAATCCAAAACTGTGGTAGATATGTATCATTATTCAATAACTTAAGCTTTGAAGCATCTATTACTGATATTAATAATAAGCATATATTCTCAACAAAGGGATATAATCAAGAAATAATATTAGATAAAGATGAAATAGTAGTACAAGACTATAAATATCGAAGATTAAAAATGAATAATGGATATCTAGTATATAAGGATGATTTAAAGGAAATTAATAATTTAAGAAAAGAATTAAGTGATATTACAACTGAATTAAAGAGAAATAATGAAGCGTTAAAGAATAAAGAAAATTATACAAAAGAATATTATAAGCTATTAAATGAATCTAATATTATTAATGAATTAGATTCAGAATTAAAAAGTAGAAAGAATGAAATTGATTTATTAGTAAATCAAATAGATGAAAATGTAGATAAGAGTGAAATAAGATTAAAGCTTGCAAGAATAAAGGTATTAGTAAGCTATATTAAGCAAAGATATAATTTATATATTAATTCTAAGCTTAATAAATACATGGAAATTCAAAATATAGCATTATCTATTAGATTAATATCTACAGATGTAAAAAGCTTAGGTATTAATTCGGGATTATTATGTAATTCAATGGAAATGATTCCATCTGAATTATGTGTAACTATACTTGATTGTTTCTTTTTCATGCTGGAGAATGCATATAATTCAAATACTGATTTATTCACTAATATTAATGTAGAAAGTGGATATATTATTATCTTTGGATTATTTGATGATATATCAATTAATAATGATTATTTAATTGATAGATTAAAAGAATTAATAAATAATAAAGCCGTTATCATGGAGATTTCAAAAACTGATGATATGCAAAAGGTTTTATTTAGAATAGGAAGTGATTTAAAATGCTAGGATTGTACAACTTAGAATTTATCATTTTAACTATTCTAATAATTATTTTATTAATAGCCTTTGTTATATCATTAATTAATATTGCCTTTATAATAAGAATAGAAAATATTAAGAAAAGTATTATTAATGTAATATATTATTTCTCTATAACATTTTCGATATTCTTAGTATTAGAAATGGTATCAAGTGTTTCAAGACATTTAACATCATATATTATTGTTACTGATTATTATTTAGTATTCAGATATTTCATAATATTACCAATATTAATATCTATTGTATACGCAATAATCAGCAAGAAATATTTGGCCCTATTAAATGTTATTTATTTCTTTGTATTACCATTCTTTGATGATATATTTGGTATTAATTATTCAATTATAATTATTATATTATCAGTATATTCATTAGCTAATGTAATATTTATCTTAGTATCATATATTTATAATAGAAATACTAAGATTACTGAATATTCAATAAAAGAAGCATTAGATAAGCTACCACTTGGTGTAATTATTTCTGATTATAATAAAAGAATTATCTTTATTAATGGTATGATGAAAAATATATTAGAATATAATAATATTTCATCTAGAATTAAGCTACTTGATCTATGGAATGAGGTAAAGGGCTTAGATACTGTATTTAGAAATTTTGATTATGCAATATTACAATATAATGATATGTATTATATGTTTTCATTTGATAATATTGTAAAGGATAATAGAAGCTATTATCAAATTATCTGTAGTGAAATAACTAATGAAATAAATACATTAGAAGAAATTAAAAAGATAAATAAGGAATTAGAAGAACAAGGTATTCAATTAAAGGAATATATTTCTAAATTAGAGAATTTAGAAAGAGAAAAAGCGCTTATTAGAATTAAAACAAAGATTCATGATGTATTAGCTCAAAGATTATCAATAATTCACCAATATCTAGATAATGATAATATCAATATAGATATTAATGAATTAAAGAAGCTAATTAATGAAATGTTTGAGGATATTAAGGGTGATAATTTAGAATATGAATCATTATTAGAAGGTATTAAAAAGAGCTATGGTATGATTGGAATGGAAATAAATTTCATTGGTAATTTTGATTCTATTAATCATTTTGGGTCAATATTAAAAATTGTTCGTGAGGCAGCAACTAATGCCTTAAGACATAGTAAGGCCACAAAGCTTAATGTAGTATTAGAGAATAATACAATAACAATATCTAATAATGGATCTAATCCTAAGGAAATTAAATATGGTAATGGATTAAATGGTATGATGTTTGAAGCAAAAGAGGTAGGCTTTGATTTAGATATTGTAAATGATCCATTTAGAATAATTATTCATTTAAACAACTAGGCTCGATTTATATCGAGTCTTTTTTCATTATTTAGGATGAATTAATATCATACAAAAGTATGATTTTTATTAATATTATTTGGTATTTTGTGATGATTTAATTGAATCAATAAATTGATACAATAATATTGTAAAAAAGGAGGAGAGATAAATGAGAACTAAATTATTAGCCTTTGTCTCATTATTTATGCTAGCACTTACTGTGTTTGCCATAAATTTTGGAGTAGGTGCCGTAACCTACACTGATATTGCGAGCGCAACAGATTGGAATAATCTTGCAAGCCAGGAAAAGGTATCAGGTAATTATAGATTAACAGCATCTATTTCAGTTACAACCACTATTAAATCTTTTAGTGGTACATTCGAGGGTGGAGGAAAAACTATTACCTTCAGTAATTCAGACGGAACTATCAGTGGTTCATCTGGTACATTTGGTGGAGTATTTAGAGAAGTTACTGGAACAACAACTATAAATAATTTAAAGACTATGCTTGGTAAGACAACATCAGTTACTTATTTTGGTGGAGTCGTTGGTCAAACAGCATCTAAATCTAATGTAACAATTACAAAATGTACTTTTGATACATATTATTATAATGCGTTAGGGTCAATTGGTTCTGGTGGAATTGTCGGAGTATCATATGGTAACATTTTAATTAAGGATTGTGACGTAAGCATTAATTCAAGCAACTATATTAAAGGAGGCTTCGTTGGAGGAATCCTTGGTAGAGCCAATTCATATGCAGCAAAAATTGTTGGCTGTAGTGTAAAAGGAAATAAGGTTGCCGGAATTGATTCTTCAGGAGCTATAGCTCTTGGAGGAATAATTGGATATAGTGATAGTAGTGATTCAATATTGTATAAGAATTTAGTTAAATTAGATAATTTTGGTTTAACTTATCCAGGAAATGGTTCAATTAGTTGCCAAGGCGCAGGCTTCTTAGCAGGAAAATTTAATGGATATGCATCAGGTAATTTTGCATATATTAAAAATATTACTGATTATGTAGCATATACAGCATATTTTGTTGGAACATGTAGTACATATGCATCTATATTCAATAATGCATGTGAAACTAATAATTCATCAATTTCAAAGGAATTCTATAGTAGTGCACCATCATGTGCTGGAAGAAATTATACTGCAAAAGGATTATCAGCTATTCAAACAACTTCAACATATAATATTAATCCAATTGATGATTGTTATGGATCAACATATACAACAATTGATTTTAAAGGTCCAATCTATATATTATTAAATTTCGCAATTAATGTTGGTTGTGCAGACCTATTATATAGTGGTTCAGGAGAAAGATATTTCAATTCATCATTAGATTTTAAATCAGGAACATCAACTGATGGTAGTTCATATCATAAGAGCTGTCTATATTTCTATTTAGATTCTGATTATACAGAATTTTGGAAATCAACAATTTCAATTCAAGGTAATACATTAACTTTAAGTGATTTTGGAACACCTACAAAGAATCATTATACTTTCTATTGCTGGAAAGAAATTAAGAATAACTCTACATCTACAGTTACTACACATACAATGAGCTCTAATTATGATGCTAATTATATCGATAGAATATATGCATATTGGACTGCCGCTAAAAAAACATTTTATTTCGATGTAGATGGAGTTGCCTATAAGAATAGAGAAGCTACTTATAATAGTGCGATGAATTTATCATCAACAACTTCAACATTAAATATTCCAAATCCAACAAAACAAAATTATGAATTTGTTCGCTGGGAATATATAAATGGAAATAAAACATATGCATCAAATAGCTCAAATTATATTACAAAAGAAGATGTAAATGCATTATTCGATATTAATAGTGAAATCAGATTTAATGCAGTATTTAATAAGGTAGGAGAAAAAGTTAGTGTTAATTTAAATGGTGGAACTCTTAATTCATCATTTGCCACAACATTAACAAAAGATAGTGCTTATTCAATTCCTAGCCAAGCACCAGCTAAGGCTGGATATGAATTTATAAATTATACAGTTACTAATGGAACTAAAACATTAACAGTAGCTAATGGTGGAACAATAAGCGTAGCTGATGTAAATGAATTTATATCTACAAACGCAACAGTAACTATTACTGCAAATTATAATTCAAATGAATTAATTATTAATTATTCTAATTTATTATCTGCAACTTCACTTAATAGTGCCTCAATTAATTATGATGGACAATATGTATTCCCAGAATATCCATATTCAACAGTAACAAGATATTTTGGTGGCTATAAGGTAATATATAATAACCAAGAATATACATTTAAACCAGGAGATTCACTTCCTGAAGAAATCATTCATGAATTAATAAGTGATTCTAGTAATACATTAAATGTAAGCATAATTTGGATTAATAAAATACAGTATGATGAATCAATTTCATTAAATTCATTAGATAAAGATGGATTTGAATTCTCAAATGATGCATCTATAGTAGAAGCAAATAAGAATTATAATGGATCACATTATTCTAGTGGAATAAAAATCAATGATGGAGATTCATTTACATATAATTCAGATGATTATTATAATGCAACATTTGTAGCCAATGAGGATAATGCATCATTAACAATTAATGGTGTAGAATATGTTGCTGAAAATGGTATTATAAACGCTAAAATTAATAGTGGTGAAAATACATTTGTAGCAAATGGTGATGTTGTATTAGTTTATTCAGGATTTAGAATTTTAGAAACATCAATCGATATTAAGTGTCAATATGATACATTAAATCCAGCTTCAGCAACAAAAATTCGTTTTATCGCAATAATTGATAATATCGATCCAGAAGAATTATCATCAGGCTCATTCTTTATATCAGTTGATAATATTGAAAAGGAATTTAAAATTTCAAAGGTATATTCTAGCATTAATGTCTTAGATGACAATTATACCGGCCTAACAGGAAGATATTATGCAGTATATACAATTTATGGAATTGAAGATGCAATTTCACAAAAAAGAGAAATTGATTCAATTCGTTTTGAATTACAATCAGGAGAAAATACAATTTCTTTTGAACGTGATGGATTTGTGTTAGGTGCATAATAAAAGGAGAGATTATTATGAAAGAATATATAAAGCCACAAATAATAGATGAAGATATTGAATTAGAAGATATTATTGCTGGCTCAAATTTGGGAGATAATATAGAAGATAATTATAACGAGGAAAATGGAGATAAAAGTCCATTCTTATGGTGATTTATATGAAAAAGAAAATTAATTTAGCCGTTTTATTAATAGCATTTATATTATTATTTACAGTAGCTTCATGCAATAAAAAAACAGATAATAAAATATCTAATAGTTCACCAGAAACAGTAGTAGATAAAAATGTTGAATCTGGAGATGAAGAAGAAAATAATAATCAATCAAATAACACAGATCAAAATGAATCAAATCCTTCTAATATCACTAAAATTGAAGTAGCTGATTATGAGGATACTGATACATGGGAAGGCTTATTATTTTAAGAATTAGAGGAATAGTATAACTATTCCTTTTTTCTATATTAGTTATATGTTTTATTGACAAGTTAGATTATTTAATATATAATGCGATAGTATTTATTATTTAAGGAGCCAAATATTATGAGAAGAATTTTTGTGGATTCTGGTTCATCAATAAAAAATGAGGAATTAGCTAAATATAATGTTGAATTAATTCCTTTAAAGATTTTAATTGGAGAAAAAGAATATTTAGATGATGGTATTGACCTACCAATAGATAAATTTTATAAGCTAATAGAGGAAGAAAAGCAATTCCCTAAGACAAGTCTTCCTCAGCTTGATGTTCTTGAAAAGAGAGTAACAGAATACACTAATAATGGTGATGAGGTTGTAATTATTACTATTTCATCTAAAATTAGTGGTGAGAATAGCGCATTAAAGGTTTTATTTGAGGACAATAAGAATGTATTAGTTCTAGATTCTATGCTAGCAGTTGGCGGTATTAGATTAATTGTTGATTTCTTAAATAGAAACCAAGATATTCCATTTGATAAGATTCAAGAAAGAGTAAATGAATTTATACCTAAGGTACAAATCATGGCTATTCCTGAAACATTAAAGAATTTATTAAAGGGTGGAAGATTATCTAAGACTGAATGGCTATTAGGCTCTATTTTACAAATTAAGCCAACAATTGGCTTTAAGGATGGAAAGGTTAGAGTTCTATCTAAAAATAGAGGTCTTAAAAAGGCTATGAAGGAAGTAGCAACAAAGCTTGCTGAATTAGATTGTGATACATCATATGATATCATCGCATCTTATACATACAATAAAAAGAATGTAGAAGAATTAATTGAAATGGTTGATGAAAAATATAAATCAGCTATTAGAGTATATGATGACCTTGATCCAGCTATTGCTGTACATTGGGGACCAAACGCTTTTGGATTTATATTTGTAACAAAATAAGAGGTGTCAAAACCTCTTTTTTCTTTGCAAAAACCATGTATTTAAATATTATTTTTTCTATGTTATAATGAAATTAACTTATTAATATATTCATAGGGGGATTTTTTGATGTATACAATTGACGATCTAAAAAAATACGAATATTTTAATGATTTTAATGCAGCATACGGTCTAGATTTTTTAACGGGAGTATTATCTAGAGCGAATATTTTAGGTTTTGCGAAGCATCTAGTAGATAATAATATTCCATTTATGATGGCAATTCTAGATATTGATAATTTTAAGTCTGTAAATGATAATTATGGACATGCTGTAGGCGATGAAACATTAAAGTTTGTTGCTAAAGGTATGAAACAATATGTAGGAGAAGATGGACTTGTAGGTAGATTTGGTGGAGATGAATTCATCATTTTATATTTCAAGGATATTACATATAATGGAGTTCATGATTATCTAGAAGGCATGCTAAACAATGGTGGATTTGTTAGAAAAAAAGTAAAAATTGGTGATAACATTAAGCTTTTCGTCACAGCTACTGTAGGTTGTGCAACATTCCCTAATGATGCTAAAACATATGATGAATTATTTCAAATTGCTGATAAAGCATTATATAGAGGTAAAACAAAAGGTAGAAATTGCTTTATTATTTATGTAGAATCTAAACATAAAAATATTTCAGTAAGAAGAAAAGAACAATCTTGTTTACCTAATGTTTTTGAAAGAATCTCTGAAATATCTAATAATAAAAAGATGGCAGCAGATGATAAAATTAGGCATATTTTAAATTTCATTACTGATACATTACAAATAACAGAATCTGTTTTCCTTAAAACTGATAAAACATCATTAGTAGGAAGAGTAGGATTTGATTGTAATATTGATGATGAATGTTTAGCTATATTTGATGATTTAACTAAAAATGATAATATATTTATACCTAATGGTCTAGATATATCAGGAATCGCAGTTAATAAGAAGATATCTAATTTTGCCCAATCAAAAAAAATCATCACATTCTTAGTTTGTAGAGTAAAAACGGATGATGAAACATTAGGATATCTAATTTTATTTGAAGGAAAAATAACAAGAATATGGCAAGAATTTGATATTTCAATATTATTATATTTCAGCAAAATAATAGAAATAATGTATTTAAAAAAATAAAGAATTGAGGTTATTCTCAATTCTTTTTCTTTTTCTTTGTTTTATGATAAATTGGTGTATCATTTCTATTACCATTTTCATCATAATAATAATCACTATTTTTAACAAAATAATCTGACATTATTTTTTGGATATCTTCCTTAGCTTTTTCAAGTGATTGTCTCTTATTACCTAATTCTTCAATATAGTAAGGCTCTAAAATATTATAATGAAGACATGGCTTTTTTCCTCTAAATAATTTATAAATACCTTTTGGCTTATGGAAAGTCATAACTGTAGGTATTATTTTTTTAGTAGAAGAATAAGCATAATGGAACGCACCAGGAAGTAAATTTCTTACATGATCACAATAAGGTATTAATGCAGCTTCAGGATAGAATAATACTGAATAGCCCTTATTAATAACCTCAGGTGTTTCTCTATTAAATCTTCTTAATAACATTGAATCAGTAGGAATAGGTACTGCACCACCATCTCTAAAGAATGTTGATACTAAACCAAACCCCATATTTGATTCAAGTGTAGTTACATATATTCTTTTAGAAGGAAGAGATGTTAATATAATAAATATATCAAAAGGGTATACATGATTTGAAACAATCATTGCTCCCTTTACATTCTTTTTATTTTTCTTTCCTTTAATTCTTACTCCAGCAAATAAATAGTTAGGAATAAAGAATATTAATTTAAATAATAAAACTAAGAACTTATTCCAAAATTTATACCAAATACTTTTTCTATAAAAAACATAATTGGGCTTTAAATGAACCTCTTTAGGGTGGAAGCCATTATCATATTCGTGCTGATTCTCATTTAATTGTTCATTTTTATTATCGTCCATATGAGTCTTCCTTCCTCTAAAATCTAGCCTAATTATAACCATTTTTGTTATTTAATTCAATATATAATTGTGATACAATTATCTAGAGGTGTAAGCTTATGAAAGTTATTTTAGGCCTATCAGGTGGTGTAGATTCTAGCGTTGCCTTAAAATTATTAAAGGATCAAGGCTATGATGTAGAAGCAATGTTTATGAGAAACTGGGATTCTGCAACTAATAATGATATATTAGGTAATCCTGATATTACTGATGATGTATGTCCTCAGGAAAAGGATTATCAGGATGCAGAAAAGGTTTGTCAGCAGCTAGGAGTAAAACTTAATAGAATAGATTTTATAGAAGAATATTGGAATACTGTTTTTACATATTTCTTAAATGAATATAAAAGTGGTAGAACTCCAAATCCTGATATTATGTGCAATAAATATATTAAATTTAATGCCTTCTTAAAGCACGCCTCAACATTAGGTGCCGATTTTATAGCAATGGGCCATTATGCTAGAGTAAAGCATGATAAGGACATGAGCTATTTATTAAGAGGCGTTGATTCAAATAAGGATCAAACATATTTCTTATGTCAAATTAGCCAAGAACAGCTAAGACATTCTTTATTCCCTGTTGGCGATTTAACAAAGCCAGAGGTAAGAAAAATCGCAAAGGATGCTAACCTTTGGACTGCAGAGAAAAAGGATTCAACTGGAATATGTTTTATTGGAGAAAGAAATTTCCATCAATTTTTAAAAAATTATTTACCATCAAAGCCAGGTAAAATGGTTACTCTAGATGGCAAGGTAGTTGGAGAACATGATGGATTAATGTATTATACAATTGGTCAAAGAAAGGGTCTAGGTATTGGTGGATCTAAAGAATTTGACAATGACGCATGGTTTGTTTGTGGTAAAGATCTAGAAAAGAATGAGCTAATTGTTGGCCAAGGACATGATAGTATTTATTTAATTTCTGATAATTGTTTTGCATCAAACGTAAACTGGATTTCATATAAGCCAGTAGAGGGTAAAGCATACACAGCTAAATTTAGATATCGTCAGGCTGATAATGATATCACATTAAAATTTATTGATGATGACCATATTCAGGTATTTTACCCTAAGGGAGTACGCGCAGTAACACCTGGCCAGGCAGTAGTAATCTATGAAGGAGATATCTGTCTTGGTGGGGCAATAATAGATGAAGTTTATTATAAGGACGAAAGAAGAAAATATTAATGGAAGAAAAAAAGGTTATTACTGGAGCTATTGATAATTACATA
>CAMJFY010000003.1 GCA_946405105.1 uncultured Caryophanales bacterium
ACAAAGACAATGTAATGCCGCTATTAAATATATAGGTGAAGACCTATCAATTAATAATTACAAGGTTAGATCAATTGATGGTAAGGATAGCTCATGGGTTTTAATTGATTGTTTTGACGCAATCGTATCAATATTTGAAAAAGAAGAAAGAGCTCATTTCGATATTGATAAGCTATACATGGATTATCCAAAACAAATTGTAGAAGAATAAAAAGAAGAAGCTATGAAAAATCATAGCTTCTTTTCTTTATCTATATTAAATATTACTCTTATTTGTTTATCATTTCTTTCAATTAAATATGTATTAACAGAATCTATTATTTCTTTTATTTCATTATAGATATAATCTATAAAATCATCTACATTCTTAACATATTTATTAATTGAAGGTATTTCAATATTTATTTCATCTATTATATTTATTTTTTTAGATTCTTTTTTGAAATGCTTTTTGCATTTCTTATATCCTCTAGAAAAATAATTATTAGATAAGAATAAATCAAATATTCTAATTAATGGATTATGTACCATATCATCCATCTTTTCAGTATAATTAAATATCTTTTTAGAATTATCTTTAAAATAATTAATATCAAATAATATTTCATATTTTTTAGATATATAATTATCAATTAGATTCTTATCTATTTCATATTTAGATAATATCTTAGAAGAAGAATATGATATTATTAAACCATATAAGAATAATAAATTATCAAAATCATTTTCTTTTGATAAATTAATAGCACATTCAATAATGAAATCTTTGAATTTATCTGTATTAAAATTTTCTACTAGCTTATATTTATCTTTTTTAGAATAGCAAGATGGAACATTTTTAAAATAGATATATGATAATATATCAGTGTTTTCATATTCAAATTTAGATTTAATATAGCCATCTAAATTATCTACTATTTGATTAAAAAGATAATAATTTAAATACTCCATAATTCATACCTCAAATTGATTATATTTCATTTTGAATAATTTTTATAGTATTTATCTTTATTTTTTGGTTTATTTATTATAAAATAAATAACGAGGTATTTTTTATGAATTTATTGACTAAAGAAATGCAAGATGATATGGCAAGACAAATGACCTTTAAGGCAAGAGACATTGATATGGCATTATATAATGCCTTAGATGGAACAATGTCAAAGGATTTTGTTTTAGATTCATTAATGCTATATAGAACTAAAGATGGTGGATTTGCCGGTGGTTTATATATTGATAATTACAATACAAACACAAGTGTTTATCAAATATATGAAGCATTTAGATTATTAGATATGGTTGGATTTGATTCTAAATGTGATAATGAATTATATTTAGATATTATTAATAAAGCATGTAATTATTTATACAATAGATGTGAAATGATTAATAACAAATGGAATCCAAATGTTAAATCAAATGATGATTTTGCGCATTCAAAGGAATTCTCTTATACAAAGGAGAACCAAGAATTATTTGGTTATCATCCAACTGCCGCAATTTTAGGATACACTTTAAAATTTCATAAGAATACAAAAGCATATTATAAGAAAGCATATCAAGCATCATTAAAAATGATTGATGATTTCTTAAAGATGGATAATATAACTAAATATGAATTCATTTCATTTAATAGCTTTTTAAATTCAATTAGAGATCTTGATTTATTTGATGACAAGATTGAAGCATTTGAAAAGAAGCTAGTAGAGCTTGCTGAAAAGAATGTAACATCAGATTTTTCTAATCCTGATGCTATATTACCACTTGATTGTGCATTATATATTTCATCTAGCAAATTAGATGAATTAAAGAATCAGCAATTAGATTATATTATTTCTTCAATAGCATCATTTGGCTTATGGGATCATAAGAAGCCTTGGGGCTATGATAAATATGCAGAAGAGGATAGCGCAATGATTAAGTGGGTTGGCGCTGAAACAGTAAATAATTATTTTATTCTAAAAAAATATGGAAGAATAGAATAATTTGAATTATAATACATAAGGTGAGGTAAATAATAATGAAAAAAAGACCTGTATGCTTAATAATAATGGATGGCTATGGATTAGCTGAACCATCTTCAACAAATGCAGTAAGCTTGGCTAAGAAGCCAAATTTAGATAGAATATTTTCTACTTATGATACACATCAATTAAATGCTTCAGGAGAGGCTGTAGGCTTACCTGATGGTCAAATGGGTAACTCAGAAGTAGGACATATGAATATTGGTGCTGGACGTATTGTTTGGCAATCACTTTCTAGAATTAATAACGCAATTAAAACTGGAGAATTCAATGAGAATCCTGCAATTCTAGCTGCAATAGATAATGCAAAGAAGAATAATAAGAAATTCCATATCTTTGGTTTATGTAGTGATGGTGGTGTACATTCACATACATCTCATATTATTGCAATAGCAAAGCTTGCTCATTCTAAGGGTATTGAAAATGTATATTATCATGCATTCTTAGATGGTAGAGATACAGACCCAACTGCAGGTGCTGGTTTCCTTAAGAAGATTATCGACTATGGTAATGTAAAGGTAGCTACTGTAGGGGGTAGATATTATGGTATGGATAGAGATAAGAATTATGATCGTATCCAAAAGGCTTATGATGCAATGACAATTGGTGATGGTGAATATTTCGCTGACCCAGTTGAGGGTATTCATACATCATATGCTAGAGGAAAGACTGATGAATTCGTTGTTCCATTTGTATCTGATGAAAGAGGATTAATTGAAGAAGGAGATTCAATTGTATTCGCTAACTTTAGACCAGATAGAGCAATTCAAATTTCAACTGCATTCTCTAATCCAGAAGGAATTATTTATAATCCAGATAAGCCTTATAGATTAGATTATTCAAAAGGACCTAAATCAACATTCTTTGTATCAATGATGAAGTATTCTGATACAGTTAAGGGTGAATTAGCATTTGGTCTACAAAAGCTTGATAACCTTGTTGGTGATATCGTATCACAAAACGGCTTAAAGCAATTAAGAATTGCTGAAACAGAGAAATATGCCCATGTAACATTCTTCTTTGATGGTGGTGCTGATAGAGATATCCCAGGTGCTGATAGAATTTTAGTAAATTCACCAAAGGTTGCAACATATGACCTAAAGCCTGAAATGAGTGCTTATGAGGTATGTGATAAGGTTGTTAACGCAATCAATTCTCAAAAATATGATATGATTATCTTAAATTTTGCTAACTGTGATATGGTTGGTCATACAGGTGTTATTCCTTCAGCTGTAAAAGCAGTAGAGGCAGTAGATACTTGTGTTGGTAAAGTAGTAGATGCCCTAGATTCAGTAGGTGGTGTTGCAATTATTACTGCAGACCATGGTAATGCTGAAAAGCTAGCTGACGAAGAAGGAAGACCATTTACTGCTCATACAACTAACCCAGTACCAGTTGTAGTAACTGATAAGAATATTAAAATTAGAAATGGTATCTTATCTGATCTAGCTCCTACAATTTTAGAATTATTAGAATTAGATATACCAGCTGACATGACTTCAAAATCACTTATCGTTAAGAAATAAAAAAATGAAAAGACATACTTGACAAAAAAAGTATGTCTTTTTTTATCGTTTTTCAATTTTTTATGCTAAAATATAGATAATTTATGCAAATGCAAAGTGCTGCTTGACAAAATAATAATTGTCAATTGGTGGTTATAGTCATAATTTTTAATTAAAATAGAAGTGTAAAAAATGAAGGGGGAACAAGTTTATGAAAAAACTTATGACATTTTTTTCAATTTTATTTATTCTATTTGGCATTTTCTCTTTTGTATCAGTTAATGCCAATTCTGCAGTAAGAAAAATAAAAAAAATAGGTGAGAATGGATATGGAGTTGCCATTGTAGGGGAAAATACTATCAGAGTACAAAATGAGAATTTGACATTTGATTTATATGGCGATTCTGCCAACGTAACTGCTGAATATACATTCTATAATTATTCTTCTTCTGATAAGAATGTTGAATTGGTATTCCCAATTGGATCAGCTACTAGTAACAATACATATAATCCAAGTGTATATGTTGATTCAACAAAGCTAGATACAAAAATGAGATTATTTTTACATTCAAAAAATGATATCGTTGATTCTCTTTCTAATTTATATGATGAATATGTTGAATCTACATTAGATGATTATAATATTTATTATTGTGAGATAAATAATCCAGGATCATTTCGTGTTGCAGAAGTTACTGGCGGTTATATTGTTTCTGATTTAGATAATTTTTTTGTTGATGTTATTATCGATGAAGATAGAAATAGTTGTTATTTTCGTGATTATTTTTATGTATTAGCGAAAGGTGAATTTAGTGTAAGCGTAGATAATGGTAATACAGAATATACAATGAGAGATTCTACTAAGCAAGAATTAGTTAGAGAACATTATTTCAAGCATAATTTATATCGTGATTTATATGATTTATATGAAAAATATCCAGAAAATGAAATGGATATTTATAATATATATATTTTATTAGAAGATCAAGGTACTTATGGTTATACAATAGATCCAGAAGATTATAATATTATAGCAGCAATAGATTATAATATTGATATTGAGGGTAAAGGTACTTGTGTTAATACAGTTAAAACAAACATGATTTATACTGTTAATGATAAATACAAATCAACTGTTTATGAATTAGATTATTATGTAAGCCCTGCATCAACTTTTAAAGTATTTGATCACATTAATGTAACAGTAAATACTGATATGTATTTAATTAGTAATAATATTAAATTAAAACAAGTTAAAAAAGGTCAGTATAAGGTTTCATATGATGAATTAATTAAAGGAGATATCTCATTAGCCTTAAGCTATGATAAAAGCATTAAATCTGTTTATGGCGGAGGTTTTTTGGCAGGGGTATTCTTAGGAATAGCAATATTTGCATTTATAATTTATATATTTGGAATTATAGCTGATATAGCATTATTAACTTTAGGTATTATAGCTTTAATTTTTGGAAAAAAGAAAAAGAAGTTAAAAAATAATATATTCCTTTATGCCCAAACGATGTCGTTATTTTTGATTATAAATATTTCTATACTTATAATAGCGATAGCTGAATATAATTATAAAATATTTATGCCTATATTATTGGTAGTTCCAATTTCTTTAGGAATTGTACAATTAATATTTGATATTAAAAAATATAAATTACCTGCAATAATAATTGATTCAGTTATATTAGGAATATTAACTTTATCATTATGTCTTTCAATAATTGATTTTAGGGTAGATTTCATAATTATAATTTTATATTTATTTAATCTAGCTTATCTATTCTTTAAATCTAATTTCTTAAAGAATAAAGAAAATATAATAGAATCTAATGAAGAAATACAAAATGATTCTAATGATAATGAATAATTAATATTTTATATAGACATATATAATATTTAGTATTATAATTATTTCGTAAATAAGTTTTCATATACTTCGGGGTTTGGTGTAATTCCATACCGGCGGTAAAGTCCGCGAGCCTAATTAGGCATGAATAGGTGCAATTCCTATACCGACAGTAAAGTCTGGATGAGAGAAGATGTATTAAAATAATCGATTTTAAAAACCCCATTTTATAATGGGGGTATTTTTTTGAAGTACATGGAAATTATATTTAATGATTTTCGAGGAGGACTTTTATGGAAAATTCAGTAAAGTCAGCCCAGACTTCAAAAAAGGGCACACTATATTTAGTATTATTTATTATAGTGGTATTAATTGGACTTGGTCTAGTTATTACAGGATTTATTATTAATAAATCAATGAGAGATTCATTTGTACCACCACTAGATAATCCTAAAGCTAAATATTCACCTGCGCCATATATCTATGTATTAGAAATAGTAGGAGCAGCATTATTCTTATTATCATTTGGTTATTTATATTCATTCCTACAAATTAAATTTAATTTAAAGAAGATGAATGTAAAGCAAATGGCAGTTATTGGTGTATTTAGTGCTTTATCAGTTATTTTATATTATTTCGCTAAATTTAATTTACCAATATTCCCTTCATGGCTAGATATTCAATTCTCTGATGTTCCAGCATTATTTGTAACATTTATGTATGGACCTGTATCAGGTGTTCTAACAATCATTGTTAGATTCTTCTGTAAGCTTCCAGGTACATCTACAGTAGGTGTAGGAGAATTAGCAGATGTATTAATTGGTGTTACATTATGTATTGTTTCTGGTTTAATTTATAAGAAGCATAGAACAATTAAGGGAGCACTTTGTGCCCTAGCAATTGGTATGGCATCTGCCACAGTAGTAGCAATGGTTTCTAACTGGTTAATTTTAATTCCAGCATATAAAGAGATTGCAGGATTCCCTCAGGTTGCACTAACAAGCACAATGGATAAGATTTTAGGTGGTAAGAAGATTGTTACTGATTCTAATTTCATGTTCTATTATTTATTCGTTGGAGTATTACCATTTAATTTAGTAAGATACGCAATGGTATTTACAATAACTATGATTTTATATAAGAGATTAAAGATGTTAATTGTTTATTTCGTTGGTGATTACGGTAGAGAAGAAAACGAAATATCTTTAGAAGAAACAAAACAAGAAACTATCCAAGAATAATCTTGTAATAAGTCATCAAATATACTAAAATATATTTGGTGATTTTTTTATGGTTTTAGGAATTATTATTACTATAATAATATATTTATTATTACTTAGTTTATATGGATATGTTTTATATAAACAAATTAAAATAAATGAATGGAAAAGAGAAAAATATAAAGGTGATTTAAAAACTGTAATAATTTTTGGATTAACAGCTGGAATTTTAGGTGGAATATTAGCCGGATTAATAGATGCTACATTAACTAATGTTTTTGGATTAGGTATTTCATTTAGCTTATTATTATGTTCTTTATTTGTAGGCTTTTCAGTTAGAAAAGGATATGAAAACTATCATGTCTTATATCCAACCTTAGCACTAGTATTTTTTATAGTCTCATTATTTTTCTCACAATTATCATATTATGTTGGTTTAGTGGGAATCCAACAAATTGGAACTGTTTTATCAGATCCAAATTTCTATATAAATATAATAACTGTTCCAACTAAATTCTTATTTATAATTTTAGATGATAAAGTAAAAGTAGAATATGTATTCTATTTAATATTAAATATATTATTCTTTGGTTTATCATTTTATGCAGTATTTAGAATTGCAAAGGGAAATAGGAGCTAAATATTAAAAACGTTTTCAATTTCTTTTAGTAGAATTATTATAGTACATTTTATTAATTATATTGTATAATTAACTCGGTTTTAAAAACATAAATAATAAGGAGATATGAATTATGCCATTTATTACAAGCGTATACGCAAGAGAAGTATTAGACTCTCGTGGAAACCCAACTGTTGAAGTTGAGGTTACAACTGAATCAGGAGCAATGGGTCGTGCATTAGTTCCATCTGGAGCTTCAACTGGTGTTCATGAAGCACTAGAATTACGTGATGGAGATAAAGCACGTTATTTAGGAAAGGGTACAACTAAGGCTGTTAAGAACGTTAACGAAATTATCGCACCAAAGTTAAGAGGCTTAGATGTTACTCAACAAGTAGCAATCGATCATTTAATGATTGCTTTAGATGGTACTGAAAATAAGAGTAAGCTAGGAGCTAACGCTACATTAGGTGTTTCTATGGCTTGTGCTAGAGCAGCAGCTGATTTCTATGGAATCCCTCTATATAATTATTTCGGTGGTTTCAATGCAAAGCAAATGCCACTTCCAATGATGAACATCTTAAATGGTGGTGCACATGCTGATTTCTGTATTGACTTCCAAGAAATCATGATTTTACCTGTTGGTGCTCCAACAATTAAAGAAGCAGTACGTATGGGTGCTGAAGTATTCCATGCTTTAAAGAAGATCTTAAAGGCAAACGGATATGTAACATCTGTAGGTGATGAGGGTGGTTATGCACCTAAGTTAAGCTCTAACACTGAAGCTTTCGAGCGTGTTGTTGAAGCTATCAAGGCTGCAGGTTTCGAACCAGGTAAGGATATTTGCTTAGGTATCGATGTTGCTGCATCTGAATTCTATGATACTGAAAAGAAGATTTATACATTAAAGGCTGATAAGGGTGAATTCACTTCTAAGGAAATGGTAGATAAGTATTATACTAACTTAGTTGAAAAGTTCCCAATTATCACTATCGAAGATGGTCTTGCAGAAGATGACTGGGAGGGCTGGAAGTATTTAACTGAAAAGTTAGGTAAGAAGGTTCAATTAGTTGGTGATGACTTATTCGTTACAAACACTAAGAGATTAGCTAAGGGTATCGAGCAAGGTGTTGCTAACGCAATTCTAATCAAGGTTAACCAAATTGGTACATTAACTGAAACTTTCGAAGCTATCGAAATGGCTAAGAAGGCTGGTTATACAGCAATCGTTTCTCATAGATCTGGTGAAACAGAAGATACTACAATCGCTGACATCGTTGTTGGTACAAACGCTGGTCAAATCAAGACTGGTTCATTATCAAGAACTGATAGAGTTGCTAAGTACAACCAATTAATGAGAATTGAAGACGATCTAAACTGCCGTGGAGAATTCCCAGGTGTATCAGTATTTGCTGGTAAGAAGTCTATCTATTGTATAAAGTAATATAAATTATAACAAAGGGCCTATGGCCCTTTTTATAGCAGCTTAGCCAAGTGGTAAGGCCCCGGACTCTGACCCCGGTATGCACAGGTTCGAACCCTGTAGCTGCTGCCAAAAATCATTAATTAAGTCGATATTTCAAATATCGGCTTTTTTTGTATATTAAAATTTTTATTCAAAAATTAATAATTTAATGATAAAATAGTCCTGTATAGTTTTAAAGGATGGAATTATTATGATTGTTAAAAACACAACAATATTATCTGCAGAAAAGGCAACAGAAATATTAGTAAGAAATACAACTAAAGATTATAAGAAAAGATACATATATTTAGCTGTAATATTATTAATTGGTATAACTACATTAATTATTGGTATAGGATTTGGAGAAACAAATGCTATTACAATGGGATCTATATTTATGGCTGTAGGTATTGGATTCTTTTTCTATATTATATTTGAAGTAAATAGAGTAAAAACTAGAGTAATCAAAAACAACCCAGAGGTTACTCAAGTAGGTATTTCATTTAATTATACATTTAGAGAAAATAGCGTAGCTATAAGTGCTAAAATTGGAGATAAAACAAAAAATATTAAATATACATATTTAGAATTAAAATCTATTAAAGAAGATTTTGAAGGATATGAATTAATATTTAATCAAGCTGATTCTATTTATGTATTAAAAGAAGGATTTGAATCTAAAAAGATGGAAGAATTCTTTAGAAAGAATGTTACAACAACAAAGAAGAAGATTAAGCTAATAAAATAGCAATCTTCTTTTTTATTTTTTATAAAAAATATGTTTAATAATGTGAAGTACTTGACAATAAAAATAAAATGATTATAATGTTTGATATAAAACAATTTTTAGGAGGTAGAAATGAGAAGAAAAATAGGAAAAAATATTAGATGTGTTTCTACTAAAATTAAAAGAGTTGTTGAAAATCTTGATTCAATAAAAAAATTAGACAATATATCTGGAACTAATGGATTTATTATTGTCTATATTTTTAAGAATAATGATAAAGAAGTATATCAAAAAGATATTGAAAAAGAATTTGGAATTACAAGATCTACAGCCTCAAATATTATATCTTTAATGGAAAAGAAGAATTTAATAATTAGAGAGAAAGTAGATAATGATGCAAGACTTAAAAAATTAATACTTACTGATATTGCTAAAGAATATGCTAAAAATGTATTAGATGATTTGAATGAATTTGAAAAGATATTACAAAAGGATATTTCTGAAGAAGAATTAGATATATTCAATAAGGTATTAATGAAATTTGAAAATAATATAGATAAGGAGTTGATAAAATGATAAGAAAATTAATGAGAAGTATAAGAGAATATAAAACACCAAGTATTTTATCAATTATCTTCATTTTCTTTGAAGTAGTAATGGAATGTGTTTTACCTTTCATTACCGCTATGCTAGTAGACCAAATGAATGACACTAACGGTGAAATGATTGCCATTTTATCTGTTATATTAGTGGTTATGGCAATGGCTTCTCTAGCTTTTGGTAGCTTAGCTGGATTATTCTGTGCAAAGGCTAGTGCTGGTTTTGCAAAGAATTTGAGAAAAGATATGTATGAGAATATTACTAAATTCTCATTTGCTAATATTGATAAATTTCAAGCATCAAGCTTAGTAACAAGAATGACTACAG
The DNA here is from genome assembly GCA_946405105.1 of uncultured Caryophanales bacterium. Taxonomy (GTDB): domain Bacteria; phylum Bacillota_I; class Bacilli_A; order Acholeplasmatales; family Anaeroplasmataceae; genus Anaeroplasma. The sequence goes on from CAMJFY010000003.1 coordinate 10,343, forward strand.
ATGTAACAAATGTTCAAAATGCCTATATGCAAATTATAAGAACTGCAATAAGATCACCATTGATGTTAATATTCTCGGCAATCATGTCATTTGTTATTTGTCCTGAATTAGCATGGGTATTTGCTGTAGTTGCACCTATATTAGCATTTGGTTTAATTCTAATAATGATTTTCGCTATGAAAATATTTAGAAGAATATTTAAGGAATATGATGCCTTAAATGATTCGATTAAGGAAAATATAGATGGTATTAGAGTCGTTAAATCATTTGTAAGAGAAGAACATGAAATTAAGAAATTCGATAAGGCAGCTGGAAAATTAAGAAATGATTTTAGAAATGCAGAAAAGATTATTGCCCTTAATGCACCTTTAATGCAGCTTTCAGTTCATTTATTAATGATTTCTTTATTGATTATTGGTTCTATATTAATAATTAATAATTCAGCATATTTAGGATTAGATGCTGAAGGTAATAAGGTATATCTATTTAATTCAGTAACTATTGGTCAGTTCCAAAGTTTAATAACTTACGGATTCCAATCTTTAATGGCTTTAATGATGTTCTCAATGGTTATAGTTATGATTGTTATGGCTTACGAATCATCAAAGAGAATTGTAGAAGTATTAGATGAAAAATCAAGTCTATTAAATCCTGAAAATCCAGTTATGGAAATTACTGATGGTAGTATTAAATTTGATAATGTTTCATTTAAATATTCATTACAAGCTGAAATGTATTCTTTAAAGGATATTAATCTAGATATAAAAAGTGGTATGACTGTTGGTATTTTAGGTTCAACAGGTTCATCTAAAACAACATTAGTTAATCTAATATCTAGACTATATGATGTAACTGAAGGTGCAGTATATGTTGGTGGTGTAGATGTTAGAAATTATGATTTAGTTAAATTAAGAGATAGTGTTTCTGTAGTATTACAGAAAAACTTATTATTCAAGGGTACAATAAAAGATAATCTAAGATGGGGTAAGGAAGATGCTACTGATGAAGAAGTCATCCATGCATGTAAGCTTGCATGTGCAGATGAATTCATTGAATCATTCCCTAAAAAATATGATACAGAGATCACTCAAGGTGGTACAAATGTATCTGGTGGACAGAAGCAAAGATTATGTATAGCAAGAGCTTTATTAAAGCATCCAAAGGTATTAATTTTAGATGATTCTACATCTGCAGTTGATACTAAGACAGATTCATTAATTAGAAAAGGATTTAAGGAATATATTCCTGAAACAACTAAGATTATAATTGCTCAAAGAATAGCATCTATCCAAGATTCTGATTTAATCATTATAATGGATAATGGTAGAGTAGAAGCAACTGGTACTCATGATGAATTATTGAAGAATGATAAGATTTATCAAGAAATTTATTATTCTCAAAATAGAGTAAATGGAGGTGAAGCAAATGCCTAGAATTAATGTTAAGCCTTCAAAAAGAAATTTTGATAAGAAGAAAACCTTAAAAAGATTATTAGGTTATGTTTTTAAAACATATCCTGTAAGATTTACAATTATTTGTATTTGTATTGTATTTGCTGCTATAGGTGCAATATCTGCATCTATATTCATGCCTCAATTCATTAATTTAATGTATGAAGGTATTGAAAATAATAAGGTAGTGGCAGGAGCTATTCCAGAAGGAGTATCTCATATTAATAATTTTGCTGATGTGGTTACAACATCTGGATTTGATTCTATTAAGGATAAATTAATTGTATTATCCATTGCCTTAGGATCTGTATATTTAACTTCATTAATTGCTACAACGCTATATAATCAATTACTTTGTACAGTTACTCAAGGATTCTTATATAAGATGAGAATAGATATGTTTAATAATATGGAAAAGCTTCCTATTTCATATTTTGATAGAAATCCTCATGGAGAAATAATGTCTACATATACAAATGATGTTGATGCAATTAGACAATTAATATCTCAAAGTATTCCTCAATTTGTTCAAACAATGATTACTGTTACATTATTATTCTGTGTAATGATGTATTATAGCTTATGGTTGTCAGCAGCTGTAGTTGTTGCAGTTGTATTTATCTTCTTTGTTACAAAGAAGGTTGGTGGTGGAAGTGCTAAATATTTCATCAAGCAACAAAAATCAATTGCTCAATGTGAAGGATTCATAGAGGAAATGATGAATGGTCAAAAGGTTGTTAAGGTATTTAATCATGAAGAAAAATCTAAAGAGGATTTTGATGTATTAAACAACCAATTAAATGATGATGCATATAAGGCTAATGGATATGCTAATATGCTAGGACCTATCATTCATAATATTGGTAATGTATTATATGTTATAGTAGCTATTATTGGTGTAGTATTAGTAGTTAATAATGTATATAATTTCTCATTAAGAGGATTTGGTAATGATGATAAGACATTCTTTACATTACTACCTGCATCTCCTGAAATGGGTGTTAGTTTAACAATTGGTATAGCTGTTGCATATTTAGGTATGTCTAGACAATTTGCTAATTCATTCAACCAAGTTTCAATGCAATTAAATGCCGTTGTTATGGGTCTTGCTGGCGCTGATAGAATATTTGAATTATTGGATCAAAAGCCAGAAGAGGATAATGGCTATGTTACATTAGTTAATGCAACAATTGATGAAAATGGAAATATCGCTGAAGCAGATGAAAAGACAGGCAAATGGGCTTGGAAGCATCCACATTCAGATGGTACAATTACTTATACTGAATTAAAGGGTGATATAAGACTTCACGATGTTGATTTTGGATATTTCCCTGAAAAGATAGTCTTACATAATGTAAATATTTATGCTAAGCCAGGTCAAAAGATTGCCTTTGTTGGTGCGACTGGTGCTGGAAAAACAACTATCACAAATCTAATTAATCGTTTCTACGATATCGCAGATGGAAAGATTAGATATGATGGAATTAATATTAATAAGATTAAGAAGGCTGATTTAAGAAGAAGTATCGGTATTGTTTTACAAGATACTAACCTATTTACTGGTACAGTAATGGAAAATATTAGATATGGTAGATTAGATGCTACTGACGAAGAAGTTATGGAGGCAGCTAAGACAGCTAATGCTTATGATTTCATTACAAGATTACCTGAAGGATTTGATACTAAATTAACTGGTAATGGTTCTCAATTATCTCAAGGCCAAAGACAATTATTATCTATCGCAAGAGCTGAATTAGCTGATACTCCTGTAATGATTCTAGATGAAGCAACATCTTCAATCGATACAAGAACTGAAGCTATAGTGGGTAAAGGTATGGATTCTTTAATGAAAGGAAGAACTGTATTTGTTATTGCCCATAGATTATCAACTGTAAGAGATAGTAATGCTATTATGGTATTAGATCATGGTTCAATTGTTGAACGTGGAGATCATGATGATTTGATTAATCAAAAGGGTGTTTATTATCAATTATATACAGGAGCATTTGAACTTGAATAATCTAGAATATTTAAAGAATTATAAGCTATTCATAGTCGACTACGATGGCACATTATTAGATTCAATGGGTATGTGGTCTCATTTATTATCAAATTTCTTAAAAGAATCAAATATTAAATTTGATGTTGATATAGATGAGATAGCCAAAGAACAAACAAATGTTGAAGCAGTAAGATATATTTATAAGAATTATTATAATAATATCTCTTATGCTGAGCTTGAAAATAAAATGTATAACTTTGTTAGAAAGCAATATGTTATGCAAAAACTAAAACCAGGAGCTAAAGAGCTTTTAGAAGAGCTTAAAAGAAATGGAAGAGTCGTATTATTTTCAGCTACCGCAAATGAATTATTAGATGATTCATTTAAGACAAATGATATTAACAAGTATTTTGATTATATCTATTCGGCTAGTAATATGGGCATTACTAAAAGTGGTGGTACAGGCTTCAATAAAGTATTAGAGCTTGAAGGCTTTAATAAAAAAGAAGCACTTGTTGTTGAAGATGTATATCATGCTATATCAGGAGCTAAAGAACAAGGCTTTGATACATTAGCTATTTTTGATAATCAAAATCATTGGGAAGATATTAAAAAATTATCAAACTATAATTTAAATTTAGAATAATATAAAAAATATCCTAGTATTTAAAAACTACTAGGATTTTTTATTGTATGCATACAATAATTGTATTATAATGATAATGTATTTTGTAATATATAATTTAATATAGGGAGGACAAAAATGAAGAAGAAAAAGCTTTTATTGGGATTATTAGTTGCTACAGCTTTTATTGGTTTAGCATCATGTAGTGGTAAGTCAAAAAAAGATGATTCTAACAACAATAATAATAATAATAATCAACAACAAACAGACGAAACAAAATATACTGTAACATTTAGTGCAAATGGTGGTAGTGATGTTTCATCAATTGAAGTAGTAAAGGATGGAAAGGCAACTGCTCCAACTGCTCCTACAAAGGATGCTGATGCACAATATTCATATTCATTTGCAGGCTGGTATAAGGATGCTGGATTTACTCAAGCATTTGATTTTACTACTGAAACAATAACAGGTAATATTACATTATATGCAAAATGGAATACTACAGTTAATCAATATGCAGTTACATTTAATTACAATAATGGTTCAACAGCAACAACAGAAAATTATAATTATGGACAAACTGTAGTAAGACCTACAGATCCTACAACAGCAAATGAGGGAGAAACAGAATTTACTTTTGCAGGTTGGTATACTACATCAACATTCACTGAAGGTACAGAATATAATTTCACTACAACTATTACAGGTACACTTAATTTATATGCAAAATGGAATGCAGTTAATAAAGTATCTGTAACATTTAATACAAATGGTGGTTCTAATGTATCATCACAAACTATTGTTGCTGGCGGTACGGCAGCAAGACCTGCAAATGATCCTAGAAAGGAAGCAGATCAACAATATACATATACATTTGATGGTTGGTATGGCGATGCAGCATGTACACAAGAATTTGATTTTAGTTCTCCAATCACATCATCAACAACAATCTATGCAAAATGGGATACAACAACAAATGAGTACACTGTAACATTTAATACAAATGGTGGAACTACAGTGAATCCACAAACAATTGCATATGGTTCTAAGGTTTCAGAGCCTACAGAACCTACAAGGGATGCTGATAGCAGTAATACTTATGATTTTGCAGGTTGGTATAGAGATGCTGCATTAAATTATGAATTTGATTTTAATTCATCAATTACAGGAGCAACAACAATTTATGCAAAATGGGATGCAACACCTATTATCCATTCGGCAACAGTAGATTATACTGCCCATGTTATTAGTGGAACATATGCAACATCTTTAACTGGTGATGCAAATAATAATATCTATTTGCCATTTGTTATATATAGCGATGTAGAAGTAGGATATAGATTCCTTGGATATTCAACTAATCCAAATGCTACAACAGCTGATTATGCTGGTGGAACAGTAAAATTGACAGATGATACTACATTCTATGCTATATTTAAAAAAGTACCAATAATAACATATGATTTTAATGGCTCAGGTCAAACAGCTGAAACAGTTTCTGCAGGAGAAAATGGTTATTCAACAATTAGACCTGAAGCTCCAACAAGAACAGGAGCATATAAATTCCTAGGTTGGTCAACAAATAAAGATGCAACAACAGGTGATTATCAACCAAGTAATTATGTACAATTCACAGAAGATACTACATTATATGCTATTTGGAGTAACAATATAGCAGTAATACTTGATTTAAATGGTGGTGTTTCTTCTCAATTACCTGCTTCAATAGAGGTTGTTAATGGCTCTGCAACACTTCCAACTTATGCACCTGGTAAAGCTAATGCCAGATTCTTAGGATGGAGTGCAAGAAAGACTGCAACAGATGGTACTTGGCAACCTGGAGATACAATTACTAGAGTTACTGGAGATTTAACAATATATGCAATTTGGCAACAAACTGTAACTGTTTATGTTAGACCTAACAATTATAATCATATTGGTACAAAATATGTAAAAGATGTTGGTGATTCTTTAACCTTAAGATATGATTATGAAAAGCAACATTATACATTTGCTGGATGGCAAATAACAGCATATGATAATACTGGTGCTCTAATATCAGGATTTGAAAATAAGGTTGATTATGGTTATGAGCTTGAATTCACAGAAGATATGACAACTGTTTATGTTGATGGATTATGGACTGGAAAAAAAGTTACTGTTCAATTTGATAGGAATATTAGCGCAAATGTAGTTACTGGTTGGGTATCAAATATTAATACAAGATTTGGTGAAACATTTACTATTCCTGATGGTTCACAATTCATATCAGATGATTATGAATTTATCGGATGGCATTGGGGTGAATTTGATCAAAATTATAACGATATGCCAACAGATATTTCTATAGATTTCGCAATTGGCGATGAAGTCTTTGTAGATGATTATCATGTATTTGAATATCCTGAAGGAAATTATATGTTTATTTATGCAGTATTTAGAGAGAAGGGACATACATATGAAACTTCTACAATTGCACCTACATTAGAATTTAATGGTAAGACTACATATACTTGTACAGATGATCCAAAATATAGTTATGAAACACCTATTACAAACGATAATATATTTGCAGGTTATATATCAAATGTTGAATATACTGTTGGTAGAGGAGTTACACTATATACTACAATAATGCAAGGTACAGTTAGCGTTGGAGATGAAGTTTCAGTTGTTTTAAGGGATCATAGTGTTGTTGATGTTGTAATAACAGGTGTTAAGAAAAATAATTCGATTGTTGAAACAGCATCTAAGGGTGAAACTGTTGGTCTAATTCTTAGATCAAATGTTATAACAGAAAAAACTATTAATATCGTTGGTGCCGGTGGTGTAGTTTGTGCCAAAGGTGAAGCTATCACTGATGTTAATACAATTTATGTAAAAGCTAGATTATTAAGTAGTGATGAAGGTGGAAGACATGTCGGATTCTCTACTAACTATCAACCTATGATTAAAGTTGAAACATTCTATGGAAGAACTACTATTGCCGCAGTATATAATGCATCTTCATATGAAAAATTAGCAGATAACACATTCATTCAACTAGGAAAAGAATATATATTTAAGCTTGAATCAAGCACTGCATTAAACGCTTGGATTGGTGAAGATATTCAATTAACTGAAAATGGTTTAGTTATTGGTGAAGGCAAAATTATTGCAAGAACTGATGCTCAAGCAGCAGATTATTTTGAAAATAATATCATTGTTACTATATATGAAGAAAATGGTAACTCATCTCCTTTATATGTTGCAGTTAAGAAAGGAACTAGATGGGTTGATATCGAATGTCCATTTACTAAAGAAGGATATAGATTTATCGGATGGCTTAACCAATACTCTTCAGAAATTATTGATGATCCTGAATTAATTGACTTAGTTGAATTCGAAAATCTTTATGAAGGTACAATAACAAGAGCAACTGTATTTGCACCAGGCTGGGTTTTAGATACAGAATAATTCTAATAATACGAGGTTTGAAAAAGCCTCGTATTTTTTCTTAATAATTATAAATTATTATTTATATTGTTTTTCTTTACAACAAATAAAAATAATAGTATAATCTTAATGTATTTTTAGTGTTGATACCAGCATGAATAAAAATTCATGGTTTAGAGAGCTACAGTATTGGTGAAATGTAGACAATTGATTTTATTCGGATCACTGGAGGAGCTTGATTGAGGAAACTAAGTATTCAATCACGTATTGCTGCGTTAAAGCATAATTAAGTGCTGTATATTTATTTATACAGAATTAAGGTGGTACCGCGATAATTCGTCCTTAAGATATTATTCTTAAGGATTTTTTTATTTAAGGAGGAAGCAAGATGAAAGATTATAAGGATACCCTATATATGGGTAAAACATCTTTTGAAATGAGAGGAAATTTAAATAACAAGGAACCTCAAATTCAAAAGAAATGGAAAGATATTGACTTATACAATAAAGTTATAAGAAAGAACGAAGGAAAGAGAGAATATACATTACATGATGGACCTCCATACGCAAATGGTGATATCCATCTAGGACATGCATTAAACAAGATTTTAAAGGACTTCGTTGTTAGATATTACAATATGAATGGCTACAAGTCTGTTTATATTCCTGGTTGGGACACACACGGTCTTCCAATTGAGAATGCACTTCAAAAATCAGGCATCTCAAGAAAGGATAAGCCTTTAGCTGAATTTAGAAAGCTTTGTGAAGAATATGCATATAAGCAAGTTGAAAGACAAAAGGCTGGTTTTGAAAGACTTGGAGTACTTGGTGATTTTGATCATCCATATATCACATTACAACATGATTTTGAACGCGACCAAATTTTAGTATTTGCTAAAATGGCTGAAAAGGGTCTTATTTATAAGGGCTTAAAGCCAGTTTATTGGTCACCATCATCTGAATCAGCTCTTGCTGAAGCTGAAATTGAATATAAAGATATTAAATCTAATTCAATTTATTTCAAGTGGAATATCGTTGATGGAAAAGATATTTATAAAGATGCTTCATTAATGATTTGGACAACAACACCTTGGACATTACCTTGTAACCTAGCTGTTGCTGCAGGACCATTAATTGATTATGTTGTATTTGAAACATCTAATTTTGGTAAATTAATTTGTGCATCTGATCTTTTAAGTGCATTATCAGCTAAATTAAAATTAGAAAATGTTAAAGAGATTGCTCATGTAAGAGGATCTGATTTATTAGGCTTAAAGTATAAGCATTCATTATATGATAGAGTATCTCCAGTAATTAATGCTGATTATGTTACAACAACTGATGGTACAGGATTTGTTCATATCGCACCAGGTTATGGTGAGGAGGACTACATTGCAGGTAAGCAATATGGTCTAGATATTATGGTTGCAGTTGATTCTAAGGGATATCAAATGGAAAATGCTGGTAAATATGCTGGTATGTTCTATGCTGATTCTGAAGATGCAATTATGGCTGATATGAAAGAAAATGGATCATTAATGCTATATGACCCAATTGTCCACAGCTATCCACATGACTGGAGAACTAAAAAGCCAGTTATTTTCCGTGCTACACCACAATGGTTTGCATCTATCGACCCAATTAAGGATGAAATCCTAAACGCAATTAAGAACGTTAATTGGAATCCATCTTGGGGTGATATTAGAATTTCTAATATGATTAAGGATAGACATGATTGGTGTATTTCACGTCAAAGAGCTTGGGGTGTACCTATTCCAGTATTCTATGCTGAAAATGGTGACGCTATTTTAGACCAAAAGGTATTAGCACATGTAGCTAAGCTATTTGAACAATTTGGTTCAAATGTTTGGTTTGAGCGTGAAGCTAAAGATTTATTACCTGAAGGATTTACTCATCCAGGAAGCCCTAATGGTAAATTCACAAAAGAAAATGATATCATGGATGTATGGTTCGATTCAGGATCTTCATACATGTTATTAGAAAGAAGAGGATTAAAATTCCCTGCTGACCTATATTTAGAGGGCTCTGACCAATATAGAGGATGGTTTAATTCATCTATCATCACATCAGTAGCTACTAAGGGTTGTGCTCCTTATAAGACTGTTGTTTCACATGGATTTACACTTGATGGTCAAGGAAGAAAGATGTCTAAGTCTTTAGGCAATACTGTAGACCCAATTAAGGTATGTAATCAATCAGGTGCTGATATCCTAAGATTATGGGTAGCATCTGTTGAATATAGAGCAGATATGCCATTATCTCAAGATATCTTAAAACAAGTATCTGAAGCATATAGAAAAATCAGAAATACATTAAGATTCTTAATGTCTAATACATCTGATTTCAATCCAGCTAATTCATTAGCTTATGATAAACTAAAAACAATTGATAAATATGAATATATTAAGCTTCAAAGATTTATTGCTGATGTAAAAGGCAATTATGAGAAATTTAATTTCGGTGAAGTATATAGAGAGGTTAATGCATATATCACTCAATTATCTTCATTCTATCTAGATTTCACTAAGGATATCTTATATATTGAAGATCCTAAATCAGATGAGAGATTATCAGTTCAAACTGTATTCTATCAAATCTTAGATGCATTAATTAAGTTATTATCTCCAATCCTTCCTCATACAATGAGTGAAGCATATGATATTTTACCATATCATACTGAAGAGGATGTATATTTAACAGATATGCCAAATGCTAACCTAGACCTAGATCCTAAGCTAGAGGAAAGCATTGATGAATTCATGAAGTATCGTGATATCGTTAATAAGGCATTAGAGGAAGCAAGAAGCCAAAATGTTATTGGTAAGAGCTTCAATGCTAAATTAACATTAACGCTTGATAAGAAGGCAAATGAGGTATTTGCTCTTGTTAAGGAGAATGCAAAGCAATTATTAATTGTTTCTCAACTTGAATATGTTGATGGCAATGAATTCAAGGTTCAAGTAGAGCCTGCAGTTGGACAAGTTTGTGCTAGATGCTGGATGATTGTTCCTTCAATTGATGAAGAAGAATTATGTCCAAGATGTAGAAAAATTTTAAACAATAGATAATGTATTGATTTTTGACATTAACATAATTTAATGTTAAAATAAATAAAGAGTATTAATTTTTAAAAAAGAAATGGGGTGATGATATGGAATTTAGGTTTTATTTTCTAAAAGAAGGCACTAGAATTTATGAAAAAACTGATTTGATAACTTATCTAGTTGCTAACCCAAATATAACACCATCTGAGCGTAATGGCGCATCAGGACCATTAATTTATACATATCATCACCATATATTAAACTTTGAAGCTAAATTCGTTATGTCAGATAAGGCTGTTATTCCTCATATTGAGAAGCTAAGCCCTAAATATTTCGATGTAAATTTCTATGTAGAATTTGATGTATTATTATCAGATTATGCATGCGAAATATTACTAGATATTATTGAAGAAATCTGCAAGAGATTTAGATTTTTAGTTTTCAATCAGGCACTAGAGGATGTTATTTCCTTTAGAAGACCTTATTTAATTAAGACATTTAGCTCTTGGAAGAGAGCTTATGCTGATAGATATCCAGAAGCAGTATCTAAATTTAATAATTTAGATCCACAAGCTTTATCTATGGTTTATAGCTACCTACAAAAGAGAAAGAGATTAGAGCTTACAATGGATAATGAAAAGATTGTAATCACTAATTACATTTTCTTACACACTGATAAATCAAGAAGTGCCTATGTAGGTATTAAATGGGATGGAGATCATGGCTTTATTTTACCACCAGCAGTAGATATTTTACTTTTAGATGATGGTAAGGTATTAAGATATATCCCAATGGCTGAAATTATGTCTAAGGCTGAAAAGCTATTCCAGCCTATTGATGGATATGGTGATATCCAATTATTAGAACCAAAATACGCAAAGAAGCTACATAAGATTTTATGTAAAGAGAAATTTGCTCCACTTGCTGCAAAACTTGATTTATTATCTATAGATAATATCTTAGATATTTAGGAGATTTAAATGGAAAAATCAAAATATATTGATCATACATTATTAAAAGCCTATGCTACAAAGGCAGAAATATTAAATTTATGTGCTGAAGCTAATAAATACAATTTTAAATCAGTTTGTGTTAATCCATGCTATGTTGAATATGCTCATGAACTATTAAAAGGAACTGATGTAAAAATTTGTACTGTAATTGGTTTCCCACTTGGCGCTAATGTATCAGAGGTAAAAGCCTTTGAAACAACTAAAGCAATTGCTGATGGTGCTGATGAAATTGATATGGTAATCAATGTAGGTATGGCTAAGGACCATGATTATGATGCTTTATATGATGATATAAAGGCAGTAGTTGATGCTGCAAATGGCGTATTAGTTAAAGTAATTATTGAGACTTGCTACCTAACTGATGAAGAAAAGGTAGAAGTATGTAAAATAGCTGTTAAAGCTGGTGCTAGTTTCGTTAAAACATCTACAGGCTTTGGCACTTCAGGTGCAACTGTAGCTGATGTTAAGCTAATGAAGGAAACAGTTGGTGATTCAATCGGTGTTAAGGCATCTGGTGGAATCAAAACTAAAAAGGACTTCTTAGATATGATTGAAGCTGGTGCTGATAGAATTGGCTGCTCATCAGGGGCCAAGATTATGGAGGAATTAGAAAATGAGTAATATTCCTACACCACATAATCAATGTATTGATAAAAATCAAATAGCTAAAGTTGTATTAATGCCAGGAGATCCACTTCGTGCAAAATATATCGCAGATAATTTCTTAACAGATGTTATCTGTTTTAATTCTGTAAGAGGAATATTAGGATATACAGGCTATTATAACAAGAAAAGAATATCAGTTATGGCCTCAGGAATGGGTATGCCATCAATTGGTATTTATTCATATGAGCTATATTCATTTTATGATGTAGATACAATTATTAGAATTGGTTCTGCAGGATCTTATTCTGAAAGATTAAATGTATATGATACAATTCTAGTTACAAAAGCTTTTTCAGAATCAAGCTATGCTAAAGTAGCTTTTGGATATACATCTAAATTCCAAAAGCCATCTAAATTAATTAATAATAAATTGATTAAATCAGCAAAGAAATTAAATATCGATTTAAAAGAAACTGTTATTCATTCATCTGATGTTTTCTATTCATCAGATAATAATCATTGGCTTGAATTAAAAGAAAAATATAATGCTGAAGCAGTAGAAATGGAAAGCTTTGCCTTATTTGCAAATGCTAAGCATTTAAATAAGAATGCTGCATGTCTTTTAACAATATCTGATTCATTTGTAACACATGAAGAAATATCTTCAGAAAAAAGACAAAATAATTTAATTAACATGATAAAAATTGCCCTAGAATTGGCAGAATAAATAAAAATTGGAAATCACTCATTATTTTGATGAATTTTCCAATTTTTTTAGTTTTATATCGTTTTATTTTAAAGATAATAACAAATAAATATTATTTTTTCCTCAATTTAAAAATCACTTAAAATTTATTCCATTTTAGAAATTTTATTTTGAAATTATTAAATGCTATAAAGGAAACAAAGGAGGAAAAAAATATGTACAATTACCTAATGCTAATTGGTACCGTTACAAAGGATATTGAGCTTAGGGAAACAACCGAAGGAAAGATTGTAACAAACCTAGATTTAGCAGTAACTAGAGAATTTAAAAACGTAGAGGGAGGATACGATTGTGATTTCATTCGTGTCCAACTATGGGGATTTCTAGCTGAAATGGCAAATGAAAGTCTTTCTAAGGGAAGCAGGGTAGGAATAAAGGGAAGAATCTATCCGCATATGGAGCAATTAGCTTCTGGCGCTTTTGTTCCAATAAATGAACTCATTGCAGAAAGATTATTGTATTTCGATAAGGCAACTAATACTGAAAAAGAAATTAGTGCTGAAGAAGAAATAAATACTGAAAACAATAATTAAACCTTTATTCTATAAAGAGGCAAGCGATTGCCTCTTTATCTTTCTTTATATTATTCCTTTTATTTTGGAGTTTTTTATTATATAATAAAAAAGGTGATTATGTTATGAAACAATACTTAGATTTATGTAAAACAATTTTAAATGAAGGTACAAAGAAGGAAGATAGAACTGGAACAGGAACAATTTCTTATTTCGGTTATCAAATGAGATATGATTTATCTAAAGGATTCCCTCTTGTAACAACTAAAAAAGTTCATTTAAAAAGTATAATTCATGAATTATTATGGTTCATTTCGGGCTCTACAAATATTAAATATTTAGTAGATAACGATGTTAAAATCTGGAATGATTGGCCATATGATATTTATAAAAAATCAGATGCCTTCCAGGGTGAAACAATTGAAGAATTTGCCCAAAAGATTAAAGACTCTGATGAATTTGCTAAAAAATGGGGTAATCTAGGTCCTGTTTATGGTAAGCAATGGAGAAATTTTGGTGGAGTAGATCAATTAGCTGATTTAATTAACCAAATTAAAACAAATCCTACAAGCAGAAGATTAATCATCTCTGCATGGAATGTACCAGAAATAAAGGATATGGCCTTACCTCCATGTCATTGTTTTATGCAATTTTATGTAAATGATGGTAAGCTATCTTGTCAATTATATCAAAGATCAGCAGATGTATTTTTAGGAGTACCTTTTAATATTGCATCATATGCATTATTCACTATGATGATTGCACAGGTAACAGGTTTAAAGCCAGGTGTATTTGTTCATACTCTAGGAGATGCTCATATTTATTTAAATCACGTTGAGCAAATCAATCTACAATTATCTAGAGAGCCTAGAGAATTACCAACAATGAAAATTAATCCAAATGTTAAATCAATCTTTGATTTTAAATATGAGGATTTTGAATTAGAAAATTACAATCCACATGGACGTATTAAAGGTAAGGTGGCAGTATAATGATTAGCTTAATTTGGGCTATGGATGAAAATCAGCTTGTTGGTAAGGGCGATAGAATTCCTTGGCATATAAAAGAAGATTTAATATATTATAAATCTAAAACTAAGGGACAAATTGTCCTAATGGGTGATACTACATATTTTTCATTAAGAGGCTATTATAAGGATAAGCCATTACCTTATGGAAAAATCTATGTAGCAACAATTGATAAAAATCTAAAAATAGAAACTGATTTAAATGAAGTTATTATGGTATATGATTTAATACCATTTTTAGAGAAAAATAAAGAGGATTTATGGGTTGTTGGTGGGGCAACAATCTATAAGCTATCATTACCTTATGCAGATAGATTATATATCTCATTTGTAAAAGGAACTCATGATGGTGATAGATATTTCCCTCCAATTGATTTTTCTAAATATAAATTAACATGGGAGAATAATACTGATTTAGTCAGATACACAGTTTTTGAGAAGGTGAGATAATGTTTTTTATTTTAATATTTATCTTACTTACAGTTGGCTTTTCATTTTTATATTATTTTGTTATTCCAACACCATCTCCATGGTTTATCATTCTTTGGGTATTTTTAGCTTTATTAACAACAATATTAATCGTTGTAATATGGTTTTTATTGTTTATTAAGCTTTGTCCTAGAAATAAGCCTGATGGAAAGATTAGACATTTCGTTTTAAGAGATTTAGTATCCTTATTCGTTAGATTCTATCATGTAAAATATGAGGTAGTAGGAAAAGAAAATATTCCAAGTGAAACATTTGTTGTTTATGCTAACCATAAATCAAATATGGATCCATTAATTTTATATTTAGCATTAAAAACAAGATTGACAGCAGTAGGAAAGAGTACTTTATTCAAGCACCCTGTAATGAATAACATAAAAGATACATTTGGTGCAATATCTATTGATAGAGATAACGATAGAGAAGCATTAAAACAAATCATTTTTGCCATAAAAGAAATCAAAGATGGCCTATCTATGATAATCTTCCCAGAGGGAGGAATCAAGGATAGAAATGATGAAGAAATGGCATCATTAAGGGCAGGAGCCTATAAGCTTGTTACAAAAACAAACGCTACAATACTTCCTGTAAGTATTATTGGCTCATCTGAAATATCTAAGAAGAAAAGATATAAAAGAAAAAATGTTAAAATTATAATTCATAATCCAATCAAGAATGAAGAGATTAAAGGTAAAAATACTAATGAGATTGGTCTATTAGTAGAACAAATCATTAATGATGGTGTTAAGAATGGCTAAGGCTAAGCTAATACTTGAAGTTTGTATCATATTTGGATTCTTACTAATAATGGTAGGAACATTAATGCTTTTAATAGGTGCATTTAGAAATAATGATACAGTACTTTTAATATCATTTATTCCACTTGGATTAGGTATTTTAGATTATTTAACATTAATTATCATTGTATTAATCAAAATTAAGAAAAGAAATTAGGTGATTTTATGCAGCAATGGTTATCAAATTCAATATTAGTAGCATTAATAGCGCCACATATTATTATTTTTATTGCCGCAGCTGCAGTCCTATTATTAATTGTTTTAATTGTTAGTGCGTCATTAATTATTAGTGGTCTAAATAGAAAAAGAATTAGAACAATGTTTTCTAATGTTGAAAAGGTATTAACTGATATAGTTAATGTAGATAAAGAAAATAGTGAATTAAAGAAAATAGAATATGAATCAAAGAAGGCACCAAAAATGCCATATGATTATATTTTAAAAACAAATGATTATTTATATTACATTAAAGTAGTAGATAATAATGGTGGTCATGAAATTTGTGTTAATAATTCTGTTAAGTGGCAAATAAGAAAATCATTTAATGATGAATCCATGCATTTTGTTCCTGAAATAGAAGAATTAATGAGAATGGAATTACCTAGAGAAGATGAAAATAGAATCCCTAAAAAGATTTATATAATATATCCAAATGCTAGATCATTATTAAGATATATTAATGAATGTGAAATGGAATTCGTTCATCCTAATACAGATGTTTATGGAACAAATATTATTACTTATAATGATTTAAAAGAAAATATTGATTTTATTCCTAGAACACATGAAAAGAAAAATAAAGAAAAGAATACACAATTAAGCTTAAAAATATAGGATTTTCTCCTATATTTTATTGCTTTATGGAGGTGTAGTATGTACGATATAAAAACATTAGAATTTGATAAGGTTTTAGATATATTATCAAATTATGCAAAAACAAATTATGCTAAAAAATTAATATTAGAAACTGAATTATCAAATTCTTATGATAAGATAATTAAATTAAAGAATTATACTAAAGAAGCTTTTGATTCAATTATTAAATTATCTGATTTACCAATTGATAATTTATCTGATGTAATTGATTCATTAAAGAGATCAAAACTTCAAGGTGTATTAAATGAGCGTGAGCTATTAAATATTGTTAATTTAATTAATAATTCTGATAATGTTATTAAATATTTTAAGCAATTAAATGATATTAAGGTTGATGTACCTACATTAAAAGAAATAATTACTAATTTAGAATTATTTAAAACATTAAAAACTAATATTACATTAGCTATTAATGAAGAAGGTATAGTAGTTGATAATGCATCTAAAGAATTATTTGTTGTTAGAAGAAGCTTAAAGTCTTTAGAAAATAGATTAAGAGCTAAATTAAATGAATTATTACAAACTAAGGCATCAATGCTAACAGAGCCATTAATTGTTCAAAGAGATGGAAGAATGTGTCTTCCTGTTAAGATTGAATATAAAAATAGCTTTAAGGGTGTTGTTCATGACTTATCTTCATCTAATACAACAGCTTATATTGAGCCTGAGGCTACACTTGAAACTGCAAATCAAATTGATTCATATTTAGCTGAAGAAAAGAAGCAGGTTCAAATTATATTAAAGAATTTATCTTTATTAGTTGGAGCTGAAGCTGATGGATTAATTAATAATTTAGAAATATTAACACAGCTAGATATTATATTTGCTAAAGCATTAATGGCTAAAGATTTAGGATATAATGATGTTAATTTAGATGATAAAGAAGCTTTTGATATTAAAAAGGCTAAGCATCCATTAATTGATAGAGATAAATGTGTACCTATTGATTGTGAAATAGGTAAAAAATATTCAGTTATTATAATTACAGGTCCAAATACTGGTGGTAAAACAGTTGCGATAAAGACAATTGGATTATTACATTTAATGGTTTATAACGGAATGATGGTTCCTGCAGCATCTGATTCTAGATTTGGATTCTTTGATGATATTTTAGCTGATATTGGTGATGAACAATCAATTGAACAATCATTATCTACATTCTCTAGTCATATGACTAATATTGTAAATATTATTAATAATATTTCATTTAAATCATTAGTATTATTAGATGAATTAGGTAGTGGAACAGACCCTAAGGAAGGCTCTGGTCTTGCGATATCAATTATTGATTATTTAAAGAAGGCAGGATCAAGAGTTATTGCTACAACACATTATAGTGAATTAAAGAATTATGCATATAATAATGAAGGCATTATTAATGCTTCAGTAGAATTTAATACTGATACATTAATGCCTACATATAGATTATTACTTGGTGTTCCTGGTAAATCTAATGCTATTGAAATAGCTAAGAGATTAGGATTAAATGAAGAAATTATTTCAATGGCAAGAAATGAATTAAATAATATATCTACTGAATCATCAAATCTAATTGGTAATTTAGAGGAGGAAATGACTAAATTACGTAAACAACAAGAAGAACTTGATAAAGAGAAAAAGATGTATGCTAACCTTGTTTATGAAGTAAATAAGGAAAAGGTTGATTTAGTTAAGAGAACAGATAAGATTATTAATGATGCTAAAAATAAAGCAAATGATATTTTAAAGGATGCTAAGGAAGAAGCATCTGGCTTAATTAATGAAATTAAGAATATGAGTGAAGAAAACTTTAAGGAGCATCAATTAGCTGAATTAACTAGAAAGGCTAGAAGCCTTGAAATAAAGGAACAAGAAGAAGCATTATTTAATGAACAGCTAAATGTTGGAGATTATGTTTATATTAAGACATATCAAAAATATGGAACAATTAATAAAATTAAAGGTGAAAAATATTTTGTAAATATTGGTCAATTCCAAATGGATTTCAAGAGATCAGAATTACAGCTTTCTGCAAAGCCTGTAGAAAAGCCTAAAAAGGAAACAAAGCTTTCAGGCTATAATCCTGCATCACATGCTTCATTATCTCTTGATTTACGTGGTAAGAGATATGAAGAGGTTAAGACATTAATGGATGATTATATTGATCAAGCTATTTATGGTAATTTACAGCAGGTATCAATTATCCATGGATTTGGTACTGGTGCTATAAGAAAAGCTGTACAGGAATATCTAAAAACATGCCCATATGTTAAAAGCTATAGATATGGTGGCGAGGGCGAAGGATTAAATGGTGTTACTATTGTTTATTTAAAATAGGAGATTAATTATTATGAGAGCCGTAATAATTTTAAAAAATATTAACAATATTGATAAAAAATTAATAGATAATTCCTTTATTGTAGGTGCTGATAGAGGTGCCCTAAATGCGATTTTGCATGGCATTTTACTTGATGTTAGCATTGGTGATTTTGATTCTGTAAATAAAGAAGAATTTGAAATTATTAAGGGGCATTCTAAAAAGATAATACAGCTAAATCCAATTAAGGATAAAACTGATACATTAGAAGCATTAGAACTAGTAAAGGATTATGATGAAATTATCATATTAGGTGGTATTAAGGGTAATAGAATAGAACATTTTTATGCTAATTTATTATTATTTAATCAATATCCTAATTTAAAGATTATTGATGATAATTCATTAATTTATGTTGAAAATAAACCTTTTATTCCAAATCAAGATTATAAATTCATTTCCTTTTTCTCATTAGATGATAATACATCTTTAACACTAGAAGGCTTTAAATATAATTTGAAAAATTATAATTTAAAAATTAGTGATCCATTATGTATATCAAATGAAATAATATCTAATCCAAAAATAATAATAAATAATGGCAAGGTATTAATAATTCATTCTAGGGATGATTATAAAAATGAATGATGGATTTATATTTGTAGATAAGGAAAAGGAAATTACAAGCTTTCAAGTTTGTAATAAAATAAAATGGAAATTAAAGCTTGATAAAACAGGTCATAACGGCACTCTAGATCCAAACGCGACAGGTATGATGATTGTTGCCACTAATAAGGCAACAAAGCTAATGAAATACATTAATGAGCATAATAAAGAATATGTAGCTACAATCGCATTTGGAAAAATAAGCGATACATTAGATTTTGATTCTAATGTATTAGATGGTAAATTAAATAAATTTAATGTAGAAGAGCTTAAATCTGCAATAGCTTCCTTAAAGGAAGAAAGATATCAAATACCTCCAATGACATCAGCCATTAAAATAAATGGTAAAAAGCTTTATGAATATCAAAGAGATGGTATTGAAATAGAATTAGAAAAAAGAGAAATTAAGATTAATGATATTGAATTAATTGATTTTAATGATGATTTATATGAATGTATTATTAGATTAAATGTATCTAAAGGATTTTATGTAAGATCATTCGCAAGAGATTTAGGTAAATTATTAAATTCAGATGCAATCATAAAAGAATTAAGAAGAACTAAGATAGAAGAATATGATGTATCTAATGCTAAAAAATTAGAAGATATTACATTAGATGACATTATAAAAATAGAAGATTTCTTCAATTTTCCTAAGGTAGAAGTTAATGATTATATAGCTAAATTAGTTAAAAATGGAGTTACATTAGATAATAGACAAACTTCAATTAACGGTATCTTTTTTGTTGTTAATAATTGTGATATAATAGCAATATATGAAGAAATTGAGAAAAATATATATAAACCAGTTTTAATTTTTTAGAGGTGATTATTTATGAAAAGCATATTCATAAAAGATCAAAATTTTACACCATTACCAGAGCCTGTTTGTGCAGCTATTGGTAACTTTGATGGCGTGCATTTAGGCCACCAAAAGCTAATTTATGAATGCAAGAGACATGGGTATAAATCTGCAGTTTTAACGTTTTATCCCCATCCATCAGTATTTTTAAAGAAGATTCCTAATTATCCTTTGATAACACCACTAGAAATAAAAACTGATATTATAGCTAGATTTGGTGTTGATTATTTAATCGTAGTTGAATTTGACGAAAAGCTTGCTGAAATGCCTAAGGAAGAATTCTTAGCTAAACTTAAATTCATGAATATAAAATCAGTTGTTTGTGGATATGATTTTACATTTGGTAGAAGAGCTGAAGGTAATATTTTAGATTTAGCTAAAGAATTTGAATTTTATGAAGTAAAAAAATTCGTATTTGATAATGTTAGAGTATCATCTACATATATTAGAGAATTAATATCATCTGGTAATGTTAGAGATGCTAATAGATTATTAGGTAGAACATTCTCTATTAGAGGTAAAGTAAAATATGGTAATCAAATCGGAAGATTAATTGGTTTCCCTACAGCTAATATTGATTATAAAAATTATTTCTTACCAGCTACAGGAGTATATTTCGCAAATGTATTAGTAGATGGAGTACCGCATTTAGGTATGGCAAATATCGGTCATAATCCTACATTTAATTTCAAAGATAACCTAGAGCTTGAGGTTCATATTTTTAATTTTGATGAAGATATTTATGATGATACAATTGAAGTATTCTTCATAACTAAAATAAGAGATGAAAAGAAATATGGCTCAAAAGAAGAATTGATTAAACAATTAAGTAAAGATAAAAATACATGTATCAAGCTTGCTGGAGATTTGTATTTAACAAAATAATGGTTCGCATGAACCATTTTTTTATTTTTATATAAAAATTATTTACATAAATATATTATATTGATAGAATAAAATTAGAAGTATGGTTTTTTAAAATTTAATAATGAAGGAGGACTTTTTTATGGTGGTCGAAGGGAAGACTTTTAAAAAGGTAAAAAATGCATATTGGTATAAGCATTTTAAATTTATTTATTTGTCGTTGATTTTAAGTTATATAGTTATTTTTATAGTTGGAATTTCAATAACTGGACCGAAAAATTATAATGAAAATATTGACTGGTGACCATTACATTAATATTTAAATTAAAAATAATTGTTGCATATATTATAGATTTATAATATAATAACTTTGGTACGTTTTTCTAGGGTGCTAAATACTCCATTTACATACTTGGATTAACGCAAATAATAATAATATTTAGAGGAGGAACATAACATGGCATTAACTGCTGAAGTAAAAGCTAAATTAGTTAAAGAATATGGTAAGAATGACAAAGATACTGGTTCTGTAGAAGTTCAAGTAGCTATTTTAACATATGAAATTAATGAATTAAATGAACATTTCAACTATCATATTCATGACTTTGCTTCAAAGCGTGGTCTAATGATCAAGATTGGTCATAGAAAGTCTTTATTAAATTATCTTAAGAAGCAAGATCTTAAGAGATATGAAGCATTAGTTCAAAAACTAGGTTTACGTAAGTAATTATAATGGCATTCTCATTTGAGGATGCCATTTTAATTTATTTAAATAAATTAATGTATTTTTGTTTTCTTTGTGTTATAATACAAAAGGACTATATAAAAATTAAGGAGAAAAATAGAAGATGAGTGATATTAAACGCTTCGAATACAATTGGGCAGGACGTCCACTTGTTATTGAAATCGGAGAAGTAGCTAAGCAAGCATCTGGTGCATGTTTAGTAAGATATGGAGAAAGTGTGGTATTATCAGCAGCTGTTTCTAATAATGTAGCATCTACCCAAGACTTTTTCCCATTAATGGTTTTATACCAAGAAAAACAATATGCAGCTGGTAAAATCCCTGGAGGATTTTTAAAGCGTGAAGGAAAGGCAACTACTCATGAAACATTAGTTTCAAGATTAATTGACCGTCCTATTCGTCCTTTATTCGCTGAAGGATTTAATAATGAAGTACAAGTAATTAATACAGTTTTATCAAATGATCCTGATTGTTCAACTGCAATGGCAGCTATGTTAGGTTCATCAATTGCATTAATGATTTCTGATATTCCATTTGAGGGACCTATCGCTGGCGTAGTTGTTGGTAAGGTTGACGGTAAGCTAATCATTAACCCAACTCCAGAACAATTAGAGGTTTCTGATATTAATTTAACTGTTGCTGGTACACAAGCAGCAATTAACATGGTTGAAGCTGGTGCTAGATTTGTTACAGAAGATGACATGTGGGAAGCATTAAAGTTCGGTCATGCTGAAATTCAAAAGTTATGTGATTTCCAAAAAGAAATCGTTAAAGAATGCGGAAAAGAAAAATATGTTCCAACTTTATTCGAAGTTGATAAGGACGTAGAAAAGGCTGTTAAGGCATTCGCTGAAGAAAAATTAATCAAGGCTATCAGAGTTGAAGATAAATTAGAGCGTTATGCTGCAATCGACGCTGTTAACGAAGAAACTTTAGAAGAATTCGGTAAGAAGGTATTCGTTAAGGATTTAGGCGATATCAAGGTTGAAGACATTGAAGCTAAGAATTTATATTTAAAGAGTGTTCAATACACATTAGATGAAATTTTACATGGCGAAGTTAGAAGAATGATCGCTGTTGATAAGATTAGACCAGATGGAAGAAAGGTTGATGAAATCAGACCTTTATCATCAAGAGTTGATGTATTACCAAGAACTCATGGTTCAGCATTATTTACAAGAGGTCAAACTCAAAGCTTAGGTACTGTAACTCTAGGACCTCTATCTGATGCTCAAATTTTAGATGGTTTATCTGATGAGCCAGATAAGAGATTTATGTTACATTATAACTTCCCTCAATTCTCTGTTGGTGAAACAGGAAGATATGGTGCTCCAGGTAGAAGAGAAATCGGACATGGTGCCCTAGGTGAAAGAGCATTATCATATATTATTCCATCTGAGGATGAATTCCCATATACAATCAGAGTTGTATCTGAAATTTTAGAATCTAACGGTTCTTCAAGCCAAGCTACAATTTGTTCTGGTACATTAGCATTAATGGCTGCCGGTGTTCCTATTAAGGCTCCAGTTGCTGGTATTGCAATGGGATTAATCATGACTGATGAAAAGCATTATACAATCTTAACTGATATCCAAGGTATGGAAGATCATTTAGGAGATATGGACTTCAAGGTTGCAGGTACTAAAGAAGGTATTACAGCCCTACAAATGGATATTAAGATTAAGGGTATTACTTACCAAATCTTAAAGGAAGCTTTAGCACAAGCTAAGAAGGGTAGATTAGAAATCCTAGATCATATGGCTCAAACTATTCCAGCTGTAAGACCTGAATTATCTAAATATGCTCCAAAGGTTGTTACTGCAAAGATCAACCCTGATAAGATTAAGGATGTAATTGGTTCTGGTGGAAAGAACATCAACGCTACAATTGAAAAATTCGATAACGTTAAGATTGATATCGAACAAGATGGTAGAGTTTATGTAATGCATTCAAATATGGATACTGCTAAGGCATGTCTAGATTATATTGTTAATTCAGTTAAGGAAGCTGAAGTAGGCAAGATTTATACTGGACGTGTTACTAGAGTTGAAAAATATGGTGTATTCGTTGAATTATGGCCAGGAACTGAAGGTATGTGCCACATTTCTAAGCTAGCTCTTGAAAGAGTTGAAAAGGCTGAAGATGTTGTATCATTAAATGATGAAATCATCGTTAAGTGCATTGGTGTTAATGAAAAGGGTCAAATTGACTTATCTAGAAAAGATGCATTAAGAGATGCACAAAAGAAGTTCGAAAAGAAAGACGAAGCTAAAGAAGAAGCTCCAGTTCAAGAATAAAAAAATAGAAGCAGAAATTAATCTGCTTCTTTTCTTTTTTATTGATTTTTTATTATAATTTGATAAAATTATATCGGTAGCCTGGTAATCGAGCAGAAATGTTAGGAAAGTCCATGCTGACACAGCCTGTGATGGCTGTAGTGTTTGTGCTGATCCAATAAATAAGGTCAGGTACTATAATGGTAACGGCGGGTATCACCTAAATCTTATGACATGGTGTATCCCATAAAGTGCCACAGGAACGAATGCTTAGGGAAACCTAAGAGTGAAACGTTGGTAAACCCCGCAAGTCAGAAACCCAAATTTTGGTAGGGGAGCTGTCAAAATCGAACCGAAGATGATGACAGACATAAGTGTAGATAAATGATTACCTAATACAAAACATGGCTTATAAGCTACTAGAGGACCCTCGGGTCCTCTTTTATTTTAATAATGATATTTTTTCCTTTGTGCTAATAAAAAGATAATACAAAGTCCAAATGATACAGCCTCAGCTCCAACATTAGACCACCAAATACCAATGCTTCCAACTATTAATGGAATAATAAATACGAATGCTACCTGGAATACTAATGTTCTTAGCATTGAAATAGCGGCAGAAATAGTACCATTATTTAATGCTGTAAAGAATGAAGATGTAAATATTGATATTCCAGAGAATAAGAAACATAATGAACATATTCTCATTGCGGTTGTTGATAAATCCTTTAAATCAGCATTTCCATTTGAGAAGAATCCGGCAAACGCAGGTGCGGTAATAAGGCTTAAGGTCATCATTATAATTCCAGTAATGAATATAATAAGAAGACTCTTTTTTAATATATTTTTAAGCTCTTTATTGTTTTCAGCTCCAAAATTATATCCAACAAATGGGGCAACTCCAATTGAGAAACCAATAAATATAGCTATAAATACAAATGATACATACATAATAATTCCATATGCTGAAACACCATTTTCACCATATAATCTTAATAATTGAATATTATATACAATTGATACAACAGACATTGATATATTTGAAATAAATTCACTTAATCCATTATAAGCACTTCTAAGGATTGGCTTCATCTTAAATGTTGCCTTACCTAGAACTATAACACCATTTCTTTTAATAACGAAATATAAAACAGAAATAGTAGAAGTTATTATATATCCAATAGATGTTGCGACAGCAGCTCCAACAACACCCCATTTAAAAACGCCTATAAATAGGGCATCTAAGATAATGTTAGTAATTCCACCAGCAAGTATTACAAAAAAGCCTAATTTAGGCTTTCCAGCCACTAAAAAGAAGGATTGGAATAGATGCTGAAGCATAAAGAAGACTAAAAAACAAATAATTATCCTTCCATATGTAATTGCTTCAGATACCATTTCAGGACTTGTTTCATTATTTATTGATCCTAATGCTTTAATTATTGGAACAATAAAGAAGAATCCAAGAATAGATATTACAAGACCTATGACAATAGTTGCATAAACTATTAATGAAAAAGAATTATTAGCTTTTTCTTGATCTCTTTGTCCTAAATATCTTGATACAAGTGCTGTACCACCAGCACCCATCATGAAGCCAATAGAACCAATAATCATAATAAATGGCATTACTAGATTTACGGCAGCGAATGATGATTCATTAGCGAAGTTAGATATAAATAGGCCATCAACAATTGAATATAATGATGTAAATATCATCATAATAATTGGAAATATTGTAGCTTTAAATATTTTTTTAAATGTTAAATGCTCAGATAGATTCATTATATATATACTCCTTTCTAATAAAAAATGGATAAAATAACTGATATTTCAATCAGTCATCTTATCCAGCTTGTTATTTCTTAAGAATAACTCACCCTCCGATGAACAAAGTTATTATATCATAATATAATAATGTTTCAAGATATAACATCGAAGAAAGCGATAACTGCGTTATAGCAGCACATATCACATTCAGTAAGAACTATACCTGTATCTCTTCCTTTAATAACCTTACAAATAGTATCCTTAGATAATTCTTTAAATTTTTCATGAAGCTTTTTAGAATATTTAACTGTACCATTTTTAATTATTAATCCCAATATAATATTGGCACCAATTAAAGCACCACAAGTAGCTTCCATATTTCCCATACCTACTGCGAAGCCAGAAGTAATGTTCATTAAATCATCTAGCTTTTGGTCAGTTAGATCATATAGGGTAGTAATAACTGCCTGTGCGCAATTGCATCTACCTGATGCTTTTAATTGTCTTGCTAATTCAGCTCTTTCAAGTTTATCCATAATAAAAACTCCTTAATTATATTAATTATAATATAGATTCATTATTATTATAAAACATAATTATCGAAAAATTATGAAAAAGTATTTGCAAATTAAAAGTTAGTGTGATATAACTATTACGTAGTTAGTCAAAACTAACAAAATAAGGGGTTATCTTAAACTGTATTTAACAAAATTGTTGTTAAATTCTGGAAAGGAAAATTATGGAGAAGAGATTAAGTGAATTTAAAATTGGAGAAGTCGGTGTCATCAAGAAGGTTGATGGCGAAGGAAGAGTAAGAAGAAGATTATTTGATATGGGAATAACTCCTGGAGCTACTGTTATCTTAAGAAAAAAGGCACCACTTGGTGATCCGCTTGAGGTAACCTTAAGAGGATATGAACTTACATTAAGAAAATGTGAAGCTAATTTGGCTGTATGTTCTGTTGAGGAGGATAAAAGATGAAACATTTTGCGTTAGCAGGTAATCCCAACTGTGGTAAAACAACATTATATAATGCTTTAACTGGTTCAAATGCTCATGTCGGTAACTGGCCTGGTGTAACTGTTGAAAAAAGAGAAGGAGATTATAAAAAATTAGATGAATTAGTATCAATTGTAGATTTACCTGGTATTTATTCATTATCACCTTATACTCCTGAAGAGGTTATATCTAGAAGATTTATTGTAGATGACAAGCCAGATTGTGTTATTAACATTGTCGATGCTACAAACTTGGAAAGAAATTTATATTTAACAACTCAAATATTAGAAATGGACGTTCCTGTTGTTATCGCCCTTAATATGATGGATGTTGTTGAAAAAAATGGAGATAAAATTGATTTAGAGGCTTTAGAAAAGGAAATTGGTGTTCCAGTTATTCCTATTTCAGCTCAAAAGAAATTTAATCTTGATAAATTAATGGAAGTTGCATATGAAACTTCTAATAAGCCTAGAAAAGGCGTAAGTGTATTACTTGAATCTAAAATCAAAGATTTTATTTTAGAAGTAACAAAATATATGGAGGAAGAGGATGTTCCTTCTCCTTTATATCATGCTATTAAATTCATTGAAGGTGATTTTATTGAAAAATCACATTCAGAAAGAATTAGTAAAATAGTAGAAGATTATAAAAAAGAATTCAATGATGAAACATTCGGTTCAGATTTTGAAGCATTAGTCGCAGATGCAAGATATAATTATATTGTTAAACATTATTCTTGTCATAGGACTAAAGCTGTAACTGATGTGACAGCAGAAAATAAATCATATAAAATTGATAAAGTATTAACTCATAAGATTTTTGGTATTCCAATTTTCTTAGCAATATTATTCTTAGTGTTCCACTTTACATTTTCTGAAAATTTATTTTATTTAGGTGGATTATTTAAAAATGTTGCTCCTTCATTTGAAGGTTCTATATTTGAAGGATTATTCTGGACAGATGCTGGAATAAATTCTCCAGGTGTAATACTACAAAATTTAGTTGTTTGTACAACTGATTGGCTGTCAGGTCTCGCAGCAGAAGGACTTGCTTCGGCGAAGCCATGGTTAAGTGGTCTTTTAGTTGATGGTGTCCTTGCTGGTGTATTCTCAGTATTATCATTTGTTCCTCAAATATTGTTATTATTCTTATTCTTCTCAATATTAGAAGATACAGGATATATGGCACGTATTGCATTTATACTAGATAGAATATTTAGAAAATTTGGTTTATCTGGTAGAGCATTCCTTCCAATGATTATGGGATTTGGATGTTCAGTTCCTGCAATGATTAATACAAGAACATTAGCAGATGAAGAAGAAAGAATTGCAACAATTAGAGTAATACCATTCTTCTCATGTGGTGCTAAGCTTCCAATTTTAATTGCAATATCTGGTTGTATCGTTGAATTATTTGGATTCCCTAATGTTGATTTAATTACTTATTCAATGTATTTAATAGGTATTGTAACTGCTATAGTATCTGTAATTATAATGAAAAAGACAGTAATGAGAGGAAAAACTCCTCCATTCATTATGGAATTACCACAATATCATATGCCTGAACCTAAATCTTTAATGATTCATTTATGGGATAAATTAAAGGGATATGTAAAGAAGGCATTTACAATAATTTTAGCTTCTACAATAATTATTTGGTTCTTACAAAGCTTTACATTTGATTGGAAATTCATTGAACAACAAAATCCTAATGATATTGCCACTGCAATATATGAAGGTGACGAAGAATTTGTAGGATATGTAAGCGAAGATTATATAGGTTATAAAAATATTGAAGAAAATATTGAAAAGATTAAAAATCTAGATGAAACATATGTAGAAGATGGCGAAGTAGTTGTCAGCCTAGATGATTTAGTTAATGAATATACTGAAAATGAATCAGAAGAATATAAGGCTGTATTAGATGAAATATTCGTTGATTCTATGAAGGCATATAAAACAATAGTTGAAGATCCTGAATATAAAGATTCTAGTGATTCAATCTTAGCAGGATTTGGTAAGCTAATTAAACCTTTATTCACACCAATTGGATTTGGTAATCAATTAAATAAAAATGGTTGGGTATATGGTGTATCAGCTGTAACAGGATTAATTGCTAAAGAAAATGTTATCGCAACATTTAGTGTATTAGCTCAATCAGTTTCAAGAGATGTTTCTAATCCTGATGAATATTTAGAATTATATGCAATGGGTCTTGATGAAGAAGGTGTATCTGCCGCAGTAATTACAGCAAATGCTACAGGTGTTTCAGGAAATGGATTTAAAGGTTGGCCAGTATTAATTGCATTTATTGTATTTAATATGACAACTATTCCATGCTTCGCTGCAGTAGCTACAGCTAAGGGTGAGCTAGGAAAGAAGAAATTCTGGACTACAATTTTATTCTGGATATGTACATCATATATAGCTTCAGCAGTGGTTTATTTAGTATTATCTAAATGGTGGATATCATTTATCATTGCTGCTTTAATAGCTTTATTAATAACTGGATTATGTTTATTTAGTAAACATATGGATAAGAAAAAAATGATGGTTTGATAATATGCTATGGTATGAAGTATTAATTATAATTGGTATAATTTCATTCGTTGTTATAACTTTTGCAGTATATGGATATAAAAAATTAATACGCAAATCTAATGATTGCTGTGAATGTCATAATCCAAAAAGAATGAAGAAAAAACTGAATAAAATTAGAAAAGAATTAAATGAAGAATGTACATGTCCTCATTGTAATTCAAAATAATATTATTTGACCATATCGCTTGATATGGTCTTTTCTTATAATATTAAATATTATAATCATTGATTTAAAGGCGCTTTTTTGGTAAAATTACATAGGAATGGAGTGATAATATGGATGATTTAGAAAAATTAAAAAATCGACAAGCATTAATTAGAAATTTCTGTATTATTGCCCACATCGATCATGGTAAAACTACATTATCAGATAGAATACTTGAAATTTGTGATTCGGTTGAAGAAAGAGAGATGCAAGAACAACTTCTAGATTCAATGGAATTAGAAAGAGAAAGAGGTATTACAATCAAATTAAATAGTGTTGCCCTAAAATATAAGGCCAACAATGGAATTGAATATGAATTCCATTTAATTGATACTCCAGGCCATGTAGATTTTACTTATGAAGTATCTAGAAGCTTAGCAGCCTGTGAGGGCGCAATCTTAGTTGTAGATGCAACTCAAGGTGTTGAAGCTCAAACATTGGCAAATGTTTATTTAGCCCTAGATAATAATTTAGAAATATTACCATTAATTAATAAAATAGACTTACCTTCAGCTGATCCTGAAAATGCTAAAAAGGAAATAGAAGATATAATAGGAATTCCAGCCTATGAGGCAGTCCTAGCTTCAGCTAAAACCGGCCTTGGAGTTAGAGATATATTAGAACAGGTTGTATCATATATTCCAGCTCCTACAGGCAAAATTGATGCCCCACTTAAGGCATTAATATTTGATTCTGCATTTGATGCATATAGAGGAGTAATAATCTTAATTTGTGTTAAAGAAGGAATATTAAGAGTTGGAGATAATATCAAATTTATGGCAACTGGTGCCACATATCAGGTAATTGAAGTTGGAGTAAGAACTCCAAAAGAGGTTAAAAGAGATTATCTAATGGCTGGTGATGTTGGATACATTACCGCATCTATTAAAGATATTAACAACGTTAATGTTGGTGATACAATTACTTTAGTTGATAATCCAGCTTCATCACCACTACATGGATATAGAAAATTAAATCCAATGGTATATTGTGGTCTTTATCCAATTGATTCAAAGAAATATCAAGATTTAAGAGATGCCCTAGATAAAATAAAATTATCAGATGCATCATTAATATTTGAACCAGAAACATCAGAAGCATTAGGCTTTGGATTTAGAACAGGATTCCTTGGATTATTACATATGGATATAATCAAGGAAAGAATATCAAGAGAATATAATATTGATTTAATAGCTACAGCACCATCAGTAAATTATCATGTATATTTAACAAATGGTGAAATGGTTGAGATTGATAACCCATCTCAATTACCTGAGCCACAATCAATTGCTAGAATTGAAGAACCATTTGTAAAAGCTACAATAATGACTCCATCTGATTATATAGGTTCAATTATGGATCTATGTCAGAAAAAAAGAGGTACATTTATTGATATGCAATATGTAGAAGAAACAAGAGCTGTTATTCACTACAATATTCCATTATTAGAAATAGTATATGATTTTTTTGATAAGCTAAAATCATATACAAAAGGATATGCATCATTTGATTATGAGCTAGGTGATTATGAAGAATCTAAGCTTGTAAAGATGGATATTATGCTAAATGGAGATGTAGTAGATGCCTTATCTACAATTGTTCATAAGGATTTTGCATATGATAGAGGAAGAATATTAGTTGAAAAGCTAAAACAAATAATTCCAAGACAATTATTTGAGGTTCCTGTACAGGCAGTAATCAATCATAAGGTAATAGCTAGATCAGATATTAAAGCCTTAAGAAAAGATGTATTAGCTAAGTGTTATGGTGGAGATATCTCTAGAAAGAAAAAGTTATTAGAGAAGCAAAAGGAAGGAAAGAAGAAAATGAAAGAAATTGGTTCCGTAGAGGTACCACAGGAGGCTTTCCTTGCTATATTAAAATCTGATGAGGAATAATGAAAGGAGGAATAAAAAAATGAAAAAGGAAGGATGTCCATATTGCTGTCAAGGTGAGGCTTTAGCTAAATTTGGTGTATTAGCATTTGAAACTGAAAAATCTTTAGTTATTGTTTTCAAGGATCAATCTCATAAGGGTAGAGCAATCGTAGCATTTAAAGATGACCATGTTGCTGAAATCCAAGATTTATCAGACGCTGATAGAGATGCATTCATGAAGGATGTATCTGATGTTGCTAAGGCAATCCAAAAGGCTTATAACCCTGATAGAATCAATTATGGTGCATATGGTGATACATTAGGTCATCTTCATTTCCACATTTGTCCTAAATATAAGGATGGCTTTGAGTGGGGTGGAACATTCCAAATGAACACTGGAAATTATGCATCTGATGAAGAAATTAATGAAGTAATTAAGACTTTAAAGGCTAATTTTAGAAAGTAATAAAAAACGGAATTGATTAATTTCAATTCCGCTTTTTTTTTATATTTTATTATTTATATAATTTAAGAAATTCTTATCTCTTGAAATAATATGATAATTATTTCCTTCATATTGACATACAAAATTATTATCTATTTCAATTGTATATAAATTATCATCATTCATTATTTTAAATTCAAATGTAACAGAATTAGCTATTACATAATCAGTTAAATCAATTTTAACTAGATAAAGGTCATTAATAAAGCTAATCAATGTTCCTTGAATACCTAGATTAGAAATTGTTATTGTTTGTTCTTGTGTTATTATTTTTAAATATTCTAAATAAGCGCTATCAACATTATTTAGGAATGCGAATGTAGATTTTACTGATTTTAATTCATTACCATATCTAACACCGAAATAGTAATATCCATAATGTGTTTTATCAACCTTAAAATTGATTTTATAATATTGGAATACATGAGAATTATTGAATTCCTCATAATCAACATTTATTGTCATTACATAGTCGTCAATCTCATATTCCTGCTCTTCTGATTTCTCAGTCTTTTCATAGCTAAAATCATAGAAGTAGTACTTAGTTACACCAGTGATTTTAA
Source organism: uncultured Caryophanales bacterium (assembly GCA_946405105.1). Taxonomy (GTDB): domain Bacteria; phylum Bacillota_I; class Bacilli_A; order Acholeplasmatales; family Anaeroplasmataceae; genus Anaeroplasma. The sequence goes on from CAMJFY010000003.1 coordinate 43,231, forward strand.
CATTTGAATTAGTAGGAAGATTTACCTTTACCTTATATGATTTGTTAAAATCACAATTATATGAATATCTAAAGATTGTATCATGTACATCAAATGGATCAGTGTTTCCACCCCATACTGATTTTACATAATTACAAATGACTGACTTAGATTCATTATTTTCATCATATATATCTACATAATTGAATTTTTCATCATTCAATTCATTAGCTATGATTTGATATTCCTTTTTAGTACATCCAGCTAATGTTAATATGATGCCAAAGAATGAAAATATCAGTATAATTACCTTTTTCATTTTTCATCACATCCAAAATAATTTTACAATAAATTATTGTAATAAGAAAGATTAATATCAAAATTCACATATTTTACTAAAATTAAAGAGCCTCAAACGAGACTCTTATTACTCATTTTCGTATTTTATAATTGGGTTTTTAAAATCATATGGTGTTAATTGATATACATAATAATTTAGCCAATTATAATACAAAATATTTGCGGTAGATCTCCATAAGACATCTACATCAGATTTGTCTTCATTAAAATAATTACAAGGCTCTTTAATATCTAAGCCCTTTTTAATATCTCTTTCATATTCACTCTTAAGAGTGTATTTATCATATTCTAGATGACCTAATACGAATACTCTCTTATTATCCTTTGATTTTAGGATAGTAGTACCACATTCTTTAGAATAGCATAGAGGGATTAAATCTTCACATGCTAGAAGATCCTCTTCCTTGTTGTATGTATATCTTGATTGTGGAACATAGAATACATCGTCAATTCCATTTAATAAAGCTTCAAATATAACTGATTTTTTATGTTTAAAAATACCAAATAGCTTTTCTTTTCTTTCTGTTTTTTCAATGTTGTAGAAGTATTTTAATGCTGCTTGAGCGCCCCAGCAAATAAACATTGTAGAGGTAACATTAGTTTTTGTAAATTCAAATATTTCCTCTAATTCAGTCCAATAATCAACCTCTTCAAATTCTAGCTTTTCAACAGGCGCACCAGTAATGATACAGCCGTCAAATTTACGATCCTTGATTTTATCAAATGTCGTGTAGAATTTGTCTAAATGACTTTTTGCAGTATTTTTAGATTCATGAGATTTAGGTACGATAAATGTTAAATTTACCTGTAATGATGAATTAGCTAATAATCTGCATAATTGAGTTTCAGTCTCAATCTTAGTAGGCATTAGATTTAATATTAAAATATTAATTGGACGAATATCTTGTGTATTCGCTCTATTCGTAGACATAACAAATATGTTTTCATTTTTTAATGTTTCATATGCAGGTATGTCCTTTGGAATAATAATAGGCATATTATAACCTCTCTAGTGCTTGTTTAATGTCTTCAATTAAATCTTCTTTATTTTCTAGACCACATGAAACTCTAATTAGACCTGCAGGAATACCAGCATCCTCTAATTGCTTGTCTGTTAATTGTCTATGTGTAGAAGTGGCAGGGTTTAGACAGCATGATCTAGCATCTGCAACGTGTGTTTCAATAGCGATTAGCTGTAAAGACTTCATGAACTTTTCAGCTTCAGCTCTACCGCCCTTTAAACAGAATGAAACTACACCACATCCACCATTAGGTAGATATTTTTGAGCTATTTTATAGTATTTATCTCCAGGTAGTCCTGAGTATGTAACAGAGGCAACCTTTGGATTCTTAGATAAGAATTCTGCAACTGCTTGAGCATTCTCAACATGCTTTGGCATTCTTACATGAAGTGATTCTAATCCTAGGTTTAGGATGAATGCATTTTGAGGGGATTGGATAGAACCAAAATCTCTCATTAGCTGTGCAGTACATTTAGTGATGAACGCACCAGCATTACCAAATTTAGTTGCATAAGTAATACCATGATATGATTCATCTGGTGTACAAAGACCAGGGAATTTGTCAGCATGTGCCATCCAATCAAATTTACCTGAATCTACAATACATCCACCTACGGCAGCACCATGACCATCCATGTATTTAGTAGTAGAATGAGTAACAATATCTGCACCCCATTCAATTGGTCTACAATTAACTGGTGTTGGGAATGTATTATCAATAATTAGTGGAACACCATGCTTATGAGCAACCTTAGCGAACTTTTCAATATCTAATACTGTAAGTGCTGGGTTAGCAATTGTTTCACCAAATACAGCTCTTGTATTTTCTTTAAATGCTTTATCTAATTCCTCTTCAGAAGCATCAGGTGATACGAATGTAGTAGTAATACCCATCTTTGCCATTGTTACTGCAATTAAATTGAATGTACCACCATAAATAGATGATGAACAAACAATGTGAGATCCGCATTCGCAAATATTAAATAAAGCGAAGAAGTTAGCAGCTTGTCCTGAAGATGTTAGCATAGCGGCAGTACCACCCTCTAGGGCAGCAATCTTAGCGGCAACATAATCATTTGTAGGATTTTGTAATCTTGTATAGAAATAGCCAGATGCCTCTAAATCAAATAGCTTACCCATATCTTCACTTGTATCATATTTCCAAGTTGTAGATTGATAAACTGGAATTTGTCTAGGCTCACCATTCTTTGGTCTATATCCAGCTTGTACGCATTGTGTATCTTTTTTCATGAATATCAACTCCCATTAACAAAAAATTTAAAGTAATTATAGCATAATTATTTTATTAATTAAATACGAATTCAAAAATTTCTTAATTTTAAGTCCCTTATTCACTCTTTTTGGTTTACATAATATTGTAAATACCATAATTATTTTATATAATTATCTTATGAGGATTTACTATGAAGGGACTATATATTCATATTCCATTTTGTGATAGAATTTGCAATTATTGTGATTTCACTAAAATGGTATCAAATGACAATGTAAAAACTAAATACCTAAAGCGTCTTAAAGAAGAACTTAAATATAGAGAAAAAGATTTATGCGATATTGATACTGTATTTATTGGCGGAGGTACTCCAAATTCCCTTTCTATTGAATTATTAGATGATTTACTTAAAACTATAGGGGACTTTATTAAAAAATCAAAGGAAGCCACAATAGAGCTTAATCCAGAACTAATTACTATAGAACAAATAGAGCTATTTAAAAAATATGGAATCAATAGAATATCTTTAGGTGTTGAATCTTTTAATAATGAATTACTAAAGCTACTTGGTAGAGGACATACTAAAGAGATTGTATATGATAGAATTAAGCTACTTCGAGATAATGGATTTAAAAACATTAATATAGATTTAATTTTTGGTATACCTGGAGAAACAATTGATGATGTTAAATATGATTTAGAATGCTTTAAAGAATTAAATTTAGAACATCTATCATATTATAGCCTTATCTTAGAAGATAAAACTGTATTCTCATATATGCTAAATAATAAAAAGCTTGAATTATTAGATGATGATATAGTTGCTGATATGTATGATTATATAAATGATTATTTAAAAAATAATGGCTATAAGCATTATGAAATATCTAATTATGCAAAGAATGGTTATGAATCTATTCATAATAAGCTATATTGGACAGAAAGCCATTATGTAGGTATAGGCCTTGGGGCATCAGGATATATTGATAATTATAGATATACAAATCAAAAAATAATGAAGGATTATTTATTAGAATTTGAGGATATAAGAGATATTATATCTCTTGATGAAGAAAAATCTGAATATTTAATATTTGGATTAAGAAAGATAGATGGTATATCTATTTCTGATTACAAAGAAAGATATAATAGTGATCTATTCACTGATTTTAAAATAGATGAATTAATTGAAAATAAATTATTAATTGTTGATGGAGATTATTTAAAAATAGCTCCTGATAAATTATTTATTTCCAATTTAGTATTTGAGGAGCTTTTAAATGAAGGATAAAGAAAAAAAGGAAATAGTATTTTATGAAATATCAGAATTTAAATACTATTTAGAAGACAATTTAAGATTAAGTGAAAATACTATTAATGCTTATGTTACTGATTTATATCAATATCAAGATTTCTTAAATAAATTTGAAAAGATAAATGATGTATCTGAAATAACTAGAGAAGATATTGTAAAATATATAGCTTCCTTAAAAAGGAAGGAATTATCTAAAAAGACAATAGCAAGAAAGGTTACATGCATTAAAGATTTTCATAAATATTTATTTAAAGAAGGCTATACAAAAGAAAATGTATCACTTCATATTGAAAATCCAAAGACTGATAAAAGTCTTCCAGTGGTATTAACTATTGAAGAAATTAATAGAATGATTTCATCAATAGATGGTAATGAACCATTAGATATTAGAAATAGAGCAATGATGGAAACATTATATGCTACAGGTATGAGAATATCTGAGCTATTAGATGTTGAATTAAAGGATCTTCATTTAAATGAAAAATATATTATGGTCATTGGAAAGGGTAATAAGGAAAGACAGGTGCCACTTGGTGAAATGGCTGTAATAGCTATAAGAAAATATATTGAAAGAGCAAGATTAAAGATTGCTAGTAAGCCATCTAATTTATTGTTTTTTAATTATAAGGGTGAAAAGATGTCTAGACAGGGCTTTTTTAAATATATTAAAAAGCTAGCTCAGGAATGTGGTATTGAAAAAGAAATATCACCACATACTATTAGACATAGCTTTGCTACACATTTATTGGAAGGAGGAACAGATTTGAGGGTTGTACAAGAGCTTTTAGGGCATGAAGATATATCTACGACACAAATATATACTCATATAGATAAAACTAAATTGAGAGATATTTATGATCATAGTCATCCTCTATCTAAAAATGACGATTAATGAGATTTAAAAGAATATTTGTTATTGTATGTGACTCTGTAGGTTGTGGATATACTCCTTTAAGTCATTTATATGGTGATGAGGGAGCAAATACTATCGCACATATTGCAGAGCATGAAAGTGGAATAAATTTACCTACACTTGAGTCTCTTGGGTATGGTAATTTGACTGATATTAAAGGAGTCAAAAAGGTTGATTCTAAAATTGGATATTATGGTAAGATGGATGAATTGTCTAACGGCAAGGATACATTAACAGGACATTTAGAGTTAATGGGCATAAAGACTGTTGAGCCATTTGTTACATTTACTGATACAGGATTTCCTAAAGAGCTTATTGATGAGCTTGAAAAGAGATGGGGATATAAAATTATTGGTAATTGTGCAGCATCAGGAACTGAGATTATAAAGGAGCTTGGTGAACAGCATATCAAGAATAAAGAATTGATTGTTTATACATCATCTGATTCAGTATTACAGATTGCAGCTCATGAAAAATATTTTGGTCTTGATGAGTTATATAGATGCTCAAAGATAGCTAGAGAAGTTTGTCTTGATCCTAGATGGAAGGTTGGAAGAATTATTGCAAGACCATTTGTTGGAGAAACTAAAGATGATTTTGTAAGAACTCCTAATAGACATGATTATGCCCTAAATCCACCAGATAAGACAGTTTTAGATTCTTTAAAGGAAAGTGGATATGATGTTATATCAGTTGGAAAGATAAATGATATTTTTAATGGCTGTGGAATTACTAAAGCATATAAGTCAAAATCTAATGAGGATGGTATGAATATAGTTCTTGATTTATGTAAAGAAGAATTTCAAGGATTATGTTTTGTAAATCTCGTAGACTTTGATTCATTATATGGACATAGAAGAAACCCTAGTGGATATAAGGTAGCTTTCGAGTGCTTTGATAGTTTACTAAACGAGATGTTAAAATTAACAAGAAAAGATGACCTAATAATAATAACTGCTGACCACGGAAATGATCCAACCTGGACAGGCACAGATCACACTAGAGAATATGTACCTTTAGTCGTACATTCAAAGACCACCATAGGTGGTCCTTTGGGAACAAGAAAAAGCTTTGCAGATGTGGGTGCTGCAATAGCCCAAAATTTTAATGTTGAATCACCTAAAATTGGTGAATCATTTTTGGAGGAAATCAAATGAAAAATTTTATGTATTACACTCCAACCAAAGTTTACTTTGGTAAGGGAGAAGAATTGAAGGTAGGAAAAATCATTAAGGAGTATGGCTTTAAAAAGATTTTGCTACACTATGGAAAATCATCAATCAAAAAAAGTGGCTTATATGACAAAGTTGTTAAGTGCTTGAAGGATGAAGGAATTGAATTTGTTGAGCTAGGAGGAGTTGAAGCTAATCCTAAGCTAAGCTTAGTATTAAAGGGTGTCGAGCTAGCTAAAAAAGAAAAGGTAGAAATGATTTTAGCAGTAGGCGGTGGATCAGTTCTAGATTCATCTAAGTCAATTTCTGCAGGTGCAAAGGTGGACTTTAGTCCATGGAAATTTTCTTTAGGCGAAGAGGTTGTTAAGGATAGACTACCTGTTGGATCAATCTTAACAATTTCAGCTGCAGGAAGTGATATGTCAAATTCTTGTGTTATTACAAACGATGAGACAAAAGAAAAGAGAGGCTTTAGTAGTGACTTCAATAGACCACTATTCTCGATTTTAAATCCAGAGCTAACATACACAGTAAATGCATGGCAAACTGCATGTGGTGTAGTTGACATTATGATGCACACATTAGAAAGATATTTTTCTAATGGCGATGAGAATGAAGAATTGACTGATAATATCGCACTTGGGTTATTGAAGGCAGTTTATGATGCAGGTAAGGTTGTCATGAAGGATCCGACAAATTACGATGCTAGAGCAACTCTAATGTGGGCTAACAGTCTTTCACATAACGGATTAACTGGTTGCGGTAAAGTGTATTTTATGGCCGTACATCAGATTGAGCATGAGGTAAGCGGTATGTATGACAGTGTATCTCATGGTGCAGGTCTTGCAGCATTGTGGCCTCAATGGGCTATGAATTCATACAAAGCAGCCCCAAAAAGGTTCTTAAGACTTGCTTACGAGGTTTTAGGCGTAGATTATACACAAAACGAGGAAAAAGCGATTATAGAGGGAATTTCAAGGCTTAAAGCTTATTTCAAGAGTCTAGGAATGCCAGTAACTTTACGAGAGCTTGGAGTTGATAGAAATAGTCTTCCAGATATAGCTTGGAATGCTATGTTCAAGGGCAAGAGAGTGTTACCTGACATAGTCACTGTAGATCGTGATTTAGCACTTAAAATTCTAGAAGAATCTTACTAGAAAATCGAAGGCCTGTCGCCGTATAGCGACGGGCTTTTTATTATGCGCATACGTACGTGAGCGAGGCCTAAAAAAATTTCAAATCGTATCTAGTGTGTAAAACTAGATTAAGTATTAAAACAAGTTAGAAACTAGAATAATTAAAATGATTTCATAGACAATGTAAAACTAGATTATCACTAAAATTGTCAAAAAATGAAAACTAACATTTTGTTGTGAAAAAACGAGAAAAAATTAAAGGGAGATATACGTCTCGTTTTATGGCCATTTTTAGTCGAAAATTGTTCCTATAATAGCATAGCTATGAAATGACTGATTCGTAATGCTAAATTGACTTGATTCGATTTGTCGAATGCTCTGACGTCACTCGCACGTGAGAAACAGTCTGTTTTGAAAATCATAGTTAGTGATAAAAAAATCTCAGTGAAGAGGAAGAAGAGGTCTTGAAAAATTAGATGGAAATATTCACTCAAATGATTTTGGAAAAAATAGCCAGATGAAGAACTCGAGATTTTTTTCTTAGAGGATCTAGATTTCGTTAGAGCATGGTTTCTTTGGAGCTGATAGTAAAGAGACAAAGACAATGAATTGGTGTATCTAAAACAAAAACAAATTTGTCAAAACTTGAATCCGTTAATAAAGCATGCTAAAAGGGAAGGATAAGAAAAAATTTCGAAACGCATCTAGTTTTCAATACTAGATAGAAAGAGAAAAATCGAGATAAATTTTTATCTATTTTCATAAGCCCAAATGATCATCAGAAATCAAGTATCAATTATAGGAGGAAGTAGGGACTAGAAAAAAATTTCGAATTGTATCTAGTTTCAAATACTAGATAAGAGAATGTTAATGTTATAAATTGTATATTATTATAATATTATATATTATTATTAAATACATTATATATGTAATAATTGAAAACTATGAAAATAGAGATATAGGATTAAAAATGTAGTCAGAGTGGTGGAAAGTAGACAGCTAAAAATGGCCTAAAAAATGAAGCGGCGCTACTAAAACACACTCTTTTTTTCGTTTTGAATACGTTTAAAGTCGATTTTTGAAAATGAACATGTCCATTTTGAGTATTATAGAGTGATTTGAACGAGTGAAACGACTCTCCAAAATGATTCCAAATGGGCAATTATGCATCAATCGACTTCTGGATCGCTTTTTAAGTCAAAAATAGGTATTTTCGACCCATTTTTAAGCGATATAAGGAGATGTGTACAAATCCACTTATTCACAAATGATTAAAAAACCGCATAGTTAAGCCATAATTCATTGGTTAACATAATATATATTATGATAACTTATTAAGATTTCAAAAGATGCCTTAAAAAGCTTCTTTTCATCCAAAAAAACGTGTTTGAATATCTAATTTGACGATTTTAAGCCGTTTTTTGACCTCTAATCACGCTCAGTGAATACCATTTGAATATGTTTAGCAGGAGAGCCTAAAAAAATCGAAAAATCGAGAAAATTGGATTTGGATAATTCTCTACTTCGACCGATTTCCTCTTCTGGATTTGAAACGAGACTTTTTGATTCATGTCACCAGATTTTAAACGGCGACGGAATCTTGATCAGTTCTTCTACTACTTCTACTCTCCTGGATGCCTATTTTGAAATTGAATAAGTAAAAAAAAGGCCTTTTCGGCCCTATATTTTTCCTATTTCTTTAAAATCGATAAATTTTACCTCATTTTTAGCTATTTTTTATCCATATATTTATCATATTATTTTAGATATATTTATTATATTTTTGAATTATTATTTAATAATGACATTATTTATGTAAGAATAATATTAATGACATAAATAGTGTCACATAATTCAAAAGCGATATTTTTTGTGTATTTTCGCCATTGTTCTGTGAAATTTAAAGCGTTTTCATAGTTTTTCATATTTTCACATAATTTTCATAATTTTCTATAATTTCATTTTCATTCACACATTTCTTTAATATAATGACATTATTTATGTATAAAATGAAAACGCTTTGATTTTTTCATATTTTCGATTATTTTTAAAATTTCTTTATTTTGTTCGTGATTTAAAAACAAAAAAATAGGCAACTTTTTATAGCTGCCTATTCTTCTATCATATCAAAAATATTAATTTGTTTATCTCTTCTAGATAGATCGTTATTACCAACTAGCTTAGTCCATGTAGCTGATCTACCAGTTCCATTTGAGATAATTTTGCCACTTTCTTTTAAGTCATTTAATGCTCTATTAATAGTCGAATCTGACATATATGGGCATAAAGTTTTGATATCTTCTTTTGTAAAATTTTGTCCTAAAGATAGTATTGCAGATGCGGCTGCATCGACTTTACTGATCTTAATATCCTTGTTGTATCTTGAATCTTGAGTCATATTTTCAACGCTTTGATAGCCTTCAATCATCAAATTAATGATCTCGTTGTTTAATAATGAAGTGTCTGAAAAGCCTTCTTTATAGCCGAAATTTGCCTTTGCAATAGCCATATTAAATTCTTCCATTTTGTTTGTATATAATTCGAAGTAACTTACGTATTTGAATACGTTAAAACGCTGACTTACTAACAAACAGTAGGTAATTAATATCGCCATAAACCTGTTGTGTTCAGTAAAATATTGTTGATTTATTAGGTCTGTAAAGAACTTTGTAATGACCTGAGTTGACTCGATTTTACGCTTAAATGCTCTTGCCATAAGTCTAATTAATTCATTAAAATCGTCTCTTCTAGAGACTCTTTTATCCTCACTTAGGAAGCCGTGGTTCTCTTTTACAATGTATGATGTAAAACCGAATTTTTTATCCTCAAAAATCTTATTTCCAAGCTGTAAAAATTCATTCGCATCTAGGATTAAATCTGTGCCCATTTCTTGGATTAGCTTAAACACAATTTTTAGATTTAAGACTATTTTTTCATCCTTTGTTTTTGGATTTGAATCCTTCCTAATCAGTAACTTTAGTCTTGCATCTGTAACATGTAATTCAAGCATTTTTGATGCAAAGATTACATCTCTTTCTACTGTATCAGATACAATCCCTTTCATGAAGTTCTTTAAAATTTCTTCGTAATAAAAATCTTTTCCCTTGTATGTGTAAAGCTTGGTAAGGTTACTTACAAGCTCATTTGTGTATAAAGTATTGTCTACAGTTTTGATACATTCCATTAAAATATCACCACCAAAATCACCTAGAATTATAACAAAAAAACATAGTCATTTCAAACGTTTTGACTATGTTTTTTGAAAAATCTCTCTAATATGCTTTTATTCTTGTCTTGCTATAGAAGGCGGTTTATTTACTGATATTTCTCCAAAAATGAAAAATACAGGCAATTTCGGCCTGTATTTAGCGTTTATCTTCAGTATAGAAAATCGAACCTCCGATGAATTCTCTTAATATCGAATTACATGGAATCCATTTATCTGAAATACTTTCATAGTATTCAAGCAATAATAATAGTCTTCTAGCAGTTATATAATACTGTGAATCTGGCTTGATTTCCTTTAGAGCTGGGATAGCATGTTTAGCTAATACTAAAGGCTCATAAGCAAGCTCTGAATTGAATACTACATCAGCATTATTTTGGTATCTATAGATCCATTTAAATTCTCCTGCTCTAACTGATTGCCATGATGCAATTGTCTGCTCAGGAGGTGTATTTCTATTTTCTCTATCTCTTACCATTCTTCTTACTAGTCTCATATCAGACAATGAAATTGGTGTATGGTCATCAACTCTATATTGTCCTAATGGGGCTATAAATATTTTATATTTATTCTCAAGTGGGATTGATGGACATATAGCATCATCTAATCCGTGGATACCTTCAATTAAAATTGGCTGTCTTGAATCAATCTTAATTGGTTTACCAAATGTTCTTTTCTTAGTTTTAAAATTGAATTTTGGAAGAGCAACCTCTTCTCCATGTATAAGTCTGAATATTACATCATCAAATAGTTCTAGATCTAGAGCGTTTAGATGCTCGTAATCATATCTTCCTTTTTCGTCTAAAGGATATTTAGATGGATCGTCAAAATAGAAATCATCCATTGATATCATCAATGGAACTATACCTCTGGCATATAATTCTATTCTGATTCTATTAGTAAATGTTGTCTTACCACTAGATGATGGTCCGGCAACACAAATTAATCTTAATCTTTCTACTTCTTTGAATATTTTTCGTCCAATTTCAGCTATCTGATCGTTATGTCTTGTTTCACAAATGTTTATTAGTTCTAATGCTCTACCATTTCTAACCATTCCATTTATCTGATTAATTGTGTTAATTTTGATGATATTACTCCAGTAATTTGCTTCACGTAATACATCTCTAAATACCTTTTCTTCATTGAAATCAGGGATTTCTCCCTTAGATTCTGATCTAGGATAGAAAATTAAGAATCCAGGTGAATAAAGTCTTAACTTAAATTTAGTGATAAATCCAGTTGAAGGTAATGAATAATCATATAAGAAATCATAATAACCATCACATTCTGTGATAGGTATTTTCTCTATAGGAACATTTTTAATCATTTCTAGCTTATCATAGAAGCTTTGCTTCTTATAAATTTTCATTGCTTCTTCCTTCGATACAAGAGTATCGTGTATAGGAAGATCATCTTTGATTATTTTGATTACTTCATTTTCTAGTCTTTTTAGATTTTCAGGTCCAAATGAATGTCCAAAATGAGATATTGAACAGAATATTGATCTAGAAATACTGTAATTGAATAACGCTCTAGCTGCTGGCCATAATCTTTTTATAGCCATCGCAATGACATATCTTAGAGTCGAAACATACATTTTTACTGCTCGAACGTCACTTAAATCGAGTAATTCTACTATCGAATTGTCTTCTGGAATGTAGTTTAAATCCTTAATTTGGTTATTAACTTTTGCACAAATATAACGTCTATTTTTGTTCTCAATAATGTCCGAAATTCGTTGTGGTTGAGCCATTTCTAGCACTTTTCCACCTATTGTAATTTTCATAGTTTTCACCACCAAAAATTTATTTTTCAAATTAAATCTAGTTTTAAAAATAAAATATGCGAATATAAACACAATAAAATCTTGTTTAAAAAACTAGATAGGTTTTGAAATTTATTTTTTTACCCTTTTTATACCCTTGTTTTATTGTATCTATTTATATAATTATACCATGAAAATGAAATATTTTCAATTTTTCAAGAGTCTCATAAATTATAAAGACTAGAAACTATAATATATTAAATTAAATGTGAATATAAATATATTATTAGATATGGTATTTAAAACTAGATAGACTCCGAAATATTTTTTTTGATCCTCTATAAAGTGCCTAGCTATGCCACTTTTTTACATATTATTCTGGATGAAATCACCTTTTTATCTGAATATAAATTGTTCTGTATAAGTAAATTATTTACTATTTAAATATTATTGATAATATTTATTCTTCTATTTTTTATTTTTATAGATCATATTCAAATTTTGCTATCTATTTTTAAAAATTACAAAGTATAATGTAATTATATTAATATCTAGTAAATCAAACTAGATACCTACTCGAAATGTTTTAATTTCAGCTCGAAATTTGGTCTTTTTTTAATATATATTTATATATTCTAAGCTATTTCTCGTATTATTTTTCATGTACGTACGTTCATGTGCGCATAATGCGCGTAATGAAAAGGCAAAAATAAAAAGCCGTTTTCACGGCTTAATATTTTAATTTTCTTCAGAATCTCCAGCATCATAAGTTGCTTTATATGATTCTTCTTCCTTTTTCTTTTCATCATCAAATTCTTCAATTGATGCATCATCATCAAGTAATTGTTCATCTTGAGCTTCCTCAGCTTCTTCAGCAGGCTCTTCATAATCAACTACCTCATCCTCATCTGTGATTTCATTTGGATCAATTGGGTTACCAAATTCATCAACATATTGGATTTCCTCTTCCTGAGGCTGTAATGTTTCAGAATTTTCTAACTGTCTTACAAGCTCATCTGGATCTAGGAATGATGATAATTCAGAATCAAGGTCGAAGTCATACTTATATTGCTGAGCATCTTGTTGTTGTTGCTCAGTAATATTTTGCATAGCATTCTCTAATGCTTGGTTGTTAATATCATCTTCGTAATCTAGTACTCTGTCTTTTAATCTAAAGTAAGCTAGATTTACCTTTCTAAATACATAAATTTTCTTTGTAGGATTTAATGAGAAGCTTAAGAATCTTTTCTTTCTTTGTCTTCCGATTACTTTACCAATAATATCTTCCTTATGTATAATGTGATATTCCTTTTCATGATCACCAGCTACATAGATATTCATATCTTTAAATTTTATAATACGTCTGATGAAATATTCATCATGAGTTTTATATAAAACTAAATCCTTTTTCTCTAATCTTTGAGGTGTTCTAATATGAGCATAATCTCCAACCCTCAAAAGTGGCTTATTCATGTCATCTTCAATTTTTAAGGTTCCGATTAGACCATGTGTTACTCTATCTAGAACAATATCGAGTCCGTTGACGTCAAGTTTTTCTTCGACTTCCTCAACCTCTTCTTTTTCTTCAACTTGTTCTAGTAACTCAGGGCCTTCAACTCTTTGAAATTTTCTCATAGTGTCCCCTCTAATAATTCGATATTTATATTATATAGAAATATCCTAAAAATTTCAAGTGTGCTCTATACATTTAGATGTAGCCTTTATTTTAATCTATATTATCTTTTTCAATTATCTATTAGCAAATACTGGTTGAAATGATAAAAACTAAAAAAATGGGCAATTTTAAGGCTTAAAAAGAAAAATAGGCGTTATTTTCGCCTATTCCTCATCAAATAAAGATATTTTCTTATATTTTATCTCTTTTTTTTCTTCATTTTCTGATTCATCAATTGAATCATCAATTTTTTTGCCTGTCTCTTTAGCTAGGATTGCATCTAACTCATCAAATATGCCTTGTGATGAAGCTTTCTTAGCTGTAACGATAGGAGTTTCCTCCTCGATACCAAAGTCATCTGTAAATAGGTCATGCTTAACTTCAACTAGATATTCAGGTGATACTACATCATCTGGCTTAGATGGCTCTGGTAATACCATGCCAACTAATTCCTTTAATGTATTATCAGCTGGAGTTAATTGCTTACCAGCATCTGAAACATTATATTTTAGGTTGAATGCATCAATTGAATCAGATCCATTCTTATACATTAATGAAATCTTTACATTCTCTTTGTATTGGTTTGGAGTCATCTTTTTAGCATCAATTAATAGATATGGATTTGATTTTAATTTCTTAATAACTGGGTTTCCTGATCTTGAACGCTTAGTTAATAAGACATCAGTAACCTTCATTCTCTTAATTGTTTGTCTGTTAGTTAATAATAAGAAGTCATCATTCTTATTACAATATACTACAGATACAACCTCATCACCATTCTTTAAATTGATAGATTTAACTCCACCAGCATTAGTTCCATATAATGAAATATCAGTTGCTCTAAAGCGTAGAGCTTCAGCATTTTTTGTAAATACCATTATTTCAAGTGGGTCCTTAATCATATCTACAGATACAAGCTCATCGTCATTACATTTCATTGCTCTAACTGGCTTAATATATCTTTGTAGCTGGAAGCCACTTAATAATGTTTGCTTCATTATACCCTTCTTAGTAGCTAATACTAATGAATATGGCTCATTGAAATTAGATATTGAGAATACAGCAACAAATTTTTCATTTGCTGATGTAGATACTAATGTTGATATGAATGTACCAACCTCTTTGAATTTAGCCTCTGGAATCTTAAATACTGGAAGGTAAATGAAGTTTCCTAGGTTAGTAAAGATTAATAATGTATCTAGAGTAGAAACCTCTTTTAGGAATAATACTGAATCATTTTCCTTTAAGCCATTTGATTTGGCAGCATTATATGCTTTAAGGTTTGCTCGCTTTAGGTATCCTTCCTTAGATACAGATACCATTGTTTGTTCTTTAGAGATTAAATCTGTTTCATCAATCTTGATAGATTGAACCTCATCAACAATTTCTGTTCTTCTTGGAACAACTAAATTCTTATTTACCTCAGCTAACTCATGCTTAATGACTTTTAATAATTCCTTTTCAGAAGATAAAATCTTGTTGTATTCTAAAATGTTATTATTTAGAGTTACATTTTCTTCTTGAAGTGCCATTATATCTTGATGAGATAATGAGTATAAACGCATCATAACGATAGCCTCAGCCTGTTCAGGTGAGAATTCGAATTCTTTTACTAAGTTATCGATAGAGTCTTGCTTATTCTTACTATGTCTGATGATTGCGATAACTTCATCAGTTACATCTAGCATTTTGATTAAGCCTTCTACGATGTGTAATCTCTTTTTAGCTTTCTTTAAATCGAAATTAGTTCTATTTGTAACTACATCCTTTTGATGCTCAATATAAGCATCTAATATTGGTAATACACCAAGTCTCATTGGACGCTTATTACAAATAGCTACCATATTATAATTACAGTTTGTTTGTAATTCAGTGTTCTTAAAGAAGAAATTAATGATTGCGTCTACATTGGCATCCTTCTTTAAATCAATTGCGATTCTTAGACCATCTCTACCTGATTCATCTCTTACCTCGATTACATCAGGTACCTTACCATCCATTCTTAGCTGTTCCATCTTTTTAACTGTTTGTGATTTAAAGATATCATAAGGAATTTCTGTGATGACAATTCTCTTTTGTCCATCCTTATTCATATCTTCGATTTCATATTTACTTCTTATACAAACACTTCCAGATCCTGTTAGGAATGCTTCTCTAATGGCATCTCTACCCATTACGATACCACCAGTAGGGAAGTCTGGACCAGGCATAATTTCAAGTAGGTCATCTACGGTCATATTAGGGTTATTAATTCTTTCAATTGTAGCATTAATAACTTCGTTAATATTATGTGTTGGAATATATGTTGCATAACCTGAAGAAATACCCATACTACCATTAACTAATAGATTTGGGAATCTTGCAGGTAAAACTGTAGGCTCTACCTCTTCGTCATCGAAGTTTGGAACGAATGGTACAGTTTGTTTTTCAATATCCTCTAATAGATATTCTGAATTCTTAGATAATCTAATTTCAGTATAACGCATTGCGGCTGGACCATCACCATCGATTGAACCGTTATTACCGTGCATATCGATAAGTGGAACACCCATTTTCCACTTTTGTGACATACGAACTAATGCTTCATAAATAGATGAGTCACCATGAGGGTGGTATTTACCCATAACCTCACCGACGATTCTTGCTGATTTTTTATATGGAGCATTTGCTGTAACCTTTAATGCATTCATACCATAAAGGATACGTCTTTGAACTGGCTTTAAACCATCTCTAATATCTGGGATAGCACGCTCTTGGATGATATATTTAGAATATCTACCAAATCTATCACCTAGTGCTTCCTCTAATTTTAATTCTTCAAATTTTTCAGCTAGGAAAATATCAAGCTTCTTCTTTAATGTTTCTTGCTTCGCCATGATTATTCTCCTTCCTCAAGAGTGAATTGAACGTGATTTTCTAGCCACTCTCTTCTTCGATTTGCATCGCTACCCATTAGTACTTCAATTTGATTTTCAGCTTCTGCCTCATCATCAATGCTTACCTTTACTAATGTTCTTGTCTCTGGGTTCATAGTTGTTTCCCATAATTGCTCTGCATTCATTTCACCAAGACCTTTGTATCTTTGTAAAATTGTAGGACAATTACATGAAGCTAAAATCTTATCCTTTTCTTCATTAGTCCATGCATAAACGATTTCTTCTTTCTTACCTCTCTTTGTAATCTTAAATAGTGGTGGAAGGGCTAAATATATTCTTCCATCCTCTACTAGAGGCTTCATATATCTAAAGAAGAATGTTAATAATAATACCTGAATATGGGCACCATCATCATCGGCATCGGTCATGATTATAATCTTTTTATAATTACATTTCTTTAAATCAAAATTTGTTCCATAATCAGCACCGATTGTATAAATCATTGTTGCGATTTCTTCATTCTTTAATGCTGATTCAGCAGTTGCCTTTTCAGTATTTAATACTTTACCTCTTAGAGGTAGGATTGCTTGGAATCTTCTATCTCTACCTTGCTTAGCTGATCCACCGGCAGAATCACCCTCTACAAGATATAATTCATTTATTTCCTTGTTCTTTTCACTTGTTGGAGCTAGCTTATCAGAAATATTCTTTTCGCCTTTATCCTTTTTATCCATACGAGCTTGCTCACGAGCTTTTCTAGCTGCGGCACGTGATTCAGCTTCCTTTAATGCTTTCTTAACAAGCTGTTCAGATAAATCCTTATTTTCAACTAAGAAATAGCCTAGCTTCTCTGAAATTACAGCATCTACTGCAGTCTTGGCAGCTGGAGTACCTAGTTTTCCTTTTGTTTGGCCTTCAAATTCTAGTAATTTTTCACCAATTCTAACAGATACTACTGCAGTCATACCAGCTCTAATATCAGTTCCTTCTAGCTGTACATTATCTTTAATTAATCTCATCTTATGAGCATAATCATTAAATGCCTTAGTTAAAGCTGCTTTAAAGCCTGTTTCATGGCTACCACCATCGTTTGTCTTAACGTTGTTAACGAATGAAACGATAGTTTCAGAATATGAATCGATAAATTGAAGAGCTACCTCAACCTCGATTTCATCTTTTGAATCAGGTAGCTTATATGTTCCATCAAAATATGCAACATTATGAAGAGGCTTTTTACCTGTTGTCATAAATGCTACATATTCAGAGATACCATTCTCATATAAGAATTCATCTTTTTTATTATTTCTTCTATCCTTTAAGACAATCTTTAAATTTTTAATTAAAAAAGCAGATTCTCTTAATCTAGTTTTAATTGTTTCATATTGATAAACTGTTGTTGTAAAGATTTGAGGATCTGGTTTGAATGTTACTGTTGTACCAGTTCTTCTTGTATCACCTAAAATTTCTACCTTAGAAACCTTAGTTCCACCATCCTCAAATTTAATTTGATGGATTTTACCCTCTCTATAAGATGTAACCATCATGTAAGTTGATAATGCGTTTACTACTGATGCACCTACACCATGTAGACCACCAGATGTCTTATAGCTTGAACCACCGAACTTACCACCAGCATTAAGCTTAGTGTAAATAATTTCCATTGTGTTCTTACCAGTTTGGTGCATACCACAAGGTACACCACGTCCATTATCCTCAACAGTGATGGAATTATCTTCATTAATTGTAACAATAATCTCTCTACCAAATCCTGCAAGAGCCTCATCGATTGCGTTATCAACAATCTCCCATACAAGGTGATGTAAACCACGTTCATCAGTTGAACCGATATACATACCAGGACGCTTTCTAACGTGCTCAAGACCTTCAAGGACTGTTATGGAGTCATCATTATATGTATTTGCTGCCAATTTAATCCCTCCTAATAAATCATCTTATTTATGATACCATAAATATTGGTTTTTTTTCAATAAATGAAAGCTGATTTCATTCTATTTTTCATCAATTTCATCGATATATTTTGATATTGTATATTTTTCTTTTGTTTCAGTAATGCCTCTATATTCAATCGCATTCTTCGGACAATTAGAAATACATGCCATACAGTGAGCACAATTTGTTATCCATTTAGGCTTTCCATTTTCCAGTATTATATTATTTATAGGACAAATATTTACACATTTAGAACAACCTATACAAGAATCTTTAGTATAAAATTTTTTTGTTTTATTTTTAATCTTTGTCCATACTGGAACAAAAGGAATAGTTATTATTGATTCAAATAACCAAATATGTCTTCCCTTTAAAACTTCATGATTTGAAATTTGTTTAGATGTTTCATGAATCTGTTTTGTAGCTTCATTTAATCTTCTTAATATTTCTTCCTTTGGAAGCATTGGATACATATTACTTGCTACATAATTTCTTGGCATAGTTAATTCTTTTCTACCCATATATTTCATTTTCTTTTTACGAGCTATTCTCTTACATATATTATTAGCAATTCCTGCATAGCCTCCACTAGAAAAAATAAAATATATTTCTTTGTTTCCTTCAAGCTCTACATTTCTTAAGAACTTATTTACAAATTTAGGAGTTTCACATGTATAGATAGGAACACAAACAATAAAAGGCTTATCTGAATGAATTTTAGAATAATCATTTTCTTTTAATTTTTTTAAAAGGTTAATAGTTTCATCATCTAAATCTTTTGCTAATTTATTAGCAATATATTTTGTATTTCCAGTCGCTGAAAAGTATAAAATCATTTATATATCACCAGAATAATTATAGCAAGAAAAGTAAAATATTAAAATAATATTTTTGACATAGAAGGGTATTAATTGTATAATATTTTTGTTTGAAGGAATGAGATATTATGTTTTTATTAAGTGATATAAATACTGAGGCTTTAAATGCTATTATCGCAATAGGCTTAATGGTCCTTTCATATATTATAGGATCAATACCATTTGGACTAGTTGTAGGTAAGGCTTTAGCTCATAAGGATATTAGACAATATGGTAGTGGAAACGTTGGTTCTACTAATGCGATTAGAGTACTTGGAAAAAAGCTTGGATTCTTTGTTTTCTTCCTAGATGTGTTTAAAGGAATGGCTATTATTATTCTTGTTAAGATTTTACATCAAAATGGAATTTGGAATTCTCCAGTTGAGGAATTATGGTATGGTGCATTTGCAATAATCGGTCATACATTCTCAATCTTCTTAGGATTTAAGGGTGGAAAAGCAGTTGCTACATCACTTGGAGTTGTATTAATTACTTCTCCTTTAACTGCAATAGCTTGTTTAATTGTATTTGGTATTATCGTTTTAGCAACTGGTTATGTTTCACTTGGATCTACATTTGCTGCATTAACAGTTGTTACAGTTGGATGGTTATTACATTTTGTAGGAATTGAGCCACTTAATTTCTTAGAATATTTTATTGGTAAAACAACTGTTTCACTTTGTGTATTATTTACATGTGCTACTATCTTAATTTTATTAAGACATATAAAAAATTATAAACGACTTTTAAATGGTACAGAAAATTCATTTAAAAAGAAAAAATAAAGAGTAGGTATACCTTACTAAGGTTATCTACTCTTTTTTATTGATATAAAAAAACATATATTGTATAATTTTTAAATAGGGAGAGTGATAAAATGTACAATTCAAAATTTGTAAGCATTGAAAAGAAATTTGTAAATAGAATATTTGCAGCTTTATTTTTATTTGGCATAACTTTAATGTTTTTATTAATGATTTTTGTGCCTGTTACGACAGTTTCTACTATAGATATGAGTAGTCCTCTTGGGGTTATTTTATCTTTGGTTGAAAATGGAAATACTGATAATAGAATATTTTCTGTTGGTATAATGTTTATTATTTTATTTTCGTTATTTGTTCTTATTCCATACTCAGTAATAAGTACGATTGCATTTATTAAATTTATAATTGCATTGATTAAAGGTAATGATACAGGAATAATTTCCCAATTTATAAGTGCTCTTGTACTATATATTATGGGTGCCGTAATTACATATAACTTCTTACAAAATCCAGGTGGTGTATTTCCATTAGTTTATGTAGTAATTGTTTTTGGTTTCTTGGTAATTGTTGGCTATTCTGTTTTAGCACATTTTTTATATGGTTCATTAAAAGAAAATTATAAAATGCTCATATTCGCTGGTGCTAGAGCGTGCTTTATTTTAATGATTCTTCTTCTTTTATTAGGAGGTATGTTTTTCCTAAATAATCATATGTTAAATTTTGCAGATTATTCGTATGGTAGAGTAATTGGATATGAGTCAGAGGAAACATATAATTTTGCAAGTATTAGTAAGGGTATATCAGAGCTTTTTAATATTGGAATCTTATTTTCATTAGTCTTTATATTCAAAACCGTTTTATTAAATCTACTTACAAAGAAAACATCATGTTTTAGTACTTCAAGCTTAATATTTAATATTTTTGCCAATACATATGTACTTGTTGTATTATTTCAAGCAATTGTCTTAGATAATGGATACAAATCTTTTTCAACTAATCCAAAATCTGCTGATTATTTAGCATATAATGAGACAGTTGTTAAAGAAACATTTTCTGATATATTTGATGATTTTGGAGATGTTACTGCAAGGTTCCTAGGAACTAAGTTCTTTGCTATATTCCTATTAGTATTTGTAGGATATGCTCTTTTAATTGGATCAGTTGTTGTAAGAATTGTTTTAAATAATATTAAAAAATCAAAAGAACAAGCAGCAATTTATGAACCTAGATATGACTATTCACCTAAAGTTGAGGAACCAAAAACTTCTGATGAAATTGTTGTAGTTCCAGTTGCTGAAAAAACGACTTCTACTTCTTCAAATGAAACATATACTGCTCCTAAGAAAGGTGAAGATGTATTTTATTTAGATGAGGAAGAACAACCAAAGGCTGAAGATGTATTCGCATTAGATGATGAAAAGGAAGCTAAAAGCGATGATGTATTCACATTAGATGATGAAGCTGAAACAACAGCTGATGAAACATTAGAATCAAATGATACTGAAGAAGTTAAAAATGATGATGTTTTAGAACCAGTTGCTGAGGAACCAAAAATCGATGAGGTATCTGAGCCTACTGCTGAAACTGAATCTCAAATCAATGAAGTATCAGAATCAACTGATGAAGAGAAAATAGAAATCTTACCAGAATCTAATGATAATATTGAACAATAAAAAATAGGACTTCAAACGAAGTCCTTTTTTGTTGCAAAAAAAAAGCCACAAAAGTGTGGCCTTAATTCTTATTATTCCTCAACGATAGCATCAACAGGACATACTGATTGGCATGCTCCACAATCAATACAAGCTGAAGCGTCGATATGAGAAACATCATCAACAGTGATTGCTGAAACTGGACACTCACCAGCGCAAGCTCCACAAGCAATACAAGTATCCTCAACTACTTTTCTAGGCATATCGTTTACCTCCTTACTTCTATTTATAGTATATCAATTAATATGGTAGTTAGTCTATAATAACTAATAAAATTTATATATTTTTTAATATCTATGTAATTGTTATTTTATTATTGAAATTTCTATTATTAAATAGTAAAATAATATTGATATTTTTATTTAGGAGAGGATTATTATGCCAGTTGTATCTTTAGAAATATGGCAATTTATTATAATTGTTGTCGTTACAATTTTAATTGCTGCGGTAGTTACATTTTTTGTTACAAGAAAGATATTCCAAAATCAATTAAAAAAGAATCCACCTATTAATGAGACTGCTATTAGAGCAATGATGACTCAAATGGGTAGAACTCCATCTGAAAAGCAAGTAAGAGCTGTTATGCGTTCAATGGAGGAAGCAAACGGAATTCAATCTACTGATAAGAAAAAGAAAAAATAGGCTGATGCCTATTTTTTTTATTTGTTTATACCATAGATCTTACAATATCTCTTAGCTGCTTCTATTTCTGTCATTTTATCTATTCTAATTTGAGTCTTCTTATTGAAGCTTATAATTAATGGAATATCAAAGCCTCCAAGTATTGCCATTATTATTCCTGCGACTATCATAAATGTTTCTTTAAAATATATCGCAATGAATAGACCTAATCCTATAAGGATTATTCCCATGACAATTATAATTATCATAATAATAAATGATAATCTTTTTTGATGCTTTTTATATATTTTAGAATATTCTAATATTTCTTCTTCAGTCATCTTTATTCACCAAAAATATTTTATCATAAATAAAAAAATATGGATAGTCAAAAGCTATCCATATTCTTAATTATTATGCTTTTTGTGCTTTAGCAATTAGCTTTTCCTGAATGAATTGAGGAGCTTCCTCATATGAATTAAATTCACGGTTGAAGAATCCTGCACCTTGAGTAATACTCTTTAGGTCATTTACATATTCTGTAATTTCTGATTCAGGTACTAATGCTGTAATCTTTTGGTTACCAACAGAGTTGATATCCATTCCAACTACCTTAGCTCTTCTTTGGTTAAGATCTGATAAGATATCTCCTACTACGTCACTTGATACAGTAACAACAATCTTAATAATTGGCTCAAGGATTGTTGGCTTACAATTCATATAAGCATCCTTAAATGCTAATATTGCAGCCATCTTGAATGCTAATTCGTTAGAATCAACTGGATGGTATTTACCATCTTTTAGGATTGCATGAACACCAATTACTGGATATCCTGCTAATAATCCCTTTTCACAAGCTTCATAGAATCCTTTTTCTACAGCTGGGAAATAGTTCTTTGGTACTGCTCCACCGAATACCTCTTCAGTGAATACATTCTCTTTTGCTGGTTCGAAATCCATTTGTACAACACCATAGAATCCAGAACCACCAGATTGCTTAACATATCTACCATCACCAGTAGCTTTAGCTTTAATAGTTTCTCTATAAACTATTTGAACATCTTCTGTATTAATTTCTAGCTTATAGCTATTCTTCATCTTTTCAAGAATATAATTTAGATGTCCTAAGCTTAAAGTACCGATTAGTTGTTGATTAGTTTCAACATTTCTCTTAATTTCAACTGATTTATCTTCTAGCATTATCTTAGCTAATACCATTGATAGTTTATCTTCATCTTGTTTAGTCTTTGGAACTAAGCCCTTATAATAAACTGCAGTTGGAAGGTCAATCTTATCGTATATGATAACATTCTTTGGATCACAAATAGTCATTGATGTTTCAAGACCATCAACCTTTGTAATACATCCAATATCACCTGCGTGTAATTCAGGAACAGATGTCATCTTACCACCACAAATTGTATATAATTGTGAAACTGTAACATTCTTTCCTAAGGCAGGGATTGCAACCTCTTGACCTTGCTTAATAATACCAGAATAAATTTTAAATATACTAGATACTCCTGAATATGGATCAACAATAGTCTTGAAAATGAAAGCACTAAATGGTTCATCATTATTAGTCTTTCTTTCAATTTCTTTACCATTTGAATCCTTACCAACGATTGGTGCTAAATCAGAAGGGTTAGGTAAATAATCAATGAACATATCAAGCATTGTATGTAAGCCGATATTCTTAGTTGCTGAACCAACTAATACTGGAGTTAATTCACCATCTAATACACCCTTTCTTAATCCTGATTGAATTTCTTCAGCTGTTAATTGCTCTCCAGCAAAGAATTTATCTAATAAATCCTCTGAAGTTTGGGCAACTGCTTCAATCATTGTATTATGTAATTCAAATGTTTTTGCCTTCTTCTCATCATAGATTTCAGCATCTTCACATTCCTTACCATTATATTTTCTAGCTTTTAATGTAACACAGTTAACGAATCCATCGAATTCATCCTTGTGTCCCATTGGGTAACAGAATGGAATACATGTTTTACCGAATTTTGCTCTAATAGAATCCATTAGGTTATCAAAATGAATGTCTTCCTTATCCATCTTGTTAACATAGATTATAGTTGGAATATTTTTCTTCTTAAGCATATTCCAATGCTTAACTGTTTGTACCTCAATACCACTTGAAGCATCAATAACAATAACGGCTCCTTTAACAACCTTTATTGCTGAAATAGCTTCTCCGATGAAGTCGTCACTACCTGGAACATCTATAAGGTTCATCTTGTAATCCTTATAGATGATAGGCACAATAGCAGATTTGATTGATGCCATCTTAGCTTTTTCTTCTGCAGTGTAATCACTAATTGTAGTACCTTTTTCAACTGAACCCTTAGGAGCTCCAGTTGTAATTGAATATAAAGATTCTACTAATGTAGTTTTACCACTTTGAAGATGGCCTAAGATAACAATGTTTCTAATTTTATCGTTTACCATATTAAAATATCCTTTCTTGTAATCGTTTTCTTATAATAAAATTATAGCATACCAACAAAAAGAATAAAAGATAAAATGATAAATTAAAAAAAATAAAAGCTGTCATCTACAAAAATGTAAATAACAGCTTTTTATTAATTTAAAAAATCTTTATCTTCTTTTTTATGCTTTATATTTACATATAATGCATATGGATAAACTAAGACAGAAAGTGGCATTGCGATAGCACATGCTAATAAGAATACAGCGATGCTTATTAATACTCCTAATACAGCAAATAATAATTTCATTACAATTAAGAATTTTAATCCATCTAGATCAAATGTAAATATTATACCTGGGAATTTAACACTCCAGCTTGCTATACTTAACCATAAAGTAAATAAGAAATTATTTTGTAAGATAAAGCATGAAATTGTTGTGAATGCTAAAATTCCTGCTACTACTCCAAAAACAATTAATTGCCATGGCTGTTCAGCCTGTTGACTGACTCCTAAGAAAATAAAGAATAATATTAATGCTGCAATTGGAGAAACAATTAATGATATCGTTAATCTCTTAGAATTCTTTGAAGCATTATAATCTTCCATTCTCTTCTTATCTTCAGCGTCTTTCTTTTCTTTACAAGCTTTATGATATACAGAATTTGTATATGTTACATTACTATTACCTCTACCATGATGATGAGGAACGGATATTTTAATTAATTCATTTTCATCATAGATTGGTTTATTACAATAATCACATATTGCTAGAACTGGTTTCTGAGCTACAGTTTTTTCTACAACAACCTCTTTCTCAACTACTAGTGGCTTCTCTACAATTATTGGTTTTTCTACTACAACTTCTTTTTCTACAACTACTGGTTCAGTTTCATTTCCTAATAATTCATCTATAGATATATTAAATATAGTTGCTATTTGTTTAATTGTTCCTACTGATGGCTCTACCTCATCAGATTCCCATCTTGATACTGCCTGCGCAGTAACATTAAGTTGCTCTGAAAGTTCTCTTTGAGTCATACCTTTTTGATTTCTTAATTCTTTGATTTTGTTACCTAATGACATGTTTTGTACCTCCCTTGAAGTCAATTTCATTATAGATATAAATCAACAAATTGTAAATAAACAAAAAGTTGAATTTACTCAACAAATTCGCAAGTTCAACTTTTTGTTGATAAATAGCTATGTTTTATTTATTATAAATAAAAAAGTAGCCTATTGATGACTACTTATTTATTCTTCTTGATTTTAAATCTATTGTTTAATACTAAATTTTGCTTTACATGAATTACATAAATATAGTGATTCTTCAATCTCTATAAAGTTTTTACTATTACAATATGGACATTTAATTGTCATTTCAGGAAAAAATACATCATCATCTATTCCTTCTATATCTTCTTCGTCCAATATTTCTTCTTGTTTCTTTTCAATTAATTCATTATTTTCATTAATAATATTTTCTTGTCTTAATTCTTCTAAGATTTCATTTCTTAAAGCATCTTCATCAATTGCTTTAGGTTTGATATCATCCTTTTTCTTGTTTGCGAATGTTGATAATACATAACTTATTACAGTAAATACAAGTAATTCAATAATTCCAATAACTATATCTTTTGTAGAAGTCATATTTACATAATCCTTTTTATAAGCAAAGCTTATAAATAGACAAGCAATAGATCCTACAACAAATCCAAAGATTGCAAAAAATGTACCATTAGGGAATTTCTTTAATAAGAATTTCATTAAAAGTGATGCAGGAATTAATCCAGCAATCATACCAAGTCCTACAGGAAGACCAACTAATACCGAATCCAAAAAGCAATCTTTAACAAATATATAATTAATCGCATCTAAAAATATATCATAATATCCTAATAGTAAGAATATCAAAATTCCTGATACTCCAGGAACTATCATGGCAAATACTCCAAAGAATCCACATATGAATAATAGAATATAGTCTTTAATTTGAAGTGTTGCACCAAAACGTATACTTCTTGTATTGATATTAAAGCCTAAAAATAATAATCCTAATACAGCAGCAGCTGCTAATATAGCGGCAAGTATGTATTGCCATTTTATCTGTTTAATTCTTTTTTCTTTATTTGGATTAATTAGACTTTTTAAATGTGGTTTTATTAAGGCTGGAATACCACCAATAATAAAACCTGCAAATATACAATATGTAATAAATGGAATTTTATCTAGCAATACCTTCTTTATTAATAAAGAACCACCAATTACTCCTATTATTGTTCCTAGTAAAAGGAATAATAAAAAGATTATAGACTTTTTAAAATTAGATTTTAGATTAGTTATTGAATCTAGTGTTTCTTCATATATTCCACATACAACTAAAGTTGTACCACCAGACGCACCGGGAATTAGATTAGAAGCACCAAATAATATTCCTTTTAAAACTAAAAACAAATGTTTTAACATATCAATACCTCAAATACATAGTGTATTATATATTATTTTCTATTTAATTTCAATCGATTTAAGCTATTGGTATTGTCTATAAAATCAGCTATTGAAAAATATTCATTTTTCCCTATTATAATACTGTCAAACAAATGCATTCCAAGCTTTGATAATAATCCTCTTAATTCTTCTGTTGATTTTATATCAGCCCTTGATGGCTTCAAGCTTCCTCCAGGATGATTATGAATCATAAATATTCCTTTTGAATTTTTATTGATTGCGTTATATACAATTTTTTTAAATGGTACCTCTACCATTCCACTATCAGATAATGTATATTTTTCTTTATCGATTATTTTAAGTGAATTAGTTACATAAATAATTGTTAATATTTCTTCATTTAATAAAATATATTCATCTTTGACATAATTATATACATCTTTTGATTCAGCTAATATAATATCATCCTTTTTATCATTCATTGCTCTTCTAGCAATTTCAAATGTAGCTAAAAGCTTAGTAGCTTTAGCTTCTTTTATTCCTGATATTTTTATTAAATCAGAATAATTCATATTAAACATTCCTTTAAGACCATATTCTTTTATTAATCTAGATGACAAATCCATTATTGATTCATCTTTAGTTCCATATCCTAACATTATAGCTAAAAGCTCTGCATCTGATAAATAAAATGCACCACTATTTATTAGCTTCTCTCTTGGTCTATTATTTTTATCTATATAATCCATTTTCATATAATCACCAAACGTATTTTTGCATAATAAAAATCCTTTGTCAAACTGCCTAAAATATCTAAAATGGCATATTTTATAAAAATAATTATTTATTAATAAATAAAAAATAAAAAAACCAAAAATTCATTTGGTTTTTTCATAAATTATATTAAATAGATGATTTAATTATTTTTTAAAATTTTTTATATATGATGCGAAATGTAGTGATCCAGTAAATAATATCATTGAATTATTATCTAAATAATTATTTATTTCATCTACGTTATTTATAATATGTGATTCTTTATTTGTCGCATTTATAAATAAATCTAGATTAGTTTTTCTTTCATCATTTAGATTAAAGAATAAATATATGTCAGCTAAATTATCTAATTCATTTATCATCTTTTTATAATCCTTATTACTTAAGCAATGGAATACACAAATTAGCTTTTTATCATTCTTTATTGTCTTGATATATTCAATTGATTCCTTTATGGCATCTATATTATGAGCCCCATCTAAAATAGTTAATGGATTATTATTAATTATTTCTAATCTTGCAGGAAGATAAGTATTTTTAATTCCTTCTTCTATATATAGATCAGGATAATTATTATATAGCTTTTTTATTGCTGCAATAGCGATGGCGGCATTATAAGCTTGGAAAGATCCTAGCATTTTTGTTTTATATAATGAATTATTGTATTCAAATTCAGTATAGTTATCTGATTTGATGTTTTTAACATCATTATATACATTTGTCGCATCTAGATTTAATTTATTAATATAATCATTATAAATAGGATCTAGATTGATATTTTTATTACAATAAATAAGTTTTCCATTTGGTCTTGTAATACCTAATTTATTTTTTAAAATATCTTCTAATGTATTTCCTAGCATATCCATATGATCATATCCAATTGATGTGATTATAGATATATCTGAATCAATTGCGTTACATGAATCATTTAATCCACCAATTCCGCATTCAAAGATGGCAATATTAATTTCTCTATCAGCAAAATATAATAATGCCATTAATAAAACTAATTCAAAAAATGGAATTATTTCATTATATTCATCTTTATACCAATTTGATATTCCTTCTAATTTATTCATATAATGAATAATTTCAGCATCTGATATTTGTCTATCATTAATCATTATTCTTTCATTAAATGAAATAACAAATGGTGATGTAAATAGGCCAACCTTAGAGCTATTTTTTAATATGTTTTTAATAAAAAGGGCTGTTGAGCCCTTTCCATTAGTTCCGGAAATAATAATTTTTTTATAATTTAAATCAATATTTAATTTCTTGATACATCTTTTGATTCTTTCTAAATCTTTATGATTATTTCTTTGATTATATAAATAATCTAATGCCTCAGAAATTGTATTAAACATTATAAGCCTAATTCCTTTATTGATTTTAATATTTCCTCATATTGATTCTTATATTCCTCATATTTAGCCTTTTCAGCATTAATCTTAGCTTCTGGTGCTTTACTAATGAATGATTCATTAGATAACATCTTTTTACTACGATCTAGCTCAGCCTCTAATTTTTGTTTAGATGCCATTAGCTTCTTTAATACTTCTTCCTTGTCTACAAGGTCAGATGTAGGAATATAAATCTTAGCCATTGTTAGAACTGTTACTGAATAATCCTTGGCAGGAATATCAGCCTCTAGGAATTCTAGATTCTTAGGGTTAGTGAATTTAATTAAATAATTTGTTGTATTTTTAATTATATTCTTAACATCATTATCCTTAGCGAAGATTTTAATATCAATTGGCTTTGAAGGAGCCTTATTAGCTTTAGCTCTTTCATTTCTAATTGCTGTAATAATTTCAATTAAATCAGAGATTGCCTCAATTGCTTCTTCATCATCAAATTCTTTGTTAGCCTTTGGCCAGCTTGAAATTGTGATTGATTTTTCAGTATGAGGTAGTGCTTGATAAATTTCTTCAGTGATAAATGGAATAAATGGATGTAATAATTTAACAATTGATTTTAATACATAAACTAATACATTCTTAGTCATTTGAATATTAGATTTATCATCTGATTGTAAATCTACCTTAGAAATTTCTACATACCAAGATGCGAAATCATCCCATACGAATGAATATAGAGTTCTTGCAGCTTCACCGAATTCATATTTTTCCATGTTGTAATCAACATTTTCAATTACTTTATTTAGTTTAGCTAAAATCCATTTAGATGCTAGATTTAATTTAGATTTTTCAATCTTAGTTTCCTTAAAATCATCACCTAAATTCATCATAACATATCTAGATATGTTCCAAATCTTATTTAAATAATTCCAGCTTGATTCAATCTTAGTTTCATCAAATCTTAAATCAAGACCTGGGGCAGAATTTGTTGTTAAGAAATATCTTAATGAATCTGTACCATATTTTGCGATAACATCAAATGGGTCAACACCATTACCTAATGATTTAGACATCTTTCTTCCTTGGCTATCACGAATTAAACCATGGATTAAAATATCTTTAAATGGTGCGTGTTTTGTAAATTCAACGCCTTGGAATAACATTCTTGCAACCCAGAAGAAAATAATATCATATCCTGTAACTAATACATTAGTTGGATAATAACGATCTAATAGGTCTGTCTTTTCTGGCCAGCCAAGAGTTGAGAATGGCCAAAGTGCACTTGAGAACCAAGTATCTAATACATCTTCATCTTGTCTCCATCCATCACCTGGGCATTCAACTTGTACTTTAACTTCGTCATCTTTGTACCAAGCTGGAATTCTATGACCCCACCATAGCTGACGAGATATACACCAATCTTGAATATCAGTTAACCAATGCTCTAATGTTTGTTTAAATCTTTCAGGTACGAATCTATATTCATCATTTTCTAATACCTGTTTTGCTAAAATATCCATTTTAACAAACCATTGTTTAGATAATCTAGGCTCAACAACTACACCTGTTCTTTCACTATGACCAACAGAGTGAATCATTTTTTCTTCTTTAATGAATAAGCCTTCAGCCTTAAGGTCATTGATTAATGCCTTACGGCATTCAAATCTATCCATACCTTTATATTTGCCAGCCATTTCATTCATTGCACCATCATCATTCATACAAAGTGGCATAGCTAAATTATGTCTTTTACCTACTTCGAAGTCGTTAGGATCGTGTGCTGGTGTAACCTTAACACAACCAGTACCGAATTCTATATCTACATATTCATCTGCAATAACTGGAATAATGATATCAGTACCAGGAATTCTTACTTTTTTACCAATATATGATTTATATCTTTCATCATTTGGATTAACCATTACTGCTTGGTCAGCAAACATTGTTTCTGGTCTTGTTGTAGCGATAGTTACAGCACCTTCTGAATCAACAAATGGATAATTGAAATAATAGAATGCACCTTCATCATCTTGATGCTCTACCTCAATATTTGATAATGCTGTTTTAGCTTGGCAGTCCCAGTTAATAATTCTTTCGCCTTGATATATTAATCCTTTATTATATAAAGTAATAAATACATGATTTACAGCCTTATTTAAGCCTTCATCTAATGTAAATCTTTCTTTTGTATAATCTAGTGATAATCCTAAGGCAGCCCATTGAGAATGGATAGTTTTAGCATATTCTTCTTTCCATTTCCAAGCTTCCTTTAAGAATGCTTCTCTACCTATATCATATCTTGAAATGCCTTGTTCTTTAAGCTTTGCATCTACCTTTGCTTGTGTTGCAATACCGGCATGGTCCATACCAGGTAGCCATAATGCATCATAGCCCTGCATTCTTTTTCTTCTTATAATAATATCTTGTAATGTTGTATCCCATGAATGTCCTAAATGAAGCTTACCAGTAACATTTGGTGGTGGAATAACAATTGTAAATGGCTCCTTTGATTTATCTCCTGCCTCAAAGAATCCACCCTTTAACCAAAAATCATATTTACCTTGTTCTACTTCATTAAAATCATATTTAGGCTTTAATTCCTTACTCATATCTCTTCATCCTTTCATAATCTTCTTTAGTCATTGAATAGAAGTCTGCGTCTACTAGCCTTCCATCATATAGCTTTTTATATTTACATAATCTTCCATCATATAAAAATCCACATTTTTCTATTACTCTTTTACTTTTATAATTATCACTATGGTGACCGACCTCTAAAACCTCACAATCAGTGTTGTTAAAGATATAATCAATTACCATTTTTACTGTCTCAGTCATATAACCCTTATTCCAATAATCTGGATTTAAAGAAAAGCCTAATTGCTTAACCTTGTTATATTTTCTAATACCATAATTATAAATAGATATAGTACCAATCATTTTTTTCTCCTCTATTAGCTCAATAGCGAAGACATCCTTAGCTAAAATATAGGATGCGATGACTCGTCTTGCCACCTCGATTGTTGGAATTGGCTTCCACCCAGCATCAGGACCTACCTCATCCCTTTTAGCATATTCAAAAAAATCATTGTCATCTTTAAATGTAATATCTCTGATTAATAATCTTTTTCCTGCTATTCTCATAAAAAAAAGTCCTTAGAAAAATATTCTAAGGACGACATAGCCGCGGTACCACCTTGGTTCTAGATATAAATATCTAGCTCTTCATTTCTCTTAACGCGAGTTCACGTAAATGACTAATCTATGTTTCTCATCATTTAAGCTCCATGACTACCTTCTCTTTATAATTATAGATATTTTCACCAACCATATCTTCTCTAAAATAAATTATAAGGATACTCCTTCATTTCAACGCTATGAAACTATTTTAATATTATTTTAGGTTGTTGTCAATTCATTAGTGGGAAAAAGAAGCTTATATCTTTCATTTTTCTCAATTGTAAGCATAAAGTATAGACATAAAGAGAATGTTATAATTCCTGCCGATGTATTAGATACAAACATTGCGATACCACATGCTTCATAATTATAGTGAACCACATACATCAATAACATAATAGTAGGAATTCTAAATCCAAATAGATTTACCATTGACATAACACTTGTAATTTTTGTCTTGGCAAAGCCATAGAATATAGCATTTGAAGCACCAGCTATACCTGTAAATAAGACATCTAGTATTTCCCATTTAAAGATATTTACAATAATTACTCTATATTCTTCATCATTTCCTGCAAAGAATTTCGCAACAGGTTCTTTTAATAAGAATAATACTATTACAGAAATTAATGATATTGTTGAAACTAATATCATATTAATCAAATAAAATCTTTTAATTCTTCTTCCATTTCCAGCACCAAAATTTTGGCTTACAATAGTTGACCCACCATCTTCAAATGAGTTAATCATATTAGTAGGAAGACCTGCCATAGTATTTGATATACCTAGGGCACCTACAACTGTCTTTCCATAGTGATCTGTAGCCATTGAATTTAGTGCTACCTTACCAAAGTGGAATAAGAATCTTCCAATAAATACAGGAAGAGATAATTTAAGGATAATTAGTAAATATTCCTTCTTTAAATTTAAACTTCTTGGTGTAATTCTTAATATGTTAGATGGTAATATAGATATTATTACCATTATAACCATCATAAAGCCTTGAGCAATTAGTGTCGCAACAGCAAGCCAAGTTATTGTTACACCTTCAAATGGACCAAAAGCGAATAATGTAGTTAAACCAATTTTTATAGCAATAACACCTAAATTTAAAATAAATATTTTAAAAGTATTTCCTTTTGATTTTTCTAAAGCAATAAAACATGAATTTAATGTCATTATAAATAGATTTACCATTTGAACGTTAAAATATCCTAAGGCATTATCGATTGTTGATTTATCAGTTTTTAAAAGTTGCAAGAAAGGAACTGCTAGAGGAATAAAAAGTAAAGTAAGTGAGGCAATAATTAGGGCAATCGTAAAGAATGTATTAGATGCTTTTCTTGCCCCTTCAATATCTTTTTCTCCTATTTTTTTAGCAATTAGGATTCCTCCTCCTGTAGCAATAGCTCCACCAAATGTTTGAATCATATTTTTAATTTGATCAAGTATTACAACATCTGCAGCTTCACCAATATGCGCGACTTGAACAATCATCATATCATATATACCATATAGGTAATTACATACATTATAAAATAGAATTGGCAATGAAATGACTATAATAGTTTTTAAAATGTTTCCATTTAAAATCATGTCACGCTTTTTTAATTGACGTTCTTCTTTAGTCATGATCATTACCTCTCTTTCGTATTGTATTATAAATCTATTATTATATTATTAAAGGAAAAAATAACACAAAAACAAAACTATTTCAAAAAAAATTTTTAAATATTTTTTCAATTTTTCATTATATTTTGACTAATATTATATGAGGGGTGAAAAATTTAAATGAATGAATTAATTGAAAAAGATTATATTTTTGATTTGCAAAAAATCAAAGAAACTATTAAAAATAACCAAAATAAAGCTATGGTTATTGTTAATAGTCAAATGATAATTACTTATTATCAAATAGGTACTATTATTAACCAAAGAAAGAAATGGGGTAATAAATATATTGAAAGATTATCTAACGATTTAAAAGAATATGGAAAAGGTTTTAGCTATGATCAGTTAAAAAGAATGAGTCAATTCGCTTTTGCTTTTACATCTGAAGAAATTAGGGCACAGCCTGTGCCCCAAATACCTTGGGGTTCAATTATTACAATTATGCAAAAATCTAAATCTCACGAGGAAATGTTATATTACATTAATGCCACACATAAATATGGTTGGTCTAGATCTATGGTATTAAATCAAATAGCTATGAAATCATATGAAAGATCTTTAATAGAACCAAATACTTCTAGAGCTATTAAAACTGATGATTCATTGAATGAATTATTTAAAGATACATATGTGTTTGATTTTATTGATAAGAATAATATAAATACTGAAAAAGATTTAAAGAATTACCTGAATATTTAGAAAAGAAATTAAATGAAAAATAAAAAGCCAATTTGATTGGCTTTTATTGTTTTACTACTGTTGCGAAAAAGATTAAATCATTATCTGTATCATTTATAAATGTGTGAGATGATCCTTTAGGACAATAATGGGCATCACCAGCATTTAATCTTTCTTCTTTTCCATCACAAATGTTTTTACCAGAACCTTCTAAAACATATATTATTTCAGCATTTTCTGTATGAGTATGTAACCCAATAGACGCACCTGGAATTAATTTACCATACATTATCTTATTAATTCCATCAAAATATGTTTTAACTTCATAATATTTTTCACCATTGTTGAAATTATTTTTAATTTCGGCATTCATATTATTAAAATCAATTTTCATAATCTCACCACTTAATCTTTAAATCAATATTTGTATGAATTAAATAATATTCATTTAAATATGATAATAGTTTTTTATAATCACAATTTGAATATTCTTCTATTTCTTTTTTCTCTTTATAATATTCTTTAATAATAGATAAGAATTCATTATCTTTATTAGAATGATTTATACATATAGCTCCACCAAGCTTAAAATCAAAATCAATAACATTATCATTACCACAAATAATACATGAATCTAATTTAGGCGAAACACCAAAATTAAATGTCATCTTAATTAAAAATATAGATAATGCCTTTAATGGATTATTTTCTAAATTCATTATTATATTTTTAACAAATGGATAAATACGATGATGAATAGAATCTTCTGGTATATTATTTAATAATTCTATTATTTTAGATAATGCCATTATTGAATTATAATCTGATGTTAGTTTATATGATGAATATAATATTTCATATTCACTAACTGATGGAAAATTAGAATCAGATGATATATAAGATACTATATTTCCTATTTCTCCAAAGCCAAAGCTGTTATTTTTAGGCTTTTTAGCACCTAAAGCTTTAACGCTTTTAATTCCATCATTTGTGTAAAGATAAACAATTTTAGAGGTTTCCTTGTAAGGAATAGTCTTAATAATTATTCCTTCATTTTTCATTTTAGAAATCGTCCTTTGAATAGCCTAAATTATTTAAATCATTAGGTCTATCCTTCCAATCCTTTTTAACCTTAACCCATAAATCAAGATGACATTTAGAATTAATTAATTTTTTAATATCATTTCTTGATTTTTCCTTTATTGTCTTAATTAAATCTCCGTTATGACCTATTATGATTTTCTTTTGACTATCTCTTTCAACATAAATTGTAGCATAGATATCCATGTATTCAGGGTTTTCTTCTGATTGGTTCATAGAATCTACTGTTACAGCAATTGAATGAGGAACCTCTTCTTTTGTTAATAATAAGATTTTTTCTCTTATTAATTCACCAATTAAGAATCTTTCAGAATGATCTGAAATCATATCATCAGGATAAAATTTAGGTCCAAAAGGTAATGCCTTAACTAATGTATCTAATAATACATCTACATTCTTATCTTCTAGGACTGATATAGGGAAAATACCTTGGAATGGATATAAATCCATGTATTTAGCAATTGTTAGGTCAATATCATTAAATTTCTTTAATTGATCTACCTTATTAATTACTAAATAAACAGGTATTCTAGTCTTCTTTAAATTATCTATGATAATTTGATCTCCAGGTAATACTTCTTTAACTGGTGTAGTCATAAAAATAATAGCATCTACTCCTGAGGTAGCATCATAGCTTGCGTTAACCATTCTCTTTTGAAGCTCGGTTGTTGGCTTATGAATGCCTGGTGTATCAGTAAATGCTATTTGATATGTATCAGTAGTCTTAATACCTAATATTTTGTTTCTGGTTGTTTGAGGCTTGTCTGACATTATAGCTATCTTTTTACCGATTATTTTATTTAGAAATGTTGATTTACCAACATTTGGTCTACCTATAATAGCCACAAAGCCTGATTTATATGTATCAATATTCATATTTTAATCCTTTATTGTAAATTGATATGGTAATAATTCAGATACTGTTGTTTCCTTCATTCTTCTATTAATGTTTGTTAATAAAATAGGTGTGTCATCCTTTAATAGCTCTGACATAACCTGAAGACATGCTCCACAAGGGTAAATAACATCATCAGCCTCACCAGTTATACACATAGCAACTACATCACCCTTTGTATAGCCTTCGCTTATTAATTTGAATAATGCAGTTCTTTCAGCACAATTTGTTAATCCATATGATGAATTTTCAATATTGCATCCTGTGATATATTTCCCATTTGATAGTAATATAGCAGCACCAACCTTAAATTTAGAATATGGTGCATATGCATTGCATCTAGCAACTAATGCCATATCTAGTAGCATGTTTTTGTCATACATTATCTTTTAATACCTGCCTTATTTAAAATATCATCTTGAATTTTAAACATAACTTCTTCATCTTCTTTAGTCATGTGATCAAAGCCACATAAATGAAGATAGCCATGAACAGCTAGGAATGCAAATTCTCTTGCTGCACTATGACCATAGTCTTCTGCTTGAGAATATGCTCTTTTAACACAAATGAAAATATCACCTAATGAATAGAAATCAGATCTATCATTATCATCGATTGCAGCAAATGAAATTACATCAGTTACTTTATCAATATTTCTATATTCTTTGTTGATTTGTTTAATTTCTTCTTCAGTAACAAAGATTAGATTGAATGAATCCTTTCTATTGATTGTTTTAAAGATTCTTTTTATTAATCTTTGGTATTTCCATACCTTTTCATTTGAGTTATTGTAAAAATTAATTTTCATTTTATGCCTCACTAGCTTTTATAAATGCTTGTATTTGCTTTTGTTCTTTTTCCTTTAGCTCGTTTAATGTAGCAACTGAATCCATCATTAGCTTTACTATTTTTTCTAATGTTGAATTTTGAGAATAGTCAGCGACACAAACATAGTTAATTCTTTCATCCTCAACAAGCTTTAATGCTTGTTTACGTTTATTTAATGATGGATATAGGGCAATTGATTTACCACCCTTATCCTTTAATAGCTTCATACATGGTACATCAGTTTGTCCATCACCAATGTAGATCATGTTTTCAAAAGGAATTTTTTTGCTGTTTTGATGCTTATTTAAATTATCATCATCTCTTACATCTAAAACTCCTTTAGCAATTCTAAATATGAATTGTGTTTTTAAAGTGAAATTG
The DNA here is from genome assembly GCA_946405105.1 of uncultured Caryophanales bacterium. Taxonomy (GTDB): domain Bacteria; phylum Bacillota_I; class Bacilli_A; order Acholeplasmatales; family Anaeroplasmataceae; genus Anaeroplasma. The sequence continues at coordinate 81,575 of CAMJFY010000003.1, forward strand.
ATTGCAAGCCCTGGCCATAATGCATCACCAAATTCATTGTAAATAAATTTACAGCCATAGATATGCTTAAAATGCTTTGCAATAGATGTTCCTTCTATAATTTCAGTAATACCAGATGAAATTATATAGTGCTCAACATTAACACCTATTTTGTCTGCATAATTTTGAATTCTGTTAAACCATGTAGAAACTCCCTTATATAGAACAACATTTTTACCACAATTATTTAGATATTCTCTAGTAAGTGGTATATGTTTATCTCTACACATTTTAATCATTACATACATATATGCTAAAATCTTATCCATTTCATTCTTTTCAGTTAATTTAGAGCATTCACCCCAAAATTCTGATGGAGTCATACCTAAATTCTTAATGAAATCATATTCTTGCATGTCTGTTGTGCATAATGTTTTATCGAAGTCATACATTATTGCGATTGTAGGCTTAGACATCTAGTTCACTTCCTCTTCATTTTGCTTGTAGCTTTCATATTGCATCATACTGAATTCTTGATTCATTTGACGAGCTTCATTGTAGATGTAATATAAATAGTCTCCATGAAGTTTATAGTTTTGTTCTAGATTAATGAAGTTAGACTTCATATTCTTTGCATCATTAATATCGATTGGGTTACCAACTGAGTCAGTTAATTGAACGTCATATTTTTCACCGATATTATAATGGCTTAATTGCATAATTTCTTCTATTTGAACGATGATGTCATCGATATCATCAAATGCTATCTTGGTTAATGATTCAATACCCTTTAGGTCATTATATGCATTCATTAGGAATGTTTGATATAATTCACTTAGCTTATTTTGCTTTTCAGAATCTAGATTTGAATCTTCTAATAATACTTTAAATAAGTTCATTAAATATAATAATCTAGGTGAACCATCTAATTGTGTTAAAAATCCTTCCATTGTAACTAAAATCTTTTCAGCAAATCCATTCTCAACGAATTGAATTTGTTCATCACTTAGTTTTTGATTAGCGTATTTAGTTCTGAACTTAAATAATAAATCATTATATTGATTTAAGGCAAATTCATTATCTAAATTACCGTTACCGAAGCATGATAATTCAGCCTTCATATGTAAGAAATAATAATACATACCTTCAGATTGAAGTGAATCAATACCTAAGCACTTGAATTCTACTGCCTCTAGGTATGGAGCCTTGAATGCAAATGCAGTGATAAATTGACCCTTTGTTAGGATGTTTGCACGAAGTGTTAAATATTCAGGATCGTTTTCTGAATATAAACCAATTGTTGTATTATTTTCACTTGCTAGCTCAACCTTTAAGCTTTCTAGTGGCTTTCTGTTATATACTGCAATAACGAATTCTTGTCCATCATATAAGAAAGGAATATCCATATCTTGATTTGTGATATTTCCCATTTCTACTTGATCGAATTGTGAATCGACATATTTACTTTCTGCTTGGATAAAATCATCTTTAATTTTATCTTTAGCACCTAACATTTCAATTGGGAATACAAAGCATTTATTGTTAGTATGGTTTTTAGGTCTTCTCATACTACTCATCTTTTCCATGAATTCATCAACATCAGATTTGATTGTGTTTCCAAGGAATGCATTGTTTCCAACGTTTCTTAAAGATTGTGGTAATCTAATAGTTGTAATATTACAGCTAATGAATGCCCAGTCCTCAATTGTTTCAACGCCCTCTTCAATAATAACTTCTTCCAAGTTAGAGCATGCGGCAAATGCGTAAGCACCGATAACCTTACATGTTCCTGGAACTACTACTCTTTTAATATTAGTCATATTATTGAATGTATTAGCTTCTATTTTACCAACTGGCTTGTCTTCAATATCATCAGGTAAATCAAGGTTAACCTCGTCCTTTGAACAGCCTGTAATGACAACCATGTTGCCTCTGATTTCATATTCAACCATATAGATACCTCCACAGTATTTTAAAAATTTGCAAAATCCTAATTTTATTTTACTATTTTTGATGAGCATTTTCAACAATTAGAATGCTTATTATTAACATAAAGTTAATAAAAAATAGGCATTTCTGCCTATTCTATAAATTCAAATTCAAAATCAAATATTCTAACTGTATCTCCGTTCTTAACTCCAAGCTTTCTTAGCTTATCATCTAGACCATAAGTTCTTAATTGTCTAGCGAATCTAAATCTTGCAGTTTCAGAATCAAAATCAGTCATATCAAATATTCTCTTTAGCTTCTTTCCTGAAACATTATATACACCATCATCATCTTTTTCAATGATAAAGAATTCATCCTCTTCATTAAGGTTGTATTCAACAACATCTAATTCATCCTCTTCAAAGATTGAGAATTCTTCAGTGTTTTCTAATGTCTCAGCAATCTTATATAATAATTCCTTAACATTATCCTTAGTTAAGGCTGAAATTTCAATTACTTCACAATCTACTTTCTTCTTAAATTCAGCTAAATTCTCTTTTGCCTGTGGCATATCCATCTTGTTAGCTACAACGATCATAGGTCTCTTTGATAAATTCATTTTATATTCCTTTAGCTCGTTGTTGATTATTACATAATCATCATATGGATTTCTTCCATCTGTGGCAGCCATATCGATTACATGAACAATTACTCTACATCTTTCGATATGTCTTAAGAATTCAAGACCTAAGCCAGCACCATTATGTGCACCTTCAATAATACCTGGTAGGTCAGCCATAACGAAGTCTCTTCCATCATCTAATCTAACCATACCTAAATTAGGTTGTAATGTAGTGAAATGATATTCAGCAATTTTAGGTCTTGCGTTTGAACAAACAGAGATTAAAGTAGATTTTCCAACGCTTGGGAAGCCTACAAGTCCGCAATCGGCAAGTACTCTTAACTCACATCTTACGTATTTATGCTCACCTGGTTCTCCTTTTTCGCAGAAATCAGGGCATTTTAGCGTATTTGAAGCGAAAGACATATTTCCTCTACCGCCACGTCCTCCCTTGCAAACAAGGACCTCCTGGCCATCTTTAGTGATGTCTCCGATTACTTTATTTGTGTCTTGATCGAAAATAGTTGTTCCAACAGGAACTAATACGTATGTATCTTCAGCATTCTTACCATACATACCTTTATTCTTTCCTCTTTCACCATCAATAGCCTTTAATACTGTATTATATTTTAAATCTAGTAATGTTGACATACCATTACTGCCCTTAAATATAATAGAGCCGCCATTTCCACCATTTCCGCCAAATGGACCACCATATTCAACTTTTAATTCTCTTCTATAGGCAACAATACCGTCTCCGCCTTTGCCACCATATAGTTCCATTTTTGCTTGATCAATAAACATAAATTATCCTCCTAATAGAGAAAAAATAGCCCAAAAATAATTTTGGGCATTTTAAACAAATCTTATTATTCAGCGACTGGGTAAACAGAAACCTGCTTTTTGTCCTTACCCTTACGTTCAAATTTTACAGTACCAGCTACCTTAGCGAATAATGTATCATCGCCTCCACGGCCAACATTATTACCTGGGAAAATCTTAGTACCTCTTTGACGATATAAAATTGAACCTGCAGTTACTACTTCACCATCAGAAACCTTAGCGCCTAATCTCTTAGCTTCAGAATCACGGCCGTTCTTAGTAGAACTTACACCTTTTTTAGATGCGAATAACTGAATGTTAATATTTAATAACATGTTTGAAATCCTCCTAGCTTATAATTTTAATATATTTTGGATATTGTTTTTGTAATTCATCTAATGTCTCAACAAAGTTATCAACTATTGATTGAGTTAATGAATCAGATTGCTTAACTTGTAATCTAAAATATCCATCTTGGCATACCAAATCTAAAATGTTGTAACGGATTTCTTTGATTTTATCGATTAGATTGGCTGTCATTATACATGCCATTGAAATTGAAGCACAAACTATATCATATCCCTTATCGGCATATTCAGCATGTCCTTTAACCTCAATAGTTACTTCATTACCTTTGTATTTAATGCTATATGTAGTCATTGTAATTAAGCATTAATTGCTTCTACTTTTAACTTAGTATATGCTTGACGATGACCCTTCTTTGAAGCTGAATGCTTTTTAGGACGATACTTGAAGATTGTAATCTTCTCTCCTCTTCCGTGCTTTTCAACCTTTGCAGTTACTGTAGCACCCTTAACATATGGTGCACCAACCTTAGTTTCATCACCTGATACTAAAACGATCTTGTCGAAAGTATAAGTTTCACCTTCAGCAACTTCTAACTTTTCTACGAAAATGAACTCGCCTACTTCAGCTTTAACTTGCTTTCCACCAGTTTCTATAATTGCATACATGTCGTGTTACCTCCTTGTTATTTTTTAAGACACACTATTAAGGTAGATTATTAAATCATTTAAACCTTTTCTATGTGGTGCATGTTACAACAAAAGTATTATATATTAAAATATATATTGTGTCAAATCTTTTTATCAAAAAAAGTTTATATTCTACTTTTTTGAGAATAATTTTGTTTGAATTGACTTTAAAGTATCTAGATATTCGATTAATTCTTCCTTATCATTTTCATCAACTTCTTTTTTAAGCATAGTTGTTTCCATGATTTCAGTCTTTAATAAATCCTCTAATACTTCTAATTCTTCTAAACTTAAATCTTCCATTTTCCTACCTCGTAAAAATAAAAGGGTATGAGGCTTTTTATTTATTCATACCCAAATTATTTTATCTTAAATTATTTAGGTTGCTTACCAATATAAGCTAAGATACCACCATCAACATATAAAATATGTCCATTTACAGCATTTGAAGCATCAGATGCTAGGAATACTGCAGGTCCTGCTAACTCTTCTGGCTCTAACCAACGTCCAGCTGGAGTCTTAGCACAGATGAAAGAATCGAATGGATGACGAGATCCATCAGCTTGTCTTTCACGAAGTGGTGCAGTTTGTGGTGTAGCGATATAACCAGGTCCAATACCATTACATTGAATATTGAATTCACCATATTCAGAACAGATATTTCTAGTTAACATCTTTAGACCACCCTTTGCAGCTGCATATGCAGATACGGTTTCACGGCCTAATTCAGACATCATTGAACAAATGTTAATGATCTTACCATGTCCCTTCTTAATCATTCCAGGGATAACTGCCTTAGAAACGATGAATGGAGCATTTAAATCTACGTCGATTACTTGACGGAATTGAGCTGCAGTCATTTCAATCATAGGTATTCTCTTGATAATACCAGCATTGTTAACTAAAATGTCGATAACTCCAACTTCCTTCTCGATTTTTGCAACCATTTCATTTACTGCATCTTCATCAGTTACGTCACAAACATAACCATGAGCCTTAATACCAGCTGCAGCATAAGCCTCTAAGCCCTTGTCTACTAATTCTTGCTTAATATCGTTGAAAACGATAGTTGCACCTGCAGCAGCGAAGCCTGAAGCAATGTTGAATCCGATACCATATGATGCACCTGTAACTAGAGCAACTTTGCCGTCTAGTCTAAAATCATTCATATTCATATTTTTTTCCTCCTAATTTTTTGTCTTTTAAAGGTAGACTTACCATTTTAACTATTTTAAATCAGATGTTTTGATATGATCCATATCATCATAATCTTGGTTTTCACCACACATACCCCAAATGAATGTATAATTCATTGTTGCAGATGCTGCATGGATAGACCATGCTGGTGAAATTACTGCTTGCTCTGGAGCCATAACGATGTGTCTAGTCTCATCTGGCTTACCCATTAAATGGAATACTCTATCTTCAGCTGGGAAGTCGAAATAGAAATATATCTCCATACGTCTTTCATGAGTATGGCAAGGCATTGTATTCCAGCATGAGCCTGTAGCTAATGCAGTCATACCCATTGCTAATTGACATGAATCAATAATTGCAGTGTTAATATATTTGTTAATAATTCTCTTATTCATATGAGCTTCATCACCTAATTCTTGGTGAATGCACTCTACAGCCTTAATATCGCCCTTGAAAGCATTTAAATTTTCTTTAGTATAAGCAATATATACTGTAGGGTATGTCTTATGAGCTGGTGATGATGTCATATAGAATTTTGCAGGATTCTTTCTATCATTTGATGAGAATTCGATATCCTTAACACCAAGACCGATATACATACCATCTTTATGCTTGATGTCATATGTTTTACCATCAATTTTAACTTTTCCTTCGCCACCAATGTTGATGAATCCCATTTCACGACGCTCTAAGAAATATTTAGCTCTCATTTCGCTTGAGCCTTCAAGCTTTAAAGCCATATTAACTGGCATGATACCACCAGCAATAATTCTATCTTGATGTGAATAGGTTAATAAAATATCATCTGGTTCGAATACTTTTTCAATTAAATAATGATGTCTTAATAATGTAGTATCATAATTTTTTGAATCATCAGGATGATTTGCGTATCTTACATCTAATTTCATTTTATACTCCTCTTAACAATTTTCTAATTTTTTAGTTATAAAATCATATGAGAATTGCATATCCTCAGGCTTTGATCCCTCAAATACTAGGTATGCATTAGGGCATTTTTGCTTAATTATTGGTAACATGTAATCGAAATTCATATTACCCTTACCAATACAGCATTGTTTTAAATTGCCATCCTCAATTACATAATCTTTGATGTGGAATATTACAATTCTATCATTGAATAATTCAATGCATTCATCAAAAATCTTTGTATGATCATTATAATTTTCATTAGATAAATAATTGTAAATATCAACTGTGTAATAAACTGTATCTGAATTTATTTCATCTACAAGTCTCTTAAGCTTCTTTGGCTCCCACATGCAGTGACCAAAGGCACCTTCTAATGCTATTTTAGCATTATATTCTTCAGCACTATTAGCTAAATCCTTGAAGATTCTTTTAACCTCTTGGAAGGCTTCTTCAGTTCTATTTAAAGGATTATATGTCCATTTATCATCATTGAATGATCCTGTTTCACTTCCTACGAAGCCAGCATGGAAATCATTCATGAATTTTAAATGCTCTCTAAATTTTTCAGTTAATAATCTTACCTTTTCTTTATCAGAATGAACAGGATTAAAATATGCACCAAGCATAAAAATATCTAATCCTTCGTTCTTGAAGTCATTATAAAATGCATTAGCCTTTTCTTTAGATAATGTTCCAGCTAGGCCAGATTCACCCTCTATTGCCTTATTTAAAACTAATTGAACGCCATCAAATCCAATTGCTTTAGCTTTTTTAGCTAAAGTTTTAGCATCTGATTTTCCAAAATCATGGACTCTAACTCCGATTTTCATAATAGTACCTCTAATACGCTCTTAAAGTGCCACGAAATAGTGGCACTTCTTAAAGCTAGTTATTCTTTTAATTAACGTTGAACACGTCCGTTAGCATTACCACCAGCTAAAGATTCAACTTCCTTAACAGATACTAAGTTGTAATCTCCGTTGATTGTATGCTTTAATGCAGATGCAGCAACTGCGAATTCAAGAGCTTCCCCTTGAGTTGCCTTAGTCATTAAACCATAAACTAGACCACCAGAGAATGAGTCACCACCACCAACACGGTCAATGATTGGGTTGATGTCATATCTCTTAGACTCATAGAATTCTTCACCATCATAGATTAATGCCTTCCAACCATTATGAGTAGCTGAGAAAGATTCTCTTAATGTAGAAACTACATACTTGAATCCGAATTCCTTAGCCATTTGTTGGAAAATCTTGTGGTAACCAGCAGCACCAGTTTCACCTGCTTCTACGTTTGCATCTGGTTTGAAGCCTAAGCATAATTCAGCATCTTCTTCGTTACCGATACATACGTCAACATACTTCATTAAAGGCTTCATAACAGAAATTGCCTTTTCAGAAGTCCATAATTTCTTTCTGAAGTTTAAGTCACAAGAAACAACTACACCATATTTCTTAGCAGCGATTAAAGCTTGCTCTAAGCACTTAGCTGAAGCATCAGAAATAGCTGGAGTAATTCCAGACCAGTGGAACCAACCTGCATCCTTCATGATTGCATCGAAATCGAAATCTTCAGGCTTAGCTTCTGCTATAGCTGAATGAGCACGGTCATAAACTACTACAGATGCTCTCATTGAAGCACCAGTTTCAGAATAGTAAATACCTACTCTATCTCCACCACGTGCAACATACTTAGTATCAACACCATATCTTCTTAAAGAGTTGATAGCTGCTTGTCCGATTGGATTGTCAGGTAATTTAGATACGAAATAAGCATCTAAACCATAGTTAGCACATGATACTGCAACGTTAGCTTCTCCACCACCGAAGATGATGTCAAATTGGTTAGCTTGAACGAAACGAGTATTAGCTGGTGTAGAAAGACGAAGCATAATTTCGCCCATTGTTACTACTTTTTTTGAATTAAACTTTAAATTTTTCATTATTTTCTCCTTGTTTTTTATTATTTTTCAATTTTAATTTTAACAACTAACTTTTCAGTAATGTTGTCATCTGCCTTGCATTTAGCAAGGTGAGCATCCTCAGTATATACTAAAGCGAATCCTTCCTCTAATGTGAAGAATACAGCACCCTTTGGATCATAATTATATTTTGTAACATCCTTATCTGGGTTATAAGGTGTAGTTACCTTTAAATCAGGGTTAGTAATATGTGTATAACCAATTACTTCTTTCCCCTTTAATACTACTTGAATATCAATATAATTTTCATGATTTTCGAAGAAGCATTCTTCAAGTGGTCTAGCTACATATGTATCTCTATTTGCATATACATTTGTACCATCAACTACTGTTTTACCCTTAGGTAATGCAAGCATTCCTTCAATACCTAAAGATAGCATCCAATCAATTGCAGTATCGATATTCTTTGCTATACCCTTATAACGGTATAGATCTACTAATTTTCCAACTATCATTTTATTATAATTCTCCTTATTATCTTACTACTTCAGCTGTTCCATTTGCAGCCATAAATGTTTCGATATCATCACATGAGAATGTTGATGCATCACCATAAATTGTATGCTTTAATACTGATGTAGAAAGACCATATCTAACAGCATATGCAGGATCATTATAGTTCTTTAATAAACCATGAATTACTCCTGAAGCGAAGGCGTCACCGCCACCGATTCTATCATAAATATTAAAACGGATAGGTTCTGTTAATTCCCAAGATAGCTTATCATCTTGTAGCTTGAAATAATATCCAGCTAAAGAGTTATCAGTTGCTGTATAAACAACACGATCTGTACCGAAAATATAATGTAGATTATACTTTCTAATCATCTTAGGGAATACATCTCTTCTTTTTTCTGATAATGTAGTTCCAGTAAAATCATCACTTAGTGGAATTTCAAGAATTGTATTAGCATCGTAGAAGCTTGCAAATACTATATCTACATATTCCATAAATTGTTTATATACTGGTCTTGCTTCTTCAACAGTCCAAAGTCTTGATCTATAGTTAAAATCAAAGCTTACAGGAACGTTGTATTTCTTAGCCTCCATAACAGCTTTAAGAGCAACCTTTCTTACTCTCTCGCCAAGGGCTAATGTGATTCCAGATAAATGGAACCATGTTGCATCCTTAAAGATTTCTTCCCAATTGAATTCATCTTCTTGAATTCTTGTTATAGCAGAGTGCTTTCTGTTATAAATAACCTTTGATGGTCTACCACCAAATCCTGTTTCAAGGAAATAAATACCAATTGTAGTTGAACCTCTAACAACATACTTAGTGTTAACATTATTTGATAATAAATGAGTAATTGCGCCATCACCTAATTGGTTTGGTGGAAGCTTTGACATAAAGTATGTGCTATGTCCCATATGAGCTAGGGCAACGGCAACATTTGCTTCTCCACCGCCATAGTTAACAACAAATTCATGAGTTTGATTGATTGTTGCATAATCAGGTGTAGATAGACGCATCATTATCTCACCAAATGTTATAATCTTTTCCATATACGCCCTCCTAACAGGGTTTTAGATTTTATTTATATTATTTTGCAGCCTTTGCAGCGTTGTATTCAGCAATGAACTTCTTTGCAGTTTCAGTAACTAATGCAAAGTCACCCTTCTTAGCACCAGCAGTTAAGCTTGAACCAGCTGATACAGCAACAACTCCTGCCTTAACCCAATCTTTAATGTTGTCGATATCAACACCACCAGATGGCATTAAGTTAGCATAAGGAAGTGGTCCCTTAACGTCCTTAACGAATCTAGGTCCTAGGATATCACCAGGGAATACTTTGATTACATCTGAACCATATTCCATAGCTGTAACGATTTCCTTAATAGTTTGAGTTCCTGGTACATAAGGAATTTGGTATCTGTTAGCTAATTTAGCAACATTTTCATTGAATGAAGGTGCAACAATGAACTTAGCACCAGCTTCGATTGCTCCCTTACAAGTTTCAGGATCTAATACTGAACCAGCACCGATAACTACTTCCTTGTTACCAGCATACTTTTCAACTAATGCTTCAATAATAGCACGAGCTCCTGGTACAGTGTATGTTAATTCAATACAAGTAACACCACCAGCAATACAAGCGTCAGCAATCTTGATTGCTTCTTCTTTACTGTTTCCTCTAACAACTGCAACTACACCAATTTTAGAGATTTGATTTAAAATATCAAACTTTTTCATTTTATACCTCTTTCTATATGCGCATTTTTAATGCGCGATATTCTTTATATATTATAAATTGAATTATGTCTTTTGTCAATTAAAGGAATAGTGCTTTTATTAAAATAAAAGTTTACGATTTCTTACAAAAAAATTATGTTGTTAATAAAGATGATTTAAAGTATAATATCAAGCGGTGATTTTATGATTCCTGTAATAATTATTTCGGTAATATCGATTATATCGATGATATTTTTAATTTTAAAATTTCCATCATTAAGAATTAAAGGATTTCAGACTGATACATTTTATATACCAGTTTTAATTGGAGCCTTAATACTACTAATCTTCCCACTATTTAATAAGGATGATTTATTTAGCATTATTACTTCTAATTCTTCATTAAATCCATTAAAGATTTTAGTTCTATTTATTTGTGTATCTTTAATGTCGATTGCCCTTGATGAAGCAGGATTCTTTAATTACATTGCTTATAAATTTATTAATAAGTTTAAGGCAAGCCAAATTAAGCTATTTATTTCATTATATGTATTGGTATCAATTCTTACTATCTTTACATCTAACGATATCGTTATATTAACATTTACTCCTTTTATTTTATATTTCTCTAAAAGAGGAAACATTAATCCTATTCCATATCTAGTAATGGAATTCGTAGCCGCTAATACTTATTCAATGATTTTATCAATTGGTAATCCCACTAATATTTATTTATCATCAATATTTAATATTAGCTTCTTAGATTATTTCTTACATATGATTATTCCAGGATTATTAACTGGTATATTTACATTTATTACTTTATTCATTCTATTCCATAAAAAGCTTAAAGAACCAATTACAGTATTTGATGTATCAGATATCAAATTAAAAAATAAGTTATTATGTATTGTATCACTTATCCATTTATCACTTACTACTATATTTTTAGCCATCAGCAATTATATTAATATTGAAATGTGGATTATATGTCTTGTTTTCGCAACGTCTCTATTAATATTCCTAATTACATATTCATTAATTAAAAAGAATTCATTTTATGTATTAGGCTCAGTAAGACGTATCCCTTATAGTCTTATACCATTTATCTTATCAATGTTTACTATTATCATGACATTAGATTCATATGGTATATTTGAAAATATAAGAGGACTAATTGATAATATAGAAAACGAAAAGCTAAAAGCTATTATTTATTTAATCTCATCTGATTTCAGCTGTAATATTGTAAACAATATACCAATGACATTGGCTTATGGGTCAATATTAGGTAGTGAAGCTAATATAGCTTATGTGTATGCCACTATAATTGGATCAAATATAGGAGCTATGCTTACTCCTATTGGCGCACTTGCAGGTATAATGTGGTTAAGAATCTTAAAGCATAATCATGTTGAATATAGCTTCTTTGATTTTATGAAAAACGGAATAATATTAACTGGTGTTGCGTTTATCGCTGCAGCATTATCAATATTAATCTTCATATAAAAATAAAATAACCCAGCAGAAGGGGAGACCTGCTGGGTTATTTTACTTCTTTCTTAAAGATTTTTTTATAATGTCCTTCATAGGACCATAGTTCAATGCAAATGATTGAACTGAAGCTCTAATCATCTCCTTTTTTTCAATATTTGATAGATCAAGGATATAGCCATTCTTTAAAGCTAGCTCCATGATAAATATTCTTTGTGTTCTTCCATTTCCTTCTCTGAAAGGATGGATTGCGTTTAGCTCACCAAGATAATAGGCAAGCCTTGCTGCTAAATCATTTTCATCTAATAGGCTTAGGTAAGCCTCATTTTTTAATTCTTTGAATAAGTTATTTAATTGATCAGGTATATATTGGAATAAACAGAATGGATTACCCTTTGATATATTTACCTTTCTAAATTCACCAGCCCAGCTATATAAATCTTGGAATAAGTGTTTGTGAATAGCCTTTAGATGATTTTCATCGAATAATCCTTTAACAGGATCCTTTAGAATTTGGGCTGCTCTTACTGATGTGATTTGTCTTTCCATATCTTTAAGCTTCTCTTCATCAGTAATGTTGAATTTATTTCTTAATGTGTTTGAACATGGGTAACAATAATAATTGTCGTTTTCCCATTCATAATAGCTTTCAAATTTTTGCATATGAAATCTAACCTATTTTTTTAAGAAATTTTCTATTATTTTTTTAACTTCGTTGTCAAATGTAGATTTACCTGTAAGACAGTTTAAGATTCTTATTCTATCTTCTTCAGTTAATGGCATTCCTTCCATGCTCATTGTTGCATCAACATTTGCTAAAATGCATTCTAAATCGCTCATCTTATTCCTCCAAATATACACTATTTAAATATATATTTATTATATATTTATTATAGCATTTTTTCTTATATTTATCAATTATTTTACGGTATAAAATAGCATATTTTCAATATTATATTTGTAATAATTTCTGTAAGTGACATTTGGATATAAATTAATGTATTTATTAATGTCATTTTTATCTATTTTATACTTTTCAATATACATTTTTAACTTATTATCTAGATCGTTCCTTTTGATCTTTAGCTTATCTAAATCTCTTATTAAATCTAGGAACTGTAATATATAATAATTTTCATTATTAATTTTGATTTTACTATGCCTAATTTTGATTTTTGTTCCAGCCACCTCTATTTCTCTTACTATTGCTCTAAATTCGTTTGTAACGATTTCTATTTGATCTGTATTAGTATTTAATCCTAAAAGCTTTAGTAAGGTTTCTTTTGTATAATAACCGAACACCTTATTATTTCTTTTGATGTATTTATTTTCAATTACTATATCAGCCTTTGGTAGACTTCCGTAGCTATAGATTCCATCATCTATTCTATTTAGCTGATTTGAATCTGTAAGCTTTTTTAATTTCTGTCTTAGGTTGTCATAGCTTATATTTATTTTTTTTAAATCCTTTGTGAGAATCGGCTCACCTTCTGAGTAATTCTCTTTGATGTACTTCATTAGCTTTTTCATATAAATCACATTTTGTAAAATATTTTATTACTTCTTGTTATTTTTATTATAAACTTATTTTAAAATAAATGCAATAGAAAAAATAAAAAAAAGAGAACTTTTTTCGTTCTCTCTTCTTCTACTTCTTTTATCGTTTGATTCCGTGACAGAATTTGAATTTTTTACCTGATCCACATGGACATGGTTGGTTAGGTCCAACATTAGCAAATGGATTGTTTTGGTTGTTAACAGGACCTTGTTGTCTAACTGTAGATAGATCTTGGTTTGTATTAAGATTCTTTGTCTCGTCCTTAGGTGGTTCTTGTTGACGTTGTACTCTTACTCTTGCATGCATAGCTGTAATGAAGATTTCTTCATTCATCTTCTTATTAAGCTTTTCAAACTTCTTATAGCCTTCTCTTTGATATAGCTCTAATGGGTTTGTTTGAGCATAGCTTTGTAAATAAATACCTTGTCTGAAGCCATCCATATCATCGATATGTTCTCTCCAGTTCTTATCTAGAATTGGAAGGATAATTCTCTTGATGAACATCATTTCATTTTCTTCAATGAAGTTTGGATTTTCAGCTAATACTTCATCAGGTACAACTGATTTCATATCTTCTTTAAGCTTTTCCATTCTATCCTTGAATAACTTAGATGCTTCACCATAAATATAATTAATGATATCTTGGTCATCATCGTATTCTTTTACCTTATTAAGGTCAATTACATTCTCACCAATTAATCTTTCATTAAATAGCTTTGTAAGCTTCTCATCATCGAACTTTTCAGGATTATCCATGAATTCTTCAACCTTGTTCTCAACTGCAATCTTGAAGATCTTATCAATAACCTCATCTAAGTGCTCAGCTTTAATAACTTCTTGACGTTGAGCATAGAATGTTTCTCTTTGACGACGGATAACATCATCATATTTTAAGACATTCTTTCTTGAGTCATAGTTAATACCCTCAATCTTAGTTTGAGCCATAGTAACCATTTTAGCAAGCATCTTGCTTTCAATAGGCTTAGATTCATCATCATCGTTCATCATTCTAATAATTGATGCTAGACGGTTCTTGAATGAATCTCCACCGAATCTTACCATTAGATCATCTTCAGTTGATAAGAAGAATCTTGAATAACCAGGGTCTCCTTGACGACCAGATCTACCTCTTAGCTGGTTATCAATACGTCTTGATTCAAATCTTTCAGTACCTAATACTGCAAGACCTCCTAATTCTTTAACACCAGGTCCTAGCTTAATATCGGTACCACGTCCAGCCATGTTTGTAGAAATTGTAATAGCTCCAAGCTCACCAGCATGTGAAACTATTTCAGCTTCTCTTTCATGGTTTTTAGCATTTAATACTTCATGCTTTAAGCCAACCTTTTCTAGCATGCCATGTAATAATTCTGATGTTTCTACATTGGCAGTACCAACTAGAATAGGCTGTCCCTTTTCATGGCGCTCTTTAATATCTTCAACTAATGCTTGGAATTTATAATCCTTAGTTAAGAATAATAAATCTGGCATATCGTCTCTGATTACAGGTCTATTTGTAGGAACTTCTACAACATACATGTTATAGATATCTCTAAATTCTTCCTCTTCAGTCTTTGCTGTACCTGTCATACCTGATAACTTTTTATACATTCTAAAGTAATTTTGGTATGTTATAGTAGCAACTGTAATTGTTTCCTTTTTAATTTCAACATTTTCTTTAGCTTCTAGTGCTTGGTGTAAGCCTTCAGAGAATTGACGACCCTTAAGGATACGTCCTGTAGATTGGTCAACGATTAATACTTCGCCGTCAACTACTACATATTCTTTACCAGAAGCGAAAATGTATACAGCCTTTAAGGCATTGTTGATTCTATGAACTAATGTTACATGCTCAATATCATATAGGTTATCAACCTTGAAATATCTTTCAGCCTTATTAACTCCATCTGGTGTTAATACGATAGTTCTAGATTCAACATCAATTGTATAATCATCTTCATTTAATGATTTAACAAATCTATCAGCTCTTTCATATAAGCCGTTATCATCTTTTGTTGGACCAGAAATAATTAATGGTGTTCTTGCATCATCAATTAAGATTGAGTCAACCTCATCGATAATTGCATAATTTAATCCTTTAACCTGAGTAATACCATTAACATCAGGAACCATATTATCTCTTAAGTAGTCAAATCCTAATTCAGAGTTTGTAGAATAAACGATATCACAAGAATATACTTGTTTCTTTTGTTCTCTATCTAGCTCTCTTAGGTTAAGACCAACTGTTAATCCTAAAAATCTATAAATATCACCGATTTGACCCTCAGTTTCACGTCCTGCTAAGTATTCGTTAACTGTAACGATATGAACACCATCACCAGTTAAAGCATTTAAATAAGCAGGGAATACTCCTGTTAAAGTTTTACCTTCACCAGTCTTCATCTCAGCGATATTACCACCATGAATAGCTATAGCACCAACTAGCTGAACAAAATATGCCTTCATACCAGTAACACGGTAAGCTGCTTCTCTAGCAACTGCATAAGCTTCAACTAGGATATCATCTAAAGATTTACCATTTTTAATTAATTCTTTAAAATATGGTGTTTTAGCCTTTAATTCATCATCTGTTAATTTTTGCATTGATTCATCAAGCTCTAAGATTTTCTTCGCTATTTTTTCACAGCGCTTTTCTTCTTTTCTACCTGAATCAAATAATTTCTTTAAACCCATAGTAAATTACTACTGTATAAATACAGTATAATCCTTTCTTCAAACTCAATTTTAATCATACAATAAAATAATATTTTTTTCAAGTAATATATAAATATATTACAAAAAAGGTGTCATCTAAAAACGACACCAAAATATAACTATGATAATAAGCCGAGTTTTATACCATAATTACGAATAAAAGAATATAAATCCGTATTCGTATAATAATATGGTACACCTCTATCATATACACATATTAAACTAACTATTGTTTTATTATCAGAATCATCAATCAAATATAATCTACTATGACCTGAATCAAAATTTCTTTTATCTGTTTTAAATTCATCTTTTCTAGATAATTGCTTAACAATATATTTAATATCTATTTCATTGTTGATTGAAAATTCAATTGGTTCACTTTCATTTACATCCCATTCAACATCAACACGTACAATTTTTTTCATATTTAAATTATTATAATCTTTTAAATCTAATAAACTCTTTGTTTTAGGAGAACTACATGAAAATAATAATATGCTGAATATAGACATTATTATTAGAACTATAAATTTATTTCTTTTCATTTTAATCCCCCCTTTATAATAATTTTTAAAATAAACATATCAATTATTTATATAACAATAATTGTGTTTTTTGTCAATAAATCTATTAAAAAAAGGTGCCATTCGTAAATGGCACCAAGTTTATTATTTAATTATTTAGATTCAGTTTCAATAACTGCATAATCTCCATCTTCACGTAGATAGATAACGTTAGTTTTCTTAGTTTCTTTATCTAGGTAAATGAAGAAATCATGTCCTAATAATTCCATTTGATCTAATGCTTCCTCTCTTGTCATAGGGATTAGATCAACATGCTTTTCTCTTGAAACTTTACTTTCTTTAACATCTCCTGTTTCTTCAGAAGCATATTTAATTGATTTTTTACCAAGTTTATCTCTTGTCTTATCATTATATCTTCTAACCTGAGTCATTAGCTTATCAATTGCACCATCGATTGCTGCATAGATATCATTATCAGAAACCTCAGCTCTTAATATAATGTTTTTTGAAGGAATAGTAACCTCAACTTTGTGGAAAGACTTGTATACCTTACAAACAACTCGTGCAGAAACAGTATCAAAGTCTGGCAACATCTTTTCAAGCTTTTGTAGCTTCTTAGTTGCGTACTCCTTGTTTGCGTCAGATGGAGTGAATCCATTCTTTCCAACGATTTCAATTCTCATATAGATCACCTCTAACTTTATTATAGCAACATTTAAGTAATTTTTCAATTAATAATGAATATTATTATTAATCGATAATGCTGAAGCATAAAATTATAATATTGCTTCTAAGGAGTTTTGAATATGCATCAAAAACCTCTAAGGTGCTATCATCTAATTTAACATGATTAAAGAATAATGCTTTAAATCCTTTTCTATGCATATTAGCTATAAATATTTTTGAATATTCTTTTATGAAGCCATTATATTCTATTCTTTCAGGCTTTTTAAACATTGCTAAAACAACACAATTATATTTCTCTAATTGGATTGCTTCATACCTTAGAATGATTGGATATCTTTTATAACATTTGTTACAAACATATTCCTTTTCGGTATCAAATAGCTTTAAAATTTTTCTTTTAATATAAAATAAATCATTACAAATTACACATCTCATTATAGTGCCCTCCACTATAATAATTACTAAAAAAGGGCAAATTTTAGAATTTACCCTTAATTTTTTAAAATTTTTTCACAGCTTTGCATTACAACAGTGTCTAAAACGTCCTCTTTAACGACATTATAGCCTAATTTGTTGTATAGATTTACTGAATATGTATTTGTATTTCTTGTTAATAATCTAATGCTCTTAAAGCCCAATGTTTCAACGAAGCCTAAAATCTGTTGAGCAAAGCCCATTCTTCTATAATCAGGATGAACCATTACTCTTTGAACTAAACAATAATTTTCATGATTTTTATAATATTTTTCATATTTGTCTGTCTTCATTGGGTAATAAGCTAGAAATGCAACTACCTTTCCTTCATAATCAAATACAATAGATTGATTTGAATTAATATCATCAATGATAGTTTGTCTGGTTGGATAATTTGCATCCCACATATTTAATTTTCTTTTATGCATTTCTAATTTACATTGGAAAAGCATGTCAATGATTTGTTCTAAATCATTCATGGTTGCATATCTAACCATCGCATACTCCTTTTATTTTAAAAGTTCTTTTAATGCTTCTACCTTATCTAATTTTTCCCATGGAAGGTCTAAATCGTCTCTTCCAAAATGTCCATAGGCAGCTGTTTGCTTATAGATAGGTCTCTTTAAATCTAGGGTAGTAATAATTCCTTTTGGTGTTAAGTTAAATAATTCTAATACCTTATCCTGAATTTTTTCTTCAGATACCTTTGCAGTACCAAATGTATCTACTAATACACTTGTTGGCTTAGCTACACCAATAGCATATGATAATTGAATTTGGCATTTTTTACATAATCCTGCAGCAACGATATTTTTAGCTATATATCTTGCCATATATGATGCTGATCTATCTACTTTAGATGGATCTTTTCCAGAGAATGCTCCACCGCCATGGCAAGCAGCTCCACCATATGTATCTACAATAATTTTTCTTCCTGTTAAGCCTGAATCTCCTGCAGGTCCACCTATAACAAATCTTCCTGTAGGGTTAAATAAAAATTTAGTTTCAGAATCAATTAATTCCTTTGGTACAACTGCTTCAACAACTTCTTTTTTGATATCAGCAGCAAGCTTTTCCATGCTTACTTTTGGTGAATGCTGTGTTGAAATTAAAATTGTATCAATTCTTTTAATTGTATTGTCATCATTATATTCTACTGTTACCTGAGTTTTTCCATCTGGTCTTAAATAATCTAGTGTACCATTCTTTCTAACCTCAGTTAATCTTTTTGCAAGCTTATGAGCTAAAGTTATCGCAAGTGGCATGTATTCTTTTGTTTCATCACATGCATAACCAAACATTATACCTTGGTCACCTGCACCTTGTTCATGGTTTTTAGATTCATCAACACCCATTGCGATATCTGGTGATTGTGGATCTATGGCAGATAATACAGCTAAATTGTCAGCATCAAATCCATATTTTCCTCTAACATAGCCAATTTCCTTTACTGTATCTCTAACAATCTTTTGTAGGTCAACATAATGTGTAGTTGTAACCTCACCAAAAACCATTACCATACCAGTTGTACAAATTGTTTCGCAAGCAACTCTACCATTTGGGTCATGCTTTAAAATATCATCTAATATTGCATCACTGATTTGATCTGCAATCTTATCAGGATGTCCTTCAGTTACTGATTCTGATGTAAAAAATCTTCTCATATCTTTAAATCCTTTCCTTTAATGCTTTTGCTAGCTGATCTCCACAGCTTGTTTTCTTAAAGCCACAGGTATTACCCTCAAGTATTTCAACAACTTTACTTGCATCCATACCCTCAACTAGCTTAGATATAGCCTTTAGATTGCCATTACAGCCACCTACAAAGCTTACGTTATGAACCTTATTATTCTCATCTAATGAGAAATTAATAAGGCTTGAACAAGTTCCACTTGTTTTATATTTATAATCCATAATTATACCTCATCATAGATTGCCTCAAAGTCTGAAGCAAATCTAATAAATCTTTCAAATAACATTGAATCAAAATATACCTTACATTGGTTTTCCATAAATTGAATTGCCTTTTGATGATTATATGGTCTCTTATATGATTTAACACTTCTCATAGTTACATATAATTCACAAATTAATATAATTTCTGATTCAGTATTGTTTTGTATCTTTCTTATATCTTCCTTAAATGAATCAGAATCTGAGCCTTCAAGTGCGGCACGAACAATATCTTCGCACTTTCTAGATAGCTGATATCTTGATATCATTAAAGATCCTAATTCAGTTTGTTGTCTAAGTGATTCGAACTTCTCATCTTCTGATAAATCAGGAGATTGATTGAAATTCAATTTATTATCAATATGAATTTTTGATATATTATATATCTCATCACATTTTTTAATGTCTAATGATAATAATGATGCTAGCTTTTTAGACATAGTTGCTATAGTCATTAAATTCTTCTTTTCTTCATCAGACATATTATTAGTAGCTAACGTAACATCAAAGATTTTAGTAACAACATTTGTAAAATCTTCTTGTACCTCACGTCTTTTCATTAATTCCTTTTTTCTTTCTTCTTGCATGTATGCAGCCATTGATACATAAATATATAAAACTAGCATAAACAATCCTAAAAGAATGGTTCTTAATATAATATCTTTAAATACATTCGAGGTCACATATGCACTAATGAATTCCCACATTGAATCATATGAATTAATTGTTTCAAAAATATTATAAGTAATAATTAAATGTAATATTGTAACAATAATAAATAGCCATAAGAAAATATTTTTTAATAATTTCTTATCTTGATAGAATGAACAAATAGCTAATGAATAATAAATCAAGCAATATCCTGCTTCTTTAAAATATACATTCGTATCGTATTTATAATATAGCTTTATATAAACGATAATAGCTGATAAGAACATATAAAAGCACGCAACATACATTGCTATAAGCTGGCTCATATTATCATCAGGTCCCTTTTTAATTAGCTTTTTTAGGGTACTGTTGACTATGAATGTAATTGGGAATAATAATGCAGTTAATACCCAAGTTGACCAGTCTGATTTATCTCCTAACGCAATTAAAAAGAATACTAAAGTATAGAAGATATTGGATAAGAAAATAATGTTTTTAATAACAGTATTTTTTCTAAACAATACCTGACTATCACTGGTGATATCAATACCTGATTCAAATCCAAATTGCTTGCTAAAGAAGGTGTTATTTTTAATTTTAATTTTTAATTTATTCTTTATTGAATCTAAAAAAGACAAAATATCACCTCACTAAATATGATTTTATCATATTAACTACTTATTTTCACTAGATATTATCATACCCTCAGTAAAAATTTTTTGACCATTTGAGAAATCCTTTGCGCTAATAATATTCTTGCCAGGCATTTGAACCTCTAATAAATTAATAGGCATATCATTAGTCATAATAGATATTCCCTTTTTAACATTAATTACAGTTCCTGGTTTTGTATTAGCTCTAATATTAGAGATTTCTGCTTTATATACTTTAAGCTTTATGCCATTACAATCAATATAAGCTCCTGGCTCATAAGATAATCCTCTTATTTGATTAATAATATCTCTAGCGTTATTATTTAGATCAATTTTTTCTTCTTCTTTTGATATATTTGGTGAATATGTAGCTTCTGCTTCATTTTGTTCTTCACCTAAATTCTTATCTGATAAAATATCAGGTAATGTATCAATTAAAAGCTTTGCTCCAATAACTGATAATTTTTGGAATAATGTTGTTGAATTATCGTCATTTTCAATTTTATATACCTGTTTAGAATATATTTTTCCGCCATCTAGCTTTTTAGCCATTTCCATAATAGTTACACCAGTATATTCATCACCTTCAATTAAAGATCTTTGAATAGGTGCGCCACCTCTATGTTTTGGTAAAAGTGAACCATGAACATTTAATTTATATTTAAATGCGTTTAATAGCTTTGATGGAATATATTGTCCATATGCTGCTGTAATTAAAATATCAGCATTATATGATAATATTTCATCAATTGAATCTTTAATATTTTCTGGTTGGATTAATGCTAGATTATTTTCTCTAGCATATTTTGCAACAGGTGTTTCTATTATTTGATTCTTTTTCTTCATTCTATTAGGTTGAGAAATAACTAAAGCTATTTCATAATTATTCTTTAAGCTATCTAGAACAGGTATTGCAAATTCTGGAGTTCCTAAAAATATTATTTTCATTTTAACCTCCTCTAATATCTAGTGATATTAACAGTTATATTTTTATCATTTTGATATATTGGATATATATTATTTATTTCTTCTAATAGCTTGTCGCTATCAGCTAAAACAGTAATAATAAATCTAAATATATCATTTTTCTTAAATAATGGTGCTTCAGCAGGACCTAAGACATTATTTTTATCTATTGCCACATTCTTAAGTTTTCCTGTAATCTTTTTTGCTTCTTCAAAAGCTAGATTACAATCCTTTGATTCTATCATTAATTCAATTAAGGTAGAGAAAGGAGGTAAGCATTGAAGCTTTCTTCTTTCTATTTCATAATTATAAAATGATAAATAATCATGTTTTGAAGCAGCTTTAATAACAAAGTTATTAGGGCTATATGTTTGAATGATAATTTTACCATTCTTTTTGGCTCTACCTGCACGGCCTGATACCTGCTCAATTAAATTGAAGGCAACCATAGATGCATCAAATGATGGATATTGAAGTGCGATATCGGCATTAATTACACCAACAAGTGTTACATCATCAAAATCTAGACCTTTAGTTATCATTTGAGTTCCGATTAAAATATCAGCCTCATGGTTTTTAAATTCATGATATGCATTTTCATAATCAGATATTTTATTAATAGTATCTAAATCTATTCTTAAGGCTTTAGCCTCAGGTAATATTTTATTTACTTCTTCTAATATCTTTTCAGTACCATTACCAACAAATCTTATCTTATCACTTCCACAATGTGGGCATGTAGATGGATTTGACATTTTAAATCCACAATAATGACATGATAATAAATTAGATTTTTTATGATATGTAAGTGAAGCATCACAATGAGGACATTTAATTGCTTCACCACAATTCCTACACATTACAAATGAAGAATATCCTCTTCTATTTAAAAATAGAATAGATTGTTCATGCTTATTATATGTATTAATTATTTCTTGTTTTAATACATCAGAAAATATTGTTCTATTTCCTTTTTTAAGCTCAGCTGTCATATCAACAATAATTGATTCATCAAGCTTTTTACCATTAGCTCTTTCAGGAAGCTCTAATAATTTATATTCATTATTTATTGCATAAAAATAATCACATACATCAGGAGTTGCAGAACCTAATAATAATGGGCAATTAAAGCTTTTAGCACGAAGTGTTGCAATTTCTTTAGTATCATATTTTGGATTATTCATTTGCTTATATGATGTTTCATGACATTCATCTATTATAATTATCCCTAAATTATTAATAGGGGCAAATATTGCAGATCTAGCACCTACTACAATCTTTACTTCATTATTAATAATCTTTTTCCATTCATTATATTTTTCAGAAATAGATAATCTTGAATGTAAGATAGCAATTGAATTACCAAATCTATTTTTAAATAACATTGTAATTTGAGGTGTTAAAGATATTTCAGGTACTAACATAATTGCACCTTTGTTATTTTGGATACATTTAGATATTAAATCCATATATACTAATGTCTTACCAGAGCCTGTAACACCATGCAATAAATATGTTTTATAATTATCCATATCTATTTCATTAATAATTTCCAATTGCTTTTTATTTAGATTTATTTTCTTATTATCAGTAACATATTCTTCTTTTTCTTCTATTATTTCTTTTTTGTATATTTCTATACATCCAGTAGCTTCTAATGCTTTAATAATATTTTTAGAATAGCCAGAATCTGATATTAATAAATCTAGAGAAATATCTTCGCTTAATTCAGATAAATAATTATATAAATTTCTTTGTTTAGGAGAATTTAGAGATACCTCTATTTCATTAAAATGAACAAATTCTTCATATTTTTCATTTTTCTTTTTAGAGATTTTAGTATCTAATACTAAATTATTATTATCTATATTTTGATAAATGATTTTTCTTTTTTCTTCTGGTTGATTATCAATAATTAATTCAGATCTATTTTTAAATATTTCTTTAAACTCATCAGATAATAAAGATTTATCTTTAACCTTTACTACCTTTTGGTATTTAACCTTTAGAGCAGTAGGTATCATTTGATCTAGGGCTGTAGCGTAGAATGTAAAATTATTTTCAGCTATATATTTAGCTATATTAATAAATTCTTCATTTAATAATCTTTTTACATCTATTGTATCAATGATTTCTTTTAATGTTTTTTTACTTTCAGTTGATTCATTGATTTCAATAACATAGCCTGTCCTAATAAGCTTTCCAAATGGAACCTTTACTCTAGTACCTATTTGGATAATATCATTTAAATAGGAAGGAATTAAATAATCAAATGTTCTATTTACTTGCTTAGTCTTAATATCTACTATTACTTTAGCAACCATTTAATCTCCCTCCTTCAAAATAAAAGCCATCCGTTAGGATGGCATATTAATCTCTATAACGCCATCAATCAAGCTTTAGCACCTAATTTAATAGGTTGCTTGGTAATCACAGAGCTTGCCTCTCATACCATCTTTATGACACTATAAATTATACATTTTTTATTAATATATTACAATATATTTAAAATAAATTATTTTAAAATAAGGAAACTGTTTTAGCAATTTTTTCTTCAGTTAAATTGAATGCGGCAACTGGTCTTAAAATTGCCTTTAGTACTACAAATAATGCAAGTGATTGTGGCAATAAATAAACTAGATTTTTAGGAAGTGATGTAGTAATCATATATGTTATAGTTTGATCTACATTAAATTTAGAAATAATTCCCCAAGAAATACCACCAATTATTACATTACATAATAAATTTACTATTACTCTTGCGATAAAGCATCTTGTAAATGTTACATATGTTTTATGTAAACATATTGCATATGCAAAACATGCTACCATTGATTGAAGTGTATATCCAATAAAGAACATTCCATCTGGTTTAATTAGATATCCAATAATATCACTTAGCATACCGATAACTAATGCTGGGGCAGGACCAAATAACATACATGCAGTACCTAAAAATAGGAATCCAAATCCGATACCTAATTCACCAAAGCCTGATGGTATTGGGATGAATTTACATACCATTACTGCTGCTAATA
>CAMJFY010000004.1 GCA_946405105.1 uncultured Caryophanales bacterium
GAAAAGCACAAGGTGGAGCTCCTAAGTCTATGAGACTTATAAATAAAAAGGCAGAACCAGTTGGTTGGGCAGCAGTAGCTAACGCGTTTATTATTCTAACATATTATGCAGTAGTATTTGCATGGTGTATTTTAATGTGTTTCTTAGCATATAAATTTGCAACAACTCATACAACTCCAGGTGACATTATCAATTATGGCCTAGGTGAACCAGGAACTGCAAGTGGTTTATGGGCTGAAAGCATAGGTGTTACAGGCGGAACATCATTTGCTGGTGAAGGCGGAAAAATAAGCTTAATTCTATTATTATGTTTAGGTCTAGCTTGGGCATTTATTTATGGCTGTATTAGAAATGGTGTATCTCAAGTTGGTAAAGTTGTTAAATTTACAGTTTTCTTACCAGTTGCGATGTTATTAATCTTAGCAGCAAGAGGATTTATAAATAACCCACATTTAGGAGAAGCATTAGGTGCTCTATTTGTTCCTAAGTGGTCCGAATTTGGAAATGTTAATCTTTGGGTTGCCGCTATGGGTCAATCATTTTATAGTTTATCAATAATGATGGCTATTATGTTTGCATATGGTTCATATTTAAAGAAAACATCAAATATTGCAGTAGATTCAATTATTATTGCCTTCAGTGATTTAGCAATTTCTGTTTTATCTGGTATTGTATTATTTACTACAATGTATTCAACAGGACAAACAGTAGATAATATGAGTGCATCAGGTATTTCTACAGCATATATTATTTATCCAACTGCGATTGTTAATTTAACTCCATTTGGAGTAGGTAATGCAATATTCGGATTTGTATTCTATTTTATGTTATGTACTCTAGCTATAGATTCAGCATTCTCAATTTTAGAAGGTATCGCAGCATCAGTTGCTGATAAATTTAAATTACCAAAGAAGAAGACTACATTAATTATAGCAATAATTGCAGCGCTAATTTCAATAGTATATATAACAGGGGCTGGTGTTGCATACGTAGATATAGTAGATACTTGGACTAACGCATATTCATTAATTATCATAGGTTTACTTGAAGCATTATTTGTAGGTTGGTTCTTTAAGCCTAAGAAGGTATTAAATGAAATAAATAAAAACACTGATAAATTCAAAATGCCATCTTGGTGGTTTATAACATCTGTAAAGATATTAGCACCATTAGCATTAGGATTCTTATTTGTATGGCAATTTATTGCATTAATTAAGAATGGATTTAGATACGATAAATCATATGATTTAGCGGCAGAAATAATTGCTGGTTGGGTTGTAACTGCATTAGTATTTGCATCTGGATTTATTATTAAGTTTGTTGTTAAAAAGGTTAAAAATTCAGCTGAAATCGCAGAAGATGAAGCAAATGAATTATCTTGGGATGACCTTGATAAGCAAGATAAATATGAATGTGAAATAACTACTTTAGTTGAATCAGAGCCTGAAAAGGAAATCGAAAGAGAAGCAGTTGAAGAACCAAAATAATAATTTAAGGACATATCAGTTTTGATATGTTCTTTTTTTCTTTGAATATTATTCGAAATGAATTATATTTTTATAAAAATATATAGTAAAAATTTGTCTTTGATTTAATAAATATATGTAGTATAATTATCTTGTATTTTTTGGAGGAATTAATTATGGGTGGTTTTTTTGGTGTAACATCTAAGCATGACTGTGTCTTTGATTTATTCTTCGGAGTAGACTACCATTCACATTTAGGAACTAGACGTGGTGGTATGGCAGTACTTGGTGAAAATGGCTTCAATAGAGCAATTCACAATATTGAGAATTCACCATTTAGAACAAAGTTTGAACGTGATGTATTAGAAATGAAAGGTAATATGGGAATCGGATGTATTTCTGATTATGAACCACAACCTTTAATTGTTAAATCTCATCATGGTACATATGCGATTGTTACAGTTGGTAAAATTAATAATATTGATGATTTAGAGGAGAAGCTAGTAGAAAATGGTACATCTCATTTCCTAGAAATGAGTGGAGGAGATATTAATCCTACTGAGCTTGCCGCAACAATTATTAATCAAAAGGAAAACCTAATTGACGGATTAAAATATGTTCAAGAAATTGTTGATGGTTCATTAACAGTATTATTAATGAATGAAAAGGGTCTATATTTATCAAGAGATAAATTTGGTAGAACACCTGCAGTTATCGGAAAGAAAAATGATGGAAGCTATTGTGTAGCATTCGAATCATTTGCATATTTAAATCTTGGATATAAGCATTATAGAGAACTTGGACCTGGTGAAATTGATTTCGTTTCAGCAGCAGAAGGTGTAAAGATGCTAGTTGCTCCAGGATTAAAGATGAGAATCTGTACATTCTTATGGGTATATTATGGATATCCTTCATCTTCATATGAAGGCTTATCAGTAGAAAAGATGAGATATAATTGTGGTAAATATATTGCATCAAGAGATACTGAAACTCCAGATACAGTAGCTGGTGTACCTGATTCAGGTATCGCACATGCTATTGGTTATTCAAATCAAAGTGGTATTCCATTCTCAAGACCATTTATCAAATATACTCCAACATGGCCAAGAAGCTTCATGCCAACAATTCAATCTAAGAGAAATCTAATTGCTAAGATGAAGCTTATACCAGTTCATGATTTAATTGTAGATAAGAAATTATTATTAATAGATGATTCAATTGTTCGTGGTACTCAAATGAGAGAAACAACTGAATTCTTATATCAAAGTGGTGCTAAAGAGGTTCACATTAGATCTGCATGTCCACCACTACTTTATGGTTGTAAATATTTAAATTTCAGCCGTTCTAATTCTGAAATGGAATTAATTACTAGAAAGACTATTCAAAAACTAGAAGGTAATCAAGATCCTGAAACTATTAAGTCATATATTAATCCAGATGGAGATAAATATAAGGCAATGGTAGAAGAAATTAGAAAAGAATTAAATTTCACATCACTTCAATTCAATAGACTTGATGATTTAAAGAAGGCTTGTGAAATTGATGAAGATAAGTTATGTACTTATTGCTGGGATGGAAGAGAATAAGAATGATAGAAGGGCTATTTTCTAGCCCTTTTTAATTTCTATTATTTTCTTTTCATTTGCTTTATAGATAGCTATTATATATGTATCTAAAAGAGGTATAACCATTGAATATTTATATAAATTATCTAGTGTGTCATTTAATAATCCTTTTTCAAATAATTCTCTAATTACTTTATTCTTATCTTTAGAATTTAACGCTTCATCCCACCAAGCCTTAGGCTTTAAATTAAAATGATTTAAATAATCTATAATTATAGATTTATGAAATTCTTTATAATATGATTTAACTTTTACAAAATCATCAATTGTTTTAAATAAATGTTCTAATGTTTTATGCTTGAAATCTTTTTTACCTAATTCATTAAAGAATAAGAAAGGATTCTTTTCGTTATCTAATACAATCATCATTGTATTTCTCATTAAATAGCTATTGTAATAGCTTTCAAAAGAATCTTCAGCGTAGTGGATATTTTCTATATCTTTTTCGCTTAAATAATCATTAGATACTATTTCATATGGTGCATTTTTATCCCAAATATATCCATATAAAGTAGCTTCATTATATAATCTTGTACCATGAAGTAGCTTTAAAAATCCTAGTTGTAATTCTTTAGGTCTTAAAGATACACAATCATTAAATGTTTTCATAAAAGAAGAATAGTCTTCTTTAGGTAGACCTGCAATTAAATCTAGATGTAAATCTATTATATTTGCATCTTGGATTTTTATGATATTTGAAAATAATAATTCATTGTTTTGAATTCTTCCTACAGCTAGATTAGCTTCTATATTTGTAGATTGGATTCCTATTTCAAATCTTATTAAATTTTTTGGCGCTTTTTTATTAATATAATCAATATATTCAGGCTTTAATAAATCTCCTGTTATTTCAAATTGGTATGATTCATTTTCTTTATGATTTTCTATAATAAAATCGATTAAATCAATGAATTTCTTATTAGCATTAAAGGTTCTATCTAAAAACTTGAATACTCTTGCACCTTTAGATTGTAAATATATGATTTGTTTTTTAATTTCCTCAACATCAAAAAATCTTATTTTATTATCTAATGATGCCATACAATAACCACATTTATATGGACAACCTCTAGATGTCTCTAAATAAACAACTTTATTATGTAAGTCATCTAATAAATCATAAGCCATTTTTATTTTAGATAAATCAACTAATTTATCATATGTAAATCCATGATTATAATATAGATTAGGTGTTTTATTTAATTCATATTTATTATCTAAATATGATAGAAGAAGATGGAAAGCTTCTTCACCTTCATTTTTTATTACATAATCACAAATATTATTATCAATATAATCATATGCGTTATATGATACTTCAGGTCCACCTAATACAATTACTTTATTATGATTCATTTTATTTAATATATTTTTTATTATTTCAATATTCCAGATATAGCATGAAAAGGCGATGACATCATAATTAGAATTGTTAATATAATTAACAATATTAGAGATATCATCTTTGATAGTGAATTCTTTAATATCAGTATCATATGTAGTATTCTTTTTTAATAATCTAATTGCTAAATTAGGATGTATATATTTAGCATTTATTCCTACTAGTAAAGCCTTCATGAATATCACCATTATTATTTTATCATATTATGATAATTTTTTTCTTGAAAAACATAATCAATAATTATATAATCAATTCGTACTCATAAGGGAGTAGTTCGCTAGATATAGTTGTTGGCCTACATAATGGTTAATCCAGGTTCAACATTAAAGAACGAGACTTATGCCTTTTTGGCATAGGTCTCTTTATTTTTCTAAGGGGAAAGGGAAAAATAATATGACACCACAAATAATATTACAGATTGTGCTATTAGGCATAGCACTATCAATGGATGCCTTCGCAGTATCAGTAACTGATGGTTTAACATATACTGATATTAATAAAAAGAAGTCATTCTTTATTGCTGGAGTATTTGGCTTCATGCAGGCTTTAATGCCATTAATCGGATTCTGGCTTGTTGAGATTATCTCTATGATCGTTGGTGAAAACGGAGGAGAATCAGCAGGAAAGATTATGTCTGATGTAGTATCTTGGGTAGCATTCGCACTATTAATGTTTATTGGTGTCAAGATGCTAATTGAGGGTATAATGGACATAAAGAAGCCAGAAGAAGAAAAGGATTGTAAGAAATTTAGTATAAAGGAAGTTCTATATTTTGGATTCGCAACTGCAATTGATGCATTAGGAACAGGAGTAGCACTTCATTCTGGCATTTCAACTAATTATACTATTTGGCTTCATGTATCAATTATTATGGTAATTACATTTGGTATTTCCTTAATTGGCTTATTTCTTGGTAATAGAATTGAAAAGCTTCTTAAGGGCAAATATGAGATTACGGCAATCATTGGTGGTACAATATTAATCATATTAGCTATATGGATTATAGTAAGCCATTATTTTGGATAGGAAAAAATAGCTTTTATTATTTAAAAATTGTGCTATAATAGTCTTTGTATATTTTATAGGAGGGATAAAATTATGGATGAGAATAAGAATCAAAATGAAGAAGTAAAAACAGAAGTAGTTGATAATAAAAATGGAGAGAAGAAATATAATGAAAAGAATTTAACATTCTCTATTATATTAGCTGCAATTATTTTAGGTATTATTATATTACATAAAATTTTAGAAGCAATTTCAGGAGCTGTTGGATTTGGTAATCTACCTTGGTTATTAATTAATATTGTTTGTGCTGCAGGAGCTATCGCTGTTGCAGCAATTGGAGGTTTATTCTTCTTCAAGGTAACAATGGATAAATTAAAAAAGGATATTCCAAGCTTCGTTGTTAGCTTAGCTGCTTTTGCTGTATCAACAGTTTATTCTATTATATGGACAGTTCATATGATAATAAATTTAGTTGGTTGTATCCAAGGAAATTTATAATTGATTTAAACTAGAGTTTTGCTCTAGTTTTTTTCTTGCATAAAGGACGTTAATTATATATAATTAAATTGCGAAAACGAGGAAAAAGAAAATGAAAATAAAAAGAAAATTAATCTTTTTAGGATTATTATCAGCAGTTTTTTTATTTGCAGGCTGTGAAAATAAGAATAAAAAAGAAGATACTAATCCAGATACAAATAAAATAGTAGAGGAAGATGTTTTTTATCAAGTGTCTTTTGATACTGATGGTGGTTCAAATATTATGCCTCAATCTATTAAAAATGGAAATAAAGTAACAAGACCTGATGATCCAACAAAAACAGGAGTATTAGGTCATACATATACATTTGTTGGATGGTATAAAGATAGATCATATACAGAAGAATTTGATTTTAATTTGCCAATAACAGTTGAAACAACAATTTATGCTAAATGGTATGATTCAATCAATATTTATACTATAAGATTTGAATCAAATGGAGGATCTATCGTTCCTTCTGTAACAAGCATGTATGATCAAAAAATTACAAGACCTACTGATCCTACAAAACAGGGTGATGAAACTACTAGATATGTATTTGGTGGTTGGTATAAAGATGAAGGATTACAAACAGCATTTGATTTTGAAAATGATACCATTAAAGAATCATTAATTTTATATGCTAAGTGGAATCAAACTGATAAAGTATCTGTTATATTTGAAACTAATGGAGGTTCATCAGTTTCAACTCTATTAGTATTCCCAGGTGAAAAGGTTACAAAGCCAGAAGACCCTTCTAAAACTGCAACAGCAGCAACATCATATACATTTGCAGGCTGGTATAAAGATTCAGGATTCCAAACAGCATTTGATTTTGAAAATGATACAATTACAGGAACTACAACTTTATATGCAAAGTGGGATGCAATAAATAAATATACAGTAACATTTGATTCTAAAGGTGGAACTGAAGTAGCATCACAAACTGTATTAGAAGGAGAGCTATTAACAAAGCCTACTGATCCAACAAAGAAATCAGATACAGAAATTTATGTATTTGCAGGTTGGTATGAAAATGAATTATATAATAATTTATTTGATTTTGAAAATGATACAATTGGAGAATCAATAATTTTATATGCAAAATGGGAAGTTGCTGAGACAATTACAGTTACATATCATAAGGGAAGCTTTGATGATAACCAAATTATAGGTACACAAAAAATATTAAAATCTAATGATTTATTATATTCACAGCTAGAAGCACCAGGATTAACAGATTATAGATTTGTTAAATTTATGATGAAAACATCAAGTGGTGAATTTGATTTTTCTAATTATGCGAGTGTTATAAGAGCAAATTCAGATAGAGATATATTCGTAGAATATGAATTTATTGATCGTAATTCAGTTGCTAATGTAACTCCAGGAGAGTCTTCATTATATGGTATGGATTATTTAAATTTTGGAACTGCAGAACAACAAGCTAATTTCTATCAAGCTGGATATGTTACTGGTAAGATAGGCGATTTCAAGCAATATGAAAATACATCTGCATATGTTCAAGTATCTACCGCAGAACAATTAATTCAAGCATTAGAAAATGCTCAAAATACATATACATCTCAATATGAATTACATTTAAATGATACATTAACTACTCAACAAACAAATGAATTAGCTAGTTTATTAACAACAAGAAATCAATTGATAACTGATGGAACAACAACACTTACACCAACAACTGGTGATTATACAGAAGCACAATTGATTGCTGATTTAAATGAATTAAATAATAATAGAAATAATAACAATTCTACATGGAAGAAAGAAAATCCATTTAGAATGCAATTAGAAGCATATGTAAATCATTATTTAAGAACAACTATTAATCAAGCATTAACTAAAGCCCAAACAGTTCATGTTATTGAAATAACAAATGACATTGATTTAGGATATTATAAGCTTTCAGCAGCTGCGAAGGCATCTTCAATAGTATCAAGTTTTTCTTCAAAATATGATACAGTAATAGCTAATGGTACTGCAGGATTCTATGTATCATCAATGCTAAAAGAATATGGTGTTTCTCAAATTAATATTTCAAGAAGTACTAATTTATTAATTTATTCAAAGAATGGTGCTAAGCTTACTCATGGTGGCTTTAAGGTAACATCATGTGATAGAGTTGTATTTAGAAATCTAGAAATGGATGAATTATGGCAATGGGAAGATTCAGCAAGCACTACACCTAATTTCACAGTAGGAGATATGGATGTCTTTGGATGGGCATATTTCAAGATTTCATTCTGTGGATATATTTGGATTGACCATTGTACATTTGGTAAAGCATATGATGGTATAATTGATGTTTCTAATCCATATTTCTATTCATATGGTACTGCATCAAGTGCTCCATATGGAAAGCCAGCAGAATATGATGAAGAAGATTCTTCAGGAGTTCATATTTCTAATTGTAAATTCCAATCTGGTTCTGATTCAGAAGATGGTTATTTATATAAGATGATGGCTGAAATAGAAGAAGATTATCAAAAATCATTAACTGATACTGATTATGCAGTTAAATGCTTATATTATAAGAAGCTAAGAGATGTATATAAATTAACATTTGAAGAAATTTTATATGGTATAGCTATTCCTCATAAGAAAGCATTCTTATTAGGAGATTCAAGCGAAAGTAAAAAGGCAGCTACTTACCATTACAATCAACATTTAAAGGTATCTTTAGCTAATAATATCATTATTGATATTGAAGATAGAATACCTAATGTTAGAGGCGGTATTGCATATTTATATAATACAGTAGTAGATAATTCAAGATATTATAAATATAGACAAATTCTAATCAGCAAGGGTGCTAAAAACATTTCAGCAATTAATTCTAAATATAAGCTAGCATTAGTATCTCAAGGTATCCTTGGTGGATATGGAGCTTCAATATATGCTGAAAACTGCATCTTTATTGGAATTGAATCTCTAGTTAAGAATAATAATAAAGAATATGATGATATAACAACTAGTCAAATGGCTGCAGGATTTAATTTAGTTAATTGCGTTTGGTATAACGATGCTGAATCAACTGATTATACAAGAATAATTAACACTATCGATAATCCAAATCAAATTACAACATCAGGAGATTATCCTATCACTGTGGCAAACTTTAGCTGGCATAATGATGATGGTCATGCGCCATTTGGAACAATATTATATGATCTTAATAATTTAACTCAAGCACTAATGGAAAATCAAAACGTTGGTGTTAATGCAAATTATGCTGATTTATATTTAATAACTTCAGCAGAATAAAACAATAAAATTGGTATGTGAAGGCATACCAATTTTTTAGAGGAGATGATGCATAAATGGAAAAATATTATCTTTGTATAGACTTAAAAAGCTTTTATGCATCATGTGAATGTGCAGATAGAGGCTTAAATTCTTTAACAACAAGATTAGTTGTTGCCGACCCATCAAGAGGTAAGGGCGCATTATGTCTTGCAGTATCACCAGCTTTAAAGGAGCTTGGAGTAAAGAATAGATGTAGATTATTTGAAATACCTAAAAATATTGATTATATATGTGCTATTCCTAGAATGAAAAGATATATGGAGGTTTCAGCATGGATATATTCAATTTACAGGAAATATATCGCAGAAGAAGATATTTATGTATATTCAATAGATGAATGCTTTATTGATGTTTCTACATATAAAGAAATATATAAGATGGAAATAAGAGATTTAGCTAAAATAATAATAGATGATGTTTTTAGAACAACAGGTATTTGCGCAACCGCAGGTATAGGAACAAACCTATTTTTAGCTAAAATAGCCCTAGATATAACTGCTAAGCATGTTGATGACCATATAGGTTTCTTAAATGAAGAAATATTTAAAAAAGAAATATGGCATCATAAGCCAATCACAGATGTTTGGAGTATATCTTATGGAACTGCCAAAAGATTATTAAAATATAATGTTAATGATTTATATGGAATAACAACAATAAATGAAGATTTATTATATAAAGAATTTGGTATTAATGCTGAAATATTAATTGATCATGCTTATGGCATTGAGCCATTAACTATTAAAGATATTAAAAATTATAAATCTAAATCTAATTCATTATCATTATCTCAAATTTTATTTGAAAATTATGATTATGAATCAGCGTTATTAGTATTAAAAGAAATGATAGATTTAAGTAGCCTTGAATTAATTGAAAAAAAGGTAGTTATTTCATCAATATCTTTATATATTGGTTATGCTGATGACCTAAGATCTCCTACTGGAGGTAATAGAAGATTACATGAATTTACTCAAAGTAGAGAAAAGCTAATTGATTATTTTGTTAGCTTATTTAAAGAAACTACAGATCCTAATTATTTAATTAGAAGAATAGGAATATCTTATGGTAATGTAGTTGATGAAAAATATGAAACATTTGATTTATTTACTGATGAAAATAAAACAAAAAAGGAAAAGAAGCTTCAAAAATCTATTATTGAGATAAAAAAGAAATATGGAAAGAATTCTATTATTAAGGGGATGGATTTAGAGTCAAAGGCTACAACAATAAAAAGAAATAATTTGGTAGGAGGGCATAATGCTGGAGGTTCTAATCCAGAGGACTATGAAGATGGAAAAACGAACTAAAATGAAGATGTCTGATAGAGCTAAAATATTCCTACCATTTAATGGACTTAGAGGCTATTATGACCTTATTTTAAAGGTTGATAAAATAAAAGAGCCTAAAAGGGAATTATCAGAAGATGAATTAAATCATTTATCAGATATATTTAATAAATTAGAAAAAAGAATGATAGTTAAGATAACATATTATTTAGAAGATGGATATCAAAATATTGAAGGAATGATATCAAAAATTGATATTACAAAAAGAATTATAACAATTGTTAAAACTAAAATTAATTTTGATGATATACTAGATGTATGGATTATTTAAAGAGGTTTTTATGAAAAAGAAAAAAATTATTAAAATATGCATAATTGTATCATTAATTTTAATAATTAATTATTTTGTTGGCGGAATCGTTGCCGCAAGCATAGTAATATCTAATATATTTGATCATAGAGGATCTAATTATTCAGATTTATTATTAGATGAAAATAATATTTATAAAAGAATAGAAGAATATGATAGCCTAAAGAATTATGAAACATATAATTTCTATTCAGGTAAAAATAAATTAAAAGGATATTATCATAAAATAGAAGATAGTAAAGGACTTGTAATATCTGTACATGGTATGACAAGCCAAGCATTTAATGATGATATACAATATCAAAGCTATTTTGTAGAAAATGGCTATTCAGTTTTCGCAATTGATTTAACTGCTTCAGGTAATAGTGAAGGTAAAAGTATGAAGGGCCTTCATCAAAGTGCATATGATGTTAAAGCCTGTTATGATTTTTTAAAGGAAGAAAGCTTATTAGAAGATAAGCTAATATTAGTTGGACATTCTTGGGGTGCATTTGGAGTTTCTGCATCATTATCTTTAGGTGTAGATGCTGATTATGTTGTTTCTTTTTCAGCATATGATAATCCATATGACACAATGGTTAGATATAGTGTAAATTCAGTAGGTGGATTTATTTATACAACAATTCCTACATTCTATATTACAACATCAATAAAATATGGAAAGAATAATACATTAAGCGCATCTAAATCATTAAAAAAATCAAATGCTAAATCATTAATTATTCATGGTGAAGCTGATAAGAGTATTCCATATAATAAAGAATCATTATATGCTAAAATGGATGAAAATGATAATACTAAAAAGATATTATTACCTGAAATAGGACATAGTGGTCCTTGGAGAACTAAGGAAGCTAATCAATATATTGATGAGGTTACAGCTAATATTAAAAAGCTAAAGAAGAATAAACAAGATATTAAAGAATATGTAGATACAATTGATAAAAATAAAACAAGTGAAATAAATATTGAATTATTAAATGAAATAAAAGATTTTATAGAATAAGAGGCTAATTATATGATATT
Organism: uncultured Caryophanales bacterium; assembly: GCA_946405105.1. GTDB lineage: Bacteria > Bacillota_I > Bacilli_A > Acholeplasmatales > Anaeroplasmataceae > Anaeroplasma. The sequence goes on from CAMJFY010000004.1 coordinate 12,031, forward strand.
AGATATTATTATTCCTCAATATAATGAAACAGAAGAACAGATTAAAGTATTACTAGATTCTATTAGTAATCAAGAAAACATTGATTTTAAAGAAATAAACGTATGTATAGTTAATGACTGTTCAAATGTAATATTATCTGATGAATTTTTAAATAATTATGAAAAATTAAATATATGTTATATCAGAAATGACAAAAACACAGGCCCAGGTCTAGCTCGTCAAAAGGGCGTAGATTCAACTGATAATCAATATATTATGTTTTGTGATGCTGATGATAAATTATATAATAATAAGGTTTTATCATATATTATTCCTTTTTTAAAACAAAAAAAGCCTAATTATTTAGTTACTAATATTGCGGCAGAAAGATATATAAATGGGAAAAAATGTCTTGAAATTAGAGAAGGAAGAGATACTTTCCCTTGGATGCATGGAAAAGTATATAAAAGATCTTTTTTAGAAGAAAAAGAAATAAGATTTTCTCCTTATGTAAGACATGTAGAAGATGTATATTTTACGACATGTGTTATAGGCTCAATTGATTTAAGATTAATAAAATATCTTGATTGTGTATCATATTTATGGAAAGCAAATGAAGCTTCTTTAACAAGAAAGAAATCAGAATTTCCATATATGGTAGAAGTGTTTGATGATTTTATATCTTGTCCTAAATATATATCTGAATTTTTAAATAAGCATAAGAGCTATTATAGATTTAGCTTTGTTGTAAATTCTATATTTGGTTTATATATTTGTCTTAATTCAGATGCTTTTGATGATGATAGATTAATTGAAAGAAAAGAAAAATATAACGAAACATTAAAAGGATATATTGATAAGAAAAGAAATATATTTGTTCTAATGGGAAAAGAAGAATTAGAAAAAATGTATAACGAAGAAAAGAAACAATTGATTTTAAGAAATAACCTTAAAAATGTATATAAAACAGTTGATGATTTCTTAAAAGAATATATTTTCACAGAAAAAGAAGACTAATTTGCTAAAAATTAAAAAATGTGTTATAATTCATTCAAATTGTGTTTTTTAATATAATGCATTTATTTTAACTTTTAGGGAGAGGAGGAATATTAATGCCATTTAATGAATACAAAGATTATTCAAGAGAATTAAATAGTCCGATTGATGAATGGAAAAAGATAGACGCACTTCCAAATAGGAATCTAAGAGAAATGGCTCAATTACCTCCAGAGACTACTCAAATTCCTGAAAGAAGTAAGGGTCTTGATCCTGAGCCAGAAATTAATTCTATTGATAATTCTGCAGAGAATCTAAGCGATACAAGAGAAAGCGATAGATTTAATGAAAATGATCCAAAAGCTGATTCTGGTAAGAGAACTGGTCAAGGTCAATCTGATAACAACAATAGAATTAATAATACAATTAATAACGATAATACTACAATTAATAGTGGTCTTGAAACTGCAGAAGCTGCAGAAACATCAGTTGTTTCATCATCTGCAGTATTAACTAGTGGTGTTACAGTTGTAACTGCGTGTGCTGCGGTAGCTGTTATAGGTGTTGCAGCAACTATCATGAATAACGCACCAAAAATTGTATCTGAACATATTGTTACTGGTGCGGATTATTTAGTTTATGAAATTGACGTTAGAGACTTAGATTATTCTAACGATACTGAAAATAATAAAACTCAATATAAGATAAGAGTTCATAATGATACATTTGTTATGGATTTCCCAATTGAAGAAGAAGGTATGCAAACTCAGATTGTTACAGGACTTATCCCATTTAGAAGATATACTGTATCAGTTGTAGGTACTTCAATGATTGGTGATGTATTCTATAATAATGTTAATGTTTATACATCTAAATTAAAGAAGCCACAAGCTGCGTTTACATTTACACCAAAGATTAATTATAAAGATGGTTTATATGATATTGAATATAAATCATACATTTCTGATTATTATGATACAGGCTCTGATACATATTTACAGGTATATGTAAATGACACATTAGTAGTTGATGATCATGATTTACCTGAAGATGGATTCTTTAAGGGCGTATTAACAAATATGGCTAATGGTACAAAGATTAGTGCCAAGGCATATACTACATATTATGGCGAAGAAGATACATTAATAGGAGAATATGGATATACAGTTGTACATCCACAAGATTTCATTTCTAAACAATTCTTATCTCCATATGTATTTAATGAAGATTCTATTACATCTTCATTTAACGCAAATGAATTAACATATGATTTAGATATTAATACTGAATTTGATAATTCAGATAATCCAACTGAAAAATATAGAATTGATTTATATAATTATGGTGAGCTAGTTAAATCTGAAACAACAACAAGTGAAAACTTACAGTTCACCCTAGATTCTAAATATACATATGTTGATGTCGTACTAACTGAAATCATGGGTGATTATGAGGTTTCATCTAAGACAATAACTTATGTAATGGAACCTAAGCTATTTAATACAGAGTTTAGATTTAATGAAGACGCTACAAGCTATTATTTTGAAGCATCACATGTTGAAAACAGCCCACTTCAAGGCGATAGTGGAACTGGCGGTGGAACTGGCGGAAAGATTAATTTTATCAGTGCTGATCTTCCAGAATTAACTTATAAAATAACTAATTATTATTCTGATGGTTCAGAGCCAACTTCAACTTCTGGTTCATTTGATGAAGGCTTTGAGCATGAAGGTGGAATGGGAACTGGAGAAGGAAAAGAATTATCAAAGGTTACATTCGAGGTATTCTTAGAAGATAAAGTAATTAGCTATTATCAATTTGATAAGCCAAATTATGAAGGAAAGCTTGAACTTTATGATGTCGATGACGACGGAAAAGTAATGTTAAAATATGAGACCGGCGCTGATGATGTTTTTGTTGACTATGTTTGGTTAAGTGGCAATGGCGTTTCTGCAAGTTCAGCAGCTGGTGCTGATGGAATAATGAAGCTTGATAGAATTGATAATAATTATCTTTCTGAGTGTTATTTAATAATTGAAGGTCAATATAAATCAGGAACAAGAACAGAAATACATGTTCCTGTAAATGATTTAGCTTTAAATGCTAAGATTGTTTCATCTTCATTTGCTACATATGAATTAAGCCAATTATATGGTGCAATTCAATTAGATACTTATATTGATATTAATGGTGAAGAAAAGCTTTGTGATATCAACTTAGGTCTTGAATTATATAGACAAACAAGAGAATATAATCCTGATACTGATGAATACGAAACTGTCTTAAAATATGTTGCGTTGGCAGATGATTCATCATCAAATTATGATCATTGTTTAGGTATGTTTTATAAGATACCAACACTTGAAACAATAAAAGATGGAGACACAGTAAAATATTATAAATATAAGATTACTGCAGACGGCTTTGATGAGACTGGAGTAGAATATGACGGATATTTATTTGCTGGTTTCAGTGAATTAGCTGCGGATAGAGGTAGTAGTTTATACGAATATTCTTTGGATGCACAGCCTAATAAATTTGAGTCCTATGATACTCATATATCATATGTTAAAACAACAAATGATGATGGTACAGTAAATTATTATTTCTATACAAATTTCTCTGATGAAGATTCAACTCATTATCAAAGAATTGCTTATATGTATAATGTAGGAAAAAATATGGAATATCAAAATCCTGGAACTAACATAATGCATTATACAGATTATTTTAATGGTAAATATTATGCACTTGAAAATGTCGAAGATAGAGATTATACATTTACTTTACAAATTTTACAAGAAATTAATAATGTTAAATATCATTTTGAAGATGTAAAATGTAGAGAATATAGTTCTGATAATGTCATAGATGTATCTCAATCATCAATTTATGTTGAAGATAATTTGGGCGGAAAGGTTATATCACTTACATTTGACCGTACAGCACTAGATACTGACACATTAAAGATTAATTATAATGGTAAAACTTATAATATACCATTTAAAGCTGAAGGCAATGATACAGAGCCTTATCCAGAACAAGCAAGTAGAAAAGGTTATGCATATTTAATAGAAAATGCTGATTATCAAATGCAATGTGTTGTTTATGATAATGGTTATATGTCAGTTATGTTATTGTTACCAGATGACATAGAAGAGCCTGATACAAGTAATTTACCAACATTTGAAGCTAAGGTATATCCAAATATCGTTGGAAAAATTGGAACTTCAATTGTTAAGAATTACGAACAATTAGATCAAGGCATTGTTGAATATCGTCCATTTGAATATACTGCAAGTTCATTTGATGATGAATTTGTATATATTTCAGTTTACGCATATGATGAGGGTATTACAATTTCTGCAAGCTATGATAATGCAGAAGTTTCTGATAGTAGAGATTCAATGAAAGTTATTGTTACAGATGAAAATGGTAATTCATTATATACTGCTATAGCTTCATATGGATCTGTATATATTTCAAATCTTTCACCAAGTTCTGAAAAGATTAAAGTTAAGTTTATTCCTATTAAGGAAATAAATAATGGTAGAGCTACATTGGTGTATGAAGATTTAGCATTTGAAAAAGAATACAAAGTTGTAGATCTATATGCTGATACAAATATACCATTAACAATTTCAACTGGTATAGTTGAACCATTACCAGCAGGTGCTGCAATATCTGGTTATGAATATACTGGTAGAATATTAGATGATACAGAAAATTACGAAAATGGTAATTATTCTTATTCAGCTAAGATATATGAATACATTGTTGGTGAAGAAGAACCTACTGAACCAGTTGCTGAAGTGACACCTACGGATAATAGTTTCTATTATCAAAGTGAAACTGTAGTAGAGAATATAGAAAAGGTTAAAGTTGTAATTATAAAAACAATTTATGGTCAAGATATAGTATGGCAAGTATACTATCCAGAAATTCAAGAGCAACAATAATAAAGGAGAGATAAAATGAAAGAGAAAAAGAAAAATAAGAAGTTTACAATTGCTGAATTAATAATAATTGGTGTTGTTATCACAACATTCATTGTATTCATGATTATTGAAGCTGCAGCTCCAGCATCAACATTTGGATCATGGATTAAGGAAAATATTTGGGATACTAATAATGCACTTAAAGAATTCCAAACTCATCTTCCATCATTATTAAAATATGTATTCTATATTGCAGTTATTCTTGCAGTATGTACATTATTAAGATTAATCTTCAAGTCAATTATGAAGAAATCTAATCGTGCTAAAACAGTAGTAACATTAATTGATGGTTTAGTAAAATATGGTTGTGCAATCGCAATTATCATTTTCACACTACAAGCATTAGGCGTTAATGCAATGGCAATCTTCGCATCAATCGGTATTTTAACTCTAGTTATAGGTTTAGGATGCCAAAGCTTAATTGCTGACGTTGTAGCTGGTATGTTCATTATTTTCGAAGATGAATACAATGTTGGTGAAATTATTGTTGTTGGAGATTTCAGAGGTACAGTAGTAGAAATCGGTATTCGTGCTACTAAGATATTAGATTATGCTGGTAATCTAAAGATTATTAATAATTCAGATATTTCAAATGTAATTAACATGTCAAGAGAATTATCACTTGCAGTTGTTGACTGTGAATTCCCATATGATGTACCTATCGAGGTAGTTGAGGGATTATTAAAGGATAATTTTGATAACTTTAAGGAAAAGATTCCTGCAATCGTTGAAGGACCTTTCTATAAAGGTGTTTCAGGATATGGTGATTCTAACGTTGCTGTAATGGTTGTCGCAAAATGTTTAGAAGAGGATAGATATCAAGTTCAAAGAGACTTATTAAGAGAATACAGAAAAGTATTCACAGAGGCTGGTATCGACTTATCATTCAATCAAGTTGTTGTTAACCAAGCTAAGCCTACTGATTATAAGGTAACTAAGAAGATGAAGGCTGAAGCTGAAAGCTTTGTTGATGAACAAAAAGAATTATCAAAGGGTGTTGAAGCTCAAGACCAAAATAACTAATAAATAAAAAATAGGCTGTAACCAACTCGGTTACAGCCCTTTTTGTTTTAATTAAGTAAATCTAGAATAACATTCTTTCCAAAATACATTAAAGCTGCGATTTCATCATTTTTCCAAATCTTAAATGCTCTTTGAAGTCCGAAACCTAAAAAGCCATAATTCATATCTTTATTATTTAATCTAGTGATTAATAATGAAGATGCTTTAACATCTCTAGTAGCCTCAAATAATGGCTCATTAACCTTTCTAATGTCATCTCTAGTATCTGTCTTTAATAATTCGTTATTAAATTTCTTTTTTGTTAAATTAATGTTTTTAGCTAATGGTTTATTTAAATCATCTAATAAATATAGATCATGATTATTATCGATATATAAAAGGAAATCTAATCTTAAATTTCTTTTTAAATAATCATTTACTTCACTCATTTTATCTTTAAATGTAGCATTATCACGGAATATAGAATGAATATTGAAGAAGATTGTTGCCTCATCATCATTAGCTAGCTTATTGATTTGTAAATCTTTATGCTTTTCATGAACATAGATGATATAACAATTTCTACCTTTAACTTTACCTCTATATAATGTCTTATCTGACATTTCAAATAATTCTTCATAATTCTTACCATCATCTGGGAAAGAAGAACTACCAATTGTTCCTGTGATAAAGATTTCATGATTTCCTGTCTTTATCATTTTTCTTAATACTCTATTATCATGATAAATATCATTATAGAAATTATGAATCTTTTCATAATCATTATGGCCAAAGATGATAATAATAAATTCATCTCCACCAAATCTACCAACAAGACCATTTTCTCCAGTGTATTCAACTAAGCTTGAACCAACATCCTCTAAAACTCTATCTCCTGTTGCGTGACCATAATTATCATTTATTTCTTTAAAATTATCTAAATCTAAAATTGCCATTGTAAATGGTGTTTTATCTATTATTAATGTTTTAACAAAATCAAGGATATATTTTCTAGATACTGTTCCAGTAAGTGAATCAAGGATATATTCAATTTTGTTATCTTTTAATAACTTAGAAAAATATTCATATTTTTGTAAATCACTAATCGAATACATCTTAATTCTCCTTTAATAAATCTTTTATTACCTCAGATGCGATTAATAAACCGCAGCTTGATGGAACAAATGAGTTAGAAGCAGGTATCTGCTTATTATTAATCTCATTTATTTTTATTTCTTTTAATTCTACGGGTTCTTCCTTAGAATAAACAACCTTTACACCCTTAATATTTCTTTTCTTTAATTCATATCTTAATGTTCTAGCTAATGGGCATACTGATGTTTGATTTATATCAGCAACAAGAAAGCCTTGAGGATTTAGCTTATTTCCTGTTCCCATAGAAGAAATAATAGGAATATTCATTTCTTTACATTTTGAAATTATCTGTATTTTAGCGGATAATGTGTCAACCGCATCAATTACATAATCAAAGCTAGAAAAGTCAATATCGTCCTTATTTTCAGGCAAATAGAAGCATTTATATTTAGTTACGATGCATGAAGGGTTAATATCTTTTATTCTTTCCTCCATAACATCAACCTTATATTTGCCAATTGTTGAATGCAAGGCGATTAATTGTCTATTAAGATTTGTGACTGATATTGTGTCGTTATCGACAATAGTAAGTCTTCCAATACCGATTCTAGCTAACGCTTCACAGGCAAATGATCCTACTCCACCTATACCAAAAATACAGACAGAAGAATCGTTAAGCTTTTTAATTCCTTCTTCACCTAGCATTAGCTCGGTTCTTTCAAATTGATTATTCATAATTTTTCCCCAATACATTGTTATTATATAAAAAAAGAGCAATTTATTCAATGTAATAAATATTAAATATATTTATAAAGGGAAAATGAAGAGCTTTTATAACTCTTTTTTTTCTTTATCATATATGATAAAATAAATTATAGAGAGGCATATTTATGGAAAAGATAGTTGTAGATTTAATGGGCGCTGATAACAAGCCTGAGGTATTAATCGAGGGTGCAATTAAGGCCGCAAATGAAAACAAGGACGTATATCTATATTTGTGTGGTCCTAAAACAGATTTAGATAAATATCTAGGTGAATTTAAAAATGGTAATGCAGAAATAGTTGATTGTACTGAACAAATAACTAATTATGATAAGCCAGTTAAAGCTTTTAAAACAAAACCTAATTCATCATTAGTTAAAGGATTAAATCTAGCTAAGGATACTGATGATATTAAAGCATTTGTATCTTGTGGATCAACTGGGGCTGTATTAGTATCAAGCGTATTTATTTTAGGAAGAATCGGTAAGGTTAGACCTGCCCTAAGCCCAATACTTGGTGGTACACATGAATTTTGTATAGTTGATTGTGGAGCTAACGTAGATACAAGAGTAGATGAACTTTTAGATTTCGCTAAAATGGGTAAAGCCTATATGGAGGCATCAGGAGTATCAAACCCAAAGATTGCCTTACTTTCAAATGGCTCAGAGCCTGGTAAGGGAAATGATTTAGTTAAAGAAGCATATGCAGCCTTAAGTAATATGGAAGGTTATGATTTCATTGGTAATGTTGAGGGTAAAAATATTTTATCATCTGATGCTGATGTAATTGTATGTGATGGCTTTGCAGGAAACATTGCCCTAAAGACTATTGAGGGCACTGCAATTCAAATTGTTAAAGGATTAATCGAATATGGCAAGAAGAATAACTGTATGGATGTTATTGGAAAGGCTGTAGGAGATATAATGAATAAATTCGATTATAACACTAAGGGTGGAGCCGTAATGCTTGGTGTAAACAAGCTAGTTATTAAAGGACATGGCGCTGCCGTAGGAGAAACAATTTATTCAATTATTAATCAAGCATATAAATTATCAACAAATAAGCTTATTGATAAAATAAAGGATAATTTAAATGGTTAAAAATATTGTTAAGGATGTTAAATTTTTATCTTTACCATCAACTGATATGACAGAAGATGATAAATATATAATTGCAGATTTAAAGGATACATTATTATTTAACAAAAGATATTGTGTCGGAATGGCTGCCAATATGATTGGCTATTTGAAGAACGCAATTATATTTGAGGATATTAAGAAGGTTTATAATGTTTTACTTAACCCAAAGATTATTAAATCTGAGGGTGAATATGAAATTGAAGAGGGCTGTCTATCCCTAGAGGGAAAAAGAAAAACAACTAGATATAAAAAAATAAAGGTTGAATATTTAGACGAATTTTATAGAAAGAGAATTAAAACATTCACTGATTTCGAAGCTGAAATAATTCAGCATGAAATTGATCACTTAAGTGGTATTTTAATTTAAAAGGTTAAATATTATGGCTATCACTGATTTGAAGTATTTTAATGAAAATGTTGATACAATCACGCATGACACATTGACATCTGTATTATCACGTAAGTCAATGCTAGATTACATGAATTATTTAATTGATAATAAAATTAAATTTACTTTATTTTTTACTGACATTGATGATTTTAAATCTATTAATGACGTGTTAGGCCATAGCGCCGGTGATAAAGCATTAATCACATGTGCTGAAAGAATGAGAATTGTTTTTGAAGATAATTGTGGAGTTGTCGGAAGATATGGTGGAGATGAATTCTTCGGTATAATTGAAAATGAAGTTGAATATGAAAAGATATGGAATATAGCTAATCAGCTAAATGAAATAATTAGAAAGAAAAACAATTTAGCTGATATAGAAAGAGCCTTACCTGCAGGAAAATATACAATAACAACAGGTATTGCAAGATTCCCATTAGATGCAGATAATAGAGATGATTTAATGGAAATATGCGATAGGGCATTATATATTGGTAAGCTAAAAGGAAAAAATTGTTTTATAGTTTTCAATCCTAAAATACATAGTAAAAAGAATAAAGAAATTAAAAAGCTAGATCTTAAGGCTGTAATAGATAATGTATTCTCTATCTTTACAAATAAGAATAAATCATTAAATGATAATTTAATTGAGGCAATAACATTTGTTTCTAAATATTTTGATGTTAGCTTAGCATCAAAAAATTACAATAATAAATTTGAAATATTATATTCAAATGGTAATTTATCAAAAGCTAAATATGTAGATGAAAATAAATATTTAGAATTAAGAACTAATGAATCAGATTCATTATTATTCATGTATATAAATAAGCTTGATTCAAATCATGAATATTTAAAAAATGAATTTGAATCTCAAGCAATACATGCGTCAATTTTAATTCCATGTCAAACTAAATCTAAAATATATGGATATCTAAGAATAGATGCAAAGCATGAAAGAATTTGGTCAAAAGAAGAAAAGATGGTATTCCAAATTATCACAAATTTATATGCAATGTTATTAGAATTAACAAATGAAAAATTTTAAACGACAAGAGGAAGGTGCTTATTATGAAATTTGTTATTACAATTGGTCGTGAATATGGTAGTGGAGGAAGATTTATTGGAAAATTAGTAGCTGAAAGACTTAATATTCCTTTTTATGATAGTGAATTATTAGTTAAAGCTGCCAAGGATTCAGGATTAAGCGAAGCTGTATTTAAAAGCTTTGATGAAAAGAAGGATGGCTTTTTAGGAAATGGAATCGGCTTATATTCATATGATATGACATTAAGCCAAAAGGTTTTCTTAGCTCAATTCGATACAATTAAAAAGATTGCTGCTGAGGAATCTTGTGTAATCGTAGGAAGATGTGCTGATTACGTATTAAAGGATTATCCTAATTTAGTTTCTGTATTTGTCTGCGCTCCAATGGGAGATAAGATTGATAGAGCAGTTAAATATTATGGTGTTAACCCTGATAAGGCTGAAAATATTATTGCTAAGGCAGATAAGAAGAGAAAGAGCTATTATAATTTCTATACTGATAGAGAATGGGGTAAGGCATCTAATTATGATTTATGCATCAACTCTAGAGTAGGTATTGATAGTGCAGTAGATGCTATTGAAGCATATGTTAGAAGAAGATTTGGACTTAAAAAAGAAAATAACTAATTATTTTGATTATGTCTTAGAATTTGGAATAGACATAAAACAAAATGATTATGTTGAAATAGTTACAACAAGCTATATAGAAGAATATTTAGAGCTATTAATAGAAAGATTAAAAATATATAACTGTAATATCTTCATCACATTCATTGATGGTGATGATCTAGAAAATATTATTAACAATGATTACAATTCCTATATTGAGGAAAAAATAAATATGTATCATATGCTAATATCTAAGAAATTTAAAAGATTAACAGTTATATCCCCTTTTGTTATGCCTATAGCTAGAACAAATAATGCCTTAAATTATTTAAAACAAAATTATAAGATGCTATTTGTTAGAAACTATTTTTCAAAGAATCCTCATACAATATTTCCTATAGCTAATATATATTGGGCCCATAAGCTTCAAATAGATATTAATGAATTATGGGAACAAATATTTGATTATTCATATAGAACATCAGAATTAGAAGCTTTAAGAGATAAGCTATCTGATATGAATATAAAGGCATTACATTTTAAAACAGATTTAGGTACTGACCTATATGTGGGTATACCTCCTGAATCAAAATTTTTAGGAAAGAAGTGGAAGAATGAGGATATAGAATATTTCCCTAATATTCCATGCCTTGAAATATTTATATCACCTGATAAATTTCAGGTAGATGGTACATTAATATCATCAAAGCCTCTTTATTATGCAAATACATTAATACCAAGCTATAAATTAGAATTTAAAAATGGTAAGGTAATATCTAATGAAGGATTAGATGAAATATTAGCTTTAGATGAAAATCTATATTATGCTGGAGAAATAGCAATAGTCCTAGATTTCAATCCGTTTCTATTTTATTCAACTATAATGGATGAAAATTCTGGATGTCATTTAGCATTAGGTAATGCATATGATCAAGGAGTAAAAGATATTACTAGTATTAATCACTCAAAATATCATATTGATTTAGTTTTTGGAACATCTAATTTCAATTTAGAGGCTATAACTAATAGTAATGATATTATTTTGATAGTAAAAGATGGCAAATTAGCTATAAATTTACAATGATTTTCATATAAAAATAAATAAAACGTTTTCAACGAAATGAATAATGTTTAAAAAATTAGACAAATTTCTTGAAAACACAACTAAAATTTCAAAAATTAATAAAAACTTCGAATAATATTTTATTTTAAGAAAAAAATCAAAAACTATCTACAAAAAAGCCAGTATTTTTAATTGACAATAGCTGGCTTTTTTAATATAATTAGAGCATATATTTTTTAAAAGCTAACTTATGTTAGCGGAAAGGAGCTAATAGTGGCTAAACATACATTAACAGTATTAGTAAATAATCATATGGGTGTCTTATCTAGAGTTTCAGGTTTATTTTCTAGAAGAGGCTTCAGCATTGAAAGCTTATCTTCAGGAACAACTGAAAATAAGAAAGTAGCAAGAATGACTATCGTGGTTGATTGTGACACTAATGAATTCAATCAAATTAAGAATCAGCTTGCTAAGCTAATGGATGTTGTCGCAATTTGCGAGGCTAAGGATGATGATTCTGTAATGAGAGAATTAGCTTTGATTAAAATTGATTGTCAAAGCGAGCAACGTAGTCAAATCATGGAAATTGTTAATATCTTTAGAGCTCATGTAGTTGATGTTACTAATAGTTCTATGATTCTAGAAATCACTGGTGATAAGAGTAAGATTACAGCATTGATTTCTATGCTTGATGAGTTCGGCATCAAAGAATTTATCCGAACAGGTGTTACTGCAATCGCTAGAGGCGAGGGCGAATTAAAAAATAATGCATTAGACTAATTATAAAAAACAAAAAGGAGATTATTAAAAATGGCAGATGCAAGAATATTTTATCAAAAAGATTGTGATCTTAACGTATTAAAAGGAAAGACAGTAGCAATTATTGGATATGGCTCACAAGGTCATGCTCACGCATTAAACTTACATGACTCAGGAGTTCATTCAATCGTTGGTTTATACAAGGGTTCTAAGTCTTGGGCTAAGGCTGAAAAGCAAGGCTTAGAGGTTTATGAAACTGCAGAAGCAGTAAAGAAGGCAGACATCGTAATGATTTTAATTAACGATGAAAAGCAAGCTCAAATGTATGAAAATGATATTAAGCCAAACTTAAAGCCAGGTATGATGTTAATGTTCGCACATGGTTTCGCAATTCATTTCAACCAAATCGTTCCACCAAAGGATATCGATGTTGCAATGATCGCACCTAAGGCTCCAGGTCATACAGTAAGAAGTGAATACCAAGCTGGTAAGGGTACTCCATGTTTAATCGCTGTTGAACAAGATGCAACAGGACATGCTTGGGATTTAGCTAAGGCTTATGGTCTAGGAATCGGTGGAGCAAGAGCTGGTTTACTAGAAACTACATTCACAACTGAAACTGAAACTGACTTATTCGGTGAGCAAGCAGTTCTTTGTGGTGGTGTATGTGCATTAATGCAAGCTGGTTTCGAAACATTAGTTGAAGCTGGTTATGACCCAAGAAATGCATACTTCGAGTGTGTACATGAAATGAAGTTAATTGTTGACTTAATTTATCAATCAGGTTTCGCTGGTATGAGATATTCAATTTCTAACACAGCTGAATATGGTGATTATATTACTGGTCCAAAGATTGTAACTGAGGATACTAAGAAGGCAATGAAGAAGATTCTATCTGATATTCAAGATGGTACATTCGCTAATGACTTCTTAACAGTAATGTCATCTTCAACTCGTCAAGCTAAGTTCAAAGCTTTACGTGAAAAAGCAGCTCAACATCCAGCTGAGAAGATCGGTGCTGAAATCAGAAAGTTATACAGCTGGAATAACGAAGACGATAAGTTAATTAATAACTAATTTGAATTTATAAGTATTTTTGGCTTAAGTGGGAGTATTAATGTACTTTCACTTTTGTCGTATTTATTAGGGGGTGTTTTCCTTGAATGTAGAAGTATTTGATTCAACATTAAGAGATGGTGCCCAAGCAGAAGGTATAAGCTTTCTTGTAGGAGATAAAATAAAAATCGCGAAAGCCCTAGATGAATTAGGCGTTGATTATATCGAGGCTGGAAACCCTGGATCTAACAAAAAGGATTTAGAGTTTTTCAAGCAAGCTAAATCAATAACATTTAATCATTCAAAGCTAGTCGCATTTGGAAGTACAAGAAGATGTAATACCTCAGCAGCCGCTGATAGCAATTTAATGGCATTATTAGAGGCTGAAACTGAATATGTTTGTATATTTGGTAAATCTTGGGATTTTCATGTTGAAAAGATTATAGGAACAACTAAAGAAGAAAATTTAAATATGATTAGTGATTCTATATCATTCTTGAAAGCAAATGGTAAAAAGGTATTCTATGATGCTGAGCATTTCTTTGATGGATATAAGAACAATAAGGAATATGCATTAGAAACATTAAAGACTGCTGAAAATGCCGGAGCTGAAACAATTATTTTATGTGATACAAATGGTGGTACTTTCCCAGATGAAATGACTGAAATAATTAAAGAAATCAAGAAGGTTATAAAGACTCCTCTAGGAATTCACGCTCACAACGATTCTGGTATGGCAGTAGCTTGTAGTGTATTAGCTGTTGTTGCTGGATGTAGCCATGTTCAAGGTACATTCCTTGGCTATGGTGAAAGATGTGGTAATGCTAATTTAGCTGCAATAATTGCTAACCTAGAGTTAAAGAAGAAATATAAATGCTTACCTGAAGGAAATCTTGTTAAGCTTACTCCAATAGCTAAAGAGATTGCTGAAATATCTAATTTTAAGCTAGAAGCTAATCTACCTTATGTTGGTTCATCAGCATTTGCTCACAAGGCAGGTATGCATATTGATGGTGTATATAAGAGCTCAAAATCATTTGAGCATGTATCACCTGATTCAGTAGGTAATGAAAGAAAATTCTTAATTAGTGAGGTTGCAGGCAAATCAACTGTCCTTGCTAAGATTAATAAAATATATCCAGATGTTAAGAAAAATGATCCTAGATTATCATTAATCATTGATACAATCAAGAATTTGGAATTCGGTGGATATCAATTTGATGGTGCTGATGCTTCATTTGAGCTAATAGTTCATAAGGCATTTGGAAACTTCAAGCCTTTCTTTGAGGTAAAGAATTTTAAAACAATTGGTGAAGGCCCTTCACATTCTGATGAATTTAGTGCTTCAGCAATAATTAATGTTATTGTAGATGATACATTAGAAACAACAGGAGCAAATGGTGATGGTCCAGTTGATGCCCTAAATAGAGCATTAAGAAAAGCAATTGGTAAATTCTATCCAATCTTAAATAAGGTTTCACTTGCTGATTATAAGGTTCGTATCTTAGACGGCAAGGATGCGGCAACTGCTGCAAAAACAAGAGTTATCATTGAATCAACTGATGGCAAGAGAAGCTGGTCGACAGTTGGTGTTTCAAAGGATATTATTGAAGCTTCATTCAAAGCTTTAATAGATTCAATAGAATATATATTATATAAGGAGAATAAATAAAATCATGGGAATGACAATGACACAAAAAATCCTTGCAGCTCATGCAGGATTAAAAGAAGTTGTAGCTGGCCAATTAATTACTTGTAAGCTTGATTTAGTTCATGGTAATGATATTACAACACCAGTTGCAGTTAATGTATTTAAGAATATTCATGTTAATGAAGTATTCGACAAAAACAAGGTATCAATTGTTCCTGACCACTTTGTTCCTAACAAGGATATTAAGTCAGCTGAACAATGTAAGTATATTAGAGAATTTGCTAGAGAAAAAGGAGTAGTAAATTTCTTTGAAGTTGGTCAAATGGGAATTGAACATGCTCTATTACCTGAAAAGGGTCTAGTAGTTGCTGGTGACGTAGTTATCGGTGCAGATTCTCATACTTGTACATATGGTGCATTAGGTGCTTTCTCAACAGGTGTTGGTTCAACTGATATGGCTGTTGGTATGGCAACTGGCGAAGCATGGTTCAAGGTTCCATCTGCAATTAAGTTCAACCTAATTGGTAAGCTTAACAAGGATTGTAGTGGTAAGGATGTTATTTTACACATTATCGGTATGATCGGTGTTGATGGTGCATTATATAAGTCAATGGAATTCTCAGGACCTGGTCTTAAGAATTTAACAATGGACTCTCGTTTATGTATGGCTAACATGGCCATTGAAGCAGGAGCAAAGAATGGTATTTTCGCAGTTGATGAATTAACATTAGAATACTGCAAGAATCATTCAAAGAAGACTCCAGTTGTATATGAGGCTGACGCTGATGCTTCATATGATGCTGTTTACGATATTGATTTATCAAAGATTCGTCCAACAGTAGCATTCCCTCATTTACCTGAAAATACAAAGACAGTAGATGAGATTGGTGAAAAGGAAGTTAAGATTGACCAAGTAGTAATCGGTTCTTGTACAAATGGACGTATGGAGGACTTAAGAATTGCTCATTCAATCTTAAAGGGTAAGAAGGTATCTTCTGATATCAGAGCAATTATTATTCCTGGTACTCAAAAGATTTATTTAGAAGCAATTGCTGAAGGTATTATTCAAGATTTAGTAGAAGCAGGCTGTGCAGTATCTACTCCAACTTGTGGACCATGTCTTGGTGGATATATGGGTATTTTAGCAGCTGGTGAAAGATGTATTTCTACAACTAACAGAAACTTCGTTGGTCGTATGGGACATGTTGATTCTGAGGTATATCTTGCCTCTCCAGCAACAGCTGCAGCATCTGCATTAACAGGATATATCACAAATCCTGATAAATTTATGGAGGTAAAGTAAGATGAATGCTAATGGTAAAGTATTTAAATACGGCGCAGATATTGATACTGATGTAATCATTCCTGCAAGATATCTTAATACATCTGTTCCAGCAGAGCTTGCAAAGCACTGTATGGAAGATTCTAAGCAAGATATTAATGCTGGCTTAGCTCCATTCTCTCAAAGAGTTACTCCAGGTGCTATTTTAGTAGCTGATAAGAACTTCGGATGTGGTTCTTCAAGAGAGCATGCTCCAATCGCTATTAAGGCTTGTGGAGTATCTTGTGTTATTGCTAAAACATTCGCAAGAATTTTCTATAGAAATTCTATTAATATTGGTTTACCTATTCTTGAATGCCCTGAAGCAGTAGATAATATCAAGGATGGCGATACAGTATCAGTTAATTTCGATACTGGTGTTATCAAGAATGAAACTACTGGTAAGGAATTCCAAGCACAACCATTCCCACCATTCATGCAAGAAATTATTCAATGTGGTGGATTAATTAATAAGATTAATAAGAAATTTGATGAGGAGAAAAAGTAAAATGGCTAAGAAGACATTTAATATTGTTACATTACCTGGTGATGGTATTGGTCCAGATATTGTTAAACAAGCTGTTAAAGTAATTAATAGAATTGGTGAAATCTATGGTTATGATTTCAAAATCACTGAAAAGAGAATGGGTGGTATCGCAATCGATATGGATGGCTGCTCATTACCTCAAGATACAATTGATGCAGCATTAGCATCAGATGCAGTATTACTAGGTGCTGTTGGTGGTCCTAAGTGGGATAACCTACCTAACGGTGACCGTCCTGAAAAGGGCTTATTAGGAATCCGTGGAGCTTTAAAACTTTATGCAAACCTAAGACCTGCAGTATTATATCCACAATTACAACATACATCTCCATTAAAGGCTGAAATTATCGGCGATGGTCTTGATATCTTAGTTGTACGTGAATTAACTGGTGGTATGTATTTCGGTGAGAAGGCTAATTCTCCTAAGTTCAATCCTGAAAATAAGGATTGCTGGGCATCAGATTTAGAGAAGTATTCAGTATTTGAAATTGAAAGAATTTTAAAGACTGGTTTTGAAGCTGCTCAAAAGAGAAATCATAAGCTTTGCTGTGTACATAAGGCAAACGTATTAGAGTCTTCAAGATTATGGAGAGCAGTATTCGATAGAGTAAAGAAGAATTATCCAGATGTTGAAACATCTGAAATGTATGTTGATAACTGTGCAATGCAATTAGTTAGAAACCCAAGACAATTTGACGTTATCGTAACATCTAATATCTTTGGTGATATCTTAACTGATGAAGCATCTCAAGTAGCTGGTTCAATCGGTATGTTAGCATCTGCATCTTTAGGTGCTGGTACATTAGGTTTATATGAGCCAATTCATGGTTCAGCTCCAGATATCGCTGGAAAGAACTTAGCTAACCCACTTGCAACAATTTTATCAGTTCCTATGATGTTTAGATATTCATTAGGCTTAATGAAGGAAGCTGATGCAATTGATAAGGCAGTTATGGATGTATTAAATGCTGGTTATAGAACTGGTGATATTTTCAATAAAGATTTAGACGATGCTTCTAAGAAGGTCGGAACAGAAGAAATGGGAGACCTTGTTGTAAAGGCATTAAAGTAATTTTAATTATTTAGGAGGTTCATATGAAAAGCGATGTAGTTAAGAAGAGACCTGAAATGGTCCCAAATAGATCATTATTTAAAGCATTAGGTTATACTGATGAGGAAATCGAAAGACCATTAATCGGAGTAGTTTGTGCTAAGAGTGATATAGTTCCAGGTCATGCACACCTTGATAAAATAGCTGAAGCTGTAAAGACAGGTATTTTAATGGCTGGTGGTACACCAATCGTCGTCCCTGCAATTGGAGTATGCGATGGTATTGCTATGGGTCATGAAGGAATGAAATATTCTTTAGTTACAAGAGAATTAATCGCTGATAGTACTGAATGTATGGCTCGTGCTCATGCATTTGACGGTTTAGTATTAATTCCTAACTGTGACAAAATCGTTCCAGGTATGTTAATGGGCGCATGTAGATTAAATCTACCTACAATCGTTTGTTCTGGTGGACCAATGCTTGCAGGACGTGTTAATGGACAAAAGACTTCATTATCATCAACATTTGAGGCTGTTGGTAAGTTCTTATCAGGTAAAATCACAGAAGAGGAATTACAAGAATACGAAGATCATTCTTGTCCTGGATGTGGTTCATGCTCTGGTATGTATACTGCAAACTCAATGAACTGTATGTGTGAGGTTTTAGGTATCGCATTACCTGGTCATGGTACAATTCCTGCAGTATATGCAGATAGAATTAGATTAGCTAAGCACACTGGTATGAAAATCATGGACTTAGTTAAGAACAATGTAAAAATTAGAGACATTATTAATGAAAAATCATTTAGAAATGCATTAACAATGGATATGGTTTTAGGCTGTTCAACAAATACAATGCTTCATTTACCTGCAATCGCTCATGAAGCAGGTGTTAGCATTAATTTAGATATGGCTAATGAAATTTCAGAGCATACACCTAACCTATGTCATTTAGCTCCTGCTGGACATACATATATGGAGGACTTAAATGAGGCTGGTGGTATCCAAGCTGTTATGAAGGAAGTATCTAAGATTGATGGTGCCTTAAACCTAGATTTATTAACAGTAACTGGTAAGACAATTAGAGAAAATATCAAGAATGCTGTTAATAAGAATACAGAAATTATTCGTACAATTGATAATCCTTATTCAAAGACTGGTGGTATTGCAGTATTAAAGGGTAATATTGCTTTAAACGGATGTGTTGTTAAGCGTGGTGCAGTTGCTCCAAATATGCTTCAACATACATGTAAAGCAAAATGCTTCAATTCTGAGGAAGAAGCAATTGCTGCAATCGACGGTGGAAAGATTGAAAAGGGCGATATCGTTGTAATTAGATATGAAGGTCCTAAGGGTGGTCCTGGTATGAGAGAAATGCTAGCTCCAACATCAAGACTTGCTGGTATGGGCTTAGATAAGGACGTTGCATTATTAACTGATGGTAGATTCTCTGGTGCAACTAGAGGTGCTTCAATTGGTCACGTTTCTCCAGAAGCAGCTGAGGGTGGAATCATCGGCTTAGTTGAGGATGGAGATTTAATCGAAATCGATATGATTAAGTGTACAATTAAGCTATTAGTTAGTGATGAGGTTCTAGCAGAAAGAAGAAAGAATTTCAAAATGGTATTAAAGCCAGTAACTGGCTATCTAAAGAGATATAGAAAGCTTGTTACATCTGCATCAACTGGTGCAATTTTCGAAGAGGACTAAAATAAAGAAACGGGTGAAGATTTATGAAACTTAATGGTTCACAAATCATCGTTGAATGTTTAGTAGAACAAGGCGTAGATACAATCTTTGGTTATCCAGGTGGAGCCGTATTAAACATTTATGATGAGCTTTATAAAAATCAAGATAGAATAAGACATATTCTAACAAGCCATGAGCAAGGTGCATCACATGCAGCTGATGGTTATGCTAGATCTACTGGTAAGGTAGGAGTATGTCTTGCTACATCAGGACCAGGTGCTACAAATCTTGTCACTGGTATAGCAACTGCATATATGGATTCAGTTCCTGTTGTAGCAATTACAGGTAATGTTACAAATGCATTATTAGGAAAGGATTCATTCCAAGAGGTTGATATTGCTGGTATAACTATGCCTATTACTAAGCATAATTATATCGTTAAGGATGTTAATAAGCTTGCTGATACAATCCGTGAGGCTTTCGAAATCGCAAGATCAGGAAGACCAGGACCAGTATTAATCGATATCCCTAAGGATGTTACTGCAGCAATTACTGAATATGAGCCTAAGAAGATTGATTTCACTAAGGCTGCTAAGCAAATTGCTGATATTGAAGAAGAAAAAATTAAAGAAGTTGCTGAATTAATTATGTCAGCTAAAAAGCCATTCATTTATGCTGGTGGAGGAATCATTAAGAGTGATTCTAGCAAAGAATTAAATGAATTCGCTAATTTATTAGATATCCCAACATCAACATCATTAATGGGTATTGGTGCATTTGATCAATCTAATAAATTATCTACAGGCTTAATCGGTATGCATGGTACTGTAGCTTCTAATAAGTGCGTAGTAGAATGTGATTTATTAATCGCTTTAGGTGTTAGATTCTCTGACCGTGTATTATCAAATCATAAGCATTTCGCTGAAAATGCTAAGATTATTCATGTAGATATCGATCAAGCAGAAATTGATAAGAATATTAAAGATGACGTAAGTCTTGTTATGGACTTAAAGGATTTCTTCAATAGAATTAAGAAATATCTTACTCCAAAGAAGAACCCTATTTGGTTAGCTTTAGTTGATTCATGGAAAAACATCTTTGCTGAAAACCAAGTATCTTCAAGCTTAAAGCCTAGATATTTCATGGAAGCAATTCAAGAAGCTACAAAGGGTGATTGCTATATCACAACTGAAGTAGGTCAACATCAATTATGGGCTGCTCAATATTTCACATATAAGGAGCCAAGAAGACTTATCACTTCAGGTGGTTTAGGAACAATGGGATTCGGCTTAGGTGCTGCAATTGGTACTCAAGTAAGCCATCCAAATTCATATGTATTCAATATCGCTGGTGATGGATCATTCAGAATGAATATGAATGAATTATTAACATGTGCTAAATATAATCTACCTGTATGCGTAGTTATCGCAAACAACGGAGTACTTGGTATGGTTAGACAATGGCAAACAGCATTCTATGAAAAGAGATATAGCCAAACAATTCTAGATTCTGTTTTAAATTATGAATACCTAGCTAAAGCATTTGGTGTTGATTATTATGAAGCAAAGACTAGAGATGAATATAAGAAGGCTATCACATCTGTAGTTAAAAATAGAAAGCCTGCTATTATTAACGCAATAGTAGAAATAGATGAAAAGGTATTACCAATGGTTGCTCCAGGCAAGCCAATTGATGATATTATGTTAAAATAATAAAAATTAGGTCTAAAATTGTTTTTAGACCTTTTTTATTTCTATATAATTTATTATAATAAATATATATAGTAGGTGGTTTTATGAGCTTAGTTACATCAATATTAGCAATATCAATTGCTATTGTCCTATATTTCTCTTTAATTGAGTTTTTCTCAGCACTATTTAGAATTACTGGTCTAACAAGAGAAAAGGCAAGATTTCAAGTAATTTCTATGATTACATGTGTTGGATTTACAACTGGAGAAGCTGAAGTTATTACTTTAAATAGACGTAGAAGAAGACTTGCAGTAATCTGTATGATTTGTGGTAATTTATTTAATGTATTAATTATATCCCTAATTATTAACTTAATTAGTAATATAAATCCTGAAAAAGTTGATTTTGCAAGTTTAAATTGGATAGTTGTTATTGTTGGTTCTTTATTATTAATTTTAATTATTTGTAAATTACCTTTTGTATCTAGATTTTTAGAAAAGCTATTAGAAAAAATAGGTAGAAGAATAATTGCTAGACATGATAATGATAATGTCCTAACAATTCTTGATTCATATGATAGCGACGCGATTGTTGAAATATATATAAATAAAATGCCTGAAATATTAGAAAATAAAACATTAATGGAATCTAATTTTAAAGCTCAATATAATATAAATATAATGATGCTTAAAAGAGGTAATAGAACAATTGAAATAACAAAGGATACTGTAATTCAAAAGAAAGATAGAATTGTTGTTTTTGGTAATAAACAAACAATTAAAGATTTGTTTACATACAAAGTAAATGAACAACATGAAGAAGTAGTAATTAAGCCAAAAGAAAATATTATTACATTAATTGATAATTATGGTAGTGATGCAATGGCTGAAGTAGAAATAGCTATTTTACCTGAAATATTAAAAGATAAAAAACTATTTGAATCTCAGATTAAAACAGAATATAACTTAAATGTTTTAACTCTTAAGAGAAATGATGAAGCTATAAAAGTTACTAAGGATACTATAATTGAAGAAAATGATGTAATAGTAATATTTGGTAATTATAGTAGTATTAAGAAAGTTTTTTTAGAAGTAAATAAATCAGTATAATAAAAAGACGTATTCGAACGAATACGCCTTTTTGTTTTTTATTCTTTATCTTTTAATGCATTATTTATTGCAGAAATTAATGCATAAATAGAAGCACAAATGATATCATCATGAATACCAGTTCCCCAATATTCTTTATTATTGAATTTAACTGATACATATGCAGCAGCCTCAGCCTTAGAAGTAGATTCTAAATTATGTTCTACATAATTAGTTAATTCATAATCTAGCTTATAGCATTCCTTTAATGCATTGCTAACAGCATCAAGTCTACCAGTACCATCAGCTAATGTATTATTGATTTGTCCATTATATTTAGATGATAACATTACTTTAAATGTTACGCCCTCACGAATGAAGTGGTATTCATTTAATTCTAGTGGAGCCTTAAGATTAACGAAATTCTCAAGGAAAATTGATTGAACCTCATTTGGTGTTAATTCTTTATGTTCCTTATCAGAAATATCTTTTACAAGATATCCTACAGTTTCTCTCATCTTTTGAGGAATATCTAGACCGAAATTAGTTTCAAGGATATAGCAGATACCACCTTTTCCTGATTGTGAATTAATTCTAATAACATCAGCACTATATTCTCTTGATACATCTTTTGGATCAAGTGGAAGATATGGAACTGACCATTTGTTAAGCTTATTTGCCTTATGGTATTTAATACCCTTAGATATAGCATCTTGGTGAGAACCAGAGAAGGCAGCAAATACAAATTTACCAGAATATGGTTGTCTATCATATACCTTCATTTCAGTAACTGATTCATATAATTTAATAATCTTTGGCATATCCTTAAAGTCAAGCTTAGGATCTACACCATGAGTAAACATGTTAAGTGCTAATGTAATAACATCAACATTTCCTGTTCTTTCACCATTACCAAATAATGTTCCTTCAACTCTATCAGCACCAGCTAATAAGCCAAGCTCTGCATCAGCAATACCTGTACCTCTATCATTATGTGGGTGAAGAGAAATAATTACTGAATCTCTATTTTTAATATATTTAGAAATGTATTCAACCTGAGATGCATATACATGTGGAAGTGACATTTCAACAGTAGCAGGTAGATTAATGATTAGTTTTCTTTCTGGTGTTGGCTTAAATGCATCAACAACAGCATTACATACATCTAGAGCATAATCCATTTCAGTTCCTGTAAAGCTTTCTGGTGAATATTCAAAGAAGAAGTTACCATCAGTTTCTTTTGCTAAATCAACTAACATCTTAGCACCTTCAACAGCAATCTCAAGGATTTCTTCCTTAGATTTCTTGAAAACCTGTTCTCTTTGAGCTAAAGAAGTAGAATTATATAGATGCACTATAGCGCTCTTGCATCCCTCTAGTGCTTTAAATGTCTTTTTAATAATGTGAGGTCTTGCTTGAGTTAATACCTGAATAGTTACATCATCAGGAATTAAATCACCATCAATTAATGTTCTTAAGAACTCATATTCTGTTTCGGAAGCAGCAGGGAAACCAACTTCAATTTCTTTAAAGCCAATTTCTACTAATAACTTAAAGAATTCAACCTTTTGATCTAGGCTCATTGGTTTAATAAGTGATTGATTACCATCACGTAAATCAACACTACACCATATTGGCGCATGATCAATATATTCTTTTTTAACCCAGTCATTACACTCAACTGGTGGCATAAAATAGCCTCTTGAATACTTTTCAAATCCTTTCATATTCGTACCTCCATTTTTATATTAATAATTGAAAATTATTATAACAAAAAAAGATTATATTGTCAATTATTCCACTAAAAGCAAAATCCGGGAGTTACCCGGATTTTATAGCTTAGATTTAAATTCTTTTTTAAATTCATACATTTTTTCATCAGCTCTTTTAAATACATCATTTAGTGATGAATCATTATTTTTATAGTAATCTGCAATACCTATTGCGAGTGTTACTTTATTAGCTTTTTTATTTTTATTATTTTCTATAATAAATTTTTCATATAAATAATCTCTAACATAATAATCATTATCAGTTAGAATAAAACTAAATTCATCTCCACCAATTCTATATATTGTATTATTTTTAAATATTTTTTTAATTAGCTTTAATGCATTATTTATATATTTATCTCCTGCTGTATGACCTAATGTATCATTTATAAATTTAAGATTATTAATATCACAAATAACTACTGAAAATTCATCAATGGAATTATTCTTAATTTTTCTATTTATTTTCTTTTCTAATTCCTTAAATGAATATTTATTAAATGCACCTGTAAGTGCATCTGTTCTCGCAAGTTGTTTTTCTTGATGAAGCATTTTATTAAATATTTTTTCTTTTTTCTTCCATGCATCTATGCTTGAAACAGCTAAGATGATATGGTTATTATCTGAAGATAATTTCATCGCAGTTAATTCAACATATTCAGGTTTTGAATTTATTATTTGTCTATATGATACTTTTACATTCTTGTTATTTTTAAGTTCTGCAATTAAATTATTTTTTCCTACAGTAGATAAAAATTTAGGTAAATCTTCAGGTACTAAATTTTCTCTTGCAGTCTTTTCAAGTCCTTCAAAGAAATCATTTCCTCGTTTTATCTCTTTTAATACCTGATATTCATTATCTAAATTATATTCAATATAGAAAGAAGAACTTATATCTACATAATAAATAGCAAAATAATTTGCTGCTAAGGCTAAAGCAATATTAGAATAAGTAATATTAGCTTTTATTGCTTTTTGATATTCCATCTCTCTTTTTTTCTGATCATCAATATTACTAATACCAATAATAATATTGCTATCCTCATTACTTAATTTTAATGCTTTTAACTGAACATAAGTAGGTATATTTTTTAACATTAATCTATATGTTATTAGATATGATTTTCCATCATTAACCTCTTCAAGTATTTTTTCTTTTGTTAGTAATTTAGATATTTTTTCTCTATCTTCTTCATATATGAATTTTTGAATGTTTTTTTGAACATCTTCAAAGAAGTTATGTCCATTTTCTTCAATTATTAATGATTTATAATCGGAATTTGAACTATATCCAACATATTCACCTGTAAGTGTATTAACGTAATATATAGTGAAATAATTATTAGATAAAGCTCTAGATATTCTTAAATTAATATCCTTTTCATATTCAAATTCAGTATCTTTTTTTGATATTAATTCATAATCTAATTCCTTTAATACGCTACATACTTCACATAATGATTCAAAAAAAGATTTATCTTGTATTTTAGTTAATAGATCTTTCTTATTTTTATCTTTTGCGCTAGATATTAATTTGTCTAAAAAGAATCCTACATCTGACATAATATCAACCCTCTCAATTTAATATTTAATTTAAAACGTCCCTCATTAGTTTTATTCTATCATATTTATCTAAATATGAAAACATTATTTGTTTTTAAATAATAAAAACTATGGTATAATGTTTAAGGTTTAAAAAAGGAGAAATATATGAATGATATAAATAATAAAAATGTTTATAAAATTCCATATTTTAAAAGACTTGTTTTACTTTGTCTTTTGTTTTTTAAGCTAGGTATAGTTAACTTCGGTGGTGGCTATGCCCTTTTACCATTGTTATCAAGAGAATTGGTTGACAAAAAGGGCTGGTGTACTGACGAGGAGCTCGCAGATTATTATGCAGTTGGTCAATGTACTCCAGGTGCGATGGCAGTAAATGTATCAACCTTTATTGGATATAGAATATGTGGTACATTAGGTGGTATTTTAGCTACATTATCATTTGTATCACCTGCGTTTATAATTATTTTTATAATTGCTACATTATTAACAAATTTCAGCTCTAATCCATTTGTTGTTAATGCGTTAGCTGGAATTAATGTTGTTGTGTTTATATTAGTTTTATCAGCTATAGTTAAGCTATCAAAAAAATCTATAGTAGACATTTGGGGATTGATGATGGCTATAATTATTGCCTTTTGTGCAATATTTATTAAAGTTGTTCCTCTATATGCATACATAATAGCTGCCGCATTATTGGGCTTATTAATTAATTTCATTAAGGAAAGACGTTTTGAAGCTAAATATAGGGTTAAACAACCTGAGGCTGAAGTATCAAAGGAAGAAGAAAAAGCTGAAATAGAAACTAAAGAAGAAAAACCTAAAAGTGATACAAAGAAAAATGTTTTATTCTTTATATTAGGTTTATTTGTTGGATTATTATTTGGATTAATCGGATGTATTTCATTATTATTTATCAAAAATAAAAAATATCGTAATGCATTAATTATTACATCATTTTTCTGGATAATTATTGCCGTATGCTTAATTGTTTCTCTCGCAACTAATAATTGGATATTCTTTACAGTATATTTCAATTTCTTTAGAATTGGTGCTTGTGCCTTTGGTGGAGGACTTGCAACCTTACCATTCCTTGCTGAGCTTGGTCAATCAACTGGCTGGTTTAATGAAGAACAGCTAACTGCAATGCTAGCAGTATCTGAATCAACTCCAGGAGCTATGGGTATTAATATGTCTACATATGTTGGATATACAGTATCTAAGGGTATATATAATAATTATTTCTTAGCATTCCTAGGAAGTATTATTTCAACATTAGGATTAGTATCTCCATCAATTATTGTTATATTAATTGTTTCATTATTCTTAAAAAAATTTAGTAAAAATAAATATGTTGCCTGGATATTTTATGGACTTAGGGCAGCATCTATTGGTTTAATATGCGCTGCCGCATATTCAGTATTAAAGGTATCAATATTTAATGTGGTAGATCCTAATGCTGATGTTGTTATTCATTATGATATAGTTTCAGCATTTAAGGCTACAATTGAATATTTCAATAATAATTCAGGTGCTAATTTCTTTAGTGCTATTTATAAGTTTGTTGAGCTATTAATTAATTTTAAGGCATTAGCTGTTGGATTAATTTTTGGTATATTTGTTTTCAAATTAAAAAAACACCCAGTTATTTATATTTTTATTGGTGCGATAATAGGAATTATACTTCAAATGGGTAATGTTGGTTTATAGGTGGATTATGAGTGTTTTAAAGTGTGAGGATATAAGCTTTTCTTTTGGAAATAGAATAATATTAGAGGATGCTTCATTTGTAATGAATAAGGGTGAGCATATTGCCCTAATTGGTTTAAATGGAGAAGGAAAGTCTACATTTATTAAGGTTATTACAGGTGAATTATCTCCTGATAGCGGAAGAATTGAATGGGCTAAATATACAACTACTGGCTACCTTGATCAATATACATCACTTGAGGCTGGTAAAACTATTAGAGATGTTTTAAGAAGTGCATTTGATGAAATGTATAAGCTAGAAAATCAAATGAATTCATTATATGAAAACATGGCTAATATGTCAGATGATGAAATGAATAAGGCAATGGAAGAGGCTGGAGAAATAGCATCTACATTAGAATCTGCCGGATTCTATTCAATTGATTCAACAGTTGAAGAGGTCGCAAACGGTTTAGGACTTGGTGACATTGGACTTGACCATGATGTATCTAATTTATCTGGTGGTCAAAGAAGTAAGGTTTTATTAACAAAGCTAATTCTAGAAAAGCCGATGATTTTAATTCTAGATGAGCCAACAAATTTCTTAGATGAAGAACAAATTAATTGGCTTACAAATTATTTAATTAATTATGAGAATGCATTCTTATTAGTTAGCCATGATATTCCATTCTTAAATAAAGTAACTAATGTTACATATCATATGGAGGATGGAAATTTAACAAGATATGCTGGTAATTATGATGACTATATGAGAATGTATGAAATTGAAAAGAGAAATCAAAATATAGCTTATGAGAAGCAACAAAAAGAAATTAAAGATTTAAAAGAATTTATTGCCAAAAATAAGGCAAGAGTTGCCACTACAGATCTTGCTAAATCTCGTCAAAGAAGATTAGATAAAATGGAAATCATTGACAAGGCAAAAGAGGTTATTAAGCCTACATTCAAATTTAAAGAATGTGGGGCATCTGGTAAATTCGTATTTGTTGCCGATAATTTAGTTATTGGCTATAATACTCCATTATCTAAACCAATTTCATTTACAATTGAACGTGGACAAAAAGTCGCAATTAAGGGTGCCAATGGTATTGGTAAATCTACATTATTAAAAACATTACTTGGTGAATTAAAGCCAATTTCAGGAACATGTACTCAGGATTATAATATCCATTATGGATATTTCAAGCAGGAAGAGGAATATGATAAGGTATCTGCCTTAGATGAGGTATGGAATATGTATCCTGCCATGACAAATGCTGAGGTTAGAGGTGCACTTGCATCTTGTGGATTAACAAGAGAAAAGATTGAATCATTAATGATAGTTTTATCTGGTGGTGAGGCTGCCAAGGTTAGACTTTGTAAGATAATGTTAAAGGAATGTAATACTTTGGTATTAGATGAGCCTACAAACCATTTAGATGTATACGCAAAGGAATCATTAAAGGAAGCCCTTAAAGCATTTAAGGGAACAATAGTATTAGTATGTCATGAGCCAGAATTTTATTCTGATATAGTGACAAATGTATTTAACGCAGAGGAATGGACTACAAAGATTTTATAGGTGATTAGCATGGTTAAAGAATTTAAAAATGTCAAAACTGAATATTTACCTGATACTGAAGTTACAATCAATGATAAAAAATATTTAATTCATGGTGTTATTGATGGTGAAGATATTTTAGTTGAGACAGATTTAAAATATCCAAAGCTAAAAGAAGTAACAAAGGAATCACCTGAAAGAATTCATGATGGCTGTATTTATCAAAATGAATGTGGTGGATGTAGATTCATGCATATAAATTATGATTATGAGAAGAAGCTTAAACAAAAATTCTTAACAGATTTATTTAAGCCATTTGGGCTTGGTGAAATTCCATTTACAGGTATGGAAAATCCATATAATTATAGAAATAAATGCCAAATGACATATAAGCTATCTAAATCTAAAAAGGTAGTTTCAGGCCTATATGAGGAATATACTCATAATATTGTAACAATCTCTAATTGTATGTTACAAAGTGAAAAATCTAATCAAATAATTGAGATATTAAACAAGATTTTAACTAAAAATAAAATCCAACCATATGATGAAAAAACAAGAACAGGAATCATAAGACATATCTTTATAAGATATGGATTTAATTCTAAACAAATAATGTTAGTCATTGTAACTAACGGTGAATTCTTCCCAGGAAGAAATAATGTTATTAAGGATTTAAATAAAGAAAATTTAGGAATAACAACAATTGTTCAAAATTATAATTCAAGAGATACATCTATTGTTTTAGGTGAAAAGGAAAGAGTCATTTATGGTCCTGGATACATCTATGAATATGTATCTGATTATAAATTTAAAATATCTCCAAAATCATTTTTCCAGGTAAATACTAAAGGAATGGAAATCCTTTATTCTAAAGCAATTAAAAATTCTAAAATAAAGAATACTGATATTGTAATAGATGCATATTGTGGTGTTGGTACAATATCTATTTTTGCCTCTAAATTTGCCAAAAAGGTATATGGTGTTGAATTAAACAAAAACGCAATTGTAGACGCTAGATTAAATGCTAAAATTAACAATATTTCAAATATTGAATTTATTGCCGATGACGCAACAAATTTCATGACTCATCTAGCTAAAAATAAAGAAAAGGTAGATGTAGTAATAATGGATCCACCAAGAGATGGATCTACTAAGCAATTTATAAACGCTATTGGCTATTTAAAGCCAAGAAAGGTAGTTTATATATCTTGTGATGCAAGAACTCTAAAAAGAGATTTATATATATTCTCAGATAATGACTACATTATTAATTCAATCGAGGGTGTTGATATGTTCCCTAAGACACAGCATACAGAATGTATTGCGGTACTTGAATATGATAATGAGATAGAAGAATTAGAAAAGCTTGTTAAAGAAAATAAAAAGAATAACACAAGAAAATATAATGAGAATAAAATAAAATATATTCCTAAAGCTGATGTTGAAATGATGAGAGAAGATAAATATGAAGCATCAGGTAATAAGAATCAAAAGAAATATAGATATTAATAAAATGCTCTAACTATTTGGTTAGAGTATTTTTTCTTTTTATGTATTTTTTAAAAATATTTGATACAATAAAAATATAGAGTTCGATTTTATTAAATTATAATGAGGTAATAGTGTATGAGAATATTATTTGAAATAGATTATAAGAATTATGATGTAAATGGAACAGTAGGTAAAAGACCATCAGCTAGAGGAATAATTATTAAAGATGATAAGCTTGCTATGGTATATTCTAGAAAATATGATTATTATAAATTCCCTGGTGGAGGAATAGAGGCTAATGAAACTAATGAAGAAGCTTTAATTAGAGAAGTTAAAGAAGAGGTTGGTTTAGAAGTAATTCCTGAATCTATTCAAGAATATGGTCTTGCTATAAGAAAAGAAAAAGGAAAAGTAGAAGATATATTTATTCAAGAAAATTATTATTACCTTTGTAAAATAACAGATAAAATTTTAGAACAAGATTTAGATGATTATGAGGATGAAGAAGGATTTATATTAAAATGGGTAGATGCAACTACCGCAATAGATGCAAATCTAAATCATGATCATAAAGAAAAAAATTCTCCTAGAAACATTCATATGTTTGAAAGAGAAGCTAAAGTATTAGGTACTTTAATCGCAGAAGATTTAATTAAAAAATAATATATTAATTAAGCTCGTAACTTTTTGTTATGAGCTTTTCGTTTTTAGATAGTTATAAAATAGTCCGTTTTTACTTTTTATTGATATTATCAATATTAATGAAATAAATTGTTGTTAAATTGACATTTAAGTGTTAAAATATTTATGTTTATTAAAAAAAGATAAGTGGGGTATTATAATGTACAAAATTGTTAACAAAAGAGTTTTAAATCCTACCGTAACAGAAATGGATATTGACGCACCTTTAGTTGCTAATAAAGCAAAGGCTGGTCAATTTATTATTTTAAGAGTTGACGAAGAGGGAGAAAGAATTCCTCTAACTATTGCAGGAAGCAATAAAGAAGAAGGAACTGTTAAAATTATTTTCCAAATCGTTGGTTCAACTACTGAGAAATTAAACCATAAGAATGCTGGAGATTATATCCAAGATTTCGTTGGACCTTTAGGCGTTGCAACTCATATTGATGGATTAAAGAACGTATGTGTAGTTGGTGGTGGTGTTGGTTGTGCTATCGCATGGCCAGTTGCTAAAGCTTTACATGAAAACGGAACTAAGGTTACATCAATTGTTGGTTTTAGAAATAAAGATTTAGTTATTTTAGAGGATGAATTCAAGCAATGCTCTGACAATTTAATTGTTATGACAGATGATGGTTCATATGCTAGAGAAGGAAATGTTACAATCCCTCTAAAGGAATTATTAGATGCTGGTGAAAAGTTTGATATGATTATCACTATCGGACCAGTTATCATGATGAAGTTTGTAACATTAGCTGCAAAGCCATACAATGTTCCAGTAACAGTATCAATGAATCCAATTATGATTGATGGTACAGGAATGTGTGGTGGATGTCGTTTAACTCTTAACCAAGATGGTAAGAAGGTTACTAAGTTTGCATGTGTAGACGGACCTGATTTCAATGGTTATGAGGTAGACTTCGATGAAGCTATGTCAAGAGGAAGAATGTATTTTGATTTTGAAAGAAAGAAGCATGAAGAAACATGTAATCTTTTCAAAAAAGAAGCAGGAGGTAACAAGTAATGGCTATTGATCCTAAAAAGCATGAAATGCCTACACAAGAGCCAAAGGTAAGAGCTCATAACTTCAACGAGGTTGCTCTTGGTTATACAGCAAGCGTTGCTGTTGAAGAAGCAAAAAGATGTTTAAATTGTAAAAATAGACCATGTGTAAATGGTTGTCCTGTTAATATTCAAATTCCTGATTTTATTTCAAGAATTAAAGAAGGAGATTTTGAAGGTGCTTATCAAATCATCAACAAGACTTCATCTTTACCTGCAGTATGTGGTCGTGTATGTCCACAAGAATCACAATGTGAATCTAAATGTACTTTAGGTATTAAGTTCGAGCCAGTTGGAATTGGCCGTCTTGAAAGATTTGTTGCTGATTATCATAATGCTAATGACAATGTTAAGGTTGAAGTACCTGCAAGCAATGGTCATAAGGTAGCAATCGTTGGTTCAGGACCTTCTGGATTAACATGTGCTGGTGACTTAGCTAAGAAGGGCTACAAAGTTACTATTTATGAAGCATTACATCAAGCTGGTGGTGTATTAGTTTATGGTATTCCTGAATTCAGATTACCTAAATCAATCGTTAGTAAAGAAGTAGATACATTAAAGAAGCTAGGTGTTGATGTTGAAACTAATGTTGTTATTGGTAAGACATTAACAATCGATGAATTATTCGATATGGGATTCGAAGCTATCTTCGTTGGTAGTGGTGCTGGTTTACCTAACTTTATGAATATTCCTGGTGAAGGATATAAGGGTGTTTATTCAGCAAATGAATTCTTAACAAGAAGTAATTTAATGAAGGCTTATAAAGAAAATCCAGATACACCTATTATGAAGGGTGGTAATGTTATCGTTGTTGGTGGTGGTAACGTTGCTATGGATGCAGCTAGAACTGCACTTCGTTTAGGTGCTGATAAGGTATATATTGTATATCGTCGTTCAATGGAAGAATTACCTGCTCGTAAAGAAGAAGTTGAGCATGCAATGGAAGAAGGCATTGAATTCAAGCTATTATGTAACCCAATCGAAGTATTAGGATACGAAAACGAAAATGATAAGAGAGATCCTAAGAACGGATTTGTTACAGGCGTTAAATGTATTAAGATGGAATTAGGTGCTCCTGACGAAAAGGGAAGAAGACGTCCTGTTCCTATTAAGGATTCTGAATTCGTAATTGATGCAAATGCAGTAATTATTGCAATCGGTACATCTCCAAACCCATTAATTAAGAATACAACAAAGGGCTTAGAGGTTAATTCACACGGCGGAATCATCGTTAACGAAGAAGGATTAACATCTAGAGAATCAGTATATGCTGGTGGAGATGCTGTAACAGGTGCTGCAACAGTTATTTCAGCAATGGGTGCTGGTAAGGTTGCTGCAGGTGCTATAGATAAATATTTATCTAATAAGTAATTAAAAAAATAAGTGTTGTAAGAACTACAGCACTTTTTGACTTATTATTTTATATAAATAAATAATATGTTATAATTAGTTGTATTTTATTGGTGTACTTAATGAAAAAGATTAAATTATCTATTATTTTTAATTTTATAATCTTTGGATTAATGGTTATTGGCTCAATAATGGCATTTAGTGGCCTACGCTTCGATTTAACTGTTGATACTCCAACATTTTATTCAGTAATAAGATATTTCACTGTTCAGTCAAATATCTTTATGGGAATAATAGCACTTTTATTTGCAATAAATGAAATATTGCATATTAAAAGGGGAATTGAAATTAATAAGACTCTTTTCATTTTTAAATATATTGCTACAGTATGTGTTGCAATAACATTCTTTACAGTAGCTTTAATATTAGCTCCAATATTTTATGGTAGTAGATATTTCGAATTGTTTTATGATGAAAATCTATTTTTCCATTTTGTAATACCAGTTTTATCAATAATAGCATTTATATTATTTGAAAATAGAAATGATATTACAAAGAAAATTACATTTACAGGCTTAATGCCATTTTCAATCTATACAGTATTCTATTTAATTGCCGCACTTACTCATATGCAAGATGGCAAAATAATGGAAGGATATGACTGGTATGGATTCTTATATTTTGGTATTCCAATTTTTATAGTATTATCAATAGTAATGGTAATATTATCATATTTAATTTCATTTATTCTATATTTCTTAAACAAGAAATTATATAAAACAGAGGAGTGATTACAATGAAAGAAACATTAACTTATAAGATTTTAAATGCTCATAAGGTATCTGAAGATTTAGAAAACAACAAGATGAGCATTAAGATAGATCAAACATTAACTCAAGATGCAACTGGTACAATGGCTTATCTAGAATTCATTAGCTTTGGTCTAGATAAGGTAAGA
Source organism: uncultured Caryophanales bacterium (assembly GCA_946405105.1). GTDB lineage: Bacteria > Bacillota_I > Bacilli_A > Acholeplasmatales > Anaeroplasmataceae > Anaeroplasma. The sequence continues at coordinate 47,086 of CAMJFY010000004.1, forward strand.
ACTGATTTATCTGTTAGCTATGTTGACCACAATACATTACAAAATGGTTTCATGAACGCAGATGACCATAAGTTCTTACAAACTGTAGCTGATAAATACGGTATCGTATTCTCTAAGGCTGGTAACGGTATTTGTCACCAAGTAAACCTTGAAAGATTTGCTGTGCCAGGAAGAACAATCTTAGGTTCAGATTCTCATACTCCTACATCATCAGGTGTTGGTGCTATCGCAATTGGTGCTGGTGGATTAGACGTTGCATGTGCAATGGCTGGTATGCCATTTACAATTGTTAGACCAAAGGTTGTAGGTGTTAAATTAATTAATAAGCTAAGAGATGGTGTATCTGCAAAGGATATTATCATTTACTTATTAGGAATTCTAACTGTTAAGGGTGGAGTTAATAAGGTAATTGAATATTATGGTGAAGGTGTTAAGACTTTATCAGTACCTGAAAGAGCTACAATCTGTAACATGGGTGCTGAATTAGGCGCAACATCATCTGTATTCCCATCTGATGAAATCACTAAGGAATTCTTAAAGATTCAAAAGAGAGAACAAGATTATAAGCCGTTATCTGCAGATGAGGGCTGCCAATATGATGAAGACATCACTATTGACCTAGCTACTTTAGAGCCTATGGCATCTTGTCCAAATTCACCAGATGCAGTTAAGCCAGTATCTGAATTAAAGGATATTAAGGTTGACCAAGTATTAATTGGTTCTTGTACAAATTCAAGCTACTATGATTTCGTAAAGGTAGCTTCAATCCTAAAGGGTAAGAAGATTCATAAGAATGTTTCATTAGGTATCGCTCCTGGTTCTCAACAAGTATTACAAATGATTACTAAGAATGGTATTTTAGATATTTTACTTGAAGCTGGTGCTAGAATTCTAGAATCAGCATGTGGTCCATGTATCGGTATGGGACAATCTCCTGCAACTGATGCAGTATCATTAAGAACATTCAACCGTAATTTCTATGGTAGAAGTGGTACAAACTCAGCCTCAGTATATTTAGTATCTCCTGAGGTTGCAGCTTTATCAGCAGTAAATGGATATATTTCAAATCCACTTGGCTGCAAGAAGCTAGATGAATTCTCATTAGATGTAGATTATCCTAAGTGTGATAGCTTATTATATCAGCCAGAATTTAAGGCTGAGGTTGTAATGGGACCAAACATTAAACCATTACCTAAATTCAAGCCTATTGGACATAAATTCAATGCAAAGGTTATGATTTCATTAGAGGATAATATTACAACAGACCATATTATGCCAGCTGGTGCAAAGGTATTACCTTATAGATCAAATATCGAAAAGATTTCTGAATTCGTATTCTCAAATATCGATGAAGGATTCTCTAAGAGATGTCTTGATAATAAGAGCGGTGTTATCGTTGCTAAGCAAAATTATGGTCAAGGCTCAAGCCGTGAGCATGCTGCAATAGCTCCTAGATATTTAGGTATTAAGGCAGTTATCGCACAATCTTTCGCAAGAATCCATAAGAAGAATCTAATTAACTTTGGTATTTTACCAATCGAATTAGATATTAACGCAAAATTATTAGATGAAATTGAAGTTTCATATGACAGAAATAGAATTGTTGTTGTTAATAAGTCAAACAACGAAACATATGAAAAAATGAATGATTTAACAGACGAAGAATATAACCTAATTGAGGTTGGAGGATTGTTAAACACATTCTAGAAAGAGGAATGTATGGACGATTTTTTACGTAAAGAATATATAAATCTAATCAATGATGAATCAATTGATGCAGATTTATATGACAAATATGATGTTAAAAGAGGATTAAGAAATAATAATGGTACAGGTGTATTAGTAGGTCTTACTAGAGTTGCTGAGGTATCTGGCTATGAAGTAGAGAATAATGTTAAAAAGCCAAAGCAAGGAAACCTTTATTATAGAGGCCTTGATGTTAGAGAGGTAGCAAACCTAGCTAAAAATGATTTTGGCTATGAAAACACATGCTTCTTATTATTATTTGGTCATTATCCTAATAAAGAAGAATCTGTAAAATTTAAAGAAATATTAAGTAATGAATATGACCTACCAGATGGATTTTTAGAAAATATTATTTTAAAGAACCCATCAAAATCATTAATGAATCATATTTCTAGATGTATTTTATCTTTATATTCATTTGATGATAATCCAGATGATATTTCAGGCTATGAGCTAATTAGAAAAGGAATTTCTTTAATTGCTAAAATGCCTGTAATAGTAAGCTATTCATTACAAGCAAAAACACATTATTTGGATCATGATTCATTACATATTCATTATCCAAAGAAAGAATATTCATTTGCTGAAAATTTATTATATTTATCAAGAAATGATGGTAAGTTTACAGAGCTTGAAGCAAAGACATTAGATATGTGCTTAATTGTTCATGCTGACCATGGTGGAGGAAACAATAGTGCCTTCGTTGGTACTGTAGTTTCTTCAACATTAACTGATATTTATTCAATGCTTGCTGCATCACTTGCATCACTTAAGGGTCCACGTCATGGTGGAGCTAATATGGCTGTCCTAGATATGATGAGAAATGTTATCAATGATATTGGTCTAGATGCAACTGATGAAGAAATTGTTAATGTTATTAACAAGATCTTAGATAAAAATTATAATGATAATTCTGGTTTAATTTATGGTATTGGTCATGCTATTTACACATTATCAGATCCAAGAGCAGAATTATTAAGAGAAAAAGCAGAAAAGCTTTCAGCTACAAAGAATCCAAAGAAATTTGAATTCTATCATAGATTTGAGAAGCTTGCTATCAAGACATTACAAGATAGAAAAGGTATGTCATGCTGCTGTAATGTAGACTTTTATTCAGGTTTAATTTACGAAATGCTTGATATCCCAAGAGATTTATTTATTCCAATTTTTGCAGCTGCAAGATTAGTTGGTTGGATTAGCCATGATATTGAGAATTTATTATATTCTAATAAAATTGTTCGTCCAGCGACTAAATATGTTGGAAAAAAGTTCAAAGATTAATGGAGTAGTTAACTACTCCATTTTTTACGACTATTTGACATTATTATAGATTTTATTTATAATAATAAGAAAAGCAAAAGAAAGGGGTTGAGATACTAATGAAGCATTATAGAGTACTAGCATTAGCTATTATTGGTGTATTAGCTGCTATAATAATTCCGTTAGCTTTAATTAGTGGAGCAGTTAACGCAACCAAGGGTCATACTGAATATCAAATAACATCAACTCCTGAAGCAATTCTTACTGTTCCTTCAACAACTAAAGATCAGGCAACAGTAGAATTTACTGTCAATAGATCAGATATGATAATTAACGAATATATTACAAATGATGCTGCTGGTGTAGCAAAATATGAATATATTGAAAATTATAGAATTTATTTTATTGATATTGATGAATTCAATAAACAGGTTGAAGAATATAAACAAAGATATAAAAGAGAAAATGACGGTAGAGAGGTTTCTGATTCTATCGCAAAATCTGCAGTTGATATGAAACCATATATCTTCGAAGATAAAATTCTTGAAGTAATGGGCTCTAATGTATATATTAATAAAGACATTAGTTCAATGTATAAAAATATAATTGATGTAGACGATGAGGAAGAGGAAGAAGGCTCTGAATCACAACAACCTACTATCATTGAACCAGATGATACTGTAACAATCACTAGAGATACAACTTATCTTTTAACTGGTGATACATATGCTAAAGAAGGTAAAAAATATTTCAAGCAAAAAGGAAAAGATTTTGAAGAAGTTGAAGTAAAACTTGGAGCTACTTTAGAAAAGGGCGTATATTATGAAGAGATAGTCAGCAGTCACTTTGAATTTACATTTGGTGGCTTAGAGTCTGATCACTATTACGCTGTAGCTATTAAGTTTTCTTATAGCCCTGATGGAGTATCAAGTGGTAGATATAATGATATTCTAAGTGATTATAAAGATTTTAAAACAAAATAATAAAAGAAGAAAGAGCCATCAAATTGATGGCCCTTTCCTATTTTGGGAGAGATTATTTTGTAATTGCTTTTAGTACTTTTATAATAACAAATATTAATAATAGAGTCAATTCTATTTTTAAAATTGTGATAATTCGTTTATGTTTTGTGAATTATGTGTTATAATCAACCCGGTTAAAGGAGTTATTTTAATGAATAGGCAGCAATATTTACTTGAAATGAGAACTGAACATACATTAAAGGGTAGAAAACCATGTTTTATTTCCCTAAGATTTAATGCTGGAAAGATTTATAATGAAGGCTATTCTGAATTCATTTTATCAATCAAGGATGGTGTTTTACATTTCCAAAAGCTATCTAAATTCTTAAAAAAATTAACTCCAGCCAAGGATTTTTCACTTAATGCTAAAAGATTTGTTCAATATAGAATTGAAGATAAATCATTTATGAAGATTCTATATTTATATGATGATACAGGAAGATATATTGATATATGCTACCAATCTGGTAGATATGAAACAGCATCTACTGAAACTAATATCATAAGAATAATAGATGAAATGAAAAAGGATTATAATTTAAAAGATTTTAAGGAGGAAGAATATAATGACGACTTCCAAGAAGAACCTAACTCAAAAGGAGAAGGATCTAATAAAGAAATACGAAACTAACGATTTCAAACAAAAAAGAAACTTTTCTAATGAGAAAAAGGAAATGTATTTAAGACAAACAGATAGGAATTATAAGGACGGTGACAGAAATTGATTAAGCTAGGAGAATATAATTCTATGATAGTTGTTAGAAAATCTGATTTAGGTTATATGCTATCAGATGGAAATGAAGAGGTTTTACTTCACTTTTCACAAAGTGAAAAAGAACATAATATAAATGATAAAGTAAATGTATTTATTTATGCTGATAAGAAGGAAAGACCTACAGCAACTGAAATTAAACCAACAGCAACAATTAACGATGCCGGCTTTGCAAGAGTATGCGATGTTATTCCTAATGTCGGTGTATTTGTTAATATCAATACTCCAAAGGATGTATTAGTATCAAAGGATAACCTACCATATGACCAAGAACTATGGCCACAGGTTGATGATTTATTATTTATCAGATTAAAAATAAAGAAAGAAACATTAATTGGTAAGCCATTAAATAGATTTGATATTATTTCACTTCATAAGGCTGTTAATTATGAAGAGCAGGAGCATGTTGATGCTCATGTATGTAAAATCACTGAATCAGGCATTTCTTTAATAACAAATGACATGATGTATGTATTTGTTCCAGAAACTCAATTAAGAGGCAAATATAGACTTGGACAAGAAGTTAATGTTGTAATAACTAAGGCTTTAGAAGAAGAATATTATGGAACATTAAATCAGCATAAGGAATTATTGATGGATACTGATAAAGAAATCATATTAGAATATATGAGAAACCATAATAATTCTATGAAGCTTACAGCTAAATCATCTTCTGAAGAAGTATTTAAGGTATTAAAAATGTCTAGAAAAGCATTCAAAAGAGCTTATGGTGGTTTATATAAGGAACAAATAATTGATTTTGATGATTATAAAACATTTATAGTAGAGAAATAGGTCCTCAATTTATTGAGGATTTTCTTTACAAAATGGTTGAATTATAATTATTTGTATGATAAAATAATCAAGCGTACTAAGTGGTCCGGTAGTTCAGTTGGTTAGAATGCCTGCCTGTCACGTAGGAGGTCGCGAGTTCGAGTCTCGTCCGGACCGCCATTTTGTATGTATTATATATGCGCTCATAGATCAATTGGATAGATCGTTTGACTACGGATCAAAAGGTTGCGGGTTCGAGTCCTACTGGGCGCGCCATTCGATATTATTACACTGATACATTGTATCGGTGTTTTTTATTTTTTTATTTATAGTGTATAATAAAATAAAGGAAGTGATAATATGGATGATAATAAAGAATTATTAGAAACAAAAAAAGAAGATCATAAAAAACCATTTATATTCTTATATGTTATTTCAATTATCGCTTTTAATATCACATTATTTTATTTCTTTTTACCAGCTATTTATGGACTATTTTCAGTGCTAGTTATATTTATTGCAATAATAATTATTGCAGTTCCTACAGTCTTCACATTTTTTTTAATAGTATTAGACGATAGGTTTAGACATTGGGTAGGACAGGTATGGTCTACAGCAGATAAAATCGCTAAAATAAACGATAAAATACCAATGATAGCTCCATATTTCAATTTTGTTATTTGGCCATCATTGATATTAATGGTATTAGTAGTTACCTTAGGATTTGTTAGAAGATTTAAAAATAATGGAGGTTATTTATCATTTATTATTACATCTATTATTTTTACAATGATTTTAGTTGGAATAGCAGTAGCTTATTACCTTTATGGTCAAACATTAGGCTTAACAAAAGCATAAAAAAAGAGGCTTTCTTAAGCCTCTTTATTTTTGAAATAAACCTCATCAACTACCTTTAAATAATTTAGTCTTGGAAGATATCCTTCCTTAATTAAATAGCATTCATTTTGTAATGCTTCATAAGGTATTGATTTTCTTTCATCATTTTTATAGGCAGCCTCCCAATATCTATTTGCTACCTCAAATGGAACTAAATAATATTCATTAAATTTATTCCAAGATATAATTAAAAATCCAATTCCACCATGCTTAATAATATTTTTTAAATGCTCCATCTGATGTGGATGAATATTTGCTAGAGGAAATGCTGTTTTATTATGATTTTCTTTTGCTTCAAAATCGATATATTTTCCTTTATAAATACCATTATAGTCAGTAGTAGATGGTGTTTTATAATAAGCCTCTGTAATAACTGCTTTACTACGCATAGGGTAGTCAACCTTAACAATTTGAACAGGTGTAGGCTTCTTATGAATTACAGCAATATTATTATTTAAATAGTATTCATTTGAATCATTTATCATTGTTTCTAAATCCATACCTAAATTAGCTTTATTAGCTTCTTTATGTACGGGCTTTTTTTTAGTTGGATAATTAATTGCCATTAGAGTATCACCATATATAATTTTATCATAAAAAAATTAAAAATAGTAAACGTTTTTAATATACAATATTTGAAAATTGTAATATACTATACATTGTATAGGAGGATAGTTATATGGCAAATACAAAGGTTTCAATTAAAGTAGTTTCAAAGGCATCTAAATTATATATCGTAGGTTCTACAAAGAACTTAGGTGAATGGGATGCTAAGAAGGCAGTAGAACTTGAATACTGCGATAAGTGTGGTGCATTTTTTACTGATAAGCTTTTACCAGCTGGTGAGGTTGTTGAATTCAAGGTTTTAACAGCTAAGAACTGGGCTAATGTTGAAAAGGGTGCATTTGGTGAGGAAGTAGCTAACCATTCATTCGTTGCAACAAAGGGCTTAGAAGTTGTAGTAGAAGTAAATAATTTTGCAAAGTAAAAATCATTTACAAATAATGAATTTACTGCTGGGAATATAATTCCTGGCAGTATTTTTTTTGAAATATAATTATTAATAGATAATTATTTCTTGCTTTTTATTGTTTTTGCCTAAGAAATATTGTATAATTATCCTAGATTTAAATGTGTCGATTTTAATCTTAATCTGAAAGGAGGTCGGCTTCTGGCTTTTATGTCAGCGTATTATGGCTAAAATTAATTTTTTTGCGTTAGGTGGAGTCCAAGAAAATGGTAAAAATCTTTATGTTGTTGACATAAATGATAGATTCTATATTCTAGATTGCGGCTTAAAATATCCAACATCAGAGCTATATGGCGTAGATGTAATAATTAACGATCTAACATACTTAGAGGAAAATATTGATAAGGTTGAAGGTATCTTTTTATCTCATGCCCATGACGATCATATTGGCGGTGTATCTCATCTTATCAAAAATCATGATATAAAAGTTTATGGATCAAGATTTACTCTAGCAGTTTTAAGAGAAAAGCTAGCAGAGGATGAAGTTGTTCCAAAGGAAGAGCTTCTAATTACAATTACACCAAGAGGTGCATTATCTTTTGATAATGATAGAGTAAGCATTAGATTCTTTGAGGTTGCACATAATATACCTGAATCTTATGGTATTGCTATTAAAACAGAGGATGGCTACTTAATTTATACAAGTAATTATAACTTTGATCAAAATTCTAAAATTGATTATTCACATATGTTTAGAAGCCTTGCAGTATTCTCTAAAGAAGGAGTACTAGCTCTATTTACTGAATCACTTGGTGCTAACAATGAACAATCTAGAGGTACAATCCTAGAGTTTAAATTAAGAATTACAAATCTATTTAATCAAACAAAGAAAAGAATTATTTTCTCTTTATTCTCAAGTGATATTTTAAGAATTCAACAGATTTGTAATATCGCAATAGAGCATGGTAAAAAGATAGCTATTATTGGTAGAAAAACTCAAAAGATTGTTAATCAAGCAATCAATTTAGGTTATTTAACAATCCCTGATGAAAGCTTCGCAAATTTAAGATATATAGATGAAAATAACAAGAATAACGATGATAATCTAGTTATCCTAGTTACAGGTGAAAGACATGAGCCTTATTTCATGTTACAAAGAATGGCTCGTGGTGTTGATAGATTAATTAAGATGGAGCCTGATGATACAATTGTTATTTTAACTAATCCATATTTAGGAACAGAAAAGATGGCATCAAGAACATTAGATATCATTTATCATGTGACATCTAATGTTAAAACATTTAACCAAAGCTTATTACCAGAGCCTAATGCCAATAGAGAAGAAATAAAGGAAATGATTAATATTTTAAAGCCAAAATATATCATTCCAATTATTGGAGAATATAGACATCAGTATGCACTTCGTATTGTCGCAAACTGTATTGGATATGGTGATGATAAGGTATTAATTATTGATAATGGTGACATTATTACCTTTGAAAAAGGTAAATATGTTGGTATAACTGGTGATGTTCCATGTGCTGAGGTTTTAATTGATGGTAAAGCATTCAAGGATGTTGGAGATGTAGTAATGAGAGACCGCGAGCTATTAGCTGACGATGGTGTTATTCTAGTATCTGCCAATATTAACCCAAGAACAAAGACTATTATTATTGGACCTGAAATTGTTACAAAGGGATTTAGCTATACAGTTGATAATGATGAAATAAACAATAAGATTAAACAAACATTTTATCTTGTTTCATCAAAATATTTAATTTCTAAATTCATTAACTGGAGTGAATTTAAAACAGCATTAAAAAATGAAATTTCTCATTTAATCTATAAAGAAATGAAGAGAAGTCCAATCATTATACCTGTATTAATTTCAACAGATGTTGATGCGTTAAGAAAAAATAGTGCTGTAACAACAAAAGAGGAATAGCTGCTTGCTATTCCTCTTTTAGTTCATTCATAAACTTTATTATTGCTCTTTCATAAGAGCCGGTATCCTTTGGATTGTAATATTTTTTATCTATTAATTCATCTGGTAAATATTGTTGTTTAACATATCCTTTAGGATAATCATGAGGATATTTATATTCATATTTACCACTTTTTAATTCTTTATTTAAAATATGTGGTGGGATTTGCATTGATACTAAATCATCTAAATCAGCTATTGCAGCGTCAATTCCTAAATATGTTGAATTAGATTTAGGAGAAGTAGCTAAATCTACTATTGCATACGCAAGTGGAAGCCTTGCCTCAGGAAGACCTAAAGAAAGAGCTGCCTGACATGCTGCATAAACTCTAGGACCAACATTTGGGTTTCCAAGACCAATATCTTCATATGCACTACATAGTAATCTTCTTGTGATAAATTCTAAATCCTCAGTTTTTAATAATCTAGCTAAATAATGAAGTGCAGCGTCAGGATCTGAGCCTCTAATTGATTTAATCATTGCGCTTGCAACATCATAATAATTTTCGCCTTTTTCATCAATTAAAAAGGCTTTTTTTCCGACTAATGCTTTAACATTTTCTAGATTTAAATCCTCTTTATCAAGCATATTTGCTATCTCTAGCATATTTAGAGCTGTTCTAATTTCAGCAGATGATGCAACAGCGATATATTCTAATATATCATCTGTCATTTCCTTCATGTTTTCTTTTTTTATTACTCTTTTAAGAAGAATTATAATGTCTTCTTTTTTTATTTCATTCATTCTATATATATGACAACGGCTTCTGATAGCTGGATTAATAGAACGATATGGATTTTCAGTAGTAAGTCCAATAATAGTTAATGCCCCTGTTTCAATGAATGGAAGAAGAAAATCTTGAGTATCCTTTTTCATTCTATGAATCTCATCAATGATACAAATAGTTGTTTCATGATATTTAGTAGCATCAGCGATTTCCTTTAGCTTAGCCTTTGAATCGCATGAAGCATTAAAATTATAGCTTGTTAATGAATATTTTTGTTCAATTATAGATGCGATAGATGTTTTTCCACATCCTGCAGGGCCATATAAAATCATAGAAAACAATGAATCATTGTCAAGCATCTTAGTAATAACACCCTTTGGGCCTACTAAATGATCCTGTCCAACAATATCTGAAAATTCTATTGGTCTTATACGATAAGCTAATGGTTTCATATATTTCTTACCTCTTTAGAATAATTTTATCATAGTTTAGGGCTAATTGTTATAGATTTTATCTATAAAAGTAAAGATTTATATATTTATATGCCAATTTTTGTGTTATAATTCTTATATATGTATTTTTAAGGAGACTAACTATTATGAGACTAAAGGATTATATAGCAACAGTACCTGATTTTCCAAAGAAGGGAATAATGTTTAGAGATATTACACCATTACTTCAAGATGGTATTGCATTTAGTGCAGTAATTGATACTTTTGCAGGACATGCAAAGAAGCTAGGAGCTACTGTAATAGTAGGACCTGAGGCTAGAGGATTTATATTTGGAGCTCCTGTAGCTGCAAAGCTTCATTTAGGATTGGTTCCAGTTAGAAAGCCAGGTAAGCTTCCAAGAGAATGTTATTCACAAGATTATGATTTGGAATATGGTAAGAATACACTTTGTATTCATAAAGATGCTATTAAGCCAGGAGATAAGGTATTCATTTTAGATGACCTTCTAGCAACTGGTGGTACAGCACTTGCTACATGCAAGCTAATAGAAAAGGCTGGCGGAGAAGTTGTTGGATTAGGCTTCGTAATAGATTTAGTTGATTTAGGTGGAAAAAAGCTATTAAAGGATTATAACGTTATTACTCTTAGTGAGTTTGAAGGAGAATAGCTTTTAAGTAGTAGTAGTAGAAAGGAAGTGACTATTATGGAATATAAAAAATATGAAGATTTAATGTTTCTAGTAAATGGATATATTCATCATGAGCCATCATTAGAAATGATAAAAAGAGCATATGACAGAGCATTTGAATTGCATAATGGTCAATTTAGAAAGAGTGGAGAGCCATATATTATCCATCCACTTAATGTTGCGTGTATTTTAGCAGAATTACATGTTGGACCAGATACAATTTGTGCTGGTTTATTACATGATGTTGTAGAAGACACTTCAATATCAAAAGAAGAATTAGAAAAAGAATTCACACCTGATATTGCTGAAATTGTAGATGGTGTTACAAAGATTAGTAATTTAACATTTGTATCACTAGAAGAAAAACAGGTTGAAAACCATCAAAAGATGCTACTTGCGATGGGAAGAGATATTAGAGTTATCGTTGTTAAGCTTGCAGATAGATTACATAACATAAGAACTCTTAATTATATGCCTGCTGAAAAGAGAGAAAGAATTGCTAAGGAAACATTAGAAATTTATGCACCATTAGCTCACAAGCTAGGTATGTTCCGTATCAAGGCAGAGCTAGAGGATACAGCTTTAAAATATGTTGATCCACAAGCATATAATAAAATTGCTGGCTTAATTAGAAATGATAATTCAGCTAGAATGAGTAATGTTGATCATACTATTAATGAAATAACAAGAATATTAGATGAACAGCATGTTACTGATTATAAGATTAAAGGTAGAATTAAAAATATTTATAGTATTTATAAGAAAATGGTTAACCAACAAAAAGACTTTGAAGATATCTATGATATTTTAGCTATAAGAGTAATCGTAAATACAATTGGAGAATGTTACCATGTATTAGGCTTAATCCATGCCCATTACACTCCAATTCCAAAAAGATTTAAAGATTATATTGCAGTACCTAAGCCTAATATGTATCAATCACTACATACAACAGTAATCAGTGATGATGGATTTACATTTGAGGTCCAAATTAGAACTAAAGAAATGGATGCCGTAGCTGAACTCGGAGTTGCTGCTCACTGGGCATATAAAGAAGGCGTTGAATACTCAAAAGAAAAGCAGCAATTTGAAATTGCTCAAAAGCTTAAGTGGTATAGCGACCTATTAAAATTTACTGAAGAAGATAAAACTGAAGATGCTAAGAATTATGTAGACGCAGTTAAGGATGATATCTTAAGTACAAATGTATATGTATATACACCTACAGGAGAGGTAGTTGACCTACCTGTTGGAGCAACACCAATAGATTTCGCATATAAGATTCATACTAACATTGGTAATAAGACAGTTGGTGCTATTGTTAATAACCGTATAGTACCTCTAGATTATGAGCTTAAAAATGGAGATATTATTTCAATTAAAACAAATAAGAATTCATTTGGCCCATCTGAAAACTGGCTTAAGATTGCTAAAACAAGCCATGCTAAGCATAAGATTAAGAGCTTCTTAAATAAACAAAATAGAGATATCTTATTAGCACATGGAAAGGAAATGATTGAAGAAGAATTCCACGCTGCTAAGATATTAGAATATAACATTACAGAGGAATTTGCTAAAAATAATTTTGCTAAGAATAACATCAATTCATTAGATGATCTATACTTAGAAGTAGCTAAAGCAAATTTATCTCCAAAAACTGTTTTAACAAAATATGTTGGCTTAATCTCTGGTGATAAAACTCAAGAGATGCAGCTTAACCGTCAAATTGAAAGAAACCAAAAAATATTATCTTCTAGCAATGAAACAGGTGTAATAGTAGAAGGATTAACAAATCCATTAATCAAGCTAGGATCATGCTGTAACCCAATTCCTGGAGATACAATTATTGGTTATGTAACAAAGGGTAATGGTATAGTTGTTCACCACATTGGATGTAAAAACTGTAAAACATTCCAAATGGAAAGAATATTACCACTTGATTGGGCACTTAACCCAGATCGTAAATACCCATGCTCAATTAAGATTGACGCATCATCTAATATTAATTTATTAGTTGATATTATGAACACTGTTTCAGCAAGTAATATGTCAATCCTATCAATTAATGCGACAACTAATAAGGATTTAGAAACAACTGTAAAGCTTAAGGTTATGACTAAGAGCTTAAATGAACTAGAAAAAATGATTATTAGTCTAAAAAAGATTAAATATATTTATAACATTGAAAGAGATAATCTATGAGAATAGTTGTTCAAAGAGTAAAAGAAGCATCATGTAGTGTCGATAATAATATTACTGGTGAGATTGAAAAAGGATTTTTAATCTTTATCGGTTTTAAAAATGATGATACTAATGATGATATGCAAAAATGTCTTAGGAAGGTTGTTGGCTTAAGAATTTTTGAGGATGAGAATGGTAAAATGAATAAATCATTACATGATGTAGATGGAAAGATATTAGCAATATCTCAATTTACATTATATGCAGATGTAAAGCATGGTAATAGACCATCATTTACAGAGGCAATGCAATTTGATAAGGCATCTATTATGTATGATGAATTTGTTTCAATGCTAAGAAAAGAAGGAATTAATGTAGAGGTAGGCATCTTTGGTGCTGATATGAAGATTAGTTTAATTAACGATGGGCCTGTAACAATATTAATTGATTCTACAAGCCTATAGGGAGGATTTTATGAAGCCATATGAATTTAATGGAGAATTTTATACTGATTTAGATTCGCTTGCTAAAGCATATATTGAAAACTTCGAGCTTGGTGTCGAAGATATATATGTTAATGCAAAGCTATTAATTAAATTTGTTAAAAGTATGAAAAAAAGTAAGGAATATGCTAAAGAAATCGCATCAATCCTTACATACACAAAATATAAAAATAATGCTTTAACATTTATTATTTATAGCTTCCTAGATGATAAGAAGGTATATATTAATGGTAAAGAATTTACATTAGAATTATTTATTAAATCATTAAAACAATATCCAGATAAATCAAATATCCTAATGGCATTCATGGAGGATTATGGAATTAGTAAAACCTTCGCTACTGAAGATGATAATCAAAAGCTTGCAGTAGATGCATTCTTTATTGAAAATAATTTTGATGATCCATTCACAATCAAATATTTAAATACATATTATGATTATCAAATAATTGAATCATTAAATGCTCGTATTTCAACTATCGCAGTTAATGGAGAGGAATGCTTTAGACGTGCAACAAAGGTTGCATTTAATGAAGATTTCCAATTAGGTATTGCCCATAAGTTAGGCTTTAGAGCTGCTATTGATATGCATAAAGAGGTTAACCCTATTTTCAAGGCTGTTAAGCTATTAAAGGAAAAGAAGGAAACTGAAGAGGATTACCTAAAGAAAATTATTACTGATACATTCTATTGGTGGCTATTAGATAATCTAGATAAATATGAACCATTAAAGAAGGAATCAAAGCCTACATTTAAGCGTTTAATTCAATTGAAAAAGGAATTTGATAAATATCAAAAGATGATTGAGGATAGAAAAATCACTGATATATCTTTAGATTATTTAGCTGATATTTCTAGATCTATTTATCTAAATTACCTAAATTTTGTTACATTATTTAGAAATGGTAAGATTAGAGTTAAAGCTAGATTCTCAGAAAATACTTATTCATTTGATAAGCCATATTGTAGAACATATATAACAGCTGATTTCATGAAGGGTCATATTGTTAAGCTTTATAACCCAGGTAATAAAGAAGAAAAGAAAGTTATCACAGTTAACCCATTAACTGGTAAAGAAATAACTAAGGATGATGTAAATCCTGAAGATATCGATATTGATGATATCAGTGAAGATAAGCCAGTATTAGTTAAGGTAGATAATGAAAATATCTTAAATGAAATAAAGGATGCTAAAAAGGCATTAAAGAAGAATAAGAGATTTGCAGGTTATTCTAATTTAACAATAACTATTAATTTCTTATTAGCTGTTGCTATAGCAGTTGCTGGTACAATTTTATCAGGATATGATATTCAGGTACGTGGAATAAATGTTAATTTAGTTTCTTCATTATTAAATGAAGAAAAGATTTTAATATTTGCATTTGCTGGTGTTTCATTATTATTTGGATATATTTTCGCAATTGTTATCAAATCAAGATCAAAGAAAACATTAAAGGATGTTAATACATTAGAATTTATTAATAATGCTAAAACAAAAGAAAAGATTAGTCCTAAGGATGATGCTGAATTAATTTATTTATTAACTTCAGAAGAGAATTATAGATATTCAACTAAAAAGAGATATAAAGATTTAAGAGTGGTTGTCGCTATTGCTCAGGCTATATCTCTTTCATTACTTGTTATTTGTTTAGCTATAGGCTTAAAGGGTATTACAGATGTTATTAAATTTGATGGTAATATTACATCATTCCTTTTAGCTTTATTAATAGGACCATTAGTATCAACAATAGTTGTATTATTTAAAAAGAGAAATGGAATTATTTCATTCCTTATTATTGATATAATTACAATTGTTGCTACTGCAGTTATATTATTTTTAGGAGTTTAATTATGAATCTATATATGATTAGCCTTGGTTGTGCTAAAAACCAGGTTGATTCTGAAATGATTTTAGGTCTACTAAAGAAAAAAATGAATATTGTTGATAAGATAGAGGATGCTGATTTAATTATTGTTAATACATGTGCCTTTATTGAACCAGCAAGAAAAGAAGCAATAGATAATGTTTTAATGGTATCTGATTATAAGAAAAAGGATGCTAGGCTAGTAGTTTGTGGATGCCTTGCTCAAAGATATAAGGATGAATTAACAAAGCTATTACCAGAGGTAGATAGATTTATTTCTATTGATGAATATCAAAATATTTCTACAATATTAAATGATGTCATGAATTCTGACTTTAAATCAAATGATGTATTATCTCCATTAAATAGAATTTATACTACACCTTCATATATGTCATATGTAAAAATTAGTGAGGGTTGCTTAAATAGATGTGCATTCTGTGCTATCCCTTTAATTAGAGGCAATCTAAAGAGTAGATATATCGAAGATATAGTTGAAGAGGTTAAATTACACGTTAAAAATGGTGTATATGAAATTAATTTAATTTCTCAGGATACTACTAAATATGGATATGATATTTATAAGGAATTAAAAATAGTTGATCTATTAAAGGAAATAGTTAAAATCGATGGTGATTTTAAGGTTAGATTATTATATTTATATCCTGATATTGTCACAGATGAGCTAATTAATTTTATTAAGGATAATGATAAGATTATGCCTTACTTTGATATTCCTATTCAGCATACTGAGGATTTATTATTAGAGAAAATGAAAAGAAGAGGGAATAGAGCTTATTTATTAAATTTATTTAATAAAATAAAGACATTAATTCCTAACGCAATTATAAGAACTACTCTAATAGTTGGATTCCCATATGAGGAAAATAAAGATATTGAAGCTATGATTAAATTCATGGAAGAGGTAAAATTCGATAGACTAGGTGCCTTTACATTTAGCCTTGAGGAGGGCACAAAGGCTCAAGAATATCCTAATATTATTAGTGAAGCCGAAAAGCAGGATAGATTCGAAAGAATTATGGATGTTCAAAGAAAAATATCATTAGCTAAAAACAAGGAATTACTTGGTAAAATCCTTGATGATGTTTTCATCATCGGCTATGATGAGGAATCATTCCTTTATGTAGCTAGATCATATGCCTACGCTCCAGATGAGATTGATGGCTGTATCTTTGTTGCAGCAAAGAATGAATTAAGTCTTGGACAAAGAATCAAAATAAAGGTATTAGATTGTGACGAATATACCTTAACAGGAGAAGAATATGTTTTTGAATAGAAAGAATATTAACGTATATTTATTTGATGTTGATGGAACATTATGTGTAGATGGCGTTATTTCTGATTCTTCAAAAGATGTTATTAAAGAATTAAGAGATGAAGGTAATCTAGTCATGCTCGCAACAGGTAGAAGCCAAGGTCAATTAAAGGAAATATTAGATCAGGTTTCTGTTGATGGATTCGTTCAAAATAATGGTGCCTATGCATTTATGGGAAAAGAGATTTTATACGAATCTCCAATTAACCCTGAAACTATTTGGAAGCTACATAATGATGGATTAAATGTATCTGTATTAACTAAGGATAAATTTGTTAGATTCATTAACACAAATAAAGCATTTAAGAAATTTGCTGAAAGCTTAAAAATTGAAGAGCCTAAAAAGGGTGATACTGCAATAATTGATCATGATAAGATTTATTCTTTGACTATTTCTACATTAAATATTGATGAAATAAATCCAAAGAAATATCCTGATTTAAGATTTATTAAGGTATCTGATTATGGCTATGATGTCGTAAATAAGGGAACAACTAAGGCTAGTGTATTCCCAATTATAAAGAAGAAATATCCTCAAGGCCATATTATTGCCTTCGGTGATAATATGAATGATTATGAGATGCTTGATGAAGCTGATTTAAGTGTATGTATGCCTACTGCACCAGATCAATGTAAGAAGGTATCTTCATATGTTACAAGAGGCCATGAGCAAGATGGTATCGAATTCGCAATAAATAATTTTGTTAAGAGGGTTCTTGATTAATGAAAAGAATTAATGTTGTATTATATCATCCTGAAATACCTCAAAATACAGGAAATATAATGCGAAGCTGTGTTGGCTTTAATGCTAAATTACATCTAATAAAGCCATTAGGCTTTAAACTAGAAGAAAAACAATTAAGAAGAAGCTGTGTAGATTATTATGATTATCTAGATTATGAGGTATATGAAAATTATGCAGATTTCAAATCTAAAAATGAAGGAATCTATTATTTTCTAACTAGATATGGTCATAAATCACCAAGCTCTATTAATTTCAAAGAAGATGCTAAAAATGGTGAACAAATATATTTAATATTTGGAGCTGAATCAACTGGTATAGCATATGATATTTTAAAGGATAATTTAGATAGATGCTTTAGAATACCTACAACAGATAAGATAAGAAGCTTGAATCTATCTAATTGTGCTGCAATAATGTTATTTCTAGCAAGTGAGGCTATTAATCCAAATGATGTTGTATTTTTAGATGAGCCTGATACAATGAAGGGCAAAAATTTTATTGAGAATGTAGATATAAATACATTAGATTATAAGCATAAAGAAATGGGAGGTAATTAAAATGGAAGTTAAAAATTTAAGTGCTAATAATTTTAAGGATTTTATCAATCAAGAGGAGACAGTATTAGTTGATCTATGGGCACCTTGGTGTGGACCATGTAGAATGGTTGGCCCAGTATTAGAGAAGCTATGTGCTGAGGACTTTATTCAGGTTGGAAAGGTAAATGTTGACGATGAGGGAGACATCGCAGAAGCATTTGGTGTTGAATCTATTCCAACTATATTATTATTTAAGCAAGGCAAGCTTGTTGCTAAAGCAGTAGGCTATCAGCCAGAACAAGCAATAAAAAATTGGATAAATAATAATAAATAATTATTAATAATTATTGATAAAAAAACACTTAAAAAGACCTAGATGAATTTAATCATTTAGGTCTTTTTTTATTATTTTATAAAACTCAATTTTTCTTGATTTTTTCGCATTTGACATTCATTAAAAAATATATAAAATAGTTAATATGAATAATAAAAATGAGATATTAAAATCATATTTTGGGTTTGATAAATTAAAGCCAGAACAAGCTCAAATAATTGATTCAATTTTAAACAAAAGAGATACGATTGGCCTCCTTCCAACTGGCTATGGTAAATCTATTTGTTTTATTATCCCATCATTAATGCTAGATGGTATTACAATAGTTGTTACTCCACTTATTGCCCTAATGACTGATCAGGTAAATAGCTTAAAGAAGAGGTTTATTAAGGCTGAATATATTAATTCATTACAATCAAATGTAGAAAAAGAAAATATTTATAATCGTTTATTAAATAATAGAATAAAAATCTTATTTATCGCGGGAGAAAGATTATTTACTAAAAGATTTAGTGATATATTAAAAAAGATAAATATATCTTTAATAGTATTTGATGAATCGCATACACTCCTTTGGAGTGAAGATTTTAGATTCACATTATCGAAGATTCCTGATTTTCTAGATAATATCCAAAATAGGCCGCCAATTTTAGCTTTAACGGCTACTGCGACTAAGATTACGATAAATAAGATTAATAAGCTTTTAAGCTTAAAAAATCCCAATTTAATAGTGGGTGATTGTGATAGAAAAAATATTTATTATAGAATTATAAGAACTGATAATAAAGAAAGAAATTTATTAAGTATTTTATCTAAATATAAGGATAAAATATTAATATATTGTATGACAATAAAAAATTGTGAATATCTATATTATCAATTATTAGAATTAGGATATAAGGTAAGAATGTATCATGGAATGCTAGAAAAGGATGATAAGCTTAAATCACAAAATGATTTTCTTAATGGAATATCTAATATAATGATTGCCACAAATGCATTTGGAATGGGCATAGATATACCTGATATTAGATATGTTATTGAATATGACCTACCTTCCTCAATTGAAGATTTTATTCAGCAGGTAGGAAGAGTATCTAGAGATGGTAAATATGGTGAAGGAATATTATTATTTGATAGAAGAGATATATCGACTAATGAATATTTTATAGAGAATATTCAAAATGATAATATTGATAATAAGGAGCTTACTCAAATTAAATTAGATAGATATCAAAAGCTAGATAAGATGATTGAATTAGCATTAACATCAAAATGCCTTCATCAGTTAACATCTAATTATTTTGGACATTCTCATCCTGGTAAATGTTATATGTGCTCTAATTGCAAAAAATAAAGCCGTCAGCGACGGCTTTAAATTTTTATTCTTGTGGTTTTACTGCAGCAGAGGCAGTGTAATTTGTTTGAGCTGTGATATCCATAAAGATTGGAATAATCATAGGCTTTCTATCTGTTCTTTGATAAATAACATCAGATAGCTTTTCACTTAATGAATTCTTTAATTGGAATAGATTAACTTGTTTAACCTTAGCCATTTCTTCAAGTAAATAATTCTTTGAATATTCAACGAAGTCATGAGTTAATTCTTCACTATCCTTCATATAAATGAATCCACGAGAAACTACTTGTGGCTCAATAGGTATAGCCTTATTCTTTGTATCAATAGTAATGATTAAGGCAAACATTCCATCATCTGATAATATTTTTCTTTCTCTTAAAATAGAAGAAGAAATATCACCAACACCTGTACCATCAATATAAACCTCACCTGAATGAACAGTTCCTGCAATTCTTGCAGAATGGTCGTTGATAGCAACAACATCACCATTTTCTAGAATAAATACATTGTTTTTATCTACTCCAGTTTCAACAGCTAAATCACCATGTGCTCTTTGCATACGGTATTCACCATGAATAGGAATGAAATACTTAGGTTTAATCAATGTAAGCATTAGTTTTAATTCGCCTTGAGAGGCATGTCCTGTTGTATGGGTATCGATAATTGGAGAATGGGTAACAACCTCAGCACCATGCTTGAATAATAGGTTGATTGTTCTATTTACACCCTCTTGATTTCCTGGAATAGGAGAAGAAGAGAATATAATTGTATCAGAAGGAATAAGCTTAATAAGCTTATGGCTTCCATTTGCAACTCTAGATAGGGCAGCAAGTGGCTCACCTTGGCTTCCTGTACATAATAAGCAAAGCTCCTCAGGTTTATAATTATTAATTTCTTCTGGAGTAATAATTGTTTCCTTAGGTGCTTTAATATAACCTACCTGTTGACCAACCTCAATTGTCTTTTCCATTGATCTACCAAATATTGCGACATGACGTTTTGTTTCAACACATGCTTCAATAATTTGTTGAACTCTAAACATATTAGATGCGAAAGTAGCAACGATAATTCTTTCCTTAATCTTGCTAAATAAATCCTTAATAGAAGCACCAATTTTTCTTTCTGAATCAGTAAATCCATCTCTTAAGGCATTAGTAGAATCTGAAAGAAGACATAAACATCCTTCCTCACCTAATCTAGCTAGCTTATCATATTCTGCCGCAGGTCCTACAGGTGTTAAATCAATCTTGAAATCTCCTGTATGCATAATTGTTCCAAGAGGTGTCTTGAAGCAAATAGCGAATGAATCAGGAATAGAGTGATTTAATCTGATAAATGAAACCTCTACATCCTTGAATTTATAAATGAAGTGACTCTTAAATTCAACGATAGTAGTAGCAGATAATAATTCAGGATATTCCTCTAATTTGTTTTCAATTAAATCTACTGTTACTCCGGCTGCATAAATTTTTGGTATTTTAACTTTCTTTAAAAGGAATGGAATTCCACCAATATGATCTTCATGCCCGTGAGTAATAAAAAGACCCACAATTCTATGCTCATTTTCTTTTAAATATGTAAAATCAGGTATTACGTAATCTACACCTAGTAGATGCTCATCTGGGAATAGGATACCAGCATCAATAATGAATAGCTGTTCTAAGTAGTCAATACAATACATATTTTTACCTACTTCACCTAAGCCTCCAAGAGCAAAAATACCGATTTCGGAACGGCTTTTTATTTTGTCCATTAGAAACCTCCTTAAATTGGTAAATAGCATTTCATTTCATTGTAATTATAATATAATTAACTCTAAAATTTCAAGGGATTTATTAAATATAGTTAAATAATAACGATTTCATAGAATTTAAAATAAAATTATGATATAATTTTCTTTGTATTATGAAAGGAATTACCAATATGAAAGCAACAAGAATGTTAATATCAACTCTTAAGGAAGCACCAAGTGAAGCAAAAATTGAATCTCATATTTTATTACTTCGTGCAGGTATGCTAAAAAATGAGGTTGCAGGCGTTTATAACTACCTTCCAATGGGCGTAAGAGTTTTAAATAAAATAGAAAACATTATTAGAGAAGAAATGGATAGATCAGGCTCTATTGAAATCTTATGTAGTGCTCTTCAACCAAAGGAATTATGGGTTGAATCAGGAAGATGGATGAAATATGGTCCAGAGCTAATGAGATTAAAGGATAGACATGAAAGAGAATTCTGTTTAGGACCTACTCATGAAGAAATCTTTACATCAATGGCTCGTGATTTAGTTAAATCTTCAAAACAATTACCTATAACAATGTATCAAATTCAAACTAAATATCGTGATGAATTTAGACCACGCTTTGGTTTAATGAGATCAAGAGAATTTATTATGAAGGATGCTTATTCATTTGACAAGGATGAAGAAGGATTAGAAAAATCATACCAAAATATGTATGATACATATACAAGAATCTTTACACGCTTTGGCTTAAATTTCCAAGCTGTATTAGCTGATACAGGAAATATTGGTGGAAATGGTTCTCATCAATTCATGGCATTATCTGATATTGGTGAATCAGATATCGCATATTGTGATTCATGTAATTATGCAGCTGATGTTGAAAAAGCAACATCAAAGCTTGATACATTTGATGGCTTAGCAGCTGGTGAAGTAGAAAAGATTAGTACACCAAATGTTAAGACAATTGAAGAATTAGTTGATTTCTTAAAGATAGATGCAAAGAATTTTGCTAAAACATTAATTTATCATGATTTCATGAATGAGAAATTCATTATTGCTGTAATTAGAGGCGATAGAGAAATTAATCTAGTTAAGCTAGTTAATGAATCAAATTCAAATGAAAACTATCTAAAGATGGCAACTGATGAGGAATTAGAACAATTAGGATTTGTTAAAGGGTTCTGTGGACCTCAAGGAAAAGAAAAATTCGATATTTATGTAGATTGTGAAATCGCAGAAGCAAAATCTTTAATTACTGGTGCTAATGAAAAGGACTTCCATGTTAAGAATGTAAAATATGGTAGAGACTTCAATGGTAAGGTTTGTGATTTAAGAACAACAGTTGCTGGAGATTTATGCCCAGTATGTGGTAAGCCTTTAAAGATTAACAGAGGTATCGAGGTTGGTCAAATCTTCAAGCTACAAACTAAATATAGTGAACCAATGAAGTGTACATATGTTGATGAAAAGGGTAATAATGTACCAATGGTAATGGGTTGCTATGGAATTGGTGTTACAAGAACATTACAATCAATTGTTGAACAATATCATGATGAATTTGGTATTAAGTGGCCATTAAATGTTGCTCCATATCATGCTGTAATCGTTCCAGTTAAATATGATGATCCAGCTCAAAAAGAATTAGCTGATAAGCTACATGATACATTATTATCTAATGGAGTTGAGGTTGTATTAGATGATAGAGATGAAAGACCAGGATTCAAATTCAAGGATTGGGAATTAATTGGTCTACCTTATATTGTTACAGTTGGTAGAAGAGCAGCTGAAGGCATTGTTGAATTCAAGGACAGACAAACAATGGAAAAGATTGAATTAAGTGCTGAGGATGCAATTAAAAAGATTACTGAAGCAGTAAAAAATATCTAATTTAAGCAGGGAAACCTGCTTTTTTTATTGATAAAGATTATATTCTAGTCGATTATAATAGAATATGATTGAATAAAAAATAGTTTTGTAGTACAATTGTATTACAAGGAGATGATATCTATGTGTACATTTTCAATTAGATTAACAGATGCTGAAAAGAAAATAATAGAAGAATATGCAAAATTAAATAATAAATCCATGGGTGATGTTGTTAAAACTGCTTTCTTTGAAAAAATAGAAGATGAATTTGATATAAAATTGGCTGATGATGCCTATCTTGAATATAAGAAAAATCCTAAAACATATTCATTAGATGATTTAAAGAAAGAGTTAGATATCTAATGTATAAGTTTGTTATATCAGAAAAAGCATTTAAGCAATTAAAAAAAATAGACAAGCAAGTAGTTAAGTTAATTTATCATTGGTTTGAAAAAAATATTGAAAATTGTGAAAATCCACGTATACACGGGAAAGCACTTAAAGGAGATTTAAACGAGTATTGGAGATATAGAGTAGGTGATTACAGAATCTTATGCTTAATCAACGATGATGAATTAATTGTTTTAGCTGTTGCTGTTGGTCATAGAAAAGACATTTATGAAAAATAATTTACGATATTTCTTAGAAGTAAAAAATATCTAATTTAAGCAGGGAAACCTGCTTTTTTTTATTTGTGTTTTTACCGAATACATTCTAAAAATTACCGAATACCTCACTTGTATTTACAACTAATTTATTAAAAGTATAATTTAGGCTGTAGGAGGTAGAGGTATGGAAATTATTAAGGTTTGTAATCTATCAAAAAATTATAAAGATATAAAAGCATTAAAAGAAATATCACTTACAGTTAATGAAGGTGAGCTATATGGCTTACTTGGTGTTAATGGTGCAGGTAAAACAACATTAATTAAAATATTATCTGGCTTAGCTAAAAAGACATCTGGTGATGCTTATGTTAAAGGCTATAGCTTAGAACAAATGGATGAAATTAAAAAGATAGTTGATATATCTCCACAAGAAACTGCAGTAGCTTTAAATCTAACTGTATATGAGAATTTAATTTTCTTTCAGGATTTATATAAAAAAAGAGATAATGATTATTTAAATGAAATAATTGATTCATTAGGCTTAAGAGATGTTTTAAAACAACGAGCTAAAACATTATCAGGAGGATATCAAAGAAGATTATCTATAGCTATTGGATTAATATCTAAGCCTGAAATATTATTCCTAGATGAGCCAACATTAGGCTTAGATGTAATAGCTAGACGAGAATTATGGAATATAATAAAAAAATTTAAAGGAAAAATCACAATTATTCTAACATCACATTACCTAGAAGAAATTGAAGCATTATGTGATAGAGTCGCAATAATGTCTAAAGGAAATGTGTTATGTGAAGGTAGAATAGATGACATTAAAGCTAAGACAAATGAAACATCATTTGAGGAAGCTTTTGTTAAGATAGTAGGAGGTGAAGCATAATGACAAGAACATATTTATTTATTAAAAGAAATTTAAAAGAAATGCTAAGAGATCCACTACTATATTGTTTTTGCGCAGGCTTTCCTATTTTTATGATAATTATGTTTCAAATTATCTTAAAATATTCTGGCGAAAAAACACCAATATTTGAAGTAAAAAGCTTAGTTCCTGGTGTAATGATGTTTTCATATTCTTTATTAATGTTAATGTCATCATTACTAATTTCTAAAGATAGAACACAAGCATTTCTAAAAAGATTATATACATCACCAATGAAAGCACATAATTATATTATTGGTTATTTCGTTCCATATTTTATAATTGGTATTGTTCAATCAATTATTTGTATAATTCTAGGCTATATTTTTGGTGGAATATCTAAGACTGGCTTTATATCATTTCCTAGCGCGTTATTATTAATAGTCGAAATGATGCCTATTATGATAATAAATATTTTTATTGGTATGATATTAGGTATGATTTTAAATGATAAATCAGCACCTGCCATTACATCTATATTTATTTCTTGTTGTGGAGTATTAGGTGGAGCATGGATGCCACTTGATACAATGGGTGATTTTGAATTATTCACTAGATTTTTACCATTCCATCCATCAGTTTATTTAGGAAGAGTAGTAACAAAGGCTTATCATACATTACCTGATGAGCTAGGTAATAAGGTATTATATAACTTCAATGAAAATGGATGGTTGTTTTTAGGAATAATATTTGCATATTTAATTATTTTAAGTGTTATTACAGTATTTGTTTTTAAGAAAAAAATTAATTCAGACAATTAATTAGTGTATAATATTGTTTGGGTGATCAAGTATGAAATGCTTTACATATATTGATAAAGAGCATGATGAAGAAGTATTAATTTATTCAAAGGAAAGAACTACATTAGTTAATGAAATTGAGTCATTATGTAATTCATCTGAAATAACAATTGTAGGAACAAATGATAATGAAATAGTTAAAATAAATCCAATTGAGGTGGCTTGTTTCATATCTGAAAATAATAAGGTATTTGCCCTAATTAAGGACAAAAAATACCAAATTAAACAAAGATTATATCAGCTAGAGGAAATGGATTTTAATAAATATTATGTAAAAATAAATCAATCATGCTATGCCAATATTAAAAACATAAAAAAATTTGAATCAACAATTGGTGGAGCATTAAAGGTTATATTTAAAAATGATTACATAGATTATATCTCTAGAAGAGAATTAAAAAATGTAAAAGAAAGGATGGGCTTATAATATGAACATGTATGTTAAAGAATATATAAAAAGAGGCCTAATCTTTTCTGGATTAGGGCCAGTAGTTGCAGGAATAGTTTATGTAGCAATTGAAAAATCTGGTACTGAATTGAATCTAACTGGAACAGAAGTCTTATTAGCAATTGTTTCAACCTACATTATGGCATTTGTTCAAGCAGGAGCTTCAACATTTAACCGAATTGAAACATGGGGAAAGGCTAAAGCGTTATTTTGGCAAATGTCTACAATATATGTAGTATATTTAGCTGGATATTTAATTAATAGATGGATTCCATTGGATTGGAAAGTAATATTAATTTTTACAAGTATTTATGTCGCAGCATATTTAATTGTATGGTTTACAGTATATTTTATAATCAAAAAGGAATCAAAGAAATTAAATCAAAAGCTTATTGAAAGCCAAGAAAAAATATAAATAAATTAGACATTCATTGAATGTCTTTTTTGTTTATTGAAAATATACTTTATTAATTATATAATTAATAGCGTAGAGGGCGATAGTTTGAAAACAAAAAATGATTTTATTAAATTAGTAGAGGGCAAAGATTTACAATACAAACCAATCTATTTAGCATTTGGTTATTACGAGGATGTAACCAAAGATGAAGAATCTAAGGTTAAGATTGGTGGAAAGATTTATAGCGAGGTATCTACGGTTACATATCTTAAACGAGATTATAATCGTAAGAACTATGCTAAATTAGTTTCACTTCAGGAAGAATATTTTGATTTATATAGACGTCAGCATACGAAACCTAAAAAGATTAATAAGCTATTATTTTTATTCTTATTTATTTTAGGTATTATTCCTGCGTTTATATATTTAATTTCTTTTAAATCGAAGAAAAAGAAGATAGAAAATTATAGTGTTAGATTAAATGAAATATTGGAAGAAGCCAAAAAATTATCAAGTGAAAAGTAGAGGGTGAGATTTTGTCTGAGGAAATTAAAAAGCTTAAGGAAGCAATTAACGAATGTAATAAGATAGTTGTATTTTCTGGTGCTGGCCTATCAACTAATTCAGGTATTCCCGATTTTAGATCTGCAGACGGATTATACAACCAGGAAACAAAAATAAAGATTAGACCAGAAGAAATAATATCTCATTCATTCTTTGTTCAAAATCCAGATTATTTTTATGATTTCTATTTTGATAAAATGGTCTATAGAGATGCAAAGCCTAATTTAGCTCATAAGTATTTTGCTAAGCTAGAAAAGGAAGGAAAGATGCTTGCTGTTGTTACTCAAAACATTGATAACCTACATCAAGCTGCTGGCAGCAAGAAAGTAATTGAACTTCATGGCTCTGTTGAAAGAAATTATTGTATGAAATGTCATAAATTTTATTCATTAGATGAAATTTATAACGAAAAGCATATGATACCACATTGTAATTGTGGTGGTATTATAAAGCCAGATGTAGTTTTATATGAAGAAAATCTAGATGAGAATTCAATTAATGCTGCTGTTAATGCAATATCAAATGCTGATATGATGATAGTAGTAGGAACATCATTAACTGTTTATCCAGCTGCTGGATTTGTGAATTTCTTTAAGGGTAAATATTTAGTATTATTAAATAAGACAGCAACAAGATATGATTCTATTGCTGGAATCGTAATTCATGATGATATTAAAAATGTAATTGAAGAATTAGAAAAATAGGGGATAAAAAAATGAAAAAATTAAAACTAGCTATATTATTATTGTCATTTGCGATGGTAGGTGTTGCAGCAACAGGCTGCTCAAATAATTCAACTAAACCATCAGGATCTACTTCAAAGGTTGTTAAATCTGGAGATGATGGTGATTCAGATAATACTGGTGGAGGTTCACCAACTGTAACTGAAACTGAACCTACTTTCTCTTTTTCAGTTAGTGGAAGCAAAATCACAAAAATAAAAGTTGAGAATTTAACGGGTAACGAAATTGAAGAATTAGTTATTCCAGATGAAATTGAAGGAACAACTATTACATCAGTATCTAGAGCCTTTTCTGATTCTTCATTAAGTAATAAAAAAATTAAGAAGTTGGTTATTGGAAAAAATCTTACAAATATGGATTTTTCCGATACAGAAGGAAAAATATTAGATATAGAAGTATCAGAAGATAATACAAAATATGTGAAGAGTGGAAAATTCTTATTATCACATGATTTAAAGACACTTTATTGGGGAAACGAATTTAGTTTGAGTGAATTACCTTCAACAGTAGAAGTATTAGAATCATATTCATTAATTAATATGACTGATACGACTCTAAATATTCCTGGTCATGTTAAAGAATTAAAGTCATATGTTACATTTAAAGAATTTCAATCTGTAGTTTTAAATGAGGGTCTTGAAAAGATTAATAATAATGCTTTAAGAGTTGATGGTACTATAGAGATTCCAGCTTCTGTAACACAATTATATGCTTTATCTTTTACTGGAATAAAAGGTATAACAGTAAAAGCTTCTAATCCAAAATATGATTCAAGAAATAATTGTAATATGGTAATTGAGACAGCAAGTAACAAAGTTGTACTTGTTGCTAAAACATATGTTTTCCCAACATCAGTTACTGAAATAGGAGTTGATGCATTCGCTTATACATATAATTTCTCAAGTATTACTATTCCTAGTACAGTTAAAAAAATTCATTTTGGTGCATTTAGATTCTGTTATAACCTTGTGTCACTACAACTACCTTCTGATGTTGAAATATATACGTCAAATACAGCTAAATCTGATGATTTAGAAGACATAATAGAGGGATGCTATAAGCTTAAATCATTTACTTGTCCAAGTACAGTAACAAAAATATCAAGTACTGATTTTTATGGTCTTGATGCCTTAGAAAAAATATATCTTCCAGTATTAACATCTATTAATTCTGATGTATTCGCAAAGACTCCACAGCTTAAAAAGATATATACAAAGATGACAGTGGCACAGTGGAATGCCCTTAATTATCAAGATACAAGTGGTAGATTAGCTGATATTGAGATTATCTTTAATGCATCATCAATGGCTTAATAATCATTAATTTTATATTTAAAAACAGCATTTTATGATATAATTAGAGTGCTGTTTTTTATTTTGCTAAGTGATACTTGACAAAAAACCAATTGTCAATTGGTGGTTTGCAATCGATTAAAAATCTATAATTAGGGTAGAAAATGAAAGGAGAGTACTAAGATGGATATTGGACAATATTTAACCAAAGCTAGAAAGCGTAAGGGACTATCTCAAGAGGAAGTAGCTAACGAGCTTAATGTATCTAGACAAAGTGTAAGCTTATGGGAATGTGATCAAACAGTTCCTTCATTAGATAATCTAATAGCAATATCAAAGCTATATGGAACAAGCGTTGATGTTTTAACTGGACAAGCAGATTTTCCAGGTGAAGTATTATTAAATAATGATGAATCTATAGTTGATGAAAAAGCACGTGAAGAAGAAATATATAAAAGCTATAAAAGATTTTTATTATTATCAATTATTTTTTCAGCAGTATCTGCAATCACGTTTTGGATTCCAGTGCTTGCTACAATGACTACAACCGCAACTATTGTATTTTCAATATTATCAATGAGAAGAAGAAAAGATAATAAGAATTTATTAACATTAGTTATTGGAATTACATTATTTATTACAAGCATTTTTATTTATATTAATTTTCCAACACTAACTAGACTTTTTGAGGAGGTATTTATATGAAAAAATATTTATGGCTAATATTTATATTTATTTTCTTATTCACATTAGCGTCATGTGGAACTGGCTCATCTAAGAGCCATAGTGGTAGCTCTAATTATGATAGTGATTCTTTAGTATATTCAAGCGAAAGAAAAGTTATTTATTCTATATCATATTTTTATCGAAATAATATTGAAGGAATAAAGAAAGAAAAGAAAGAAGTAAGAGAATATGTGTTAAGCGTTGGTGGATACATTGAAACTGCAAACGAATATAATGATGGTAAGAATTGCGATTACATATACAAGGTTCCTACTGATAAACTAAATAATTTAATAGATAAATTAGATAATAAGGATGAATATTCTGATAAAACAACAAAAACACAGGATATCACTACTGGATATAATATTACACAAGCTCAAATTGATGATTTGAATTTAAGAATTGCAAATTTAGAAGCTAGACTTCAGGATGAATCTACAACTTATGAAGAATCTTTGGATATTGGAAATCAAATTGATACCTTAACAGAGAGACTAAATAAATTAGAAGCTAAAAAAGCAATGGATGATAATACAGTTAATTTTTCTACTGTACAAATTTATTATAGATATAAGGATACTTCAAATCAATTTGTAAAAATCTTATTGAATATATTAATATTTATAGGAGTATTATTAATGATAGTTGCTCCATTTGGAATCATTGGATTTGTTGTATACATAATCTTAAGAAAAAAGAAAAATAAAAAGCAATTAGCATAATATAATTAGCACTTTTAATTAAGTGCTTTTTATATTTTATAGTGATAATTTGAAAAATGGGATTGAAAGTGCTATAATATAGCCATAATACATGATTAAATAATTGAATATTAGGAGGAGAATGTATGAAAAAAGCATTAATATCTTTAGGCGCTTTAGTTTTTACAGGAGCTCTATTAGCATCATGTTCAACTTCAAGCGCATCAAGTATTAAAAAACCAAACAAAGGAAAAAAAGTAAATGAGGTAAGCTTCAAGACATATGATGCAAATTATGATTATGCTGAATTATCTTTTAAATCATCAGATTCATTTGAGGATGTAATGAAAGCATTGATTGAAATGCCATATTTATCATACACTTTACAAAAGGATACAAGTGATGAATATAGATATGCATTTACTAGTAAGAAAGTTAACAAAACTGATATAACTTCAAAAAATTATTATATTGCATCTAATGGACCTACACTAGCTGAAAAATATGCTTATTCATCTGAAAATAGTGCTACAGAAGATGTGTATATAAATGAATCTTATGGTGAATCAAAAGAAGATGTTACTGTTTATGAAAAGCGTACTTCTAAATCAAACTTAAAACTAAAATATGGTAATTATTTAGAATCTGATTCAGAATCATATGAAGCAGGACGAGCTGGAACAACAACAATAACAAGCGTAGACGGAAGAGTTTCAGAAAGAAAAGTCGATGGTGGTAGATATCGTTTAGAAAACAATAAGAGCACATCTAATAAGATTGAAGGTAAAACTTCAGGTTCAGTAAATAATAAAGATTATGAATATCTAAATGGTTCTGAAAAAGCTACAGATGATAATTATGGTAAGACATATAAAGGATATGATGATAGTGGTAATGTTTATTCATATACCTATAACACTTTCTTAAGTTCAAGTTTCTTATCACAATATAAGACTAAACCATTATTAGGTAAATCAGGAAGTTCAGTTTATCTTAGAAGTTTCTATAATGAAGATTTTAAAGATCTTTATAAGGGAAGTGTTGAATTAACTGATAAATACATTGTATTAAAGTTTGATACAACATACATGTCTGATATTTATAATGATGCTGCACGTAGCACATCTGATAAAGATGAGATAAAGTCAAACTACAACAAGCTAATTAATGGTGATTATAAGGGTTCAAAGGCTTCATACGAGATTTGGATTGATTATGTTACTGAAGTAGATGATGATGGTGATGTTGACTTATCATATGGTTATGCTAAGGCTAGCACAAATGTTAAGCTTAATAGAAAAGCAAAATATGATGATGATTACATTAATGATTATCATGTTTCTGAGAGTGATGCTGCTATTATCAAGGGTAAAGAGTATACACTAAAGGCATCTATGACTCAATTAATGGAAATTGCAATTAATTCTAATGATTATTCTAAGAAGATTGACAGCATGAAGAAATTATGTAAGAAGAATAATGTTTTAGATAAGATTACAATGTCAGTTTATGACACTGGATTGTATTTTTAGGAGGTATTAATTCATGAAAAAAGCAATATTATCTTTAAGCGCAATGGCTCTTGCAGGTGTTGTATTAGCATCTTGTGGAATGTCTTCAGGCGCAAAAATTAGTGCACCTAAAAAGGGTAAATCAGTTGATAAGGTAGAATTTAGTACTTCATCTTCAAATTATTCTATTAAGAGTGATGATAAATTTGAGGATGTATATGAT
Organism: uncultured Caryophanales bacterium; assembly: GCA_946405105.1. Taxonomy (GTDB): domain Bacteria; phylum Bacillota_I; class Bacilli_A; order Acholeplasmatales; family Anaeroplasmataceae; genus Anaeroplasma. The sequence continues at coordinate 79,802 of CAMJFY010000004.1, forward strand.
TTATTAAATGGTAGCTTTGAGTTCACATATAAGAATCCTTCAGAAGGAACTTATGAAGGTGCTTATACTGTCGTTGAATCAAATAAGATTAGTCAGTCAATAAAGAATACGGTATATGAAGGTGAAGTTATTGCTGATAATTTAAAATACAACGCTGAAATGACTAATTATACTGAACTTTATTATAAGTATACATACGGCGACAATACAGCTAGCGAAACTCAATATTATGACGCTAAAACTACAGAAAAATCTCAAATTACAGTAGATAAGAGCTCAAAAAGTTCATCTTCAACAGTTACTGAAAAGGAAGCTGGAAGTTATTCTTCAAATTATTCTACTAAAGAGAATAAGGTTGATTCTGGTTCTTTAGAAATTGTTAATTCAAAAGTATCTAAAAAGGGCAAGTTTGGATCAGAAAACAATTCTGAATCTACAAAGGTTTATAAGTATCTAAACGCTTCTGAAAAGCCTGGTGATGATGATTATGGTGCAACTTTCTATGGATATGATAAATCTGGGAATGGATATTCATATAGTATAAACTCATTCTTTGAATATAAATATTTAGCAAGTCCAGATAATTATGATATGTATAGTGAAGATTATAAGGATTTATTTGAATGCAGCTTTGAATTGACTGATAAATATATTATTTTAAAGTCTAAAACTACTTTTATAGGGTCTATTTTCTCTAAATTCATTAATGATTATAGATATGATCACAGCTCATATACTACAGAAGAAGCTCTTGCTGGATATAAAGATTATTATAATAAGTATCACAAGGGATCTACTTTTGAAAGCGAAATATGGATTAATTATACAAATAAAGATTATGATAATGATACTTATCTAACTAGCGAGTATTTTAAGAAAACTGAAAATACTAAGACAAATATGAGTATTGAATATAATGAAAAATATTTCGATATTATGGGCATTTCTGAAAAATTCCAAGATGGATTAAAAGGCAAGAAATATTCAGCAAAGAGCTCATATTATTACAGCTTTGAAGGTGTTGCTAATACAAATGATTATTCTAAGAAGATTGAATCTGCAAAGAAAGAAATGAAGAAGAATAATATATTTGAAGGCATTACTTTTAAAACAGCATACTAAAATAAAAAAAAGAACATCCGAATTAATTTTCGGATGTTTTTATTTTTCTTCTATAAATTCTAAGAAGCTTCCTAAATATTTTTCATATCCTTTAAAGTCATTATATGAATCTTCAACATAATCTAATTTTATTGAATCAGGATGACCTGCCATTAATCTTATATAAAAGTTATAAAAATCAGTTATTTCTCCCTCTTTTTTCTCACCCTTATATAAATATATTTTCTTTGATGTATCAAATTTATTTTCAATATCCTCAAAGAATTTATTAGATACGATATCTAATGGTGGATTAAATAATCCCATACCCTTAATAATAGAATAATGATATTGTAAATAAGCGGCAGCTATTGCCCCTTCCTCAAAGCCTAGGGAATATATATCATCTGATATACGATATTTTCTTTTTAAATATGGTAATAGCTCATTAATAATATAATCAAAATAAATAATGGATAAAACTGGCTCAACATCTGCCTTATCTCCATTGTAATATGGATTTAGCTCTGACATTCTCCAATCCTCGATTTTAGGTGAATGAATACCTACAACAATAGATCTAGAATGAGAAGCAGAAATGCTTAAATCCATTTTTTTTGTTTTCTCATCTAAAAAATCAAATAGGTATTGGCCATCGAAAGCTAAAACACATGGATATTCATCCTTGTTTAGGTCATATCCAACTGGCAGATTGATTGATACCTTTAGTATTCTCTTAAGTTTTTGAACTGTTAGCTTAAAACCTTCAACCATAATAATATCCCCACTAATTTTTATTATATAACAAAAATGGGGAAATGTATTATTTTTTAGAATTTTGGCACTTGTCACTTGACAGTGCTAAAAATATGATTATAATTAATATTGTATTTCGTTTTTGGAGGTATTTAAAATGACAGAGAAGAAGGAATTTAAAACAGAAACCAAGCGTCTATTAGACATGATGATTAATTCAATTTATACTCATAAGGAGATATTTTTAAGAGAATTAGTATCAAACGCAAGTGACGCAATTGATAAGAGACATTATTTATCATTAACTAATACTAATATTCCTACTGAGGAATATGAAATAAAGATTGAGGCTGATAAGGCTAATAGAACAATTACTATTAGTGATAATGGTGTTGGTATGACTAAGGAGGAGCTAGAGGAGCATTTAGGTACAATTGCTAAATCAGGCTCAAAGGAATTCTTAGAGAATATCAGTAAGGAACAAACACCAGATGTTGATATTATCGGTCAATTTGGTGTTGGATTCTATTCAGCATTTATGGTTGCTAAAAAGGTTAGTGTTTTAACAAAATCTGTTAATTCAGATAAAGCATTTTTATTTGAATCTGAAGGATTAGATTCATATGATATTTCAGATGCAGAAAAAGAAGGTTATGGTTCAGTAATTACATTATATTTAAGAGATAATACTGAAGATAATGATTATGATAAATTCATGGATGAATTTGAAATTAAGCAATTAGTTAAGAAATATTCAGATTATGTAAGATATCCAATTAAGACTTGGGTTACAAAGACTGATCCAAAAGATGAAAATGATAAAGATAATAAGGAACCAAAAACTCATCAGGAATTAGATACAATCAATTCAATGCTACCAATTTGGAAAAAGAATAAGAGTGAGGTAACAGAGGAAGAATTAAATAATTTCTATATGACTAAATTCTTAGATTACCAAGCACCAATAACATCTATTCATGTTAATGTTGAAGGTAATATTACATATAATGCATTATTATTCATTCCTAAAAAGCCATTCTATGATTTTTATTCTGATAGAGATGAAAAGGGTCTACAATTATATACTAAGGGCGTATTTATTCTAGATAAATGTAAGGATTTAATCCCTGATTATTTAAGATTTGTTAAGGGTCTAGTTGATTCTGCAGATCTTCCATTAAATATTTCAAGAGAAATGCTACAAGAGGATAGAGCATTAAAGAAGATTGCTCAAAATGTAGAAAAGAAGATTTTATCTGAATTATCTAACATGCTTAAAAATGATAGAGATAAATATCTAGAATTCTATAAAGATTATGGTCTAAATTTAAAATATGGTCTTTATGAGAATTATGGAGAAAAGAAAGATAAGCTTAAAGATTTAATTTTATTAAGAAGCTTTAATGATGATAAGCTAATTTCATTTGCTGAATATAAAGAAAAGATGCCTGAGGGTCAAAAGGCAATCTATTATGCAGTTGCTAAAGACAAGGATGCAGCATCTAAGCTTCCACAAATGGAAATGGTTAAATCTAAAGGATATGATGTATTAATTCTATCTGATGATGTAGATGAATTCATGATTAATGTTTTATTAGAATATGATGAATTAAAATTCAAATCAATTAATAAAGATGATCTAGAATTATTAGATGAAGAAGAAGCTAAAAAGATTGATGAGATGAAGGAAGAAAAGAAAGATTTATTATCATCAATTAAGGAAGCTATTCCTTCAGCAAAGGATGTAATCCTTTCTAAGAGATTAGTTGATGCTCCATGCTGTGTATCATCAACTGGTGAAATTACATTTGAAATGGAAAGAGTATTAAAATCTCAAAACAGAGATGTAAAAGCTGATAGAGTATTTGAAATCAATCCAAATCATGAAGTATTTAAGAAGCTAGAGGAAGCATATAATACTGATAAGGAATATGGTAATAAGCTTGTTAATATCTTATATAATGAAGCATTATTACAAGAAGGTATCTTACCTGATGATCCTAAAGCATTCGCTTTTGATTTAACAGAATTAATTTTGAAATAATACAAAAATTGGTATAGCAAAGTTGCTATACCTTTTTTATTTGATTAAATTAATAAAAATGCTTATAATTTAATTAGATATCATTTGTAATTTACATGCAAATTAAAAACTATAATATAGGGAGAAAATATAATTAGGGGTGAGGAATATTTTATGAAAAAAATATTTATAATCTTACCATTTTTAGCATTTTTATTAATTTTAGTTGGCTGTAAGAGGGAAGTATATACAGTTGAAAAATTTCTTAATGAAAATGGTAGGAATGAAGGCACACTAGAGTCAAATTATATCGCATATGACAATGTTGATGAGCATATTCAAGATACTGATAATGAAATAAGAAATATATTATTAGATAATGTAGAATACAAAAAATCTAATAAATTTAAAAAAACAGAAAGCTTTTTTAAATGGTATAAATATCTTAGTTCTTCCACTTCAGGTCCAAATGAAATAACATTATATTTTTATGCAGATGGGCATGTATTAATTGATAGAAATTATGCATTAGGTCCTAATGGTCGTTTTTATTACACTCTAGATCAAGATAAAGCAGAAGAGATTTATTCATTTGTAAGTTCAAAAGTAGAAGATAGTATACATGCTAGAGAAGAAGCATTTTCAATTGCTAGAGAATCAAATTCTAATTTAAATGATTTCATAAATGAATTAAATTCAAATAGACGTGCAGCTTATTATTATTTAGGCGAAGATTTTAGTAATAAAAAATATTTTTCTGATGATAGTGCTTTAATTGCTGCAATTTATAATGCTTCTTATACTTATCAAGGTATTGATTCTATTTTTTATAGCAGTCATGAACCTTATGGTGATTTAATAATATTTGTTGATTATACTTTTGAGCATCTCACTGTAACATCGTGGTTTATGAGTATTTCTAGAAGTGGAAACGTAACTATTTTCCTTAATTTTATGGATGCTTTGGCAAGAAGTTATTCATTTTCATACGAATATGCAGTAGATAGTGAAACTGTAGATGTATTTCTTCAGTATGCATAATAATATAATATTTAATACCCAGTTTTTAAATTGGGTATTTTTTATTTGTGTTAATTTTTCCTTATTTATTTATAATTCAATAGTATAATTATGTTGAAATCAGGTGATGATATGACTGAAGTAGAAAGAAGGAATATGATACTAAAGGGTAATCTATGGAAAACAATTTTAGTTATTTGTGTTCCATTAATGATTTACCAAATGTTTAATTCTTGGTATTCTGTTCTAGATCAAATTATATGTGCATCAATTTCAACTGATGCCCAAAATGCAGTTTCATCTATAGCTCAAATAAAGAATACTATTTCAGCCTTTGGGGCAGGTCTTGCAGCTGGAGGAGGAGTATTAGTAGCTAGATATTATGGTGCTGGTGAGGTTAAATGCTCAAGAGAAGCATCATCTAATTTATTAATATTAGCATTAATTTTATCAGCAATTTTAGCAGTTATCATCATCCCACTTGCTGATCCTATATTAAGATTATGTCAAATACCTGATGCATCTAGAATTATTGGTGTTAATTATTTTAGATTACAAATGCTAGAATTAGCCTTTGTAACAGTAAATAGTGTATTTATTGGCCTTGAAAAGGCTAAAGGAAATTCAAGAATAGTATTAATATTAAATATTGTTGTATTAATTGTTAAGCTAGGCTTAAGCTGCTTATTTGTATATGTATTTAAGGTTAATGATATTATCTTTATCGAAATCGCAACAGTAGTAGCTCAAGCATCACTTACTGTAATTGGTCTATATTATATGTTTAGACCTAAAAATATAATTAGATTATCTTTTAAAATGATGAAGCCTAAACAACTATATGTTGTTCCTATTTTAAAGCTTGCTATACCTATTTTCTTAGGTAAATTCGTAATGAATTTAGGTAAGGTTATTGTTAACGCTATGTGTGGTGGCTTCTGGAACGATATTAATATAGTATATGAAAATGGACAAAATGTTGTTAAATCTGCAAATGAGACAACAAGCACTGATGTTTTAGTAGTTAAAGGCTCATTAATTGTTGGTACCTTAGGTATTTCAAATAACATGAGTGGATTAATTACATCTCCTACAAATTCATTTGAAGAAGGAGAATCATCAATTGTATCTCAGAATTTAGGAAACAAGAATATGAAGCGTGCATTTAAGATTTTTGTTAGAACCTTCATTTTAGCATCAATCGTATCTATTCTAGGCTGGGTTTTAATGAGATTTATATTAATATATCCATTAACAGATATCTTTAGTTCATTAAATAAAAAAGATGTCGCAATGGAAGTATTTAGAAATATGATAAGAGAAATATTTGTTTTCGATTCATTATCTATTCCTGCCCTTGGTATTAATGCGGCTGTATTAGGTTTATTATATGGATATGGACAAACAAAATTATCAACCATTCTAAATCTTTCAAGAATAGGATCTAGAATAATAATATTATTAATTCTTCATTCAGGACCATTAAAGAATAATCCTACACTTTGTGCAGGCTTATCAATGGGTATATCTAATATAATTATTTTAGTTGTATCTTTAACATTCTTAATTGTTTTCTTATTACATATTAGGAAAAAAGGATATAAAGGAATGTATTTCTCTGACCCTGAACCTGAGGTATCACAATTGAATTTCAAAGGCTTAGATGATGTAGATCAAACAATAATTATAAATGAAAATATCGATAATGATGAAAATCAATCGAATACTAAAGTATAAAATGGAAACTAGTTTTCCATTTTTTATTTATTAAATTCTTATTATGGTATAATAAATATGATCGGATGTGATTTAAATTATGGATATGAAAGAGAAAAAAATTAGTGGTGAAATTCTATATAAGGGTAAAATATTAACATTAGAAAGAGATAAAGTATTATGCCCTAATAATGATGAAGCCTATAGAGAAATAGTAAGACATAATGGTGGAGCCGCTGTATTAGTTGTTAATGATAAGAATGAAATATTATTAATTAAGCAATATAGATATGCATATGATGAGGTTATTTATGAAATACCAGCTGGAAAGCTAGAATTAAATGAAGACCCATATTATGCTGCTAAAAGAGAATTAGAAGAAGAAACTGGATATAAGGCAAATGAATTAATATCACTTGGTATTATTTATCCTACATGTGGTTATTCATCTGAAAAAATTCATCTATATTTAGCTAAAGGATTATCTAAAGGTAAAATGCATTTAGATGATGATGAATTTATAGAGCCTTTATTTATTGATTTGAATACAGTTAAGAAAATGATATTAAATAATGAAATAAAGGATGCAAAAACTATTTGTGCAATATCTAATTATTTATTAATGGAGAAGTAGAAAAAATGATTCAGAATTTAAACTGAATCTTTTTTTAATTCTCATTATGTCATTAATAAATATTTTTGATAATGTTATCATTTTCTTTGAAAAATAATATAAGTCTAGTGTATAATTTAAATAGTAGTTAAATTGAATTATATTTTTAGGTAATTTAATCTTGTACGATTAAAAAAATAAAGGAATAGAGGTAGTATAAAATGGTAAAATATATTGGTGTAAATGATAAGACAATAGATTTATTTGAAGGACAATTTGAGGTTCCTAATGGAATTAGCTATAACAGCTATTTAATTATTGATGAAAAGATTGCAATATTAGATACAGTTGATGTTAAATATACAAATGAATTCTTAAATAATATTAAAAAGGAATTAAATGGTAAGAAACCAGATTATTTAATTATTAATCACATGGAGCCTGACCATTCAGCTTCAATTGAAGCATTAGTAAATGAATATCCTAATATTGAAATAGTAGGTAATGCAAAAACATTCCAAATGCTAAAACAATTCTTCCCTAATTTAAAATATAATGAAAAACAAATTAAGGAAAATGATGTCTTATCTTTAGGAAAGCATAGCTTAAAATTTATTTTCGCTCCAATGGTTCACTGGCCAGAAGTAATGATGTCATATGATGAATATGATAAGACATTATATTCAGCAGACGCATTTGGTAAATTTGGTTCTTTAGATTATGATGATCCAGAGGGGTGGGCATGTGAAGCTAGAAGATATTATTTTGGTATCGTTGGAAAATATGGTCTTCCTGTTCAAAATTTATTTAAAAAGCTTGCAGGAACTGAAATTAAGGTTATTAGACCATTACATGGTCCAGTATTAGATTCAGACCTAGATTATTATTTCAATTTATATAATATTTGGTCTAAATATGAGCCAGAGGCAGATGCTGTGAGCATCGCATATACATCAGTATATGGAAATACAAAGAAGGCAGCATTAATGCTTGCTGATAAGATTACAAAAGAATATGATGTATTTGATTTAGCTAGAGATGATTTCCATGAGGCAATTGAAGGTGCATTTGAAAACAAATACCTAGTTTTAGCTACAACAACTTATTGTAATGAGGTATTCCCTAAGATGCTTGATTTCTTAAACGCATTAAGAGAAAGAGGATACCAAAATAGAACTATTGCGATAATTGAAAATGGTACTTGGGCTCCTAACGCAAAGAAATATATTACTGATTTTATTGCTAATAATTTCAAGGATATTACATTATTAGATGGTATTACAATTAAGTCAGCTTTATCTGATGAAAATATCAAGCAAATTGAAGAATTAGCTAAGATTTTAAATAAATAATATGAGACACCGCATGGTGTCTTTTATTTTCATTAATTTTCAAGTTTTAAAACTATGTTTTATATTATATAATATAAATATACGTATTTAGGGAGAACAAATATGAAAATAATTCACACTGCAGATCTTCATTTTGATTCAAAATTAGAAACAAATCTAGATGCCCTTAAGGCTAAGGATAGGAAAAAGGAATTATTATACACATTTGAGAGAATGGTTGAATATGCTAAAGCTAATTCGGTTTCAGCAATTATCATTGCGGGAGATATGTTTGATAAGGCAAGAATATCAACTAAGACAAAGGAATTTGTCCTTAACTGTGTAGCACTAAATCCATCTATAGATTTCCTATATGTTTCTGGTAATCATGATGAAGATATTTTTATTGAATCATTAGAAACACTCCCTAAAAATTTATATGTTTTCGATGAGAGATGGAAAACAATTAATTATAAGGAATGTGATATCACTGGAATCAATTATAATGAATCAAGTGATAAATATTTATACGATACATTATTTTTAAATAAAGAAAAAATTAATATCGTTATTATGCATGGACCTCTAGGCTCACGTGGAACTGGTATTAATGTTAACAATCTAAGAGGTAAAGGTATTAGCTATTTAGCATTAGGTCATATTCATAAATTCCAAAAGGGATCAATTGATAATGACGGCTATTTTGTATATCCAGGCTGTCCTGAGGGAAGAGGATTTGATGAAATAGGACCTAAGGGCTTTGTTTTAATCAATATTGAAAATGGCGAATTAGATTCTGAATTTATTCCATTCGCAAAGCGTGAGCTACATGAAATAGTTATTGATATTACAGGTATTGATAGCTGGATTGATGTAAGAAAGAATGTTAGCCTAAAAACTAATTCAATTCCTGAAAAGGATATGGTTAAGATTAGACTTGTTGGTAATTATGATATTAATTTAGTTAAGCAAATTGAATTATTAAATGAATATCTAAATGAGCATTATTATTTTGCCAAGGTATCTGATGAATCTAAGATTGCAATAAATCCAAAGGATTATGAAAATGATATTTCACTTAAGGGTGAATTTATTAGAAATGTTTTACAATCATCTGATTTATCAGAAAATGAGAAGAATGAAATAATTGAATATGGAATAAAAGCATTGATGAAGGAGGAAATATAGAATGAAGATTTTATCATTATATATTGATAGCTTCGGAAAGCTATCAGATTATCTATTTGATTTCACTCCTAAAATGAATTCTATTTATGAAGAAAATGGTTGGGGAAAAACAACCATGACTGTTTTCATTAAAACAATGCTTTATGGATTTGCCAATAAATCTGAAAGAGAAAGATATACGCCATGGAATAATAAGAATTCCTTTGGTGGAACAATGAAAATAGAGGTCAATGGTAAACAATATAGAATTGATAGAAGATTTGACCCTAAGAAGGCATCTAATGATGTTTTAAATGTATATGACCTACAAACCAATTTAGAGGTTGATTTTGGAACTAATATCGGCGAAAAGATATTAAATCTAAATGCTGATTCATTTGAAAGAAGTGTATTTATCCCACAAAAGGAGCTAGAAGAGGGCTTTGGTTCTGATATTGAAGCTAAGCTTGCTAACCTAATTGGTGGTACTAATGATTCTCAAAGTTTTGAGGATGCGGTCGCAATATTAGATAATAAATCTAAATTATTAAGAATGAATTCTAAAAAAGGATTAATTATTGATAAGAAAAGAGAATTATCTGAGATACAAACTGAAATTGCTGAATGCAATAACAAGCTAGTAGGTATTAATGATATTGAAAAACAAATAGATATTATTAAATCAGAGATTTCAGGATTAAATGAAAAGAAAAAAGAAATTAATAATAAAATAATAAAATATTCTAAGGAGCAAGAAAAGAAAACAAAGCTTGCGGTAGCTAAAAAATATTATGAAGATATTCAAAATACTAAAGATTTATTAGAAAAGAATAATGAAATCTTTAATGGTGTTGCAGTAACGGCTGAGGATGTATTAGCTATTAGAAGTAAGAATAAAGAATTAATTTCTTTAAAATATGAATATGAATTAAAACAACATGAAAGCGGATCAGATGAAAAACTTGATGAATTCAAGAATAGCTTAGGCTTTAAAGATGATCTACCTACAAATGAAGAAATAGATAATATTTCTAAGAAAATCCAAAAATATCAAAATATTAAGGGTGTAATCAATGCTCATACTGCAGAGCCTGTAAAGACTAAACCAATTATAGGTGTTGCAGCATTAATTGTTTCTGGATTTATATTTATTTGTGGTATTGTTTCATTATTAATTGGTATATTAGGCGGAGAAAATACAAATAAGCAATTATTTACTAATATTGGTATTATAGTTATGATTGTTGCCCTACTTGGTATTATTTTGGGTTTAACATTTGTGTTTATTAATTATTCACATAATCAATCAGCAAGCTATACTAAGGTTAAGAATTATGATTTCGAATTAAGAGAAATAGAATCTCAAATAAGAGATTTCTTTGGTAGATTCCACCTATATTCATCAGATTTTTCTAATAATTTATATACTGTTAAGAGTAATCTTGAAAGATATAAGGATGCTCAAATTGAAAATTCTTATAAGAAGGAAGAAAACAGTAAGCTAGAAAGAAAAATTAATGAATATGAAACTATTGTTAAAGATTTCCTAAAGAAATTTAAAACAACAGCACCTACAACAGAAGAACAAATTGGTGAGTTAAATACTCACTTAAGAAGAAAGACAGAAATTGAAAACAATGTTGTATTTAAAGAAACTGCATATAAGCAATATATAACACTTCATGGTTTATCTGATTTAGAGGAGCAAGAAGAAGATATTGATTCTTTAAATTCTATTATTGCTGAAATTGAACAAAAGATTTCTGAATTAAATAAGGAATTAACAATTAAATCTAATAAGGTAGTAGAATATGAATCTGATATTATCAAGCTAGATGATTTAATTGAGAAAGAAGATGAGCTTTCTAAAGAAATTAAATCTCTTGAGCATCAATATGATGTATTAATTTCTACAGAAGCATACCTAAAGAAGGCACAAACATCATTATTAGAAAAATATGTTAAGCCAATGAAGGATAGCGTAGATAAATATGTATCTCTATTATTAAAAAATAATAAGGAATACAATATTGATGTTAATTTCAAATTCCAATTTATTACTAAGAACGGATTAAAGGGAATAGATCAATATTCTAGAGGATATCAAACAATTATTACATTATGTATGAGATTAGCATTAATCGATTGTCTATATCCAAAGGAGAAGCCATTTGTTATCTTCGATGATCCATTTGTTAACTTCGATGATGAGAAGCTTGATTTATGTAAAAATTTAATGAAAGATATATCTTCACATTATCAAATCATTTATTTTACATGTCATGATTCTAGAGTAATTAAATAGTAAACTTGTAATTTTTCTTACAATGTTATATAATGGATATAATAAAATATTAAATTTATAATAAAGTGGCAAAATACGGGATAACTGTATGACGCAAAGCTATAGGGCCTTTAACATGGCAGCCAGTTGCAAAAAATAAGTCCACTTTTATTGTGGACTTTTATTTTTTACCGAAAGGTGGTGAATGTATGTATACAGTAAATTCATTTGATCAATATCCTGAATTAAAAAATATAATTAAAAAACATGGAATAAAAAATTTCTTAGACCCTCTAACTAAAACAATTATGAGAGGTCATATAATGAATTTTATTGAATCATTAATTAAAGAAAAAAGACAATTCTCATTAATAATAATGGATATAGATAATTTTAAATACATAAATGATAATTATGGACATCATATCGGCGATTTAGTATTAACAGAGACTGCTAAAAATATTATTGATGCTGTAGGCGATACTGGTATCGTAGGTAGATTTGGTGGAGATGAATTTATAATTGTTGATTTTGTTCATAATGATTATGACAGCATGCATTCATATTTAGTAGATTTTTATGAGATTCCTTGTGTGAGTCCATTTAGAAGATATGTTAAAGTAGAAGATGTTAATTTATTTATTACAGGAACAATAGGCACTGCCAATTTCCCTAATAATTCAACTGATTTTGATGATTTATTTAGTAAAGCAGATAAAGCATTATATAGAGGAAAAATGAAGGGTAGAAATTGCTTTATCATTTATGTTCATGAAAAACATAAAGATATTGATATTTCTAAATTAATGAAAGAGCCTATTCAAAATTCAATTTATAATTTATTCCAAATGTTTGATGAAAGAAATGATATCAGTTATTTAAAAAATGAATCATTCAATTACATCAAAAAAATACTAAAGATAAGTGATATTCTTTTCATAAATAGAGATCGTGTTTTAGATTTTAATGACAGCATAGTTGTATCTGATATAGAAGATTTCTTAGATGATATGAACGTTGGTGTTTATAATTCAGTCACTGAGATTTGTGAAAAATCTGAGGATATGGAAAGATTTATATCAAATACAGGCTTAGTTTCTGTATTAATATCTAAAGTTATGTTTAAGGGTGAATGCTATGGATATGTAGTATTCGGAGATAAAAGTGTATTAAGAATTTGGCAAAATGATGATGTTGCCTTAGCTGTTGCTGAGTCAAGATTACTTGGTGCCCTACTTAGATATGCGCATTAAATGAACTGCCTTTGGCAGTTTATTTTCTTGGAGGGAAATTATGAGCTTTGAACAAAAAATATTTATAATTTATTTATGTATCTTAGGATTTATTTCTATCATTACTTTTTTCTTATATGGAATTGATAAGAAAAAAGCAGAAAAAGGTAAAAATAGAATCAAAGAAAGCTACTTATTAGGCTTAAGTGCCTTTGGTGGTGCGATAGGTGCATTTTTAGGAAGAATTATATTTCATCATAAAACAGATAAAATATATTTTTCTATTACAATTTATTTATCTATATTAATAGAAGCATTAGCAACAGCATTTATTGTATATGTTGCATTTGTGGGGGTGAATTTCTAATGGGAAAAACATCTTTAGAAAGATCTCATTCAAAATTATCTAATTTTAAGCTAACAATTTTAGCATTAATTGCGATAATATCATTTAATTTAATTTTTGTTGGATTAGTATTATTAAAATATAACCAGCAATTAAGTATTATCATAACTATTGTAGGAGCAGTATTATCTGTTCTCTCATTTATATTAATTAGAGCATTTGTCAGATAATTTTTTGTTATAATTTTTCCTTTAGTTTTTATTGTTTATGTTATAATAAAGATAAAGGATGTGATAAAATGATTAAAGACGAGTTTTATGTTTTATCAAATGGAGTAAAAATTCCTAAGATTGGCTTAGGAACATGGCAGTCATCAAAGGAGGATACCTATAATGCATGTATGGCAGCTATTAAGGCTGGATATAAGCATATAGATACCGCATATGTTTATGAGAATGAGGATTCTGTTGGAAGAGCAATTAAGGATTCTAAAATCAAAAGAGAAGATATCTTTGTTACTACAAAGCTTCCTGCAAATATTAAAACATATGATGGAGCACTTGAATCTTTTAATGAATCTTTAAAGAATTTAGGTTTAGACTATGTTGACCTATATTTAATTCACGCTCCATGGCCTTGGGATAATCAGGGTGCTGATTATACTGAAGAGAATATCGAGGTATGGAAGGCTATGATTAAGCTTTATAATCAAGGCTTAGTTAGAGCTATTGGTGTATCTAATTTCCATGAAAATGAAATTGAAAGCCTAGTTAAGGCAACTAATTTTGTACCAATGGTAAATCAAATTAGATATTTCATTGGAAATACACAAGCTCCACTTACTAGATATTGTCAAAATAATAAAATATTAGTAGAAGCATATTCTCCTCTAGCAACAGGTGAATTGGTTGATATGGATATTTTAGATAATCTAGCTAAAAAATATAATACAACTAGAGCTAAATTATGTATTAGATATTGTATTGAAAAGAATACATTACCACTACCTAAATCTGTTCATGAGGAAAGAATTATCGATAATTTAGATGTAGATTTCGCAATCGATGGTGCCGATATAGATTACCTTGATTCACTATATCATATCGCTTCAACTAGAAAATACAGGAGCTAATAATGATTAACGAATTATTAAATATAAAATATCCTATAATTTGTGGAGCTATGGCCAATATTTCAGATGGAAAATTTGCCGCTGTAGTTTCTAACGCAGGCGGACTTGGAATTATTGCCTCTGGTGGAAATGATTCTAATTGGGTTAGAAGCCAAATTAAAATTTGTAAAGAAAATACAAATAAGCCATTTGGTGTTAATTTAATGTTAATGAGTCCGTATTGTGAGGATATTGCGAATGTAATTATAGAAGAGAAGGTTCCTTATGTTACAACAGGAGCTGGAATGGCTAACAAATACATTAAATTATTTAATGAATATGGAATAAAAACAATTCCAGTTGTTGGAAGTGTTGCCCAAGCTATTAGATCTGAGCGTGCTGGCGCATTTGCTATAATAGCTGAAGGAATGGAATCTGGCGGTCATGTTGGAGATATTACAACTATGGCACTTGTACCTCAGGTTGTTGAGGCTGTAAAGATTCCTGTAATAGCTGCCGGTGGTATTGCTGACGGCAAGACTTTTTGTGCTGCCATATCTTTAGGGGCAGAAGGAATTCAAGCCGGAACAATCTTTATTGCGACAAAGGAAGCACCAGTTTCAGATGAGTATAAAAATTTAATTGTAGAGGCAAGAGATATAGATACTGTTATTACAGGTAGATCATTTGGAGCTGGAGTTAGAATTTATAAAAATGAGCTTGCAAGAAATTATTTAGAATTAGAAAAACAGGCAGCTGATAGATTAGAATTAGAAAAGCTTACTGTTGATTCACATAGAAGAGCCGTTCAAGGTGATTTAAAAACTGGTTCATTTATGATGGGACAGGATGCTGGATTAATTAAAGAAATTAAATCTGTTAGTGATGTTATGGCTGATTTAATTAAAGATTTAAAAGAAGAAATGAATAAATTAAATAATAAAATTGGTAATTTAAAGATCTAGGTGAAATATCCTAGATTTTATTTTTATCTAAATATATATTATATATATTCAAATTATGCTATAATTAAGTTGATTTTTGAATAGGAGTGATTATATGGCTGATGATTTGACTGAGCCTCTTAAGGCCTATAATGACTTTTTAAAAGATAGAGTCATGGAAAACACAACTGCATATTTTGATCAACTTACCCAAAAATCAGGAATTGATGTTCAAGAAAACATTGAAACTGTAAGAAAATATAAAGGAAAGCTTAATGAAATAGATTACCTTAAAAAGAAAGTAAGTAGTACTAAAACATTTTGGCGAGTCTTTATAATACTTTCAGGTGTTTTAGCATTTTTTGGACTTCCTATTTTATATTATGGATATGAAATGGAAGAACAAATATTATTTATTGTAGGTATTATTGCATTATCTGTTGGTTTAATTGGCTTAATTACATTTATATCTATCAGATTATCATATGTAAGAAAGAAGCTAAAGCCATTAAAAGAATCAATAAATGACAACACAAATCAATCTAAAGAATTATTGGATAAAGCATATTTACAGATGGCTCCATTAAATGCATTATATGACTGGAATATTCCAGCAATGATAATTAATAAATCAAATGATTTAATTAAGCTGGATATGAATTTAAATCGAAAAAGATTTATGCAGCTATATAATAATTATGGCCTTAGATATGATGAAGAAAATGATACATCCACAGTATTTGTTCAATCAGGTGAAATATATGGTAATCCATTTGTAATTTGTAAAGATTTCAGACAAAGCTGGACTCAAAAACAATATTCTAATAGTATTACAATTCATTGGACAACAACTATTTCAACTAAGGATGGAATAAGAACTATCCATCATAGTCAAACACTTACCGCGACAGTCACAAAGCCATATCCGGTTTATAATTATGTAACATATTTAATGTATGGTAATGATGCGGCTCCTAATTTAATATTTTCAAGAGGACCTTCAGGTGCCTCTGGTTTAACTGAAAAGAAGCTAAACAAAATGGTTAAAAAGGAATCTAAGATGTATGATAAAAAGGCTGAAAAAGCCTTAATGGATAATGATTCAACAACTAATTACCAAAGATTTGGTAATGATTTATTTGAATCATTATTTGATGGAACTAATAGAAATAACGAAGTAGAATTTAGATTATTATTTACTCCATTAGCTCAAAAGAATCTAATTCAATTAATTAAGGAACCAAAGCCTTATGGAGATGATTGGTATTTTAACAAAGATAAAATGCTAAATTATGTTCAATCAATCCATTCACAATATTTTAATTATACAGCTAATCCAAATATGTTTATTGATTATTCATATGAAACAGCTAAATATAGATTCATTAAATATATGGAAGATTATTTCCAATCATTTTATTATGATTTATTACCTATAATTTCAATTCCAATCTATCAAATGAATAGATCACGTGAAGATATTTATAAAGATGTATATAAAGATAACATTACTTGTTATGAACAAGAAGTAATGGCTAATTCATTTGAAAGAAGATTGTTTTCACACCCTGATAGTGCAACAGATGCAATATTAAAGGTACATACTGAAAATAATAATGGAAATACGGATGTAGTTAAGGTTACAGCCTACAGTTATCAGGCAATACCTCAGGTTGAATACATCAATAAGGTTGGTGGAGATGGTAGAGTTCATACAATACCTGTTCATTATTATATTTATGAGCCACTAGAAAAAGAAAATTATATGGCTGTTGGTGAAAAGCCAAGTTCAAGAAAAGAATATTTATCTGCAATGTATACAAATACATTAGACGAAGGAATAAAATCAGCTGGTGGTACAGGTATAAATTCATACCAAAGAGGCTTATTTGCCTATATTTTAGGAGAATTCATGCAGGATGCTTCAGTTGATAAAGCATTTAAAACAAATGGAAATAAGGCTCCAACAGCACAAGAAATATTAAAGAAAGAAATAGAAGATATCGAAGAAGCTATTAATAAAGCAAAAGATGGTGTAGACAATTCAAATATTTCAAACAACAATAACACAGGTTCAAATTAGGTAACTAATTGAATATATAAAAAAGAAAAGGAGATTATAAAAATGGCAAACGCATTAGATGAAGAAACAGGACCTATCAGAGAAGAAGGTAGAGAAATTAACGTTATCGCAAAACAAATACCAGTTAAGGTTGGCGTAGGTTCAACAATTTTTGAGGTATTATTATGGGTATGTTTAATTATTCCAGGTGTAATTTTCTTAATAAAGAAGATTAAGGCTGGTACATATTTAAGACAATTAGAACAAAAAATCAACCATGATGCATCTCAAATCGATAATTATTTAGAACAAAGAGTAGTAATTTTATCTAATCTAGCTAAGCTAGTAGATAAGGCAGTAACATTAGATAAGGAAACATTTACTGCAATCGCACAAGCAAGAAGTGGTAAGCCTATTACTTCAGGCTTAACTGATGAAGAAAGAATTAATATGGGTAATCAAGCAGATACTATTAATAATAGAATCAATGTCGCAATTGAAAATTATCCAGAATTAAGAAGCCATGCTGAAATTGCTGACGCTATTAAGCAAAATGCATATCTTCAAAAGGAAATTACAGCAGCAAGAGAAACATATAATGATACAGTTGCTACATGGAACCAACAAATCCAAGTATGGCCAACTAAGATGATTGTAGCTGCAAAGGCTGGATATACAACACGTATTCCATATATCGCTTCTAAGGAAGTAAAGGAAAAGGCTACTGAAGTATTTTTCTAAAAAAATGAGGGTGTAAACCCTCTTTTTTTATGATATAATCATATTGATTTTTTAAAGGAGGAATTATGGAAGAAAATAAAAAGAAGACATATAAGCCAAATGATTTCTTGGCACCAAATAAATTTGTCGCAATATTATTCTATGTTTTATTTATTTTCATATTAGGCGCATTTATTTTATATCTAATGGCTTTTATTTATTCCGCAATTCATCCTAGCGTTCCTTATGGAGAAATAAAGGCAAGCTTTACATTAAAGACAGCTGATTTTGAAGGTTTATCTATAGATTTATTGAAGGCAAATGCTGTTAGCCAGGGCTACAGTAATTTATTAGTATATATTTTAGTTGCAGCTATTGTAGGATTCTTTACAAGAGATGAACTACAAAAAGATTTATTTAAATTCAAGGATCAAAAGAAAAGAAGGTTATATTATTGGTTCATACCAGTAACTGCCATAGCCTTCACCGCAATTAATTATTTCTTAGATTTATTTATATCTAATTATGTAAGTCTATCTGAAAACCAGATTCAAATAGAAAACATATTTAGAAATGGTGGAATGGCACCAATGCTTATAGCTACCATCTTCTTTGCTCCATTAGTAGAAGAGCTTGTATTTAGAAAATGTATTTTCTCACTTTGTGGTGAAAAGAGAATAGTTCTTGGCTATTTTGTATCAGTTGTATCATTTTCATTAATCCATATGATTACAACATCAGCTCCAATTGGAGAATGGGCATTAATGACTGTTCCATATTTAGTTTCAGCATTATTATTAGCTGGAATATATCATTTATCAGGCTTTAATGTATATGTTTCATTAATAGCTCATATGTGTAATAATATATTGGCGATAATTTTAGTATTTATATAGGAGGAGAATTTATGTTAAAGGTAAGCTTAGATAATTTTAATAAGAATGTATTTAATGAATTAAATAATACTTGGGCAATTATTACTGCAGGTGATAAAACTGTAGGCTATAATGGTATGACAATATCTTGGGGTGGCTTTGGTATTATGTGGAATAAGCCAGTTGCTTATGTTTTTGTTAGAAAATCTCGTTATACTCATGAATTTTTAGATAAATCAAATAGTATTACAATGGCATTTTTAAGTGATGAATATAAAAAAGCTAAATCAATTTTTGGTTCAGAATCAGGAAGAGCTGGTGATAAATTTGCTAAAGCTAATTTAACACCTGTATTTGAACCTGATTTCAATGGATATTATCCAAAAGAAGCAGAATATGTATTTAAGATGAAAGTATTATATAATACTGATTTAGAAAATCTTCCATCAGATCTTAAAAATAATTTCTACAAGGATAATGATCTTCACACAATGTATGTCTGTGAAATTAAAGAATATCTAGTTAAAGAATAAAAAGAGGGCTCGCATGAGCCCTTTTTATAATAGAAGAAGTAAAATAAAAAACCTTGATTATTCAAGGTTCTTTAATAATTCTTCATTGATAATATTATAGATATCAATTTTTTCTTTTTTTAATACATAGCTAAATTCATCAATTATTAGCTTTTCAGCATCGTGCATTACTTGTTCATCACAAGCATGTAGCTTTCTAACCTTATCCTTTAGGCTTAATTGATGCTTCTTAATTGATTTTAGCATTTGTAATGTATTTAATCTATTACCTAATTTAATGATTTCATTAAATTTTTTCTTTCTCTCATTATCATTCATAATCCAGAAAGGCTCTAAAAAGCTAATTTGATTAATTATTTCATTGATTTCGTTTTCTGATAATAATGAATGTAGTCTTACATTAGTTATTGGGTTATCAACCGGAATAGTTAATTCTGTCTTTGCTTCTGATAATGGAACAAGTAGATAATATTTAGTTGGGGTGCCGTTAAAGTTCATTTCAATAATATCTTGAACACGACAAATGCCGTATGTAGTATACACTAATACGTCACCTATTTGAAACACTGACAAAACCTCCTTTTCCTATAAAAATATAATAACCGAAACTCTCCTGATAATATTATATCATAAAATGATTTTTTTTCAAAACGAAAAATCTTAATAATTTTTTGTATGTAATTTTATATAATGTATTATATAATATATTCTAGAGGTATGGTTATGTTGTCAAATTATAATGAATTCAAAAACTTCATACAACAACTTGATTATAAGCCTAGGCTATTATTACATGCGTGCTGTGCACCATGCTCTAGCCATACTCTAATGGTATTAAAGGATTATTTCAAAATATCTATCTTTTATTCAAATGATAATATTTATCCTAAATCTGAATTTGATAAAAGATTAGATGAAATAATTAATTTTACTAAAAAGATATCTGATGATATTGATGTAATTTACGATGAATATAATGAAGCTGATTTCGATAATGCAATCAAAGGCTTAGAGGATTTAGGAGAAAAAACTAAAAGATGTTATGAATGTTATAAGCTTAGATTAG
>CAMJFY010000005.1 GCA_946405105.1 uncultured Caryophanales bacterium
AAATTGGGATTGTCTCTTAAAACAGGGAAATCATTTCTCAATTTTAAAACATCCATTATTATCACTTCTCAATCATGTCGTTAATTCTTTTCATTGTATCATTCTTTAATTCTTCACTTGGAAGTCTATCTACAAATGGTTTAATAATACCACTTAAGATTAAAAAGAATGCTTCATTTTTAGTTAATCCTCTAGACATTAAATAGAATAAATCTTCATCACTCATTTTACCAATAGTTGCTCCATGGCTGGCAAAACAATCATATTCATCTATTAATAAAATAGGCTTAGCTGTAACAGATGATTCATTATCCATTACAACACCCTTAGATAATTGTCTACAATTAGATTTTGGCATACCCTTTTTGATATATCCTGTTATATCAAAATTGATATTAGCGCCATTCATACTAATTCCAATATTAGAAATATCAGAATATGTTTTAGAAACTTCATGATTTACTCTTTCTAAAACATATTGATCCATATTATCAGCAAATGCTAATAATTTTTTATTAACACTTGAATTTTCACCTAATAAGTTACAAGTGAATGATTCATTAGATTTTTCAAGTAATATCTCATTAATAATTAATTCACCATATACATCAAATACTCTCTTTGATGAATTGCTATTTAAAATAGTATATTCAACTGATGAATCTTTTCCACAATTAACATAAACTTCTTTATTAATTGTATTATCAATAATATAGGCTTTAATACCAGCCTTAATATTAATTTTTGAATTATCATTTATTTCATAAACATATTTATCATCATTGATTTGATAAATACCATCATTAGCTTGACCCAAAGCCTTGATGTCTTTAATAATTCTTTCCATAATTATTTTGTGTTAGGGTTATGAGCACATGAGCCAAGAATAGCATGGGTCTTCTTTTCTTCTTCAGTATCAATTGAAATACCTAACTCACGTCTTACCCAATCATAACCTTCATTATCTATCTTTGTAATTAATTCTTTGCCGCCAGTCTTAACAACCTTACCATTAATCATTACATGTACAAAATTAGGTTTAATATAATCTAATAATCTTTGGTAATGTGTTATTAATAAACAACCAAATGAATCATTTACCATATCATAAACATTTTCACCAACAATTTTTAATGCATCAACATCAAGTCCAGAATCAATTTCATCTAGGATACCAAATTTAGGCTTTAGCATTTTCATTTGAAGAATTTCATTTCTCTTCTTTTCTCCTCCTGAAAAGCCTTCATTTAAATATCTATGTGCTAAATCCTCTGGCATTTTTAATTGTTGTGTTGCCTTATCGAATTCTTTAACAAATGTAAATAGTGATGGTGCCTTACCAGATGTAGACTTCATAGCTTGTCTAATGAAATCACTATTAGTAACGCCAGGTACCTCCATAGGATATTGATATGCTAGGAAAATACCTAATCTAGCTCTTTCATCAACTGGCTTATCTAAAATAGATACGCCATTTAATAAAATATCACCACTAGTTACTTGATATCTAGGTGAACCCATAATGATAGATGATAAAGTAGATTTACCAGTACCATTAGGACCCATGATAGCGTGAACCTCACCAGTTCTTATTGTTAAATTAACTCCTTTAAGGATTTCCTTTTCTTCTACTCTCGCGTAAAGATCTTTAATTTCTAAAACATCCATTATTTAGACCTCTTTTCATATTATATGAGTAATAGAGTAATACATTTTTTATTTTATTACTATATTAACAATCTTCTTTGGAACTACAATTATTTTTACAATTTCTTTTCCATCTGTATAAGCCTTAATCTTTTCAGATGCCAAAGCTTGTTTTTCTACTTCCTTTGCATCTAGGTTTGCATCTAATAATAGCTTATCTCTTAATTTACCATTAACAGATACTGCATATGTTACTTGGTCATCTTTACATTTAGCTTCATCATATGTAGGCCATGATTCATATGCGATTGTACTATTATGTCCTAGAGATTGCCACATTTCTTCACAAATATGTGGGGCAACAGGAGATAATAATTTAATAAATCCTTCAATGAAGCCTAAATAAATCTTATCAGCCTTATATGCTTCATTGATAAATACCATCATTTGGCTTATTGCTGTATTAAATGCTAGAGACTCAAAATCCTCTGTAACCTTTTTAACTGTTTGGTTATAGATCTTTTCTAATGTCTTATCATATTCAGTAGTGAATTTAGATTTGTAATCATTTAAGCATACTAATCTATAAACTCTATCTAAAAATCTTCTAGCACCTTCTACACCTTGATTACTCCAAGGCTTAGATGCCTCAAGTGGTCCCATAAACATTTCATATAAACGAAGTGTATCAGCACCATACTTTTCAACAATATCAGATGGATTAATTACGAATTCAGGGAATCTCTTACCCATCTTAATTCCGTTAGAACCTAAGATCATACCTTGGTGAACTAACTTCTTGAATGGTTCTTTTGTTGGAGCGATACCTTTTTCGTAAAGATATCTATTCCAAATTCTAGAATACATTAAATGTCCAACTGCGTGTTCTGGACCACCAATGTATAAATCAACTGGCATCCAATGCTTTAGCAACTCTTTATTTGCTAATTCATCATTGTTCTTTGGATCAATGTATCTTAAGAAATACCAGCTTGATCCTGCAGAGCCTGGCATTGTTGATGTTTCTCTAACACCAACTACA
The DNA here is from genome assembly GCA_946405105.1 of uncultured Caryophanales bacterium. Lineage (GTDB taxonomy): Bacteria > Bacillota_I > Bacilli_A > Acholeplasmatales > Anaeroplasmataceae > Anaeroplasma. The sequence goes on from CAMJFY010000005.1 coordinate 2,690, forward strand.
CCATTTTTGTTGTAATTCTTCCATTCTTCTGCGTTCTCTAATGGAGCTTTACCATTTCTTCCCTTATAATCATCTAGCTTAGGTAATACTAGAGGAAGCTCATCATCAGGTAATACATAGATACCATCCTTTGTATGAACAACAGGAACTGGTTCACCCCAATATCTTTGTCTAGCGAAAATCCATTCTCTAAATTTATAATTAACTGTTCTCTTAGCAATTCCCATCTTTTCTAGCTTAGATGTGATTGCTTCTTTAGCTTCTTCAACTGTTAAGCCGCTGAATTCTTCTGAATTAATTAGCTTACAGCCTTTTCCTAAATAATCTTGTTTTTCAAATGCACACTCAGATACATCTCTTCCATCGATTACTTGAATCATAGGAATGTTATGTGCAACTGCGTATTCGAAATCTCTTTGGTCATGTGAAGGAACAGCCATAACTGCACCTGTACCATAATTAGCTAATACGAAATCACCTAAGAATAATGGTACCTCTTTTCCATTAACTGGGTTGATAGCCTTTAAGCCTTTTAATTCACAGCCTGTCTTACCCTTATTTAATTCTGTTCTATCTAAATCGCTCTTCTTTGATGTTTCAGCGATATATTCTTTAACCTCAGCTAGGTTTTCTACTCTATCTAATAAGCTATTAACGATTTCTCCATCTGGTGCTAATACCATAAATGTAATACCGTAAATAGTTTCAATACATGTTGTGAAGATCTTAAATGAACCACCACCAACAATCTTGAATTCAACTTCAACACCAGTTGATTTACCAATCCAGTTTCTTTGCATTTCCTTTGTAGATTCTGGCCAGTCAATTTCATTTAAGCCCTCTAACAGCTTTTCAGCAAATAATGGTTGATCAATAACCCATTGCTTCATATTCTTTCTTACAACTGGGAAGCCGCCTCTTTCACTCTTACCATCGATAACCTCATCGTTTGATAAAACTGTACCTAGCTCCTCACACCAGTTAACTGGCATATCAATGTATTTTGCATATCCATCCTTATAAAGATTTTTGAAAATCCATTGTGTCCACTTATAATAGCTTGGGTCAGATGTTTGAATACATTTATCCCAATCATAATCAAAGCCTAATTCCTTTAATTGCTTAGTGAATGTCTTGATATTTTCATTTGTAAATCCCTCAGGATGGTTTCCTGTGTTAATTGCATATTGTTCTGCAGGTAAACCAAATGAATCATATCCCATTGGGTGTAATACATTATATCCTTGCATTCTCTTCATTCTTGAAATTATATCAGTTGCTGTGTATCCTTCAGGGTGTCCTGCATGAAGACCAACTCCAGATGGATATGGGAACATATCTAAGGCATAAAACTTAGGTTTTGAGAAATCCCATACATCAGTTTTGAATGTATGATTATCCTCCCAATATTTTTGCCATTTTGCTTCAATTATTTTGTGATTATATTCAGCCATAAATAAATCAACCTCCATAAAAAAATAATACATAATGTATTATATCATAAAGAAATGCAATTTTATAGCAAAAAAATTAATTAATATATTATCACATAAAAATAAAAACGATAATCGTTAAATTATCGTTAATTTTTCCGTAAAAACCTAACTTTTTTGAGGTTCTTTTTTTAATATTAAAATGGCAAAAATAATCAAATCAATGGCTATTAAGCCACCCAAAATTGACCAGTAAATTAGCCAATTTTCTTCATATTTTTTGAACCATTCTATAACATAATACATGATTCCTGCGATGATTAAATATGATGCATGCATAACAGGAATTAGCTTATTAAATGTGTATTTTGTATCAGATAATAAATGGATAATTAATATGATTAAATTACCTATTCCAATACCAATAATAAAGAATAATGTTACATAATAAAATGCATAATTAAACTTCATATTAATACCTATGGCAACATCAATACCTATACATATTAATACAAATAATATGTTAGTGATTAAAAAAATTTTATTCTTCAATATAATCACCAACCTATTTCAATAATTCTATTATTTCTTCAAATGCATAATTAGTTGCTTCAAATCTTACTTTATTTCTTCCTAAATTACCAAAATATTTAGTTTTTGTTACAACATCACCATTTATATAGAATCCAAAACAAACCATACCTACAGGAGTTTTTTCAGTTCCACCAGTAGGTCCTGCAACTCCAGTTGTAGTTACTGCAATATTAGAATTAGCTGCCTTTGCAGCTCCTATAGCCATTTCTTTAGCTACCTCTTCTGATACTACACTATATTTATCTATAGTTTCTTTTTTAACATTTAAATATTTCATTTTAGCTTCATTTGAATAAGTTACAAATGATTCATTTAATACCATAGATGCGTTAGCAACATTTACTAGCTTTGCTGCAAGCATACCTGCAGTTAAAGATTCAGCAAATGTAATATGATATTTTTTATCTATTAAATAATTTACAAGTACTTCTTCCTTATCCATAATAAGCTCCTTTTAATCATTTAAAATTACGATTTGATTATATCAAAATAGAATAAAAAAATAAAGAGCCATCACTGGCTCTTTAAATAATTAGAATCCGAAATATTTCTTTGCGTTGTTATAGCAAATATCTTCTACAATCTTACCTAAAGTATCGATTTCAGATGCAGGATATTGACCTGATTCAACTAAGTTACCGAACTTTTCACATAAGATTCTTCTGTAGTATTCATGACGAGGATATGCTAAGAATGAACGAGAGTCTGTTAACATACCTACTGCTTCAGAAATTAATGCAACTTGCATCATTGTTTCCATATTTTGCTTCATACCATCTTGTTGATCTAGGAACCACCAAGCTGTACCATTTTGTACTCTGTTTTGAATACCTTCCTTTTGGAAGCATCCTGCTAATACCATTAATGCATAGTTATCACGAGGATTTAAGCAGTATAAAATAGTTTTTGGTAATGAATCTGATTCATCTAATTCACCAAGTAATGCAGATAATTTAGACATATAAACTTGGTCTTCGATTGCATCGTAACCAGTATCTGGTCCAATCTTCTTTAGCATTGATTTAGAATTGTTTCTTAATGCACCAATGTGATATTGTTGAACCCAACCACGCTTATAATATTCTTTACCTAAGAATACTAATACATAACCCTTATATTGGTCTTGTTCGAAGTCAGATACAGCTTCACCCTTCATACCCTTTAAGAATACCTTATTAGCTTCTTCATAAGTAGCAGGTGCATAATGTAATACGTCTAATGCATGGTCAGCTAAACGAGAACCCATTTCATGGAAGAAATCAATTCTGTCTGCTAATGCTTTTTCTAAGTCCTTTAATGACTTAATTTCATAACCAACAACCTTAGCTAATTGGTTAACCCAATCCTTGAACCAAGATAATTCAACATTGATAGCCTTGTCAGGACGGAATGCTGGTCTAACCTTAACCTTTAATGTCTTATCAGCATTCATTTGCTTATGCCAATGTAGGTCATCAACTGGATCGTCAGTTGTACATACTGTATCTACATTGAACTTATATAACATTTCTCTTGCAGATAAAGTCTTTAGCTTTTCGTTAGCTTCATCCCAAATCTTCTTTGCATTATTCTTATTAATAATATCATAGATACCGAAATATCTTCTTAATTCAAGATGACTCCAGTGATATAGTGGGTTACCAACGAAATAAGGCATAGATTCAACGAATTGTGAATATTTTTGATAATCACTTTCCTCTAATGACTTACCAGGAACATTTCCAGAAATTGAATCCTCCATGTATCCTCTAGCACGTAGTGCTCTCCACTTGTAGTGGTCACCATATCTATCTCCAGCACCTAACCAAGCTTCAGCTAAGTTTCTGAAATGCTTATCTTCTGCGATTTCCTTTGGTTGTAAATGGCAGTGATAATCAATGATAGGCATTTTTTCAGCATGCTCATGATATAGCTTTTTTGCTGTTTCAGTAGTTAACAAGAAATCCTTGTCCATAAATTCTTTCATATTCTAATTCTCCTTTATTGTTTTTATTATAAAATAACGCCGTCTTTGAAAATTGAAATTTCTCTAAAGTCGTTAATTTCATTTTTAGCTTGCTTCTTACCTGATGCAACGTCACAAATTAAATCAATGAATTTTTCTAATAATTCATCCATTGTATATTTATCTACTAAATCACCAGCATTGAAATCAATCCAATTTTGCTTCTTAGTAGCTAATGCAGTATTTGTAGCAATCTTTAATGTTGGAACGAATCCACCGAATGGTGTACCACGTCCAGTTGTGAATAATACCATTTGGCATCCAGCTGCAGCAATTGTAGTAACTGCACATAAGTCATTACCTGGTGTAGAAACTAGGTTTAAGCCCTTAGCTTTAATTCTTCCACCCATGTCGATAACGCCATTAACCTTAGAAGATCCACCCTTTTGAACGCATCCTAAAGATTTATCCTCTAATGTTGTGATTCCACCAGCCTTGTTTCCTGGAGATGGGTTATCATAAATAACTTGATTGTGGTTCTTGAAATATTTCTTGAAGTCATTGATTAATTCAACGATTTCATCAAAAGTCTTTTCATCCTTTGCACGAGCCATTAATAATTGCTCAGCACCAAACATTTCAGGTACTTCACCTAAAACTGTTGTTGCATCATTTAATGATAAGAAATCAGATAATCTACCTAATAAAGGATTTGCAGTGATACCTGACATACCATCAGATCCACCACATTTAAGACCAATTCTTAAAACTGATAGAGGTTTTGTAACTCTCTTATCATCCTTCATCTTGTTGTATAATTCATCAAGTAATTTTACGCCTTCAGCAACCTCATCCTCTACCTCTTGAGATACAAGGAATCTAGTTCTGTCTTTATCATAATCACCTAATGTATCTTTGAATACATCACAACGATTTTCTTCACAGCCTAAGCTGAATACTAAAACTCCACCAGCATTTGGATGCTTAGTGATGTCTTGTAAGATTTTCTTTGTAAATTCAAGGTCTCCACCCATTTGAGAGCATCCAAAAGGATGTTGGAATGTAAACACTCCGTCAATCTTTGACATATCATGAGTTTTCTTGAATTCCTCAATAATCTTATCAGCCATTCCTGATACGCAGCCTACAGTTTGAATTATCCATAGTTCATTTCTAATTCCATATTCTCCTGTAGATCTTTCGTATACATCAACTGTACGATCGCTCTTATATCCTAATACCTTTGGATAATTAGGTTGATATGTGTAAGTAATTACATCATCAAGATTTGTAGCAACGTTATGAGTATGAACATGCATACCAGCCTTGATATCTTCAGTTGCATGACCAATAGGGAAGCCATATTTGATAACATTCTCACCCTTCTTGATATCCTTTAATGCAACCTTATGTGCTTGTGGAATATCCATTAATAATGTTACACCTGCAACTACCTCACCCTTTTTGAAAGGTCTTAGTACTACGGCAACATTATCAATTTCATGGATTATAATAAATTCTTGCATAAAATCACCTTTTAATATATTTTTTTAATGTTAATTTTTTTATTACTTGATAATTGCTTTAATTGCATCTCTCATTGACATTGTTTGTTGAGCATATAATGCTTCAGTAACAAAATCAGTTACACCTGCAATCTTGTTAAGATCTTGACCCCAATGATCAGCCATGCCTAAAGTTGCAACAACAATCTTCTTAGCACCAGCCTTTGTTCCATCATATGAAGCCCATTGATTCTTGAAGAATTCAATAAACTTAGGATCATCATTTAATGCGATTGGAGCGTTGTTATCAATAACTCTAACACCCTTGTAGAATGAAATTAATGCAGCTAAGCTGAATAAACCATGTTGAGGTAATTTACCAGTTCTTTCAATATATTGTAATACTGTAGGTAAATCTCTTTCCTTGAACTTAGTTACAGAATTTAATGCGATTGACATTAATTCATGACGAACATATGGGTTCATATATCTTTCTAATACAGAATTTGAATATGCAACCATTTGATCATGTGGAATATCAATTGTTGGGATAACCTCATCAAAAATGAAGTCCTTAACATATTTTCCTAATTCAGGATCCTCAATAGTCTCTCTAACTGTATCAATACCAGCTAAATAAGAAACTGGAACTAATGCTGTATGAGAACCATTTAAAATCTTAACCTTTCTTTGCTTATATGGAACGATTGAATCAACGAATAATACATTTAATCCAGCCTTTTCAGTAGGTAATGCCTTCTTTAATTCTTCAAGGTTAGCCTTAGCCTCTTCCTTAGAATCAACAGATTGAGCATCAATACACCATAAGTGGAAAATTTCACCTACTACCATATTTTGATCTTGGTAGCCTAATGCTAATTGGAATGCTTCAGCATCATTTCTAGGGTAACCTGGAACGATTCTATCTACTAATGTATTATAGAACTTGTTTTCAGTTTCAATCCACTTAATGAATTTAGCATCTAAATTGTTATGCTTAGCAAGCTTAACTAATACTTCCTTTAATGTAGCACCATTGTGATCAATTAATTCACATGGAATAATGTATAAGCCCTTCTTGCCTGCTTCATATCTCTTCTTTAAGAATGCTAAAAGCTTTCCTGGATATGAATTTGGACACTTAGAAAAATCAGTGTCATTTGGATCAAAGGCAATACCAGCCTCTGTTGTATTTGAAATAATGAATTGTAAATCATCAGATAAAGCATAGTTTAGATACTTATCATATTCCTCGAATGGATTTAGGGCATCTTGAACACACTTAATTACTTCATTAATTCTTTGAGCCTTACCATCTTGTAAGCCTTGTAAATATAAAGTATATAAGCCATCTGCTTCATTTAATTCCTTTACACGACCAAAAGGCATTGGTTGTACAACTACAACACCTGCATCAAAATTAGTCTTCTTATTTGTTGAGTTAATAATCCAATCGATGAATGCACGTAAGAAATTTCCTTCACCAAATTGCATAATTTTAACTTTTTTAGGTTCTTTTTTATTTACCTCATTAATCTTAGGTAACTCGTTAACTGTAGCCATTTTTTCATCCTCCATTTTTACGCAATTAACAATGCGTTATGACATAGCATAATTTTAACACTTTAATATTTAATAGTCAATTAATTAAATAATTTATTATTTAGTATAATATCATTTTTCCTCTTGTATTTCATTTTTATAGCCAATTAGCACCTTCCATCTTCCTATTTTGTATGCACAAATAGAAATTGCCATACCTACTGCCCAGCCAATAGGCCATGATAAAAATATACCTATAAGCTTCATATCATTTGGTAATATATAACCAAATAAATATGAAAGTCCTATTCTAATAAATAAATCCGCAAATGTGGCTATCATAAAGCTTCTCATATCTCCTGAGCCCTTTAAAACACCATCACAAGGAATCTTTATACATAAAAATAAATAAAATGGGGCAACACAATATATAAACTTTTTACCAACATCTACTACCTCACTGCTGGTATTCTTATTTCCAAATATATTTAATAAAGGACCAGGAATTACTAAGAAAACTAATGTAGTAATTGCTGTAATGATTGCACAAATAGAAAGTCCAGATAAAAATCCTTTAGATATTCTATCGTATTTAGCCGCACCTGCGTTTGTAGATGTATATGTAGATATCGCATTAGACATGACTGTATAAATATTTACAATAACATAAACTATTTTATAGGCAGCTCCATATCCAGCTGTAACTGATGATCCAAATGAATTAATTAATGATTGAATTATTACTCCACCAATTGAAATAATAGATCCTTGAATAATTGAAGGAATTGATATAGATAAGATGATTTTTAATATCTTAAAATCAAATACTTTTCCATTCTCTTCTAATACCTTTTTTGAATAAATTAATAAGATAATTAATGAGATTATTGATGCTAAAATTTGGGATATAAATGTCGCGATTGCAATACCAGAAATACCCATATTTAGCTTAACAAAAACTATATCTAAAACCAAATTTAAAACTATTGAAAATATCAATAAATATAGAGGTATTTTTGAATTGCCTAAGCTTTGAAATAATGATGTTACAACATTATAAATAAATAAAAATAAAATACCAAAAGTATAGAATAATAAATAGGTATATGAATCATCATAATATTCATTATTAACATTTAAAAATGTTAAAATAGGCTTTAAAAGTGCTAATCCTAGACCACATAATACCAACGCTATAATCGCAATTGTTATTAAAGATGTATTGATTGCGGTTTTGGCATTTTTGTAGTTCTTTTCGCCTAAATATCTTGCAGTAATTATGTTTGCACCAACACCAAATCCAACAGCAATTGCAAGATAAAAAACAGTTACTGGATAGGTTGATGAAACAGCTGAAAGTGCATTATCAGAAATAAGACGTCCTGCAATCATGCTATCACATATATTATAAAATTGTTGTAATGTAACAGCTAATATCATTGGAAGTGAAAAAAGCAATAATGTTTTAAACGGATTTCCAGTGGTAAGCTTATTCTTTTTATCCATCTTTGTCACCATTAATTTTTATACAACTATAAGTTGTTATTTTCAATGATAAAACGCTCTCTAAAAATAAAAAAGGAATCCTTTTAGATTCCATTTCTACTTATGATAAACTTCATTATTATTTATTTTAAATGCACGATATATTTGTTCTAACAAAATAACTTGCATAAGCTGATGTGGAAATGTCATTTTTGAAAAGCATAAATGATAATCTGCTTGATTTAACACATTATCAGACAATCCAAGTGAACCACCAATGATGAATGAAATATTTGAATTTTGATATGTAAAAATATCATTCATTTTAGAAGCTAATTCAGGTGATGTAAGCATCTCTCCTTTAAGGTCTAAAACTACCTTAAATGAGTTAGAAGGAATGATTTTTAATAGCTTTTCTCCTTCTTTATTTTTAATGATTTCTTCATCTTTTTTTGATGGATTATCATTAATTGGCTCATCATTTATTGAGTAAAACTCAATCTTTGTATATTTTGATAATCTTTTTGTATATTCAGCTATAGCGTCCTTTAAATATTTTTCTTTAATATTTCCTACGCTAATAATATTTATTTTCATACATTATACTCCTTTGATGGATATGGATGTAATATTACAAATTCAATATTTGAATAATCTATTCCAAAACTATCAAATACCTTTTTTCTTGTTAGCTCTACAATTTGAGTTAAATTGCATTCCTGTGAAATATGGGCATGCATAACAAGCTTTGTAGATGGTCCAATAACGTTAGCTAACACTACCATTGAATCCTCATTTGATAGGTGCCCGTGGTCAGATAAAATTCTTATTTTTAGATTGTATGGTCTCGCTGAAGCCATTAATATTTCAGGGTCGTGATTTGATTCTAAAATATATGCCTCTGCGTTATTAATTACAGGCCAAATTGTTTCATGAACATAGCCTGTATCTGTAAGATAAACTAGCTTTTTCTCCTCTTCATGAATAACAAATCCGATAGGCTCTGATGCATCATGAAATGCTGGTAAAACATCAATATTTACACCACCGATATTGAAGCTTTTATATAAGAATGAATTATCCTCATGAGGAAGGATTATTATTGATCCATCATTAAATCTTTTATCGATTAATTCTACTAATTTTGTTTTACCTGAAGCCTTATATACATCATAAATTGAGCTTAGGGTTCCTCTAGAAATAAAAATAGGCACTCCAATCTCCTTTAGCATTGTAGGTAATGCTTTAATATGATCTGTATGCTCATGCGTAATTAATATAGCATCTAAATCACAAATACCTAAGCCAACAGTTTCTAAATTTTCTACTATTTGCTTTCGAGTAATTCCTAAATCTATCAATATATTTTTGTTATTTGCTATAACAACAGTTGAATTACCGTCGCTACCTGAAGAAAAAACTTTGATTTTCATTTATACCACCAACGAGGTGATTATATCACAAAATGAGGCAAAATCTATATATATTAAAATATAATTTTAAATAATCATTTTTTTATTACCTTGATATATAAGATTTTCATTGCAATTTTAATCCATTAATGATATGATATTAAATGCTATAGTTTATTTTTTTTGTAAAGGAGTTTTTTTATGAGCATTAATAATAAAAAGATGCGTAGACTATCAACTGCAATGGTAGCCTGTGCTTTAACTATAACTTTAGCATCTTGCTCTGCAGCAAATAATAAATATGGTAATCTAGATAAAAATGCTACATATGCTTCTGTTGGTGATTACAAGATCACAAACGGCGAATTATGGGACACACTTCAATGGGATGCCAAAGATGTATTAGATTCTCAAATTTATAATGTTATTTTAGATGAACAAATAACAAGACTAAAGAATGTATTTAATACAAACGGTTCTTATTCTAAGCTTGAGGATAAAAAGATTATCCATGGTTCTAATGATGATATTACTGAAGAGGAATTCAACAAGCTATACGATAAGTATAAGAACAGAATTGCTGATTATGTTGTACAAGATGTTTTTAATTTTGTTTATGACCAAGAGGAATATTGGGATAAACTTGATCAACTTGAAGATGTTGAACAACAAAAGCTAGTTAAGAAATACATTGATGAAATGTATATAACATACCAAAAGTCTTCAATTGCAGATGGAAAGACTTATGAAGAAATATTATCTGATATCGGTGAAGATAATATTGATGGTCTATTTGAAATAGCTAAGGATTTAAGTGAATTATATTATCCTTTATATGCTAAAGAATTATTCACATATGACTCATTAAAGGACGATGTTAAAGAAGCATTCGATGATGACGATGATGATGAAGATGAAAAGTATGGATATTATAAGAACAGTGAATATATTGACATGTTCAAAAAGAAATATACTAACCAATACAATGTCAATTTAATTAAGATTAAGTTCTCAAGTAGTACTGAATTCACTGATACACTAAGAGCATTCGGTCTATATCTATATAGTACTGATAGCAAATTCTACTATATCTATGATGATAAAGATGATCAAACAGTAAAAACTGATTATACTTCTTACATCTCTCATTATAAGGACTTCACTTCTACTAACACTGCTAAAAACCTAAAGACATTAGGTGCTGAAGAAGTTCCAAGTAGAGCAGTATTAGAAATCTATATCATGCTATATAACTATATGTATGGTGGATACCTAGATCAATTAGAATCAGCTTCTGGTGTTGATATTTCTTTTGATAACTTAAATGAATTAAGAGAACAAACATTAAAGCTAATTAATAAATATAAAACTGGAGATTCTAGAACTTTATATAACAATACAGTTCAATTATTAAAAGATTTTGATGAAGCTAGAGATGAGGATGATAAGGTTCTTACTTTTACTCCTGATTTCTTAAAGGATACATATTCTGCTTCTTTCAAGACTTACTGTTATGAAACATTAAAGTTAAAAGATGATAATGATTATGATTCTTTTGATACAAGATATTCAACAAGCTTACAAAGCGCTGGTGATTCTTCATTCATCGTTTACAAGTTCGATGATACATATGATGAAATCGATGATGCAAAAGCTAAAGAATATGAAGAATTCTATAAAGATAAAGATCATACTTCTCTAGATTATTTTGAATATTTAACTAAAGAAGAAAATAAACAATTATTTGATGATGTTCTAGATGCATTAATCTGGAATAATACATCTGAATCAATTATTACAAATAAGATTAATGATGCTTTAGAAGATGTAAAAGTTAAGATTTACAATGAAGCAACTGAAATTGCATATGCTAAGGAGCATGAAAAATATTCAAAGGCTGTTGGTTCAGCTAAGAATAAAAATATCCTAGCAACAATTAAATATGATGGTAAAACATTCAATTTAAATATTAAAGCAAATGACAAAGATTCTAAGTCAATCAAAGTACCTGGTACTGATGAAGCATTTGGTGTTTATGATTACCTAGAAAGAAAATCAGGAGCTTCTACTGCAATCGACTTATTATCTAAGAAGATTGTTAAGGATACACAACAATACAAAGATGCTTTAAAAGATAAAACTCAAAAAGAAATTTATAATACTTATTTAAAGAATGTATTATCTGCATTCGCAAATGATGGCTATGCATCAAATGGATATCCATCAAGCTTAGGAAAATATAATTTCTTAATGTTATATTATCATACTGCAAATGTTAAAAAGATTATTAATGATTATTTCATGGTTCAATATGTTTCATCTAAGCTATTAACTGATTACTCAAATGAATCATTAGCTGACTTCTTTAAATATTATTCTGATTTAGCATATGACAACTACTTCTCACTATCTGGTAAGAGATTAGTTATCTACATGGATGCTGATGAGGATGGTAAAAAGGATGATGCTGTTGATTGGTTAGATGTAGAGGTTGAATGGGATGGTGAAATTAGAACTAAGCGTTATATCGCTAGAGAATTAGCTTATACTATTTATAATAAATTAAGTGCTGCTGCTAATACATCACATGCTACAAGACTTGATGAATTAGTAGATGAAATTCAAAATTCAGCAAAGGCTGAATATAACGAAAACCCAGCTGCAGCTGAAAATGTTTGGGCAAAATATAAAAAGATTGGTCTAAACGTTGAAGTTGAAGATATTTCAGCTACAAATTCTTCTACTGAAATTGATTTTGCATTAAAACAAAGATTATATGATTATGCAAAGAAGGTAGATGATCAAGGAAATTCTGTATATCAATATTTCAAGAATAGTCAAATTCCTACTGAATTTATTGAGCAAATTACTGTTTCTGCTATCAATAATGATGAAGAAAACCCATTTGTTACATCTAAGGATGGCGTTAATTTATTAATTGTTACTTCTGGTACTGATAATGCTTCTGCTGAATGGAAGAGCGAAGATTATTCTGATACTCCATTAAAAGATATCATTATTAAATACAATGAAAAATATGTAAAGATTAGTGATATCTATAATGAAGATAAGCAATTAAATAAAAAACAAATAATGTTATATATTCTTGATAATGCAGTAAATAATGGTTCTACATTATCTCCTGCTGATACTTCTGCTGCTCTATCAAGCTTCCTAGATCCTGTTTACAAGAGATTTACAAGCTCAGAGACTCAAAGAATCGTATTATTATATTTCATGAAGACATACATTAAATCAAATGATAACATTTATGATATTGTTAAATTTGAAAATGAATCATATAATGGTTCAACTGGTTTCTTCAAGAGTCTAATTGAAATCAATCAAACAATTGCTGATGACTATAGTTATCTTGATAACGATACTACTGGTACATCAGATTTATATCCTGATTGGTGGGAAAAGATTGAAGAACAAATTAAAAATTTCTTAATAGATGTTAAGGAGGCAGAATAATGAAAATCAAGAAAATATTATTAACTGCTTCTCTAGCAGCTTTAGCTTCTGTTACACTAGTATCTTGTAGTGGTAACAGCAAGACAAAAAGAAATACTGTTACTCCATATGGACAATTAAATTTAGATGAAACATTTGCTACTGCAGATGGAGATCTAAAGATGACAGTTGGACAATATTATAACCAATTAAGAAAGAATGGCTATAATGTTGTTACAAATGCAATTACTAAGCATTTATACGCTGAAGAGTTTGAAGTAGTTAAAGGCGTATTTGAAAATGAAACAAGAGCTGATTTTATCAGCAATCTTGGAAAAGAAAAATTAGCTAAGCTTGAATGTGTTGACTCAGGTGATGATTCAAAGACTGAGCAAGGTAAGCTATATGATTTAGTTACTGATTCAGCTGAAGCAAATGAAAAATATTTAGAAATCAGACGTAGAATAGTTAAAAATATTCATACTTCTATTGCTGGTGCTATCTACGGTAAAGCAAGCTCAAAAGAATATCTAAAGCTAAAAGATGATGAAATTAAAGAAGCTATTACTAGATACATTGATTCTGTAGCTTCTGAAGGAATCTTCATTTCTGATACTGATATTGAAACTCCAATTGTTACTTCTGATACATCATATTTCACAAAGGATGAAGATATTATTCAAATTCCTGATTCTACATTAGCTAAACTTCAACAAAAGGTTGATGAATTACTTCTTACACAAGCTAAATACTTAGCTGCTAAGAAAGAATTATTCAAAATAGCTGATGAAGAATATGTTTATGATGAAGAAACAAAAGATGATATCAAGAATACAAGCTATTTATTCGAAGAAAAAACAATAAAGAAAAAATATGAAGATACATATAAGAATTATGGTACTTATAATGTTATAGTTATTCAATTCAATTCAAGAAGAGAAGCTATGAACGCAGTTGATGGACTTACATTTACTGATGAAAATGTTAAGCAACAATATATTAACTTATATAATTCATATTATTCTCATAAAACTCCTATTACTGATTCTAGTGATGATGAATTCATGTATACAATTAATAAAGATAAGAATGATATCTCTAAATTGCCTTCAGGAATTCAATCATTAATTGAAGATACATTAGAGGATGGAGAATACTTAACAATACCTAGAAATATTGATAACAAATATGTTATGGCATATCGTATATCTGCAACATATGATTACAATACAGGTGATGATTCTAAACAAGCTGAATTCAATGACTTCACTGATGAAGAAAAAGAAAAGCTAGAAACAAAGTTAAAAGATGATATCTTAAATGATACTACTTCTTATACTTCAACAGTAGATAAGCAAAGATATAAGGATGCTGATCTTGAAATCTATGATCCTTATTTCGAAAATAGCTTCTATACTACTTATTCAGATCAATATGAATTAACTAAGACTAAGGTTACATCTACTACAAATGAAATCTTTAAGATTGGTGATTATTCATATACTGTAGAGGATTTCTATAATGATGCCTCTAAGAAATATTCATCTACAATTCTTACAAATTATTTTGAACAAGAATTCGCTAATTCTTATTATGATAAATTCGTTGAATTATATTTAATCGACGAAGATTATGAATCAGAAAGTAAGACAGCATTAAATGATGAAATTTCTAAATTTAAGAAAAACAAGAATACAACATACCAAAAAGAAATTGGTCTTGAAACATATTTATTAGCAACTTATGGTTATACTAATAAGGATGATGTATTAAAGTATTACTATAAGGCATCTAAGGCTTTATCTATTTACAAGAGCATTAAGGTATATGACGCTTGGCGTTCTGCTGAAGCTGATGCTGATGGAAATTATTCAGTATCTAGTGAAGCAAGAAACGGATTCTTAAATAATATATTAAATGCAGGAAATGCAAAATATTCTGATCTATTCTCAATTAATCTAGATCATTTCTTAATTAATATTGATGAGGATGGAGATGGTACTCCAGATGATCCTGATACATTCTTACAGGATAAAACACCTGAAGAAAAGGAAGACTTCGAAAATGCTGTTGTTCAATTAGCAAGAGCTATCTATACAGAATCAACTTATTCTGCATATGAAAATTCTTCTATTTTTGATACATTAAAGTTTATCAAGACTCAATATGAAGAGGGTGCTACCCTATTATCAACTGGTGAATCTTGGGATACATATAAGACTTATAATGGTAAGACTTATAACTTCTTATTAACTGTTGAGCAATTAGCTTCTTCAGGTAATATTACTCAATCATCAGTTAACAGCTTCGTTGAGCCATTCAAGAATTATGTTATTGATTTATATAAGAGTGTTTCTACATTAGATACTGATCCATATAAAGAGGTAAGCACAAGCGATTCTTCTACATATGAATATGAAAATGGTAAATATTATTATGTAAATACTACAACTAAGGATGGCGGATTCATTGAATCTGAAAATGATATTACAACAAATACATTATGTAAGACTGCATTTGGTTACCATGTATTATTATTAAATTCTTATACATTATCAAATGATCTATCATATACAGCTGATGAGGCTTCTGAATATCAAAAGAATATTGAATTAATTCTAAGAAGCTATGTTGATAGTGATGAAAAGACTCAAAACATTAAGCTATTCATTAGTTCATTAAATGAACCTGCTGATGGTGAAGACAAGTGTACTACTGCTTCATTCGAGCAATTCTTCATTTTCTATGTACAAAAGGCTAATGGAACTTCTACATCATTAACTTCATCAATTTATACATTAATGACTGCATTATTTGATGAAGCAATTTCAACATATACTGGTTCAACATTCCAAGACTATTTATTATTATCAAAATTAAACATCACAATCGTTAAGAAAAATGAAGTATTAAATGATAAGATTATGCCAGCTTATATCAATAAGCTAAAGAATACAGTTATTGGATATGATGATGAATCTGATTATAAATCTTGGATTGATGGTTCATTAAACTGGGATACTCCAGAAATTAAGTAAAAACTTAAAAATAAAAAAGGACACGCGAGTGTCCTTTTATTTTTGTTTAACCATTGATAAAGCCATCTTATGCTTATTATAATCAATATCTATTACATAAACATGAACTGAATCACCAACTCCAACTAAATCAGATGGGTGGTTAACTTTGTTTACTGACATTTTAGAAATATGAACTAAACCATCATATTTAACACCACAGTCAACGAATACACCAAAGTCTACTACATTTCTAACTGTTCCGTCTAGCTCATCACCAATTTTGATATCCTCAAAATGCATGATATCACTTCTTAGCTTTAATCCATCATATGTATCTCTAATATCTCTTAATGGAGCTACAAAGGCATCTAATATATCATCTAATGTATATTTATCAATATCAACCTTTTTAGCTAATTCATCCTTATTAATTCCTGCAAGCTTTTCTTTCATTAAATCAGTACCTAAGGCTGTTTCATCTAATTCTAATACATCTAATATTTTCTTAGCCTTATCATAGCTTTCAGGGTGAATTGATGTCATATCAAATTTATTTTTACCATCTAGAATTCTTAAGAATCCTACACATTGTTCATATGTTTTAGGTCCTAGCTTACTAACCTTCTTTAATTCTTCTCTAGTATAGAATCTACCATTCTTTTCTCTATAATCTACAATGTTTTTAGATGTAGATTTAGAAAGACCTGATACATAGCTTAATAATGAAACAGATGCGGTATTTAGATTAACACCAACATGGTTAACTGCATCCTCTACTACATCATCTAATGATTTAGATAGCTTACTTTCAGTAACGTCATGTTGATATTGTCCTACACCAATTGATTTAGGATCTATTTTTACTAATTCAGCAAGTGGGTCTTGGATTCTTCTGGCAATTGAAATTGCGCTTCTCTTTTCTACTGTTAAATCAGGGAATTCCTCAATTGCTAATTCAGATGCTGAATATACTGAAGCACCTGCCTCACTTACTATTACATATTTTGTATCTAGGTTATTTTCTTTAATAACCTCAGCTATAAAGCTTTCTGTTTCTCTTGATGCTGTACCATTACCAATTGCGATAATAGATACATTATATTTTTTAATTAATTCAACTATTTTCTTCTTAGATTGAATAATTAGCTTAGGGTCAACTGTTTGTTCCTTCGCCTTCTCATTAGGGTAAATAACGCCAATTTCTAGCACATTAGATGAAGGTGAAATAACGGCAAGTTTACATCCTGTTCTAAATGCTGGGTCAACGCCTAATACAACCTTACCCTTCATAGGAGCTTGTAATAATAAATTCTTTAAATTTAGAGAGAAAATATGGATTGCTTGATTTTCAGCCTCTTCATTTTTAATTCCTCTGATTTCTCTAGCAATTGAAGGTTGAATTAATCTCTTATATGAATCAGCAATTGCTTCATCTAATTCTTTTCTAAATAAAGAATCCTTTTTCCATGTTACCTTCCATGTTAAATAATCAATATCCCAAACAGGCTTTAATTCTATATTTACTGTAATAACATCCTCATTTTCAGCTCTATTAATAGCTAATAATCTATGAGGCTTAATTCTAGCGATTGCCTCAGAACATTCATAATAATTTTTATATTTTTCTTCTGGGTCGTTATCGTTCTTTTTCTTTTTACAAATTATTGTTCCAAACTTTAAGGCATTATCTCTAATAGCACCTCTATATTCAGCATTATCACTAATTCTTTCAGCTACTATATATTTAGCTCCTGTAAGTGCTGCCTCCTCAGTAGGTACCTTATCATTAATAAAAGGCTTAATGAATTCTTCTCTTGAGCCCTTTTGCCAATTTTTCATCATTATATCAGCAAGACCATCTAAGCCTAAGGCAATAGCTTCACTAGCCTTAGTCTTTTTCTTTTCCTTATAAGGTCTATATAAATCTTCAACCTCAATAAGCTTTGTAGATGAATTAATTTGATTTCTTAATTCATCAGTCATTAATCCCTTTTCTTCAATTAATCTAATTACATCTTCTTTTCTTTTAGCTAAATTAATACCATAATTATATGCATCACTAATAACTCTAATCTTTTCTTCATCTAAACCACCAGTTGCTTCCTTACGGTATCTAGCGATAAACGCTACAGTCTTTTCATCCTCTAGCATTTCAAGTACGGCCTTAATTTGGCTATCCTTTATATTTTGTTCCTTTGATATTTGTAATAATACTTGTTCATTAATTTCCATTTTCTTTTTCTCCATTTAAAAATATAAGGCCCATAAGGCCTTATAATTATCTATTTTAGTTTTATTCGTAATAAGAAATTTGATCAAAGTTCTTATTCTTAACTAAGTTGATTGCAACATTTACTGCTGAGAATATAGATGAAACATCATCTGATTCAGAGAAGCTTGTTGAATAAGCTGCTTTTCCATCAACCTTTTCTACAATTCCATCTTCTCCAATAATTGTAAATAGAGGTCCTAAAGTCTCTGAAGATGTTTTAGCAACAAATTTTGAATCAGAATAAATATTATAGCTTGTGTTTCCATCAACTTGATCTGAATTTACAATATATAAAGCAACCTTATATTCATCTTCTGCAGTTTCATTATATTTATCAATTACATATTGTAATTCTACTAGATTTCTAAATGCATTTTCATGTTGTATATTCTTTTCTTGAGTAACCTCATCATCATCATCTTTAATATCTTCTGGATAGAAAGTAGCTAAATCTGCAGCAAATACGAATGTGAAATAATTGAATAATTCACCTTCTTCAGGATTTGTATGTAAGCATACACCTTGATATGTCATCTTAGTGAAATTAACATCAGTATCATGAATTCTTTGAGTTGTTCCAAAATAATCATCAACCTCAACAGTTGAATCTTTCTTCTTGTTGTTATTAGCAACAATAACACCAATTGTTATACCTGCAGCTGCAAGAACAACAATAATACTTATAACTATAATCCAAAATTTCTTTGAATGTAATAATCCGTTTCCTCTTTTTTGACCTTTAGTGGCCTTATTAGAGACCTTTCTAACTACACGAGCCAAATTATCATCTCCTTATTTGACTTTAAAAATAAACTAAGTTTATTTTATCATAATTTTTATGTTGAAGCAATAAAATTAACTAATTATTATCTATACGATAATTATTTAATTAGTCATCTAAATTTTTAAATTCTGTAGCTAATTCCTTTAATCTTCTAAATCTATGATTTAGACCTGATTTAGTTAGCTTTTGATCATATTTTTCATGTATTATTTCTAATAAATCCATTAATGAATAATCAGGATAATCCTTTCTTACCTTCATTACCATTAATAGCTTAGGATCCATATTTTGTAATGGATAATTATATTCTAAATATTGAATAATTTTTAATTGATCTTGAGCTGAAGCATTTGTCTTATCTTGATTAGCAAGAGTAAGATTAATACTTCTTTTCGCATTAGTTTTTGCGGCTCTTGTTATTAGGGCATCCTGATAGCTTTCCATAATCTTTTTACATCCGATGTGATATAAAAAATCTGTGATAGCATCTCTTGCCTTTATATATAATACTAGATATGTTTTTCTTTTAGTTATTCTAGCATTTAGATCAAATTCATTCATTATTCTTTGAAGGAATAATATTTCTTCCTCATTAGTTGATGATATTTCTAAGTGGTTACTTCTAGCATTAGGATCATTAACGCTTCCTCTTACTAAAAATGAACCTCTTAAATATGCATTCATACCAGTAACATCCATATTTTTCTTATAGCTTGAGGCATCTCCAAATAGATTTAGATCACTAATAATAGCATCTGCCCCTGCTGTAATTTCAGCTGTATAATTTGTATGACTATCGAATCTATCAATTACTCTTTTTAAAATATTAGTATCAACCTTATAATATTTTTTAACTAAGCTTAGAAATCTTCTAATAATTCCACTATTATTTGAAGTTAATGATAGCTTAACAGGTAAAATACCAATTTCGCCTGATACTCTAATCATACTCTCAATTTCTAGCTTATCAGCAATTTCTTCTTTAGAATTATAATTCAATAAGTCAGTTTTAACATCTAGACTAAAGCTCATATTATTCACCTAATACTTTTAGTAATTCATTTAAATTACTAATAACATAGTCAGGCTTAGCCTCTAGCATGATTTCAGGATGCTTAATATATAAGCAACCAACAGCTTTCATCTTAGCGTTCTTTGCGGCTAAAATATCATTTAGAGTATCACCAACATATAATACATTCTTTCCATTTAGTTTTTCTTTAGCAAATAATAATGCATCAGGAGCTGGCTTATGATTTTTTACATCATCAGCTCCTACAACAATATCAATGTATTCTAATAATCCAAAATGCTCAAGACCATGAGCTAATAAATTATTTTTCTTTGATGATACTACACCAATCTTATATCCCTTTTTATGTAATTTCTTTAATAATTCTTTAGCGCCAGGGAATACCTTGGCAAAATTATCATGATTTGGCTCATTATATTCTCTATAATATTTAATCATTTCTTGAGTTTCCTCTTCAGATTCTGCATACTTAGAGAATGTTTGATATAAAGTAGGTCCAAAGAATGAATCTAATTCTTCTTCAGATAATTTATAATCTGGTCTGAATTTTTCAAATGTATGAATGAAGCTTCTATCAATTAATGTTCTTGTATCTAATAATGTTCCATCATTATCGAATAAAATAGTATCAAATCTATTAGTAGCAATATTGTTAACTAATTCTACATAATAATCTTGAGGAATATTAGCTAATTCTTTAACAATTGGATTACTATTTTCTTTTTCTTTAATAACCTTTGGTAATATTCTTTTCAATACTAAATATAAAATACCACCGATAATGAATAATATACTTGTTAAAATTGATACAGGAACTGGACCAGCCATTAGAGGTTCGCCTGTACCACTATTTAATCTTAATGTTTCAGTGAAAATTCTAACTGAGCCATACCAACATAAATAGAATCCAACAAGATCACCAGTTTTAATAAATTTAAACTTTCTTCTACCAACTAGCATTAATACTAAACCAACTAGATTTAATGCTGATTCATATAAGAATACTGGATGACGATATGCTGTTATACCTGACGGATCAGTGATATACATCATATCTCCAAGGAATGGAATATTCTTTAAAAATACAGAATTTTCAATTGCTGGACCATATAATTCATGGTTGAAGAAATTTCCCCATCTACCACAAATTTGACCAATTAAGAATCCAGGGGCAACTAAATCCATTACTCGTAAAAATGAAATCTTTTTAACTTTACAATAAACAAATACCGCAATAATAGCAACTATTATACCACCTTGTATACCAAGTCCTGATAAACCCATAAACTCTCCGTCTTGGAATCCTAAGACAGCTAAGAAATCAGGGAATTGATCTACATTGAATATTACATACCATAATCTAGCACCTATAATGGCAAGAGGTAATATAATAATTAATCCTAAATAAATATCATCTGAAGCAATACCTAGCTTTTTAGCTTCTCTTAAACCAAGCCATAAAGCAATAGCTACACCAATTAATATGCAAACTGCATATAAATGAATTGGAGTGTTAAATAAATATGTTGCTTCACCATCAGAATAACCACCACTATTTGCTAGAAAAGACAAAAAATTATACATTATTCTTCACCTTTTGACGCTCTTGCATCAACCTTTTCTACAAATTCTTTGGCAGCATTATGACCTAATAGCTTTAGCTTTTCATTCATTGCTGCTGATTCTACTAATAATGATACAGTTCTACCAGGTAAAACTGGAATAATTACTCTAGAGATTTCTGTATTAAAATATTTAATCTTTAATTCATCTAATCCTAATCTATCGTAATATTTATCTTCATCCCATGTTTGAAGCTCTACTACTAATCTTATATTCTTTCTTTGTCTATAAGCACTAGCACCAAACATAGTAACAACATCAACGATACCAATACCTCTAATTTCCATATATCTCTTTAGTATTTCAGGAGATGTACCAATTAGATTTCCTGGTTCCTTTTCAATTATTTCAACTAAATCATCGGCTATTAGCTGATGACCTCTTTTAATTAAATCTAGAGCTGTTTCAGATTTACCTATTCCACTCTTACCAATGATAAGTGTTCCCATACCATTGATATCTAGTAAAGTACCATGAATTGATAATCTTTCAGCTAGCTTATCTTGAAGGTAAGAATAAAGCTTTGAAGATGTTTGTGTTGTTCTTAAATTAGATCTTAAAATAGCTATATTATATTTTTCAGCCATTTCATAGAAAATCTTATTAACATTTACTCTTCCAGAGAAAACTAGACATGGTGGATTCTTTTTAAATATTTCTTCTACGTTCTTTCTAATAACATCAGAAGGTAATGTATCTAAAAATGTAGCATCCTTAGTACCAATTAATACTAATCTCTTATTATCGAAGAAATCAAAGAATCCTGTAAATTCTAGACCAGGTCTTGAGATTTCATCCTCATCTATTTGTGCATTTAAGCCTTCCTTACCAGCTAAAAGCTCTAAATTATTTTCTTCAGCTAAAGTTTTTACATATACTGACATATAGCCCTCCTAATATCTCCACCAGACTTTATGTATATTTCTACCTAAAATATTATGTAAGAACATACATAATGGAATATAAATCATCCATATAATTGATGATTCAAATATTTGATAAAATTCATGATTAACAAACATTGTTATTATAACTAATATGATTATTAGCTTATATGATAAAAATGGATCATATATAAATGCCCTAATTGATTTAGATGGCATATCACATAACATAAACAACAATGACATTGAAAGAGATAATAAAAATATATAATAAATTGGAACTACAATAAAGCTTGAAAATAAGCAAAATGTAATTACTGATATAAAATAAAACGCAGTAAAGCGAGTTAACAATAACAATATATTTGATAAGAATAAAGGCATTCCTTTTGATTCATCAATAGATTCAAAATTAATTGTATCCTTTAGCTCATTCAATAAAAACTTATTATCACTATTTGTTTCTGCTTGAATTATCTTTTCAATTTCTTCTTTAAATAGCTTATTCTTTAGTAATGCGTCAGACTTATCCTTCATAGAATCAAAATCTTTAGAGAACTTCTTCCAATCAAGAGAAGGGTTCTCCTGCTTCTTGATATCAAATAATCTTTTTTTCATTGATTCTACTGCTTGTTCAATTTTCTTTAAAACATCTGACTTGTCATCATGCATACTAAGACCACCTTTTAAAGACAATTAACAACTAGATTATATAATAATCTATTTCTTTTATCAACAAATAATGACCTTACCAAGCGATAAGGTCATTTATTGTTATAATATATTTTTTGAAACTATTAATTCTTTATTATAGATTCTATCTTCAAATTCTGATAATCTAAGTGGCTTACCAAATAGGTAGCCTTGTAATCTTCCACAGCCGATTTCTCTTAAATAATTAGATTCATCTTCTGTTTCAACACCTTCAGTTAAGGTGTTCATACCTAATCTTTCAGCTAATGTAATAATACAATCTAAAATATCTTTTGTCTTTTCATTTGATTCAAAATTAGATAAGAATTTCATATCAATTTTGATAACATCAAATTTAAAATCCTTTAGGATATTTAAAGATGAATAGCCAGAACCGAAATCATCTAGCCATATTGAATAGCCATTTTCTCTTAGCTTTGATACTGTATTACTTAAAAGTAGGGTATTATCAGATAATGCACTTTCTGTAATTTCAACATGGATATAATTTTTGTCGATATTATATTTAGAAACACTAGTTTCTAATACTTCTATAACATCCATTAATTCAAAATCTAATCTAGAGAAATTAATTGATACAGGAACAACTGTTCTATTTTCATCAATTGCTCTTCTCATTTCTCTACATACATATTCAATAATAGCTTTATCAAGCTTATGAATTAATCTTGTTTCTTCTAATAATGGAATGAAATCAGCAGGTGATAAGAATCCATAAACTGGATCAATCCATCTAGCTAATGCTTCAGCACCACAAAGCTCCTTGTCGTTACTCCAAACAACTGGCTGATAATATGCCTTAACCCAGCCTTTTTCAATTGCTTCATCAAGGTGGTTAACAATATAATGGCTCTTCTCTAGCTTTTCATCCATTTGTTCGTCGTATTCATTGAATATAACATCAGATTTATTTTTAATTCTACTACAAGCATATCTAGCTTTATCTACAGCAATATATGGCTCTTCTTTACCATGTGGCTTATATCCACCAACCTTTAATAATACGAATAAGCCATCAGCTAAATCTTTAACATGCTCATTAAGGGTATTGATTCTATCCATAAATCCATTTTGGCTTGTAAATACAACAAAATGGTCATCTGATTGTCTAGCGATTAAATCATCAGGGAATGATAATTTAATGAAATGTACTAAATCCTTTAAGAATTTATTTCCTTCAGCAAAGCCTCTTTGATTATTAATCATTTTGAAATTAGCTATATTAATGAATAAGCAAATTCTTCCATAATAATAATTCATTCCGCTTTCAAATTTAGAATTAATTCTATCTACTGCATATTGTAGATTATTTGCTTCAACTAGTGGATCGAATATAGCATCATGAATTAGCTTTTCGTCCTTCTTTGCTTCTGTAATACGCTGCTGGTAAATACTTATTGTAACCATTGTTAAGCTTATTAGGAAGGTAATATAATTGATTAAATCACCATCCAAAAATACTCTTTTACTAGCTTCAGTATTTTCAACATTCTTAAGCATTACAGCAAATAATACAAATATAGATGTTAAGATGATAATTGAAATATATGGCTTCCAAATTAATAGACACGCAACGAATAATATCATTGTTAGGAAGCAAATAATCATCTTAGGTCTACTTGTAGAAATGAAATCTATATAACCAAATTTAACACCAAATGTTAAACATATTGCAGCAAAAGAAATAATTACTGCCATCGCGAATGTCGAATGGTTTTGATTTCTTAATTTTTTATAAATCGCATTGGCAATTATAGACACGCCTAAAATTGGCATTAATGCATATAAGATATATGTACTTGATACATAAATAGCTGTTTGTCCCTTTAATTTTTCTAAGAAAACTATAAAGAACCATGAAATACATATTGAGCCAGTTACTAAATTTATAATAAATTCAGATTTCTTATAATGCTTATTCCTAAAATAAAATACCGCAAATAAGAACACAGCTATTCCTGTAACTATAAATAATGTGTAATAAGAATAATATTTAAATAAGAATTCGAACGCAGACATTTTAACGCCTACATTTTCTTTCCAACCAGGAATAACATATTCAAATAATTGTCTAAATATCATCCATATTTCTAATACTACAACTATGAATGACATATAGATACTACTTTTTATATTGGCATCATTTATATAATTCTTAATATAGTGTGAATTTATTCTAAATCCTAATAAATCACGAATAAAATTCCAGGCTTTCTTTACCCAAACCACGAAAAACGCCTCTTTTCTATTTATAAAGAAATAAAACGAAATATAACAAGTAAATAATAGCACATTTTACATTAAATGTAAAACTAGTTCTATTTCATAAATAAAGGCTTCAAATACTTTCCAGTATACGAATTTTCATCATTAATAATATCTTCTGGTCTACCTGCGAATACGCACTCTCCACCACGGTTACCACCCTCAGGTCCCATATCAATAATATAATCAGCTAATTTTATAACATCTAAATTATGCTCGATAATTAATACTGTAGCCCCTTGGTCAGCAATTCTATTAATAACATTCATTAATCTATTAATATCATCAGTATGAAGTCCTGTAGTAGGCTCATCCATTATATATAATGTTGTTGATGAAATTTTAGAATTTAATTCAGTAGCTAGCTTAACTCTTTGAGCCTCACCACCAGATAATGTTGTTGATGATTGACCAAGCTTAATATAGCCAAGTCCTACATCATATAATGTTTGAAGGTATCTTTTAATTTTTGGTACAGCATCAAAGAATTCAAGGGCATCCTCTACTGTCATTTCTAAGACATCATAAATAGATTTATCTTTAAATTTTACCTCTAATGTTTCAGATGTAAATCTCTTACCATGACATACCTCGCATGGAACATAAACATCAGGTAAAAATTGCATTGATATTCTTTTAACACCATCACCACCACAGGCTTCACATCTTCCACCCTTAACATTAAATGAGAATTTTGATTTATCATATCCTCTTATTTTTGCATCATTAGTTTCAGCAAAAATAGATCTAATTAAATCAAATACTCCTGTATATGTAGCTGGATTTGATCTTGGAGTTCTTCCTATTGGTGATTGAGAAATATGAATAATTCTATCAATATTTTCAAGACCTGTTATCTTATCACACTTACCTGGGATAATTCTTTTAGAGCCATATATTTTCATATATGCGTTCTTATATAAAACCTCATTAATTAATGAAGATTTACCAGAACCTGAAACACCTGTAATACATGTTATTATTCCAAGTGGAATATCAACATTAATATTCTTTAAATTATTTTCTTTAGCTCCTTTAATCTTTATCCATTTATTAGTAAGCTTTCTTCTTTGAGTAGGAATATTAATCTTCATTCTTCCTGATAAATAATTACCAGTTATACTATTTTTATTTTCCATTACCTCTTTTGGTGTTCCTGCGGCAACAATCTTTCCGCCATGAATACCAGCTCCAGGTCCAACATCGACTAAATAATCAGCTTCTAGCATTGTTTCTTCATCGTGTTCTACAACAATTAAGGTATTGCCTAAATCACGCATTTCCTTTAATGTTTTAATTAGCTTAGAATTATCTCTTTGATGAAGTCCAATAGATGGCTCATCTAAAACATATAATACTCCAGTTAATCTAGAACCAATTTGTGTGGCAAGTCTAATTCTTTGAGCTTCACCACCAGATAATGTATCAGCACTTCTAGCTAATGTTAAATATTCCAATCCAACATTAATTAAGAATTTTAATCTATCTAGTGTTTCTTTTATCGCAAGCTCAGCAATCTTTGCCTTTTCAGGTGAAAGCTTTAGCTCACTAAACCATTTATATAGCTCATCAATTGGCATTGAGCATACATCATTAATGTTCTTATCATTAATAAAGATATTTAATACACTCTCATTTAATCTCTTGCCATTACATGCTTGACATACACTTTCAACCATGTAGCCCTCAATCCAATCTCTAATCCAATCAGATGATGTTTCCTCATATCTTCTTTGGAATGTATTAACAACACCTTCAAATGAATCAGTTTTATCATGAATTCTTCCTGATGTAGCCTTTAGCTTCATTGGAATAATATCATCAGAACCATAAAGAATTATATCTTGATGCTTCTTTGGAAGATCCTTAAAAGGCTTATCCATATCAATATCATAAAATTTACATACTGATTTTAAGATACCTTGATTTAGATTATCTCTTTCCTGATTCTTATAAGGTAAAATACAATTATCATTTAATGATTTATCATAATCAATTATTAATTCATTAGAAACAGTTAGCTTTTTACCTAAACCATTACATTGTGGACATGCACCTAAAGGTGAATTAAATGAGAATAATCTAGGCTCTAATGTAGCTAAACTATAGCCACAATGAGGACACGCATGAACTGTTGAATAGAATTCTTCTTCGTTATTGTTATAAATTACACAATAGCCATCAGATTCATTAATTGCGCTATTTACTGCATCGAAAATTCTACTTCTAATGCCATCCTTCATTACTAATCTTTCTAATACGATATAGATATTATGCTTTTTATTTTTTTCTAATACAATTTCTTCTTCAAGCTCTCTAAGCTCGCCATCAACAAAGGCTCTAACATAGCCCTTCTTAAGGTATTTTTCAAATACGCCCTTGTGCTCACCCTTTTGTCTAAAAACAACAGGTGATGTGATATATAGCTTAGATCCATTTTCGTATTTTAATATCTTATCTACTATTTCATCTACAGAAAGTGATGAAATAGGAATATGATGATTAGGACAATATGGAACACCTACTCTAGAAAATAATACTCTTAAATAATCATATATTTCCGTAACTGTTCCTACTGTAGATCTTGGATTATGAGATGCAGATTTTTGATCAATTGAAATTGCAGGTGATAATCCTTCAATTGAATCTACATCTGGCTTTTCATTATTTCCAATAAATTGTCTAACAAATGAAGATAATGATTCTACGAATCTTCTTTTACCCTCTTGGTAAATAATATCAAAAGCTAATGATGACTTACCAGAGCCAGATAATCCTGTCATAACTATTAATTTGTTTTTAGGAAGCTCTAAAGAAATATTTTTTAAATTATTCTCTCTAGCTCCTTTAATTATTATCTTATCCATAATGACTCCTTATACGGGCCAGCCCTCATTAATTATTGAATACTTACCCTTAAATTGTTTTTCATATACCTCCTCAGCTAAATATGGCATAACTGAGAAAATAATTCTTATAAATGTTAATATATTATCTTTTGATGGGATATCTTTAATAATATATTTAATACTAAATTCTTTAACTAAATTAATAAAATCTACTACTCTATGCTCACTAATTAAAATACTAGCTTTAGTAGCGAAATCAGAAAAATAATAATCTAAATTAGATGTATCATTATCACTTTCTCTTAATAATGCATCTCTTAGATATTTTACATATTTATCTATATCTTCTAATTCATATTGATTAAACACAAATTTATTATTAATATCTTGAGATAAATAATATAATCTGATAGAATCTGCAAAGCATTTATCCATAAGCTTATTTAAATCAACTAAATTATTATTAATTTTTGAAATAGGACTTAATGAATTATCAAATACCTTAGGTGCGATAATTACCTTTTTAGCAAATTCATGTAAATCATATCCTAATTCTTTTTTCAAAATATTATGAATAATAATTGGCATTAAAAGCTCAGATGCTAAAGATGATTCATCTACAATTATAAAATCTAGAGGAAGCCATGTATTATATTCTTCCTTAGTTGTTTCTGATAACATTTGATAATCAGAATTAAATTCATCATATAAAATAGCTATAAATGGTGCCATACCTTCACTAAATAAATTATTCATTGTTCCCTCTAATGGTTCACCTAATAAATCTACATTAGGTAATAGCTGAGGTCTAAATGCTTGATTAAAATTATATGGTAAGAAATTCTTTAATGGATTTATTACCATACCTTCCTTATCATATAAAAATGGGAATAAAGCACCGAATGGATCAAATGATGATAAATTGATCTCCTTCTTACCATAAACCACCTTTTTAGCGGCAATTCCGGCGTCTATGAAGGCATCTATTATAGTTTTCTTAGCTGTATTAACATCTAATCCATTTAAAAAATCAGAATTAATTAATACATCATCAGATAATACATTAATAATTTCAAATCCTGCGTTAGTGGCAAAAAGCTTATCTTCGTTATTTATCCCTGGCATACCTAAATAAAAATCTTTATTTTCGGCTGTAGAAACGAAAAGAGGTATCATAGCTCCTGTCAATGGATTTATCGCATTAACGCCTGTATACGCAAATGGTTCATTACCATTTTCTAAATATTGTTCAACTGATGATATTTCATCATGGTCAGTATAATCTATTACATTAATATATTCAGGATTCATTAAAATATATGATATTGATCCTAAATATTGTGGGTTTTCTAATTCTATTTCTATTGTCTTATCATTACTTAAGGAAAGATTTAGAGTTAAAACCTCCTTAGGCTCTAATAAATTAATTAGCTTGTTTTTGTATGTATCACTGATATTTAGCTTTTCAATATCAGCTACTACCTGCTTACTTAAATTATCTATTTTTAAAACAAAGCATTTTTCTTTGATTCTTGGTAATTCTTTTTTATTATCTAGATTAAATGAATCATATATTTTATTTTTTGATTCATCAAAATATACAATTGTATTTTTATATTCAATATATCCTTTTTCATATAAATCGATGAATGCTGATTGCAAATTTGAAACATATTCATTATGTCTCATATTAATCATTTTAGCTTCATTAATACCTACACCTAGCTCTTCTAGTGTTTCTTTATAAATATTAGGTATTTTATCATCTAAATAATTACTAGTCTTTTTACTTTCATAAAAGCTTTTTGAGCATAATGTATTAAATCCAACTGGAAATAATACATTCATATCTCTCATTCTTAAAAAGCGTGAATAAAAATCGGCATAAATCTGTGGTCTTACATTAGCATCTAAAAAGCCATGCATATCACATCTAGGAAATGACGCAAATATATATTTTTTCTCTTTCAATCTATCATTTTCGATAATAAATGAACGATTGTTTAACCATTTCTGGTACCAGTTTCCTCTGCCCATTTTTTCACCTCCTTTTTAAGATAATAAAAGGCTACGCCAAAGCGTAACCCCTATCTAATCAAAATTACTTAATTAATGTTTGTACATATTCAACAAGGTTGCCTACAGTTTGAATAGCTTCGGCATTATCTTCTTCAATTGTAACACCAAAAGTATCTTCAAGGTCCATAATAATTTGTACAGCATCAATACTGTCAGCGCCTAGGTCATCTTTTAATTTTGCTTCCATTGTAACCTTTTCAGGTGCACAATTTAATTCATCAATAATAATCTTTTTAACTTTTTCAAATATTTCTTGCATATCTGAATCCTCCTAATTTACGTATTTAATTATAACAAATATGGTTGTTTTAATCAATAATTCTAGCATAAAATTCAATTTCATTTTTATGAATATTAAGCTCCTCGCCAAGAATTGGCTTAGTTAGAATTAATTTATCTAAATTTTTTTCTGTTATTTCTTTGAAATAATCATTCATTATTTTAGTCTTTATTAGGTATCTTGCCTCATAATGTCTGTTACCATTACATATATGAGAATTCTTAGGCATAAACTTCTGTCTATAATCATTTAGGGCTAATTCTAAATCAAAAATAATCGCATTAGTTTTTGATTCAACTGAATTATTAGAAATAATAGATTGTTCTTTTATTTCTTTACCATAATATTTAATCAATATTTCATTATTAGATACATTTGATAATATATCTGTATTCTTAACTAATACAGGCTCTATCATCGCATTAATCATATAATTAGATAAATATGCTGAAGCTAAAAGCTTTACCTTGCATCCTAATAAATTAGCTATTAAAATTATATCTTCCTTTAAATCTTTAATATTACATTTATATATTTCATCAATATTAACTGTACTATTAAAAGCAATCATTGTTAAAATAGATAGCTTCTTTGCCTGTTGTTCACACGAAAAATCATAATATTTATTAGGCTCTATTCCATCATTAAGGCTAATGTTATCATTTGTCATCCTAGTCAATATATCATTGATATTTTCATCTAGGATTGCCTCAATTTTATTAATGTCATTAAAGCTAGAATATTTTAATAATGAATTAATTATTAAACTTGATCCTCCTACTGTTGAATTAAATAATAGCTTAACATGCATATCTATAGCTAATGCCTCTAATTCAACATAATGAAGTGATATAGCATCATATGATGATGTTATAACGTGCTTTGAATAATTTAACGCTCTTTTAATTAGATTAAATGATTCATTAGATTCATAAGTCTCAATGATTAAATTAATATCATTATCCTCAAGAATAATATTGTAATCAGTTGTAAATACTGGATTAAATGAATGAATATCTTCATCAATTAAAATATATTTAATATTGATATCATAATCCCTAAAAATATTATTCTTTTTATTTTCTAATACATTATAGACATTCTTTCCTAAAGAATTGTAGCCCAATATAGCGATATTCATTATTCCACCGCTAATAATAATATATCAATTACATTCTTGCCCTTTTTAAGCTCAGCAATGAAATTTTGAATTGATATATCCATGTTGCCAATTGAAATTGTTAATGTAACAAACGCAATGTTATGAATTGGTACCTCTTGGTTAATTGCTAAAACATTGGCATTTTGTGCGGCAACATCATTTAATATATTAGATAATACACCAGGCTCATCTACCAATTTTAATGATAAGATTATTCTTTTACCAAGCTTTGTTGAAGGTCTATTAACAAAATCCTTATATTTATAGAATGTTGATCTTGATAGGCCAACTTGTTTACAAGCATCAGAAATATTAGTCCCTAAGCTAATGATTTCTTTGATTTGAATTACTTTTTCAAAATAATCTGGTAATACCTTTTTATGAATTACATAATAATCGTCACTCATATTATTCCTCCCAAATTTTTATTCCTTGTCCAACCTCTAAAACCTTTATATCGCAATTATAATTGCTTAATTTATTTAAAATATTTAAATCCTTTGTAATTAATAACATTGTTGAACCAGAGCCAGATATAGCAAAAGGAATTGAATTTTCACAACAAAGCTTCTTTAAAGAATCATATTCCTTAATTAGCTTTGATCTATAAGGCTCATGTAGCTTATCATTGAATAAATCTAATAATAAATTAATATCTCCATCCTTAAATGCCTTAGGAATATTAACAATTCTAGATGTATTGTTGATAATATCAGCATAAGATAATTCTTTTGGTAATACTTCTCTTGCAGCATGTGTTGAAAGCTGATAATTAGGAATTACAGCAATAAATTTTAAATCCTTATTTACATCATAGATAATTGGATTAAATTTATCATTTGCCTTATAGCTAGCAACAAGCTTTCCATAAATTGCAGGTGCTACATTATCTGGATGTCCCTCAATCTTTGCGCAAATGTCAAAGCATTCATCCTTAGATAAAGGATTACCTAAAATCTTGTTAGCAGCGAATACTCCGGCAACAATTAGGCTAGATGATGAACCTAGTCCTCTTGAAACTGGAATATCACCCTTAAATCCAATTTCAACTGGTATTAATTTTTTATTTAGTAATTCAAATACCTTAGCATATGATTCATATACTAAATTATTTTCTTTACATGCGAATTCATCCTCAAAACCAACGAATGAAAAATCATCCTTTTTTTCGAAGCTAAATTCATTATATAGGCTTAATGCTAAGCCAAGCACATCAAAGCCAACACAAACATTAGCTGATGTAGCTTCTACTCTTATTCGAAACATTTTATCACATCCAAAACATATTTCTCTGAATCTTCTAAGCTAACTACTGTTCTATTTACCTTTGGATAATTTAATACCTTTGGAATTTCTAAGCTAAATTTCTTACTTAATACATTAATTGCTTCCATCGCATCATTTTCTTCTACACCGAAGGCAGATAATACTGCTTGTGGGAATTTATAAGGAGATGCTGTTGAAACAACTACTGTTGGGTTGTTATCATTAGTTTCCTTTACATATTCTTTATATGCATTGTAGGCAACTGCTGTATGTGGGTCAATAACATATTTATATTGATCATATACATTTTTAATTACCTCTAATGTCTTTTCTTCATTTGTAGAATATGCATAGAAATAATTGAATGGGTTCTTGAAATCATATTCTCCATTCTTAGATAGCTTTTCCATTAATTCTTTAGTCTTAGCCTCACTATTAGTTCCATAATATAGGAATCTTTCTAGGTTAGATGAAATTAAAATATCCATTGAAGGTGAATTTGTTTTAAAGAATGGTCTCTTCTTATCATATTTTCCATTTAAGAAGAAATCAGTTAATACACTATTTTTATTTGATGCACAAATTAGGTTGTTAATTGGTAATCCTAATGATTTTGCATAGAATCCTGCAAAGATATTGCCAAAGTTACCAGTTGGAACATCAAAATTAATCTTATCTCCATCCTTGATGATATTATTCTTAACTAAATAAATATAGCTATAGAAATAATAAACAATTTGTGGTGCTAATCTAGCAATATTAATTGAGTTAGCACTAGATAAAGATAATTCCTTATGTTCACTAAAGAATTTCTTTACGAAATTTTGGCAATCATCAAAATTACCTTGTAAAGCTAATACCTTAGCGTTCTTGTTAATAAATGAGCACATTTGTGCCTCTTGAACTGGAGATACTCCTCCATTAGGGTATAAAACAATAATTGAGATACCATCAATTGCTGAAAAGCCATTTAGGGCTGCACCACCAGTATCACCTGATGTTGCTGTTAAGATAGTAATATTTTTATTGTATCCTAGCTTTTGCTTAGATAACTTCATTAATCTTGGTAATACAACTAATGCTAAATCCTTGAACGCTAATGTAGGTCCATGGAATAATTCTAAGAAATATGAATTATCACACTTCTTTAAATTAACTACCTCTTTTATATCAAAAGATGAATATGCATCATCTATTTCTCTTTTTACATCATCATAGCTAAATTCTGGGAAAAATGCATTTAGAATTTTAGCTGCCATTGTTTGATAATCATCATTCATTAAATCCTTATAATTAATGCTTGGTAATTGATCAATTACATATAATCCACCATCATCAGCTAAACCATTTAAAATAGCCTCAGGTGAAGAAACTAATTTATTTCCTCTAGTACTATGAAACATAATAATTACCTCCTAAAAAATAAATTAATGTTATTATATTATGTTTTCGATTTTAATACAAGTGTTTTTTAGTTAAAAACAAAATTAATTCTTTATATTATAAATATAAAAAATAGTGGCGATTTGCCACTATTTTACTTAACTGGATAATATTCAATAACGTATTCTAATACTGCAATAATACTGATTTCTTCATCAATCTTGAACTTCTTAACTTCATCTGAATCCTTCTTGCTAGTATTGAATTCAACCTTACCTTTTTCAAATAAAACACATTGAACGCTTGCGTCCATATCAGAAATATCAACTTTAATCTTTTCTTTGATTTCTTTCATTTTTGATTGTGTCTTTAATTTTGTTGTTGTAAGGAAATAAACTTTACCTTCATAATTCTTTACATCTGCAGTATATTGCATTGCTGAAACATCTTTAACAGATTGACTATCATTTGATGAACCAAAGAATACAGCGAATGATTCTTCCTTGTTTCCAAGCTTTGATTCAATCTCATCAACAGTAATCGTTTCAAACATATTATCTTTTTCAATGTTAGCTCCAGCCTTATTCCATTCAGAATAGAATGACTTTTTACTACAAGATGATAAAGATAATGTACCTACTATTATTAAGATAAACGCAGATAAATATGCGACAATTTTCTTCATATAAATCCTCCTAAAAAAGACAATATAAATTATATACGAATATCGTTATTTTTTCAAGATTAATCTTCTTTTGGGATTAAATATTCTCCCCTATAATTTGAAAAAGCATTATCAGGATATTTTTCATATTTTTTACCCACACTAAATTTTTCTGCCTTATAGAACCACATTGAATTTAAATCCCAACAAATAATCTCATCTATTCCATCATTATCAATATCAAATACCTCTTGGCATAATATTGGATGGCCATCATCAGGAAATTCTACTACTGTATCTAGGTCATAATCGATTAGACCTCCGTCCATTCCTGCATGAGTTAAGGCAAAAACATGATATCCATCATAATTAATTGGTGCTAATACTGCCCCAACGCTTTCCATTTCCATTATTTTATGTAGCTCACCCTTAGAATCATAGCTACCAACAATTCCAAAGCTTCCCCAGAATGCTGAAGCTATAATTGATAAATCCTTTGTGTTTGGATTATATGGGGCAACTGATATTCTTTGAGCATGACCTATTTCATTATGCTTAAAGATAGTTCCATCATTATTAATGATATTTAATCCTTCATTTCCAGATGCTAAAACAAATTTATAGCCATCTTCTTCATTTAGCTTTGCATAAATGATTTCATCTGTATGATCACTATCCATTGGTAAATCAAATATAATATTACCATTTGAATCAACTAAATCATATCCAACAAACATTTCATCCTTACCATCATTATTATAATCAAATATATAAGGGAAATGTCCTGTATTCTTATTATGATATCTCCACATTAGCTCCATATCTTTGTTATAAGCCCAAACATTTTGATATCTATCCTTAATGATAAAATCACCTTTATATCCTAATCCCTCAAAATCAGCAACTCTAATTGCGTCAACATTTAATCTATAGAAAGGCTCATCTTTAACTAATGGATCTCCTTTAATTATTGGAGTTGGCATACTCTTAATTAGCTTTGCGGTAAGCAAATCAATTATCCTAACCTCAAAATCCATTGAATAAATAACTTCTAGCTTTCCATCATTATTTATATCAGCAATTTGGAAAGGTAGATCACAAGATATTAATGTATTATCAGGATTATTACATGGTTTTCCAATTGTCCATAAAACATCACCATTATAATTAAATGCTGTTAAAGATGATATTCTTGCGAATGAATCTCTAACATATCTTTTTTGATGCTGTGCTAGGATAAATATTGGTCCATTTTCTGTCATTGCTATTCTTAGCTGTCTTCCAGAACCAAAATCTTTTAAATCTATTTTGTTAATACATTTTAATTTAGGTAAGAATTTCTTCTTATTTTCTAATGCTTTATCTAATATCTTTTGTTCCTTTAAATGCTCTTTATATTCAAAATCAGTCATATATACCTTAACATTTGAATATCTAGCTAGACATTTAGAAACTAAAGCTATTTTAGATGGTATTACAAATTTAATTTTAGCTTTAATAATTACTTTATTATCTAGATAAACATATAATGAATCTCCAACAGAAATCTTAAAATTATATGTTTTTAAATCAGAAATTTCCATATCATATTTTTCAATGATTTCTATATCCTCATTATCTCTTTTAAATACGGCAACACCATTTTCGTTTATACCAATACCATAATATTTTCTTGATGTAATATAAGATACGGCAACACCGGCATAATGCTCATTTATTTCAAATAATCTAATTGAAAAATCTAATCCATATGTTGTATATAGCTTTTCTTTATTAGCTAGAGTAGCATATACATTTTTAAACGCACCACTTCCAGCTCCACCTCTATTTTGTTCCATATAATATCCATTCTCATCATATGTAACAAGCCAGCTTCCATCCATAGTTCTCCATTGATGAATATCAATTGGGTCATACCAATTTCCAAAATATCCATCATGAACAATATGGTGGTATTCACCTAAGGCAGTATGAAATTTATCATATGGTAATTCACCGATAGGAAACCTATCGAATGATTCATCAATTAAATATTTCATCAAAGTTCTCCTTTAACTCGTTTAAATCCTTCAAAATGGTCGTATTTGCGGCTTTTAGCACATTATGGGATTGATGACCGGATTCAACTAAAATACAGTTAATTCCTACCGCTTTCGCAACCTCATAGTCATGAAGCGTATCCCCAATAAATATTGCCTCTTGCTTATCAATATTAGAGCTATCAATAAATTCCATAGCTACATCTTCTTTTGAATTTGCATAAATAGTTTTAATGCCTATTATCTTATCAAAATGTCTAGTTAAATTAAAATATCTACATTGCTCATCTAAAATGCTTTGTTTAGATGCTGATAAAATATATAAATTAATTCCTTCTGATTTTAAGAAATCTAAGGTATCAATAATTCCATCATATAGCTTACATTTTTTATATTCAATTACGTATTCATCCATAAATTTCTTTGCTAAAGATTCAAAAGGCTCAATATTAAAATCTATTCCTGCATCTACATAATAATCTTTTACAGGAAATTTAAATATTTCTTTATATTTTTTAATATCTACTAATTCCTTATTTTGATCCTTTAACATTCTATTTAATAGATCAAGACATAGGTCAACATCATCTAATAATGTTCCATTAAAATCAATAAAAACATGTTTAATCATATAATTCAATCATCTTCAACAATTCGTTTGAAACTTCTTCCTTTAGCCAATCTGGGGCTAATACCTTACAATTAGATTTAAATGATAATACAAATGAAACAATCATATCCTTATTTTGCATATCACATGATAATTTAATATGATTATCATCAATTATTTCTAATTCTTGGTTTTTACCATATACTCTTTCTTCTATATAAACATTTAGATTAGAGAATTCTAATTCAACATGATAATATTCTCCATTCTTCTTCATTCCGAATTCATCTAAATATTCATTCTCATCAAATTCCATTTTTGTAAAATGGCTTTTCTTTTTATAAATAGATTCCATTCTATTTAATTTAAAATAAGAAAAATCATTTAC
Source organism: uncultured Caryophanales bacterium (assembly GCA_946405105.1). Taxonomy (GTDB): domain Bacteria; phylum Bacillota_I; class Bacilli_A; order Acholeplasmatales; family Anaeroplasmataceae; genus Anaeroplasma. The sequence continues at coordinate 41,377 of CAMJFY010000005.1, forward strand.
ATCCTCATCATATGCTAAAACAAACCACCCAGAATTATAATTAAAAAGCTTATATGGATGGATAGTATGTCTTTTAACAATATTTTTAGAATTCTTATAATGCATATCGCATTTATATTGATCCTCAATAGCATCAGCTACTGTTTGATATCTATCCATTAATTCCTTCTTAGGAATTGAAAGTGGGAATTTATCATAAATAACCTCAGGTGATAAATCATCCTTGTAATTAACTGATGATAAAAACTTAGAAACTGCGTTATTATATTCATTAATAGATTCAAAATTATTATCCTTTAAAAAGTCAGCAGAATCCTTTAATGCGTTAATTTCTTCATCTGTTAAAGAGGTTGCAGGAAGTGTAGAACGATTTAAAATTCTATAGCCACCAGTAAGTCCTCTTTTAGATTCAACAAAATAACCAGCTTCTTCAATTTCTTGGACATATTCACGTATGTTTCTTTTGTTTGTTTCTAGCATTTCAGCTAATTCATCTGTAGATATAAAATCTTTTTTTGCGGTTAATATTTGAATTAGCTTTATCGAAGCAGAAGTTTTTCCCATCGTAACACCCCACACATTTTTTATTTTAACATTTATTTTAAAGTGTTTCAATAATGATATGTTATATGAAATAACATATAAAAAGAAAAAAATAAACGGGAAATTTCCGTTTATTCTTCTACCTTATTTTCTTCATTTGAGTCTGTTTTTGGAGTCTCAATTTCTTCTGTCTTTTCTTCCTTAACCTCAGTTGGCTTAGCATTAATTACTGTACCAGATTGGTTATAATTAAATTTAGCCTTTTGTTGTTCATTTGGTTCAACATTTTGTACCTTTGGTCTAATAGGAGTTCTTCTATCATTTCTAAAGATGAAATTTCTTAATTGTTGGAAATGGAATAATAGAATATAAATAACAGCGATTACTAATAATACTAATGCCTCAATACCAATTGTTCTCCATACAGCTTTAGCAATTACTGTATTTGTAATAATATCTGATTCAGATTTAGAAATCTTAATATTTGAATCATAACCATTATTAGCTTTTACATCATCGATGAATTTTAAAACATCATTATTGAATTTTTCATTCTTCTCAGCAAATACATCCTTTGAATTATATTCAGCAACATAATTATCTATAACATATTTCTTATTATTAATCTTATATGAATCATAATATGGAATATAATCGTTATAAATCTTTTCAACTACGCCAGCTTCCTTTGAACCATCGTTTTCTAATTTGAAGAATGATTCTTCAAAATCAAATCCGAAATCGAAATCTGAGCTAAATACATCCTTATTTGAGCTATCTGTAATATTAAATCCAATTACATTTCCACCAGTTTCGTTTTCAACTGCTTCAATTGTGTTTGAATTAATAGTGAAATTATAGAATCCATATTTTGTTTGATCTGATACGAAATCTCTCTTACGATTTAATTCATAATCATATACTGATTCAGATACTTCGTATGTCTTAGTTGTATTAACTGTTGCCGAAATAGTGAAATAATATTTGTAAGTAATATTCTTTCCTTCATCATCTAGCTTATCAGTAATAAACTTAATTCCTGTATCATTGATATATTGACCCTTAACATTTCTTGTTGTTGTAGTAAAGTTAGAATTGAAAATAAAGAATGAATATGATTTTAAGAATTTATGATAATAATGAGTTTGAACCTTACCATCATTTTCTACTTCATATGTAACTGTCTTCTCAACATATGATGGGTTAACGATTAAATCAATTTCATCATCATTGTCAACTACTACTGGCTTTTCACAATATATACCTGCATACATTGATAAAATTTCATTATAATTCTTCTCTTTTAATGCAGTATTTGTTAAGTTAATGATATGATCTCCCTTAGCAGTATTAAATAATACTATTGAAGAGAAAAACATAATAATTAATGCAAAAGCCAAATATATTACTTTTATAATTAATCTACCTGTTTTATCTTTCATAATAGTTTCCTTCCAAATAAAAAATACTAACAAACTAATTGTATCATTTTTTGCTTAAAATTCAACCTTTTCACTTTACAAATAAGAAAAAAAGTGTATAATACTAATTGCATCTATTACATATGGCGCATATGGTGAAGTGGTTAACACGGCGGATTGTGGCTCCGTTATGCGCAGGTTCGATCCCTGTTATGCGCCCCAGCTTATGAAAAATGCCTTGATGAGAATCAAGGCTTTTTATTTTATATAAATATATAAATGTCGGATAAAAAGAAAAAAGTTCCTTAATCATAAGGAACAAGAAAAAGAAATGAAAATTTTGAAAGCATGGATAAACCATATATTCTTAAAAATTGCGTTCGCTTTCCTTAACGCACTTATATTTTAATCTATTTTTATAGATAATCAAGTATGATAGCGTTAACAATATTTTATGAAAACATTTACAACTATTTCACTTATTTTTTCTTGATTAAAAACCACACTTGTGATATACTTACACTTGTTAGGTCATAGGGGCATATTGTCAATGGTAGCAAGCCGGTCTCCAAAACCGTTAGTGAGGGTTCGAATCCTTCTGCCCCTGCCATTTAAAGAAAAATAAAGCTAAGTCAATCGACTTAGCTTCTTTTTTTTATGCTGGTCCAATCATGCTTGGAAGATTAACAGTAGTTTTATTATAATCTGTAACTTCAATAACTTCATAATAAACTTTTTCAGGATTTGAAGTAGATGTATATGTATATGATATATAAGAAACATTACCATTTATAAATTTCACTTTTACTTCACTATAAACATAATATAGACTTATTGTTTTACTTTCAGCTATTTGTTCATAAAAATTTGTATCAGGATTATATTGAAGCTCATCATAGCTTACAATAAATCCAATATCTGGTAAAAATATATCATCAGGCATTGTTTCATTTTCATAAAAAGTTTTTGTCATTACACCGTCATCTTCAAAATATCCATCAAATGACCATGTTTGATTATCAGCATTATATGTTCCTTCTTTAAAATCACAATAAAAATCTCCATAGCTAACGATAGATTTTATTTTTCCATTATCAAATTTAGTAATATAATTTTTAGTATTGCCATTAAGTGTTTCACTATATGTAACTGTAAAATTTAAAGAAGTTAATCTTGGAATATAAGAACTATAAAAACAATTTTGATCATATTCTTCTTTTGTAACGGTATAATAATCTTCTTCAGATTCTTTATTTGAATTATTAGTATTTTTACAACCAACTAAAAATGCAAGTGATAATGCAAATGTAAAAATGATTCCTTTTCTCATAACAATCTCCTCTATTTTTTAATATATATTTTTATTATAACTTATAGATAAAAATTAATATATACTTTTTTAAAAAGATAGTTTAAGATAATGCAATTATATGATTTATTATAGTATTTAATTATTTATTATGCATATGATTATATTTAGCCATTGCAAATTTATCAAATATACCTGTTATATATAAAATAGCTATAATCATAGTTGCGAAAGATGAACCATAAGTTACTCCTCTGATAAATCCATTAATATGATCATAAGGTATATCTATAAATTCAAAAATAAAACCTATTACTACCATAGTCATACTAAATATTAACAAAACTAATGTTATAATAGATGTTCTCTTTAATCTTGCCTTTGTGTATTCTGATACATCCTTTGATAATTCTTTTTCTTCATAATTCATATTATTATCCTTCCTTTTTCCATTTAATATTTCACGAAGATCAACATTAAAATAGTCAGCAAGTTCAATTAAAACATCTATATCAGGTAGATTGGATCCAGTTTCCCACCTTGATACCGTTCTTCTTGAAACATAAAATTTTTCTGATAACTCCTCTTGAGTTATATTTTTTTCTTTCCTTAATTCCTTAATAAAATTTCCTACATTGACTAAATCCATGTTCTTTACCTCCATGCAATTACATATTAAATAAAAATATTAATTTATTAAAGGACACATTATGTCTCATAATAGTTTTTTAATTAGTGAGACAATATTTGTCTTATGAACTAATACTATTTTATAAAAATATACAACAAAAAAATAATAATAAATTATATTATACGATTCGAAAAATCTTAATTATATTATATCATTAATATAAGTTAATTATAACTAAGCTTAAGTGCTAAGTTTTTTTATTACAAAAATGAAAATTATGAAAATAATATTGCTAGATTTAAATTATTAATTATTATGATATAATAAAGTTAATTATGGAGGAGTTAAATATGGCAGAGAAAAAGAATGTTGAAATTAATGAGGAAGATCTTTTAACTAGAAGTGAAGAGATTGAATACAATTTACAAGAAATTAAAAAAGCTACACAAAAGCTTAATGAACAAAAAATTGAGTTTGCAAAGCAAGTAAAAGAATATAATGAAGAAAGAAAAAAGATGATTGCTTTATTAAAGGAATTACCAAAGAATGAAGATGATGATGACTTTGATCCAGAGCAAATGTCTTTATTTGATGATGAAGATGAATTATTAGATACTGATTTTGATAATTGTATTTATGATTATGAATTCATTAAGGACTTAAAGGTTGCATTATATGAATTAAATCAAGTAATTGATAATACTGATTCAAAAGTAAAAATTAAAACTGCTGTTAATAGAGTAAACAAGATACTTTATGAATATGAAAACAGCAATGATATTGAATTATAAGAAAACTAAAAGGGCACTTCAAAGTGCCCTATTTTTTATATTGCTTTTTGACAAAGCTGAACAAAGCTTTCTGGCTCTAATGATGCACCACCAACTAGTCCACCATCGATATCAGGCTTCTTCATCAATTCTTCAATATTTGATAAAGAAACTGAACCACCATAAAGGATTCTAATTTGTTCTGATATATCTTTTGAATATATCTTTTCTAATACTTTTCTAATAAAACCACAAGCAGCCTCTGCTGTATCAGCATCAGCACTCTTACCTGTACCAATAGCCCAAATTGGTTCATAAGCAATGATTATATTCTTAGGGTCGTCAATAACAACACCTTCGAAATCCTTAGTAATCTGGCTTTCTAATAATTCATTAGTTTTACCAGCTTCTCTAACATCAAGTTTTTCACCAACGCAAAGTATTGGCTTTAAATCTAATTCCAATGCTTTTTTTATCTTTAAATTAATCTTTTCGTCTGTCTCGTTGAAATATTCTCTTCTTTCGCTATGACCTAAGATAACATATTCAACTCCAGTATCTTTTAGCATTAATGGTGATATTTCACCAGTATATGCTCCAAAATCCTTTTCATGCATATTTTGAGCACCTACATGAAGATGATCTGGACTTCTTTTTACTAGATCTCTTAAATAGATATATGGTGCACAAACAATGCATTCTACAGAATCAGGAATTCTATTTGTAACAAATAGTGAAAAATGAATGATTTCATCTCTTGTCTTATTCATTTTCCAGTTCCCAGCTAAAATTGGTTTTCTCATAAATTTTACTCCTCTTAAACTTATAAAAATTTAGAAAAGTACACAAGGATTAAATTATTCTAAAATAGATGCTATATCAGCAATAGCAGCTTCTGCTTGCTCGCCATTTGCTTCAATAATTACATTCTCTCCACTAGGAATCGCTAAAGACATTAAGCCTAAAATAGATTTTACATCAATAGTCTTTGTCTTGTAGTGTAGATAAATATCTACTGCATATTTTGAAGCAGCTTGTACAACTTTAGCTGCTAGGCTAGCATGTAATCCTACAGTACTTTTTACAACAATTGTCTTCTCCATAAATATTCCCTCCAAAAATAAAAGCAAAAATTATTTCTCGTCTACGCAAGCAATACCAGGTAATTCCTTACCTTCAAGATATTCTAATGATGCTCCACCACCAGTAGAAATGTGAGATACCTTAGAAGCGTATCCTAATTGTTCTGCAGCTGCAGCTGAATCACCACCACCGATAATTGTAGCAGCGCCTTCCTTAGTTAACTTAGCTAATAGGTCACATACACCAACTGTACCAGCAGCATAATTCTTCATTTCGAATACACCCATAGGTCCATTCCATACAACAGTCTTTGCACCGTTTAATTCTTTTGCGAATAATTCTAAAGTCTTAGGTCCGATATCTAAGCCCATATCATCTGCTGCAAATGCGTTAACATCTTTTGCAACACCCTTAGTATCTTCAAATGCCTTATTAACTACTGCATCAACTGGTAAAATGATCTTACCGTTTGCCTTAGCTAATAGGTTCTTTGCTAAATCAACGAATTCTTGCTCCTCACAACGAGATGCACCTACGTTATAACCTTGAGCCTTTAAGAATGTAAACATCATAGCACCACCAACTAAAACCTTATCAGCTTTAGCGATTAATGCTTCAATAACACCAATCTTATCAGATACTTTTGAACCACCTAGGATTGCAACATATGGTCTCTTAGGATTGTCAACTGCACCACCGATAAAATTAATTTCCTTCTCTAGTAGGAAGCCTGCTGCAGTTTCAGAAACGTTTGAAGCGATACCTACATTAGATGCTGCTGCACGGTGAGCAGTACCGAATGCATCGTTTACAAATACATCTCCAAGTGATGCCCAATACTTACCTAATTCAGCATCATTCTTTGATTCTTTCTTAGTTTCTTTGTTTGCTGCAACATCGAAATCCTCATAACGAGTATTTTGGAACATTAAGATTTCACCATCTTTTAATTCCTTTGCTGCTGCTTCTAATTCAGCACCCTTTGTAGCATTAACGAACTTAACTGACTTACCAATTAATTCTTCTAAACGCTTAGCAACTGGAGCAATATCATTCTTAGCGATATCTTCAGCACTCTTTACTCTTCCTAAGTGAGAGAATACGATTGCCTTTCCACCATTATCAATAACATATTTGATAGTAGGTAGGGCAGCTTTTACTCTAGTGTCATCAGTAATAACACCATTTTTCATTGGAACGTTAAAGTCAACACGAATTAAAACTTTTTTGCCTTTAACATTTAAATCACTAACAATTTTCTTAGCCATGTTCAATAATCCTCCGTTTTTTATAGCTATTTATTTAATTAAATTATAACATATTTGAAAAAAACTTATCAATGATAATAAGTTATGTGAAACGTTTACATAACAAATAATGTATTATTCCTTACAAATTAATTTTTTTTGACAAATAATGAAGTATATATTATAATTATTATTAAAGAAGTCTATTACAATCGAATATTTATAATGCGGTTAAAGGGGGTTTTACTTTATGGACGCAAAATTCAAAAAATTTTTAGGAGATAAGAGAGCATATATTTTCGACTTAGATGGTACAATCGCTGATACAGAAAGAATTCACTGGGAAGCACATAACATGGTTCTTAAGAAAAGATTTGGTATCGAAGTTGATTTACCACATATTTATTCATATTTAGGAACACCAGAAAGTGTATTCTTAAAACAAATCGAAAAAGATTATAACATTGATATCGGTGGACCTAAGGGTAAAGGATATGAAAAATATATCAAAGAAAGAAATAAAACTGCTGAAAAATTAATTCTAAAAACAGCAAAACCTTTCCCTTTCATGAAAGAATTATTAGACGATACATTTGGTATTTCTATTTTCCTAGTATCAGCTCAAAATAGAAGCTTAATTCATAAGATGCTAGGTTCATGGGATTTATTAGGTACGTTTACTGACGTAAATACTTTTATCGTTGAAGGCGATAAAACTAAACCATATTATTATGATTTCATTTTCCAAAAGATTTTAAAGAACGCAAAGCCTGAAGAGGTTGTATTATTCGAGGATGTTAACAAATATCTTGAAGAAGGTAAAAAACGTGGATTTGTTACTGTAGGTATTGTTAATGGATTCGGTAAAGAGGAAGTTAAGAGTGACTTCACAATCGATGCTACTAAAATGCAATAATAATTACTTCTTCCATAAATAAAAAAGGAAAGAGTGACTTATAAGAGTCACTCTTTTCTTTTTACTATCATTGCTCTTAAGGCATTTAATATACAAATTACTAATACTCCTACATCTCCAAAGATGGCAAACCACATTGGCATCTTAAATCCATTCATAAATGGTAAATTAGATATTATTGCCATAATAAGGATAATTACCTTAATACCAATAGAAATAATTATATTTTCATATACTATTCTTTTAGTTTTCTTAACTATTCTTAACATTTTAGGAAGTGATCTTAAATCATCATTTAAGAATACTACATCTGACGCTTCTATTGCTGCATCACTTCCGATTTGTCCCATTGATATACCTGCATCTGCTAAAGCTAATACAGGGGCATCGTTAATACCATCACCAACGAATGCAACCTTCTTTTTGCTAGAATCAATGATATTTTGAAGCTTATCTATTTTATCATTTGGTAATAATTCACCATAATATTCTTTAATATTTAGCTTTTTAGCTACTGCTTCTACAGTTTTATTATTATCTCCAGATAAAATAACAACTCTTTTATTCATTTCATATAATGAATTTATTGCCTTATAGGCATCATCTTTAATGATGTCTTCTAGAACTATTGCTCCTAAATATATATTATTTTTAACTATATATAAGATAGTTCCATAATCATCAAATGTAGGAACATTTATATTTTCTTTTGTCATTAACTTTAAAGATCCAATTAGATAATTATCATTATCCTTTTTACCTAAGATACCATATCCAATTATTTCTTCTATTTCTAAATCAATAACATTATCATATGGATAATTATTAATAGCTAATGCTAATGGATGTGTTGAATTCTTCTCTAATCCTTTAGCAATTCCCATTATTTCATTATCACCATATATTTTAGTTACCTCAAATGATGCTTTAGTTAATGTACCTGTTTTATCCATAACTATTGTATCAACATTTGCTAAAGTATCTAGGTATGTTGCACCCTTAATAATTATCTTTTCTTTAGCATTTGCTCCAATACCTGCAAAGAATGTTAAAGGAACAGATACAACCAATGCACATGGACAAGAAACTACTAAGCATAATAATGCTACATATAAATAATCTTTAAATACATTAGTACTAAATCCATTAATTAGTCCAATAATAACTGGTGGAATTATTGCTAAAGCTAACGCTAATCCAACTACTATTGGTGTATAAATATGAGCAAATTTAGAAATGATCTTTTCACTCTTTGATTTTCTCATTGTTGCATTTTCAACCATATCTAATATCTTAGTTGCAGTTGAATCATTATATTTTTTCTTAACTATAAGCTCTAAAGGCTTATTTTTATTTAGAGATCCAGATAATACTGGTTCTCCCTTTAAAACCATAATATCTAATGGCTCACCTGTTAATGATGCTTGATTAATAATTCCTTCAGAATTAGCTATTGAATCAACAGGTACCATTTCACCCGGCTTAACAATTATATGATCATCTATATTAAGATCATCAGGATCAATATCCTCACCACTTAATAAATGACATTTAGTTACCTTTAAGCCTATTGTATTAATAATTGTATTCTTGCTTCTTTCTACAGCAATTCCTTCAAATAGCTCACCTATTTGATAAAAGATTATTACCGCAACAGCTTCAGGATATTCCCTTTGTCCTAAAAATCTTATACAAAAAGCTCCGATTGAGGCTATAGCCATTAAAAAATTTTCATCTAATAGCTTTCCGGAGAATAAATTCTTAATAGCTCTTAATAATATTTCATATCCAGCAATTAAATAAGAAATAATAAATATAGATAATAATATTATTTCATTATTATTAAAGCCAGCATTTTCCTCGGGTAATTCTAAATTATATGTAAGAACAATACCTAAGATCCATAGTATAATTGCTATTATTAATCTAACAATTAATATTTTTTCTCTTTTGTTAATCACATTAAAAACTCCATTTCTGGCTCTTCTTTCTTACATAATGCAATTACATCATCTAATAATTTTTCATCATCTAGCTCTAATAGCATTTTGCCAGCTACATATGAAATTGTCGCGTTAACTCCTTTAATCTTATTAAGTTTCTTCTCTATTTTAGCTGCACAATTAGCACAGCATAAGCCTTTAAATTTTATAATCTTTTCCATATTTCACCTCACAACAGTTGAATAACTGTTCAACTATATTATATACCTATAATAATATTTGTCAATAAAAAAAGCATATCATTTTATCTTTTTTTAATAAAACAATATGCTTTAAATTATTAATTATTTGTATTTCTATCCTTAACAACAACATCATGTGCTCCACCTTCAACGATAGATACACTTGATACTAATGTTAATTTAGCATTCTTTTGTAATTCTGGAATAGATAAAACGCCACAATTACAGAATGTATGCTTAATCTTAGATAGTGTTACTTGAATGTTATCATGTAATGGACCTGCATAAGGAACATATGAATCAACACCTTCAACGAATGAAAGCTTTGTTGCTCCACCTAGGTCATATCTTTGCCAGTTTCTAGCTCTTGCAGAACCTTCACCCCAGTATTCCTTCATGTAGCTACCATTTACTAATACCTTATTTGTAGGAGATTCATCGAATCTAGCGAAATATCTACCTAACATACAGAAATCAGCACCCATAGCTAATGCTAAAGTAATATGATAATCATGAACGATACCACCATCTGAACAGATTGGAACGTATACGCCAGTTTCCTTATAATATTCGTCTCTAGCCTTTGCAACCTCAATTACAGCTGTTGCTTGACCACGACCGATACCCTTTGTTTCACGAGTGATACAAATTGATCCTCCACCGATACCAATCTTAATGAAGTCAGCACCTGCATCTGCTAAGAATCTAAATCCTTCAGCATCAACAACGTTACCAGCACCAATCTTTACTGTATCACCATATTTTTCTCTTACGAACTTAATAGTTCTTGCTTGCCAAGCTGTATATCCTTCACTTGAGTCAATACATAAAACATCAGCACCTGCTTCAACTAATGCAGGAATTCTTGTTTCATAATCTCTTGTGTTAATACCAGCTCCAACAATATATCTCTTGTTTGAATCTAATAATTCATCTGGATTATCCTTATGAGATGAATAATCCTTTCTGAATACGAATGCAACTAATTTTCCAGATTTATCAACAATTGGAAGGCTATTTAATTTGTGTTCCCAAATAATGTCATTTGCTTCTTTTAGGCTTGTTCCCTCAGGGGCAGTAATTAATTTATCTAAAGGTGTCATGAATGTTGAAACCTTTGTATTTAAATCCATTCTAGAAACTCTATAATCTCTAGATGAAACAATACCAACTAATTTTCCTGATGGAGTACCATCTGATGTTACTGCAACAGTTGAATGTCCAGTTCTATCTTTTAATTCTAATACATCAGATAATGTATTTTCAGGTGATAAATTTGAATCACTTATTACAAAACCAGCCTTATAGCTCTTAACTCTTCTTACCATTTCAGCTTGATTTTCAATAGTTTGAGATCCGAAAATGAATGAAACTCCACCTTCCTTAGCTAAAGCAATTGCTAGAGTATCATTAGATACAGATTGCATGATTGCTGAAATAAGTGGGATATTCATTGTAATTGCAGGCTTCTCACCCTTCTTAAATTTAACTAATGGTGTTTGTAAAGAAACTTTTGCTGGAACACAGTTTTCATCTGTATAACCAGGAACTAATAAATATTCACTAAATGTATGTGATGGTTCATCATAATAAAATGCCATAAAATAGTCCTCCTAAAAATATACTTTTGTTTATTTTATCATTATGAGAATAATATTTCAAGTGTTATTTTCATTCTTTTTCATAAAATGAAAAATAGAAGATTTTACTCTTCTATTTAATGCTTATATGGTAATTCTGTTGTTATGATTTCATTATTGCTGTTAATATATGTTAATATTAACATTTTATTTTCTTCAATATAATAAAGACTCTCAGTACCAACAATATCTTTCTTTAAGATAATATTATCATTAGATAATCTATAATTAACTAAATCTATTTCACCAATCTTATCATAAAATCCCCAAAATAGATTTTCATAAATGATATATTTCATATCATCTTTCTTCTTATTTCCATAGCCCATAATAAGTAGCTTCTTTTTAGATTCTGTCTTATATGTAAAAGAATAATTATTATTCATTCCTTCAACTATTAGGAAGAAAAAAGGTAACATAAATATCATAAAATATAATAATATTGTTAAGATAATACCTTTTCTAGTTAATATTTGTCTAATTAGAAAATATGTACCAATAATAAATAATATTATACCTACAATTATATAAATAACAAAATTATTACTATTGCCTATTTTTAATGAACCAAATTTAAAATATATTTGATATCCATAATTTAAATATAGTGCCATTATTAATAAAAGTGCTATGGCAGATAATAAGGCAATTATAAATATTCTTCTAACTATTTTCATATTTCTATTGTCATCTCAACTGGACAATGATCACTTCCGTAAATATCATTTCTAATAACAACATCCTTGATGTTATCTTTAATTCTATTAGATACAATAAAGTAGTCAATTCTCCATCCTGCGTTATTAGCTCTAGCATTAAATCTATAGCTCCACCATGAATATTCAACCTTTGTAGGATATAGATTTCTATATGTATCAGTAAATCCAGCATTTAATAATAAAGTCATTTTATCTCTTTCTTCATTAGTAAATCCAGGGTTTCTTGTGTTTGAATCAGGGTTCTTTAAATCTATTCTTTCATGTGCTACATTTAAATCTCCACAATAGATTACAGGCTTTTTCTTATCTAAGCTAACTAAATATTCTCTTAAATTATCTTCATAAATCATACGATAATCTAATCTTTTTAATTCTTCTTTAGAATTAGGAACATATGCATTTACTAAATAAAAGTTATCATATTCTAATGTGATTACTCTTCCTTCATCATTATATAAGCCATTTATTCCATAAACGACATTTAGTGGCTCTTTCTTAGCATAAATAATAGTTCCACTATAGCCCTTTTTCTCGGCACTAGACATGAATCTATGATATCCTTCAATATCAATATCAGCTTGTCCCTCTTGCATTTTTGATTCCTGAATGGAAAAGAAATCAGCATTAGATGCATTAAAATAATCATTAAAGCCCTTAGTTATACAAGCTCTTAATCCATTTACATTCCATGTAACAAACTTCATTTAAAGTCCTCCTTTTATTAAAATTAAAGCAGATATTACTATCTGCCTTAAAAATTATTTATTTAAAGATTCTTTTACCATTGCTGCAATGTCTTCAGCTCTGAATTTATATGTTTCATGGATATATTTGATTGGCATAGATGCACCAAATTCATCTAATCCATAAACTTCATCTGCATATTTATACCAAGGCATAGTTGCACCTAATTCTACTGCAATCTTAAGATTCTTCTTAGGTAAAACTTCTTCCTTATATTCAGCAGATTGCTTATCAAATAAGAACATTGATGGCATTGAAACAACATTACAATAAATCTTTTCAGCCTCAAGAAGCTTTACAGCATCTAGAGTAATTGATAATTCAGATCCACAAGAAATTAAAGTAACCTTTGCATTCTTATTAGATTTATAAACTACATAAGCACCCTTCTTAACACCTTCTGCTGAAGTATCAGCTAGGTTAGGTAATGCTTGACGTGAAGATGTAACAACAGTTGGGTATGTATTATTGTCAAATGCAAGTAGCATAGCTTCTGCCATTTCTGTTGCGTCAGCTGGTCTAATTAAATTTGTATTTGGCATACTTCTAAACATTGTTAATTGCTCAACAGGTTGATGTGTAGGACCATCCTCACCAACACAAATTGTATCATGTGAGAATAAGAATACAGATGGGATTTGCATAATAGCTGCAAGTCTTACTGCTGGCTTTAAATAATCACTGAATACGAAGAATCCAGCACAGAATCCTCTTAAGCCACCATGTAATGTAATACCATTAACGATAGCTGCCATTGCGTGCTCACGAACACCAAACTTAATATTTCTTCCAAGTGGATTTGATGGACCATAAATTCCATCAGCACCCTTTACCATTGTAGATGAAGATAGGTCTGCTGAACCACCGATAATATTAGGAAGTTGTGTAGATAAGTAATCAATGAACTTACCCATTTCCTTTCTTGTTGATTCAGATGAACCAACCTCATATTTAGGCATTTCTGAGAAATCAGGAAGCTTAAAGTCATTGTACATAAACTTTAATAATTCTTCATAATCCTCTTTGAAATCTTGGCTATAATCAATTAATGAATCATTCCATTCAGTAGCTGCTTCGCTACCTCTTTCAATAACATTTTCCTTATAGAAATTAATTACTGCTTCAGGATATTCTAATACTGGTCCAGAATATTCTAAATTCTTTCTTAATGCTTTAATATCCTCTTCTGGCATTGGCTTACCATGAACTGATGATTCACCACTATTTGGAGCACCAAAGCCGATTACTGTCTTAACTTCGATGATTGTTGGCTTGCTTGATTGCTTAGCCTTTTTAATAGCTGCATCAATTTCATCACAATCATTTCCATCTTTAACTAATAAATAATTCCAATTCATTGATTCAAACTTTTGTTTAGTATTTTCTGAATTTGTTTGATTAACATCTCCATCTAATTGAACATCATTTGAATCATATAAAACGATTAGCTTCTTTAAATTTAAATGACCTGCAAGAGATGCTGCTTCCATAGAAATACCCTCTTGTAAATCACCATCACCACATAATACATATGTATAGTGATCAATTACGTTAATATTTGATTTATTAAATCTTGCTGCTAAATAATTTTCAGCAAGGGCAAAGCCTACAGATGAGGCAATACCTTGACCTAGAGGTCCTGTAGTAATTTCAACACCTTGAACATGACCATATTCTGGATGTCCTGGAGTTTTACTTCCCTTTTGACGGAAATTCTTTAAATCATCTAATGAAACATTAAATCCAGATAAATGTAACATTTCATATAATAATGTTGAACCATGTCCTGCAGATAAAATGAATCTATCTCTATTAAACCATTTATCATCCTCAGGATTAATATTGATGTGTCTTGTAAATAATGTATGAGCTATTGGGGCAGCACCTAGAACAATACCAGGATGTCCACTTTTAGCCTTTGTTATCATTTCAGCACCAACAACTCTTAATGCATTTACACATAAATTATCAATTGAATTCATATAAAACCTCTAATTATTCTTCCTTAGTGTCAGTATCATTTGATTCTTCTTTAGTCTCATCAGCTAAAGGAGCCTCATTATCATTTGTAGTTTCAGTTTGTTCTTCTTTAGCTTCTGCTTCAGTATTATTTTCTGTTGCTTCAGCTACTTCTTTATTTTCTTCTGTATTTTCTACAGCTTGATTATCAGCATCTTCTTCATTCTTTGGATATAAATTTTCATAATATTCATCCATATATGATTTTTGTGCTTCGATTAATGCATCAAACTTGCTTTCACCTAGATAGTCAATAATTTCTTGTCTAGCCTTAGTGTTTTCGTTTAATACAACCTTCTTAATTCTCATGTTAACGAAAATCATAGCAATGAACATTACTGCTAATACACCAATGATTACCCAGCTTGTCCAACTAGGCATATATTTTGATAAGAAAATAGATAATACGCAGGCAAGTACTGCAATACCCATAAGTGGGTATACAAAATAATTAGAGAACTTCTTAGATATAGCATCTGTAGTATCATAGAAATTTACCCAAGTTCTATTTACCTTTGCGCTATATAATTCAGCAACTCTCTTTTGGTAGCCATCTTCTAGGAATAATCTATAATTTACTCCATCAACGCTTGACCACACTGCGAATTGTCCTTTTTTCATTACAAATTCTTCTTTTA
Organism: uncultured Caryophanales bacterium; assembly: GCA_946405105.1. Taxonomy (GTDB): domain Bacteria; phylum Bacillota_I; class Bacilli_A; order Acholeplasmatales; family Anaeroplasmataceae; genus Anaeroplasma. Next base: position 57,242 of record CAMJFY010000005.1, read on the forward strand.
TTCCTTCAAATTGATCCATTGAATATATTTCGATTTTTCTTTCATCGAACTCTTGAACTTCAATTGGCTCAAGTCCATCTGCGACCGCAAAAAGTTTAGGATTTATTTTCATAAAAAACAACCTTTCTGTGCTTCCAAAAAAACACAAAAGTATTATATCATAACATAATAAAAATGAAAAGTGGCAAAATGCCACCTTTCATAATTTTACATAATTAAATATTTATTTTATAAATATATTTATCAGCATTGCTAAATAATTGTTGACTAAAAGGTTCTTTCCAATTCTAAATTGATTAGAATTTAATGCGAGGTCAACCTCTAGCCAATGATTGAAATCCTCTAGTCCTCCATATTTATAAACTAAGTCTAGGACAAAGAATATCAAAATTAGAGTAATCGCATATAAAACCAGATATAAAAATATACCAAATATACCATCAATCTTTCTAAATGCTTCTTTTTGTCTAAGCTTATCAGCAAAAATTTTAACTACTAATAATCCAATTGATAAGATTACAAAAATAATTAAAAATGAAATAATAACTGTTGATTTAAATGCTAAAACATCAGCAGTTTCTTCAACTGTCATATTTTTTGCAGGATTTCCAAAAACAAAGGCTATAATAGTTGCGATTGCTGGGTGAATATTAAATGCTTTTTCTACCGTTACCGCAAACCTAACCTCGAGGTGTCCATCTACTTTCTTTGCCATTTGACTATATAATCCATCATAAATCCATCCTGTGGATTTGAAAAATCCGGCAAGCTGAGTACAAAAGAAAATTGAGAACGCAAAAATAACAACTAATCCAACAATCGAAATAGCCTTATTCATAAATCCTCTTAGGTAGCCAACCACCATCACAAGTAGTCCGACTACAATTATTAAAATGTCTATTAATCCAGTGATTCCAAAATCCATAGCCAGACTCCTTTCTTCTACCTAAATTATATAATAAATATTAATTATTAACAATTAATATTCTTCTATTATTTCAAAAAATATTATATAATAAGTATGGTGATTTTTATGGATGAAATTAATCTATTTCAAAAGAAAATGAGTGACAATTTAATCGATGCTTATATAATTACTTCAAATGATCCTCATTTAAGTGAATATATTAGTGATTATTTTAAAGCTATACAGTTTTTAACAGGATTTACAGGTGATGAAGGAACATTAATTATTACAAAGGAAAGAGCCTATTTATGGGTTGAATCAAAATTCTATTTACAAGCTGAAATCCAAACTGAAAATGCTAAAGTTGATATTATGAAATCTGGCCATGCAGGAGTTCCTACTCCTATGGAGCTATTGAAAGATTATTTCAGTAAAGATAATAATAAAACATTAGGATTTGATAGTAAATTAGTTTCAACAGAAAAGGTTAAAAAATTATTTGAAGAGCTACCTAATGTTATCATTAATAAAAACACTGATATTATTAATGTTATTTGGGATAAAAGACCTAATCTTCCTTTCTCATTAGTATATAAGCTTTCTGAATTTTTCTCAGGAAGAAAATATAAAGATAAATTAAATGATATCTTAGAACAAATGAAAGATGATTTAATTGATATGCATATTATTACTTCTCTTGAGGATCAAGCATGGCTATATAACTTAAGAGGAAATGATATCAATCATAATCCAGTTTTCTTAAGCTATACAGTTATAACACCTGAAGAAACTACATTATTCATTAACACAAAGAAAATTGATAATACAATTGATAAATATTTAAAGGCTGAAAACATCAAGGTTAGAGAATATTCTGAATTTTATGAATATTTAAAATATGTAAAGAATAAAAAGATTTTAATTGATTTAGATAGAACTAATTATGAAATTTTCGAAACATTAAATTTAAGACAAAATGTATTAGTTAATAAGCCTAATCCTTCTACTTTACTAAAAGCAATTAAAAATAAGGCGGAAATAAAGAATTTAAAAATAGCTCATCAAAAGGATGGAGTTGCGTTAACTAAGCTAATGTATTACTTTAAGAAAAACCTTAGCAAAGGTGAATTAACTGAAATGTCAGTAGCTGAACAGCTAGAGGAATACAAAAAGAAAATTAAAGGATATATTGATTCATCATTTGAAACAATATCAGCATTTAATGGTCATGCATCTATGATTCATTATTCTCCTACTAATGAAACAAATTCAAAAATAACAGGTAATGGATTATTATTACTAGATAGTGGTTCTCATTATATGGAAGGTACAACAGATGTAACAAGAACATTTGTTGTTGGAAAGCTTAACGATAAAATGAAAACCCAATTCACTACAGTATTAAAAGCTATGATAGCCTTGAATCGAGCAATATTCCTAAAAGGAACAACCGGATTAAACCTAGATATTTTAGCTAGAGAGCCAATTTGGAGTATTGGAATGGATTATAAATGTAAAACCGGACATGGAGTCGGATATTTATTATCAATCCATGAGGGACCTAACAACTTCTATTGGAAACAAGATGATAAATATAGAGCTCAAGAGATATTACCTGGTATGGTAACAACAAACGAGCCTGGTATTTATGTTGATGGAAGCTATGGTATCAGAATAGAAAATGAATTATTATGTGTAGAAAAGAATAAAACTGAATTTGGTGAATTCTATGGATTTGAAACATTAACATTATGTCCTATTGATTTAGACGCTATTAAGGTTTCAATTTTAACCAAGGAAGAAAAAGAATGGTTAAATGATTATCATCAAAGAGTTTATGATGAAATTTCTCCTTCTTTAAATGAAGAAGAAAAAGAATGGCTACAAGAATATACAAAAAAAATCTAACCATTTGGTTAGACTTTTTTTATGCTTCATACATTGTAATCTTACTAAATATATTATTCTTCTTACATTTTTTAGCCATATTTTTAATTTTATTTTTATATGAGCTATTATTTAATGCTACTTCTGTTTTTCTATATGATTTATAAGTAGTATTTGATCCTATTCCTATTAAGCTTGCGGCAAGCTCATTATTTATATCTGGATAATAATAATTAATATATCTAGCATCATATATTATCTTTTTATTAATATTATTAGCTTCTACTTCTTTATAATATCCATAAGCTAGCTTTTTTACTGATTCATCACTAATATCATATGGGATTGTATAATCAATCCATATTTGGGTTTCACTATATGTTTTTGTATAACATTCTTCACTTAAATATTTAAGCTTTTTAACAACCTCTGCAGTTTCAAAGAATGATTTACCAGTTTCTAGTGATAGCTGATTTATAGCATCTTCTAGCATATAGCTTGTATATTTTGATTTAACATTTAAAATAATATATTTATCTGTTAATTCAAAGCTATTATCATATAGCTCTTTATAATCTTCATTATAGAATGTATTAGGAATATTATAATCAAAAATATAAGATGTATTTACAAATGTTGATAAAGAATATGAATATCTCTTTCCATTTGAATCATATCCATAATATGTTTTATCTATATCATCATTATTAGCTTTTTGATCAACATATTGATAAATTTTTGAATTTGATGATGTAGAATTTTTTATAGTTTTATCATTTATTTTTTCTTTTTCTTTTTTTATTGTATATCTTCCTGATGCTGTAGAATAATCAACATTTGAAGAATATTCTTCTCCTGCAAAACCAGTCTCATTATATGAATAATTATCTTTATTATAAGAATCATATGAAACAGATGATTTTGTTGAATAAATACCTTTATAATAAAAATCAATATTAGATCCTTTTATTTCTCCACTTTCTCGTTTGAAATAAGAATCATATGATTCATCTTTAGAATGAGTTTCATTATAATTTTTAAATAATTGATTATTATATACAAAATTATTTCCTTTAAATGATGCTTTAGAATTAATTATTTTTTTATAACCAAATTCATTATTAGATGCTAATTCTAGATAAGTGAATTGTAGCTTATTAAATACATCATCAAAGGAATCAGATTTATTAATCTCTATATTTTCTACAATCTTGTTAGGATTCATATATTTGAAATTAACGTTATCAACAGATTTACCCTTTGAAGGTGCTTTAATTCCACTAGCACATGAAGTAATTAAAAGGATTGAAGAAATACCAATAATATTTAATATCTTTTTCATATTTCTTCTCCTTTGTTAAAGCATTTATCAATATCATCTACTATTTTCGCATCTATTTTATTATTTCTAGCCATTTCCTTCATGATATCAATTGAATCATCATGTAAAAATTTATCCTTATAGCTTCTTTTTTCTGTTAATGCTTGATAAATATCTACACATGCTAATAATCTATCCTCGAAACATAAATCATCAGCAAATAATGATTTATTATAGCCTGATCCATCTAGCTTCTCATGATGCTTTCCTGCCCAGCCTGCAATATCTTCAATTCCTTCTATTTGAATTAATATATTTTCTGTAGCCTTGGCGTGATTTTTAATATTTTCAAATTCATCTACTGTAAGCTTTCCTGGTTTTTCTAATATGTCGTTATTAATAATTAATTTACCAATATCATGGAAAGCTCCTGCAAAATAAAATCTTAATGCCTTATCATCATCAAATTCATAATATTTAGCCATTCTCATACATTTTTCAGCTACGCCTAGAGAATGGTTTTTAGTTACAGATGATTTATAATCTATTATTCTTGCGAAGAAAAGACATAAGCCCTTTATTTGTTTTTCATTATATTCTCTAACCTCAGATTTTAATTCTCTCTTTAAATAAGGAATTACACCTTCAGTTTGTAGATGTTTTAAATCATTATAAGTAAATGAATTAATTAATGTATCAACCATTTTCTTAGAAAAAAGCTTGCTTTCTAGTTTTTTTATTTTGATTATAGCTTCATCAAATTGTTTTTCAGTTAAAGTCTTTAAATCAAATAAAACATCCATCATATCAGCGATATGAATGATTTGTGCCATTTCATTAACCTCATAATCGTGCTTTTTCAGTGGACCAGAACCATCAGCATTTTCATGATGATATAAAATGACATTCTTTACATCCGTTCTAAATGGGATTAATCTAATAGCCTCTTCACCAACTACATTGTGTCTTGGAAGGCTTAAGAATCCATTTCTTAGCTTATCTATTTCCTTTGTATTTACTAAATCATCATAATCTAATAATTCGCCATTATTATATTCTTCTCTTACATATTCAGTAAACGCATTATCATGTAGAATAGCTAAGCCAACTAAATCATTTAATTTATCGTTATCATAATTTAAATATTTGCCCATAAAATATGAAATAAACGCAACATTCTTTCCATGCTGATTAGATATGCCACCCATTTCATATTGAACTGTATCTAAGGCAAAAGATAGGGCATATAGTGTATCTGTTAAATTAAGTTTCATAATATCCCCATCCTTTCTTTGTTTTATTTTATTTTTTCTAAGAATTCAGCCTCATTCATTATATAAATACCTAAAGCCTTTGCCTTATCATATTTACTACCTGGATTTTCTCCTAGAATTAAAATATCTGTTTTCTTACTTACTGATTCAGATAATGAACCTCCAAAGCCTTCAATTAACTTTTTAGCCTCAGTTCTTCCCATTGATGCAAGTGTACCTGTAAGTACACATTTTTTATTTGTGAAGAAATTAACAATAATTTCTCCCATTTCAAATTGCATATTTAATCCTAAATCTCTTAATTCATTAATCATATTGATATTATTTTCATCACTAAAATATTTACAAATCTCTTTAGCAATTACTTCACCAATATCAGGTATTGATGAAATATCTTCAAATGTAGCATTAATAATATTATCAATTGATTGATATTTCTTACAAATTAGCTTAGAAACCTTAGCACCACAATGTCTAATACCTAAACCGAATAATAATTGATCTAAATTATTTTTCTTACTATTTTCTATTGCTGCTAAAAGATTATCTATTGATTTAACACCTAAGCCAGGTAAATTAATTAATTCATTATATCTATCCTTTAATTTAAAAATATCAGGAATAGATTTAATAAATCCTAGCTTATATAGCTGTTCTACTAGCTTATCACCTAATGTATCAATATTATATGCAGGCTTAGATGCAAAATGAATTAAGCCATTTATTAGCTTTTCTGGACAATTAGGGTTTGTACAATAATAATCAGCTTCGCCATCTTCTCTTCTTAATTCACTATTACAACAAGGACAATTAGTTATCATCTTAAATGGAATAAAATTATCTTTTCTCTTTTCTAAGATAGGCTTAACAACCTCAGGAATAACATCTCCTGCCTTATGAATAATAACTACATCACCTACATGGATATCCTTTTGATGGATATAATCTTCATTATGTAGTGTTGCCTTAGATATTAATGATCCTGCCACAAATACAGGCTTGAAGTTAGCTACTGGAGTGATAACTCCTGTTCTACCTACCTGATATGTAATATCTAATAATTCAGTAGATACCTCCTCTGGTGGGTATTTATAAGCAATTGCCCACTTAGGGTATTTTACTGTTTCACCTATAATATCATGTAATTCAATTTCATTAACCTTAATTACGATACCATCAATATCATATTCTAGGTTAGGACGAAGATTACCCATTTCTTCAATATAAGAAATAACTTCTTCTATATCCTTACAATGTCTATATAATGGATTTACTTTAAATCCTTTTTCTTTTAATTGTATTAAAGCTTCCTCTTGTGTTTTAACATTTTGATCTAGATTGTAATATAAGAAAACATCAAGGTTTCTTTTGGCAGCCACCTTTGAATCTAGCTGTCTAATTGAACCTGCCGCTGCGTTTCTACAGTTAGCAAATAGCTCCTCCTCATTTTCTTCTCTTTCTAGATTTAAGGCAATGAAGCTCTTCTTTGGCATGAAGATTTCTCCTCTTACCTCTAATGTTTCATTATTTTTTAGCTTTAATGGAACACTTTTAATTGTCTTAACGTTATGGGTAATATTTTCTCCAATAATACCATTACCACGTGTAGCACCTAATACTAAAATACCATTTTCATATTTTAATGAAACTGATAATCCATCAATCTTTAATTCACATAAATATGTAGCAGTTGGCGCTACAGCCTTAACTCTTTTATCAAATTCTTTTAATTCATCATAATCAAATGCGTCTGATAATGATGCCATTTTAACACTATGAGTTACCTTTTCAAATTTAGATAGAACCTCTCCACCTATTCTATTTGTTGGAGAATCTGGAGTTCTTAATTCTGGATGCTCATTCTCTAGCTTAATTAATTCTTCCATTAATCTATCATATTCATAATCTTCCATAAAAGGCTTGTCATTTACATAATATGCTTCACTAGCCTTATTTAAAATATCCTTTAATTCATTAATCCTAGATAATACGTCCATATTGTCCTCCAAAGCTCTGATAATATTATATCACATATATAATATTAAAAAAATAAGCTCTTAATCATTTAAGAGCCTATCTAATATTATTTATTTTTTCATTCTTCTTAATTCAGCAATATCTCTGATTAATTTTTCTGTCTTTTCCCAGCCTAGGCATGGATCTGTAATAGATTTACCATAAACTGTTCCATCAGGCTTTTGGCAGCCATCCTCTAGATAAGATTCAATCATTAATCCTTTAACTAAATCATAAATCTCTTTATTATGTCTAGTTGAATGTAGAACTTCTTTAGCGATACGGATTTGTTCAATATAATCCTTACCTGAATTTGAATGGTTTGTATCAATAATTACTGCAGGATTTTTATAAGGCTTTTCCTTATATAGCTTAGCTAAATAAGCTAAATCCTCATAATGATAATTAGGATGTGTTCTTCCTGTAACATCAACATATCCTCTTAATACTGCATGAGCTAAATCATTTCCTAATGTATCAGTTTCCCATCCACGATAAATGAATGTATGGTCATGTTGGGCAGCCCAAATAGAGTTCATTAAAACACCCATATCACCTGATGTTGGGTTTTTCATACCAGTTGGAACATCAAATGATGATGCCACCATACGATGTTGTTGGTCCTCTACTGATCTAGCACCTACTGCGATATAGCTTAATACATCTGACATATATGCATAATTTTCTGGATATAGCATTTCGTCTGCAGGAGAGAATCCTGTTTCCTTCATAACATCCATGTGCATCTTTCTAATTGCGATAATACCCTTTAGCATATCAGGCTTTCCTGTTGGATCTGGCTGATGTAGCATTCCCTTATAGCCAGCACCTGTTGTTCTAGGCTTATTTGTATATATTCTAGGAACGATAAAGATTACATCACTTACCTCGTCTGCAATCTTTCTTAATCTTTTTACATAATCTAGGACAGCATCCTCTCTATCTGCAGAGCATGGTCCAATTACTAATAAAAATTTATCACTTTTTCCAGTAAATATATCTCTTAATTCTTTATCATTCTTCTGCTTAATCTTCATTAATTCAGAAGTCATTGGATATAACTTTTTTACTTCCTCTGGTGTAGGTAATTCCTTTTGACACACCATATTTTTACTAAATTCTTCTCTAGGCATAATAACCCCTCCAAAAATATGCTTATATTATACCATTATTTCTTTTAATTGTATTAAAAAATTATTAATAATATAAACACAACTAATACTGATACAGCCGCTACTACTATTAGCTTCTGTTTTAATGTTGCCAAAAGCAACGCTACTGCGGTTCCGATTGCCGCTATCCACATTTCAGGAATGAAATATAAAATGAACGGGAAAGTCATTGCTGCTAAAACAGCATATGGAACATAATATAAAAAAGATCTAATGAATTTATTCTCAATCTTTCTATTAAAAAAGGCTAATGGTATCGCCCTTGGTAAATAAGATACAAGACCCATGATGATCATACAAATTACATTATACATTCTGATCACCTGCATCTTCCTTTAGCTCTTTTGGCTCAATTACTATATCATCAGCCTTTTCTTCATCCTTAATTGGGAAAAAGATTGCCCCTATAACTGCGGCAATGACTGTAGAAATAATAATTTTAAAGCCTAAGCCAATCTCTTTAATTACAGGAATATAATAAAAACCTGTGCTTAATAGAGTTGCGATAATAATAACTAAAAATATTGGCTTGTTTTGTCTTGCATCAGGAATAATTATTGCAATAAACATTGCGTATAACGCAATACCCATTGCTGATAATAAATCTTGATTGAAAAACTGTGAGCCAAATGCGCCAAGCGCTGTTCCGGAAACCCATCCAACAAATGGTAACAATATTAAGCCAAACATGTATTTGGCCGTTATCTTATGCGAATCCGTTATACTTACTGCATATATTTCATCTGTAATTCCAAAGCCAATTAATAATTTAACTCCAATTGGTATTGATCTATCTATCTTTTGAGTTAATGATAAGCTCATTAAAGAATATCTAATATTAATTAATAATAATGCTAAAAATAGCTCAATATATGGAGCATGCTGCATAATTAAATTAACGCCTGCATACTGTCCTGCTGATGTTAAATTAGTGGCTGAAATAATAACAGCACTTAAAGGTGTTATGCCTTTAACTGCCATTACTCCAAAAGAAAAAGATACAGCAAAATAGCCTAATCCAATTGGTATTCCCTTCTTCATTCCGTAAAGAAAATCATTCATATACAATACCTCAAAAAATATATGTTATCTTAATATATCTTTTATTAAATTAATTTTATTCTTCGATTTTTCTTTCTGCTTCTTGTCTTTTATAATTTCTAATTTTAATATGTGTTAAAATACCATTAATTATAAAAGCGATTGGAATTATTAAAATAGCTAAATAACCCCAATAAAAGCCTGTTATACAAACAAGAACAATAAATGCGATAATTATAACTCCAGCAATAATATATTCAATTATTGGTTCCATGTAAGAATAATTACTATTATTTTCCATAAAAATTACCTCATATAAATCATAACAAAAACTCCTCTATTTGTCCAATAAAAAAGGAGCTTTTGTAAAGCTCCATTTTATTTATGCTCCAGCATATTCTCCGTTATTTACAAAATTAACATTGCTAAATTCAACGATATAACCACGTGCACCAAACATTGCTAGATATACATATTGATTATCCTTTGCAAAATAATCAAAATCAACATATTTAGTTTCATATGTAGTTCCATATGTTACAGTCTTTACACCATCTACGATTGTTTCTGTACCAACCTTAGTTCTACAATATACTTCTTGTCCTGTTCTTTCAATTTCAAAATAGAACACTGTATTAGATGTAGCACTACTATCATAACTAGCTAATGCACCTGAATATGTGTTATTTGATTTAACTAATGATTCCTCTAATGACATATTTCTTGAGAAATTAACTGTATGAGATTTTTCACTATTTGTTAATATACCTGCATAAGTTGCTCCAGATATCTTACTTGCATCCTTTGCTGTTTCTCCAATCCAGCAAGCATCCATTAATGTTAATCCGAATCCACCTTGTTTATTGTCACCAGTATAAGATATAATTCTAGCTTCTGCTGAAATCTTAAATTTAGTATATGCAGGAAGCTTTTGGAACATATAAGATGCTCCTTCTGATTTTTTATCAATCTTACCCTTATATTTTGTAGTTCCAGTTGATTCTCCTTGACCAACCTTATAAATTCCTGCTGAAGTTGATTTTGCCCAATATCCGTTTGCAGTACCTTGAGGATTTCCACCTACATCTCCATATGCTGTACCATACCAATCACCTGATTTTTCTAGGTTTCCAGCATTTGCGTATTTTGTTAAATCAACTGATGCATATGGTGACCATACATATCCAGAATATTTTACTAAAATATCTTCTGTTGGCTTTTCAATATTATCATTAACATAATACTTTAATGTTGAATCTGTTCCACCAAGTGCGTTCGCAAATTCATAGCTTACATAAGTTGCACCATAATAATTAATATGAGTTGTATCTACAGATGACCAATCAGGTAATGCTCCTTCTGATGCATCAGTACCTTTTAATATATCATGATATTTAATAGCTTCGCTATAGCCTATCTTTGTATATTCAGTCTTTGTTAATGTAGTTAAATCAACATATGGAATATCATATTTATTAGCTAAGTCAATAGTTGCTTGTCTATAATCACCATAAGCTGTAATATGTCCTGAAGCTCCTGAATAATCATCATTCTTATCAGCTCTTACAATTGGTGTAGCTAAAATAGGGAATGCACCCTTATTTAATGCTAATTGAACATAATTGTCATAAACACATCTTTGGAATGATGCATCATCAGCCATTGCTTGATCAATTGAATCATATTTAGCATTTCTAAATGTTGCAGTACCATATTTCTCATCATTATGGCCCCAGCCAATAATTAAATAATCTCCTTCTTTTAAGCTATTAGTTAATGTTTCATAATTTTCTTCACTTAAAAATGAATATGAGCTTCTTCCAGATAATGCCAAATTTTCAATTGTAATATATTCAGAATCATAGAACTTATACATTTGAGTTCCATATCCATAACGTGGATAATAATGTGGCTCTGTATTATATTTACACATTGTCGAATCACCAACCATGTAAACCTTCGCATTTGTTTTTACAAAGCTTTCATCTACAGTTGGACCCACTGGCTCTGTTGGTTCTGTTGGTGTTTGAGGTTCTGTTGGCTCAGCTGGTTCTGCAGGTGTTTGAGGCTCTGTTGGTACAGTTGGCACAGTTGGCTCTGTTGGTACTGTAGGTTCTACTGGTGTTTGTTCTGTAGTTCCAGATGTTGTTCCTCCTTCATCAGTAGTGCCTGGACCTGTAGCTCCTGAGTCATTATTTCCTGAATCTGTGCTACCAGAATCACTAATATTGTTATTGTCTAAAGCATCATCTACATTTGCTTTATCACATGATGCTAAAACAAACATACCTAATGCTACTAATGGGATAATTTTCTTAATTTTCATTTCTTTACTTCCTCCAAGTATTTTTATTTTATGTTATAAAAAATTCTAAGTGAAGCGCTTTTTATGACATCTTTACCCTATTTTTTGACATATTTTCGAATGTTTTATATAATATTGTTTGTTAAGAGGGTGATTTAATTGTTCAATACAAAAGACTCAATTAAATTTATGATGGCTAAGATGTTTTTTCTTCTTGCTGATTTTACATATCATACAATTAATGAAGTTACACCCCTAATTTATCATGGGACAAAAACCATAGAAATCAACTACATTAGACATGGTAATGGAAAGGTTCAAATAGATGATGAACTATATGAAATAAATGAAGGATCATATATTGTAATTCCTGAATTTGTATCATATTCATTAATACCAAATGGAGATATAGATTTATATTCAGTCTATTTATTAATTGAAGATGATAGAGCTTATAAGGAATACCTTCCTCTTAGTAAAAAATATATGATTGGAAATGATACAAGACTTTCATATTTATTTGATGATCTATTAAATGAATTTAAAAATAAACAATTAGGATATAATGAATTAATAGTTTCAGATTTTAAAAATATAATTGTTAAACTATTAAGAAATGAAGGAATCAAAGGAAAAAGATTATCTCATTGGAGTACTACTAGCTTACAATTTGAAATAGAAAATATATTTAAAGAGGAATTCTCTACTATTACTGTTATTGATTTAGCTAATAGATTACATTTGAGTATTAGAGAGCTTCAAAGATATTTAATAAAGAATTATAAGAAAAGCTTTAATGAAATAAAAACGGATGCCAAAATGAGTTTCGCATCCAATAAGCTTTTATATACTAAAATAAAGATATCTGAGCTTGCAGAGCTAGTAGGCTATTCTACTCCTGAGCATTTCTCATACGCTTTTAAAAAATATTATGGTGTTTCACCAGTTGAATATAAAAAGAAAAATAAAAAAGCTTAACAGCATATTTGCTGCTAAGCTATTTTTATTCGTCTTCTTCCTCTAGATTTTCTTCCTCTTCCTCAGGTTGAACAGTTTTATTCTTTTCTTCCTTAGAACCAATCTTATTTAATCCAGTCTTAACATAGTTAATTGCGTTAGACATCCAAGGTACTGAGTATTGGAATATCTTCATTACTGGTGCTGATAATAGGCATAGCATCAATAAGAAAATTAAAGATGACAATGTAATTACTGATACGAATCCACCCTTTTGAGTAGTTACATAGTTATCAGCAAGCTTATAATCTGTTTTAACTCCACCAATAACTAAGAAATGATCTTCAGTAATAACAGGGTTTATTGAATTATTAGATGCTTCATATGAAGTATAATAACCATCAATAATATAATGATCTGCCTCAGTTACATTAATGTTTGGTTTAACACTACATTCAATATTTGGCTTATTTGTAACATAATTAATTGATAGCTTAGTTGTTATACCAGAACCAATCTTTGAATATTGGTTAGTTGTTTTATTATAATACATTAAGCTATAGTATGATGAATAATCACCATCTATATTTTTATCAATATATACAGATAATTCACTATCATTCTTGTAAACATCTATTGGATTTGAATCAGCTCCAATAAAGCTATTAATGCCATCTTTTCCAAATGAGAAGCTAGATGTTTTATCTTTTAATTCTGAATCATAAATAGTCATTGTTTCTGCATCAAAATAGAATTCTTCTCCTTCTGAATCCATAATTGAATAAACTGTTTTTTCAACATCGTTAATTGTTACAGTTTTTTCTTCACCATAGATTCTAAAGATAGAATATCCAGAATCAATACCACATAGATATAGCTTTTCCTCATCACCCTTCATATCTGAAGAGAAATTAGGTAAATTAACTAAATATGGAGTATCTTCATCCTTTGCATAAATCTTTTGACCATTTACTAATAATGCATATGATGTATCAGAATATGGCTCTAGAGTTAATACTAAATTTTGAGAAAGGTTAGGCATTGAAGCTGGAACATAATAATGCTCACCAGCCTTTGGCTGTTCACCCTTCTTAATAATGTACTCATTATTAACAATTTCTACAACTGGCATAATTGATGCTTCAAAAACAGCGTTCTTTTCATCATATAAACCATATTGTACATATTCATAAAAATCATTTGATTCAGTAAGCTTAATCTTAATTGGATCCGTATCATCACCAAAATATAGCTTACCATTCTTATCAGCTCTTAATGTGCTTGAGCTAGTATAATCTTGTGAATTCTTTTTGTCTTTTACAATTTCGTATCCGCCAAAAATAATTTCACCCTTATCAGTATAGCTAATTGTAGGAATATTTACTTCCTTATCTAATCTTAATGATTTATCATATACACCATTAATTATTGATGTAGAAGAGAATGAATAATAAATCTTATTAACCTCTGTCTTATCATCAGGGTCTCCACCTACAACAAATAGCTCACTATTTTGGCTATTAGCAACAGAAATTGATGTAATCTTACCATCAACAACATAAATACCATCAACAGATCTATCAATACTTGGATAATGTGATACTATTGTTGATTCATAATCCTGAGAATAATATACAGCAGTTGATAACATTGGTCTTATTTCAAAGAATCTTGGTATAATTAGAATTCCGAATAGGAACAATGAATAGCAGACCGTACACAATATTCTTCTCATTGTATTAAATGGATGACATGCTTTAAATAATACCATTAAGCATGTATGTGTTGCGGCAATAATGATAATTGTATTTCTAGTTATTGTATCTAAATACATTGAACTAGCTAAACCGAATACAATTATTGATAATAATAATATCGTTAGAGCGCCTGGGAGGGCTTCTCTAATAACGTTATACAAGAACCTACCTTTAACCGGACTATTATTAGGCTCATTAACTAATAATAATGAAGGTAAGCCTATAGCAAGTGTATCAATTAGGAATAATTGATTTGTTGAAATAGGGTATGTTCCAATAATAACTGCCTCTATTGCTAGGAATAGAGAGAAAATAGTCTTTGTTAAGAATAAAGATGAAACCTTAGTAACATTATTAATAACTCTTCTTCCTTCAGATACTACGAAAGGCATTGAATCGAAATTAGAGTCTAATAATACTAAGTGGCTACAGTTTCTAGCTGCAGCACTACCAGATGCGATAGCGATTGAGCAATCTGCCTCTCTTAAGGCAAGAATATCGTTAACACCATCACCTGTCATCGCAACTGTTCTACCAGATGATTTTAATGTTTTTATTAAAATTTGTTTTTGTTTAGGTGAAACACGTCCAAATACTGTATATCTTAATGCCGCTCTAATAACATCATTTTCAGACATTCCTTCTAATGAAATATATTTATGTGCATTTGGAATACCAGCTCTTTGAGCAATCTTAGATACTGTAATAGGGTTATCACCTGAAATAACTCTTACTTCAACACCAGAATCCTTGAAATATTTAATAGTGTTGATTGCGTCAGGTCTAATTGTATCTTCAATTAAAATCATTGAAATAACTACATTTTCACCCTCAGGTAATTCACCATCTACGATATGACCATCATTATGGGCAAGACATAGAACACGATAACCTAGGTTAGCATATTTGTCTACATCCTTTTTATATCTATCAAAATTATTCTTTAATACAAATTCTGGAGCACCTAAAATATATGTTCCATATTTATCAAATGTTACAGCTTGTAGCTTTCTTTGGCTTGAGAAAGGAATCTTTGCGATATGCTTAATTCTCTTACCTAATCCAAATTTTTCTTTTAATGCCTGGCTTGTTAGGTTTCTATCTGGTAATGCATTTAGCATCGCAGATATTATATTTCTGGTCGCGAGACCATTAGCTGAATTATAATCAATTACATTTTTAACAACCATTGTACCATCTGTAATTGTACCTGTCTTATCTAGACATATACAATTTACTCTGGCAAGCATTTCAATACAGTATAATTCCTGAACTAATACGTTTCTTTGTCCTAATCTAATAACACCAACCATTAACGCAATTGATGACATTAGGAACAATCCAGAAGGAATCATACCAACCATGGCACCTGCAGTTTTTCTAATACAGTTAACAATATCACCAGTGTAATTAGAATCTGCTCTATAATACATGATAAAGAATAATGAGCCGCCTAATACAATTACAGGGACAGCCATTACCTTAATAATTAAGCTTAAAGATTTTAATAGATCACTCTTAGGCTTCTTATAAGATCTAACCTGGCTAGATAATTTTTCAATATAATTATCTTTACCAACAGCGTCTACTCTAACCTTACATTTACCAGAAACAACATATGAACCACTATATAGCTTATCACCTGGTTGTTTGATTATCGCATCACTTTCACCAGTTAATAATGATTCATTTACTTCTATTGTTCCTTCAACAACAATGGAGTCAGCACAGATTTGAGCACCTGTCTCTAAAACCATAATATCATCAAGAACAACCTCTTCAGTTGATATTTCTAATTCATTACCTTCTCTTATAACAATGGCAGTTGGTGCTGACATTAAAGATAATGAATCAATCATATTCTTAGCTTTAATCTCTTGAATAATACCGATTAGGATATTACATGTAATGATTGCTAGGAATATTAAGTCCTTATATGCTCCTACGGCAATTAATGCTGCAGCAATTAAGAACATCATAATATTGAAGAATGAAACAATGTTAGTAAATATAATTCTTGGAATAGATTTAGTTTTCTTCTTTATTGCAGCATTACTAAATCCATCAATAATTCTATTTTCAATTATTTCACTTGTTAAACCAACATTTGGATCAGGCTCATATCTATTAAGTGTAGATGTATGCTTCTTCAAATGCTTTTTTCTTTTCTTAATTGATTGTTGACGAAGCTTTTCTACTCTTCTTTCCTCTTTAGATTCTTGCTTGTCCTTTTTTCTTTTTTCCTTAGGAGGTAAAATAGTAATTTCATCAACAACTTCTAAAGGATCATTTTCTTCAATTTCTTCTGCGCCTTCATCGATGTCAGCCTTTTGATTTTGTTGTTCATTTTCTGCTAAGAATCTACGTAATTCTTCTTCGGATAATTCATCAACCTTGGTATCCTTTGATTTCTTTTCTTTTTCATCATTGGCTTCTTTCATTAGTATTTTCCTCCTTTCTTTCTATTATTAATTTTATAATTTCATTTAGTCTTTCTTTATCTCTTAAATATAGAAATCCTATTAATGCCTCAAAGCCTGTTGCGGCTAAATATGTCTCAACATCAATATTCTTTCTAACAGATCCTATGTGGGAATTTCTTCCTCTTTTATAAATGTTTATTTCATCATTATTTAATATTTTACCATTAATTAGATAATAAATAAAGTCGGCTTGTGATTTACCACTAGTAAACTCAACACATTTCTTATTTAATGTGTTCACTTTTGAATATCCTTTATTTAATAAATATTCTCTAATTATTAGTTCAAATACAGCATCTCCAAGATAAGCTAAAGACAATCCGTTTAATTGATTGTAATCCATTAGATAATACCAGCAGCCATTAATTTATTTCTATAAATATCAGCTGTTTCAAAATCTTTATTATTTCTTGCTTCTTGCCATTTCTTATAATTATCTAGGTTTTCATCATTCATTTTTTCAACGAATAAATTAATACCTAATACATCTAAAATAGTCTTAAATGTATTCATTTTAACAGCTAAAGCTTCATATTCCTTATTTCTTAATGTTGTATTCATTGACTTAATGATATTGTTGATTAATGTTAATACATTTTGAACATTAAAATCATCATCCATTTGTTTCTTGAATTCATTAATATCATTTTCGTCTAATTTATCGTTTAATAAATTATTGTATTGTAATGTATATAGAGCTTGCTTATATGCTCTTTGCCACTTTTCATATTCTTTAGCATATTGATTTCTTAAATCTTCACTATAAGAAATAATTGATCTATATGGTGAGAATAATATTAAAGATCTTAAAATCATTCCATCAGTTGTTGAATTTAGATCTTTAACATAAATAACATTACCTAATGATTTAGACATTTTTTCTCCATCTAGGTCTAATCTACCTACATGAATCCAATATTTAGCTAAATGTGTTTTATATAATGCTTCAAATTGAGCTATTTCATTTTCATGATGTGGGAATTTTAAATCCATTCCTCCACCATGGATATCTAGGTTAGTACCAAATAGCTTATGGTTCATTACAACACATTCAGTATGCCATCCTGGTCTACCTTCTCCAAATGGTGATTGCCATTTAATACCCTTATCAGTTTTCTTCCATAATGCAAAATCTAATGGTGATTCCTTCTTACTATTAACCTGGATTCTAGCACCTGATTCTAGATCCTCAGAAACCTGGTTAGAAAGGCATCCGTAATCTTCAATTTTAGATACTCTAAAGAATACATCACCATCTACACTATATGCATATCCCTTTTCAATTAATTCATTAATAAAAGAAATCATTTCATTAATATAATCAGTTGCGTGAGGTATCATATCTGGTTTTCTAGAACCAACCTTATAAACTGAATCCCAATATGCATTTTCGAAGAATTTAGCAACCTCTGCTTCAGTTTTATTTGAATCAATTGCCTTATTGATAATCTTATCATCTACATCTGTAATGTTTGATGCATAATTAACCTTATATCCAATAAATTCTAAATATCTTCTTAGCATATCATAGAAAATTACAGGTCTTGCGTTACCAATATGAATATAGTTATAAACTGTAGGTCCACAAACATACATATTTACTTCTTTTTCGTTATGTGGTTTAAATTCGTCTATTTTATTAGTTAATGAATTATAAATTTTTAAGCTCATAAAAGCCTCCCTAAATAGTCTAAAAGAGCCATAAAGGCTCTATTATTTTTTATGATAAATTAATCTATATAGCTAGTGATTAATTCTTGTAAAGTTTCGCTTAATACAGTTGGTACAATGCTTTCACCTGGTCTTATTACATGATCATCACAATCTGGTAAGTATGTATTCTTATCTAATTGATTACCAGCA
>CAMJFY010000006.1 GCA_946405105.1 uncultured Caryophanales bacterium
AATATATTCTAGATATCTTAAATCAAAGACCATTTTTTGATGCTAGATTATATGATACAGATATAAGAGGTAAAATTGGACTTATAGAATCAACTACCTATAAGCTATATGGATATGTTGATTTATATGATGTTCATCAAATTACATATGAAGATTATGTAAAATGGCATATTACAGATGATTATAATCTAGATGTTGTTAATGAAAAGCTCAGCAAAGATTATATGATTAATAGAACTGCATATGCATATGATTTTAATGATATTGAATTATTGCATATTCCAAAGATGATTAATCCAGTTAAATTAAATCACATTTGGGTTTCATTTGATGAGAATGAAGCTAATGGTGGATATATTCAACAAAGCTTATTCTAAGGAGAAGAATATGAGAGAAATAGTTATACATGGTATTTATAAGCATTTTAAGGGTGATAGATATCTTGTAGAGGATATCGCATTTGATAGTGAAACAAAAGAAAAAATGGTTGTTTATAGAAGGCTATATGGTGATGGCTCACTTTGGGTAAGACAATTAGAAATGTTTCTAAGTGAGGTTGATCACATTAAATATCCTAATGTAAAACAAAAATATAGATTTGAATTAGAAATAATTGAAAGCGTAGTGAAAAAATAGTAAAACGTTTTCAGGTATTTTATGAAAATGTATTGAAAACACGTTTTCATTATGTTATAATGCTCTTGTCGTATTGGGGTGATTTATAAATGGCGAACACAACAATTTATGATGTTGCAGGAGCAGCAAAGGTATCATTAGCTACAGTAAGTAGAGTAATGAATAATCCAGAAAAAGTTAATCCAGAAACTCGTGCAAGAGTTCTAAAGGTTATTAAGGAATTAGGCTATAGACCTAATGCAATCGCTAGAGGACTTGCAAGTAGAAAATCAACTACTGTAGGAATTGTTATGGCTGATGTTTCAAGAGCAGCAACAGCACAATTACTAGGTGGTATTATTGATATAGCAAAGAAATATGACTATGCTATGAAGGTTTTCTCAATGGCAGAGCATGAGGATATTAAAGAAGCAATCAGAACTGTAGTTGCTGAGCAGGTTGATGGTATTCTATTCTTAAATGATGAATTAGAATCAGATCAAATGCATTCAGTTATTAACCAAATTCAGGATGCACAAATTCCTGTAGTTTTATGTAACGTTATCTATGATGACTTAGATGTTCCATCAGTTTCTATTGATTATGAAAAGGCAACTTATGAAATTACTAAGGAATTATTAGAGGCAGGAAGAAAGGATGTATACCTAGCTTCTACAGTAAGAAAATATACTGTTAACCTACACAAGGTTAATGGATATGTTAAGGCAATGGAAGAAAAAGGCTTAGAGCCTTTAATTATAAGAACATCTGGTGATGTATCTATTAATACATTACATTTTGAGGAATTCATTAAGAATAAGAAATTTGATGCATTAATCTCAGTTAGAGATTCAATTGCTATCAGCTTTATGAATTGCGCAATCAAGGCTGGATTTAAGGTTCCAGAAGATGTTTCTGTTGTAGGTCTACAAAATACTAAATATGCAGTATTATCAAGACCAAATCTAACATGCGTTGATACACCAGTATATGATATTGGTGCTGTATCAATGAGATTATTAACAAAATATATGCAGCATGAAGAAGTTTCTGAATCTAAAATCTTGCTTCCATATAGAGTAGTTGAAAGAGAATCAAATTAATAACTCGATGATAGATTATTAGTAGTATTTTAATTTAATTTTTAGAGAATCTATGGTTGGTGAAAATAGATAATGATTAAAATATGAATTACACTTCTTGAGAGTATTATGTTTTAAGTGCTGTATTTAATTATACAGAATTAAGGTGGTACCGCGGTTTATTCGTCCTTAGGATTTTATCTTAAGGACTTTTTATTTTATTTATTTTAGGAGGAATTATTATTATGGGTATTTATGAAGAATTAGAATGGAGAGGATTAATTAAGGATGTATCTGATCCATCAATTAAAGAAAAATTAAATAAGGGTGGAATGACTTTCTATATTGGTACAGACCCAACAGGTGATTCACTTCACATTGGTCATTTCTCAAGCTTTTTAATTTCTAAAAGATTAAAGGATGCTGGACATCACCCTATTTTATTAGTAGGTGGAGGTACTGGTTTAATTGGAGATCCAAAACCAGATGCTGAAAGACCTATGATTACTTATGAAACAGTAGATCATAATTTCAATTGCTTAAAGGCTCAAGCTGAAAAGCTATTTGGCTTTGAGGTAGTTAATAATAGAGATTGGTTAGGAAAGATTAATATTATTGACTTCTTAAGAGATTATGGTAAATATTTCAATGTTAATTTAATGCTTCAAAAGGATATTGTTGCTAGACGTCTAGATTCAGGTATTACATTTACTGAATTCTCTTATATGATTTTACAAGCATTAGATTTCTGGTATTTAAATAAGGAAAAGAATGTTACTTTACAAGTTGCTGGTCAAGACCAATGGGGTAATATCACAGCTGGTATTGATTTAGTAAGAAGAAAAGAAGGCAAAGAGGTTTACGGATTTACAATGCCTTTATTAACTAAGTCAGATGGTACTAAGTTTGGTAAGACAAATGGTAAGGCTGTTTGGCTAGATGCTAAGAAGACTTCTCCATATGAAATGTATCAATTCTTTATCAACAGTGAGGATGCTAAGGTAATTGATTACTTAAAGTTCTTAACATTCTTATCTAAAGAAGAAATTGAAGTATTAGAAAAGAAGAATCTAGAGGCTCCACATTTAAGAGAGGCTCATAAGGCATTAGCTAGGGAAGTAATTACATTTATTCATGGTGAAGATGCTTATAACGAGGCTGTAAAGATCAGTGAAGCATTATTCTCTGGTGATATTAAATCATTAACTGCAGATGAAATTGAAATGGGATTTGGTGATTTACCATCAGTTGAAGGAAAAGATGATTCAACATTAGTAGATACATTAATTGAAGCACGTCTTGCATCATCAAAGAGAGAAGCAAGAGAATTTATTAAAAATGGTGCTGTTTTAGTTAATGGAGATAAGGTAACTGATATTGAAGCTAAGCTTGGAAAGAATGACGCAATTGAAGGTAAATTTATCGTTCTAAGACGTGGTAAAAAGCTATACGCAATCGTAAAATATTAATTTATTAATAATGAGCCTTAATCTCAAAAATTAAGGCTTTTTTATTTTAGTAAAGCGCTTTACTAAAGCGTTTTTATTGACATCTATTATTAAAAATAATAAAATGTGCTTAGGCAGTAAAAAAGAATTAAAAAAATTTAACAATATTTTTTTGTTAAAAGCAGTAAAAGAAAAGGGTGGAAAGATGTTTTTAAGAAAAGAAGCAGTAGATCAAATTAAAGAGATCTGTGGACGTTATAAGGATGAGCCATCTCCTTTAATGTTAATCTTAGCTGATATCCAAAATGAGTATGGCTATTTACCACTTGAGGTTCAAGAGGTTGTTAGTCAAGAAACAGGTATTCCTACAAGTGAGATTTATGGAGTTGTAACTTTTTATTCATTCTTCTCATTGCAACCAAAAGGAAGATATGTTATCGGTGTATGTATTGGTACAGCATGTTATGTTAAAGGTGGTCAAAATGTATTAGATAAGTTCAGTGACTTATTAAATATCAAGGTTGGCCAAACTACAAAGGATGGATTATTTACACTAGATGGATTGAGATGTATTGGTGCATGTGGTATTGCTCCAGCTATTTCAATTAATGGAAAGGTATATCCAAAGGTAAAATTATCAGATGTACCTGAAATAATAAAAGAATACAAGGAAAAGGGCATGGAGTAGTTTATGGAAAAGTTAGTACAAATCAAAAACGAACAAGAACTAGATAAAAAAATTGCTGAATGCTTTGGTGTATTCAAAGGAAAATTAGATGGAACTGCTACATATCGTACTATTACTATCTGTGGTGGTACAGGATGTTTATCTAGTGATTCAAAAGCTATTTTAGAAGAATTTGAAAAAGAAATAAAAGAAAGAAAATTAGAAGGAAAGGTTAAAGTTAACAAGGTTGGTTGCTTCGGCTTCTGTTCACAAGGACCTTTCGTTAAAATATATCCAGAAGATACTTTATATCATGGTGTAACTGTTGCTGATGTAAAGGATATTATGGATCAAGATATCGTTGGTAATACTATAGTTGAAAGATTATTATATGTAGAACCAAATACAGGAAAGAAATGTAAGAGACAAGAAGATATTCCTTTCTATCAAAAGCAAATGAGAATTGCACTACATGGCTGTGGTGTAATTAACCCAGAGGATATTGATGAGGCTTTAGGCTATGACGCATATAAGGGTTTAGTTAAAGCTCTACATATGTCTAGACAAGAAGTTGTAAATGAAGTATTAGCATCAGGATTAAGAGGCCGTGGTGGAGGAGGATTCCCTACTGGTAGAAAATGGCAATTTGCTCTTGATCAACAAAATGATGTTAAATATGTTGTTTGTAATGGTGACGAGGGTGACCCAGGTGCATTCATGGATAGATCAATCCTTGAAGGTAACCCACTAAATGTAATTGAAGGTATGCTTATTGCTGGTTATGCAATTGGCGCATCTGATGGTTATTTCTATGTAAGAGCTGAATACCCAGTTGCTGTTTCAAGATTAAGAATCGCAATTGAACAAGCAGAAAAGCTTGGTTTACTTGGTGATAACATTTTAGGTACAGGCTTTAACTTCCATGTACATATCAGACTTGGTGCTGGTGCATTCGTTTGTGGTGAGGAGACTGCTCTACTTAACTCAATTGAAGGTAAGAGAGGTATGCCAAGACCACGTCCACCTTTCCCAGCTGTAAAGGGATTATGGGGTAAGCCTACAATTATTAATAACGTTGAAACTTTAGCAAATATTCCTTACATTTTAAGAGAAGGTGCTGCTAAATTTGCTGCTGTTGGTACTGAAAAATCTAAGGGTACTAAGGTATTCGCATTAGGTGGTAAGGTTAAGAATGTTGGTCTAGTAGAAGTACCTATGGGAACAACATTAAGAGAATTAGTTTATGACATTGGTGGAGGTATCCCTAATGATAAGCAATTCCAAGCAATTCAAACTGGTGGTCCATCAGGAGGATGCTTAACTGTTAATGACCTTGATACTCCAATCGATTATGATAACCTAATCGCTAAGGGCTCAATGATGGGTTCTGGTGGTGCCATTGTTATGGATGAGGATAACTGTATGGTTGACGTTGCTAAATTCTATTTAGGATTTATTTGTGACGAATCATGTGGTAAGTGCTCTCAATGTAGAATTGGTACTAAGAGATTATTAGAAATATTAGATAGAATTACTGATGGTAAGGGTGAAATGGAAGATATTGAAAAGCTTCAAGCTTTATCTAATTCACTTCAAGTTGGTTCACTTTGTGGTTTAGGACAAACTGCAGCTAACCCAGTATTATCTACTTTATCTAAATTCCGTGAAGTATACGAAAGACATATTATTGATAAGAAATGTGATGCAGGAGTTTGTAAGAATCTAATGCAGTTCTCAATTGTTAAAGATAAGTGTATTGGATGTGGACTATGTGCTAGAAACTGTCCTGTTGATGCAATTCATCCAACTGACTATATTGCTCCTGGTAAGAAGAAACCAGCTATGGCAATTGATCAAGCTAAGTGTATCAAGTGTGGTACATGTGTTGCTGGATGTAAATTTGGTGCAATAATTAAAGGATAGGAGTGATAATATGGCAATAGTAAATATTAAAATTGAAGGTCATGATTATCAGGTTGATGATTCATTGACATTATTACAAGCAGCTAGAAAATGTGGATATCAAATTCCTTCTCTATGTTCATGGATGGATGGAAGATGTTCACTTGCTTCATGCCGTGTATGCCTTGTTAAGGTTAAAGGCGAAAGAAGATTAGTTCCAAGCTGTGCTTACCCTATTAGAGAGGGCTTAGAGGTATCTATTACTGACCCAATGGCAGTAGATGCAAGAAGAACTAGTGTTGAATTATTATTATCTAATCACTCAATGAACTGCCAAGCTTGTGAAAAGAATGGTAAGTGTGAGTTATTAGAGGTTTCTAGATTAGTTGGTGCTAGAGAAGGTATGTATGAGGGTGCTAAAACTCCAGCTACATATGATGATTTAGCTCCAGCATTAGTAAGAGATACATCAAAATGTATCCTATGCGGTAGATGTATTGAAACATGTAAAGAAGTTCAAGGTATTGGTATCCTTGGATTTGAAAACAGAGGATTCAAGACTATCGTTGCTCCAAGTGAAAATAGATCATTTGCTCAAGTACCATGTATTCAATGTGGTCAATGTGTAAATGTATGTCCTACAGGTGCATTACAAGAGCATTCAGAAATTGAAAAGCTAGATGATGCATTTAGACATGGAAAGATTGTTATCGTTCAAACAGCTCCAGCTGTAAGAGCTGCAATCGCTGAGGAATTCGGTGAGAAGATTGGTACATCTGGAACAGGTAAAATGGTAGCTGCATTACACAGATTAGGATTCTATAGAGTATTTGATACTAACTTTGGTGCTGACTTAACAATTATGGAAGAAGCAAACGAGTGGATTCATAGATTATCAACTAAGGCTGTATCACCTATGATTACTTCATGTTCTCCAGGTTGGATTAATTATATTGAATATTATTATCCTGAGCTATTACCACATCTATCAAGCTGTAAGAGCCCACATGAGATGGTAGGAGCTATTATTAAATCATATTATGCAGAAAAACATAACATTGATAGATCAAAGATTTGTGTTGTATCTATCATGCCATGTGTTGCAAAGAAATATGAGAACAAGCGTCCTCAAAACGCTGTTGATGGTATCGCAGACGTTGATGTTGTATTAACAACAAGAGAATTAGCTAAGCTAATTAGACGTGCTGGTATTACTTGGAAGAAGCTTCCAGATGAAGAATTTGATAACGACCTACTTGGTGAATATACAGGTGCTGGTGTTATCTTTGGTGCATCAGGAGGAGTTATGGAGGCAGCTGTAAGAACTGCATACCATATCATTACAGGTGCTGAATTAGAACCAATTGATTTATTACCAGTTAGAGGATTCAAGGGTATTAAGGAAGCTAGCTTAACAATAGCTGGAAAGAAATATAATATTGCAGTAGCTTCAAGCATGAAGAATGCTAAGATTTTATTAGACGAAATTAAAGCTGGTAAATCTAAATATCATTTCATCGAAATCATGGGATGCCCTGGTGGATGTATTAATGGTGGTGGACAACCATTCGTTAAAGAAATATTCTTACCAAATGAAGATGATGATATTATGCAAACTTACATGGCTAAGCGTGCAAAAGTATTATATGATGAGGATTTATCTAAGAAGGTTAGACGTTCTCATTTAAATAAGGATGTTCAAGCATTATATAAGAATTTCTTAGGTGAACCAGGTTCACATAAGGCTCATAAGTATTTACATACTTCATATAATGATAAGCGTGAAAAATATCCAAAGATTAACAATGATTAATTAAACAAATAAAAGGCTGAGAAATCAGCCTTTTTTTGTTATTGAATATATAATATAATTTAATTATAAGGATGGTGCTATTATGAATTTTGGAATAATTGGTTTAGGTAATATCGCTAATAAATTCGCAACAACACTAAATAAATTAAATGAAACATTATATGCAGTAGGCTCAAGAGATATTAATAAGGCTAAAGAATTTGCAGAAAAATATAATTCATCAAAATATTATGGATCATATGAAGAATTATTGAATGATCCTAATATTGATGTTATTTATATCGCAACACCCAATAATATGCATTATAAAAATGCAGTAGATGCCTTATATCATAATAAGCATGTAATATGTGAAAAGCCATTTACTACAAATCCTACTGAAGCAATTGAATTATATAATCTAGCTAAAAAGCTTAATTTGTTCATAATGGAGGCATTATGGATTGAATTCCTTCCAATGTATAAGAAGCTAGGAGAACTACTAAAAGCTAATTATATCGGCAAAATAGAGTCAATAAGCGTATCTTATGGGTTTGATACTAACCCTACAAGAAAGATTAGAAAATTTGATTCTAAATTAGCAGGAGGAGCATTATTAGATATTGGTATCTATAATTTAGGATTATTAGATATGATTATTGATTCAGAAGTAGATAGCTTTACATCTAATTATAGATTAAATGAATATAATACAGATGAATATAGTAAAATCAATTTAGTATATAAAAATGGCATTAAGGCAACCTCTATAACATCTATTGGTGAAGATATTAAAAGAGAAGTATATATTAATGGAACAAATGGAATAATATATATTCCTGATTTCCAGCATGCTGAAAAATTTATTGTTAAAAAGGATATAGATGAAGAATATGATTTTCCATTTGAAATAAATGGATTTGAATATCAAATAAGAGAAGCTATTAATTGTATTAATAATAGGAAAAATGAAACATCTATTTATCCAGCTAATAGGTCTATTAGATTAATGAAGCTATTATATGATATTAGAATGAGCTGGAATATGAAATTTATATTTGAAGAATAAATAAAGGCTGATTTCTCAGCCTTTTTAATTGCATAAAAAAAGAGAATCTCTTTCGAAATTCTCTAATTTTTATTTATTAGATTCCTTGAGCTAACATAGCTTCAGCAACTTTCTTGAAGCCTGCGATATTAGCACCAGTTAATAGGTCAAAGTCATTTGAACCATATTCCTTAGCTTCCTTATATGAAGCGTTGAAGATATTAACCATGATGTCATGTAATCTTTGATCAACTTCTTCAAATGACCAAGATAATCTTAATGAGTTTTGGCTCATTTCAAGACCAGAAGTAGCAACACCACCAGCATTTGAAGCTTTAGCAGGAGTGAAGATGATCTTGTTTTCAATTAAATACTTAGCAGCTTCTAATTCAGTAGGCATGTTTGCACCTTCGCATACTGCGATACAACCATTCTTTACTAAAGTCTTAGCTTCTTCAAGATTTAATTCATTTTGTGTAGCACAAGGCATTGCGATATCACACTTAACTGACCAAATTCCACGGCAGCCTTCATGATATTCAGCACCCTTTACTCTATCAACATATTCTTTAATTCTACCACGTTCAACTTCCTTGATTTGCTTAACAACATCAAGATTGATACCGTTCTTATCATAAATATATCCGTTTGAATCAGACATAGCTACAACCTTACCACCTAATTGAGTAGCTTTTTCATTAGCGTAGATTGCAACGTTTCCTGAACCAGAAATAACAACTGTCTTACCAGCGAAAGAAGTATTTCTTAAAGCCTTTAAAGCTTCTTGAGAATAATAGCATAGACCATAACCTGTAGCTTGAGTTCTAGCTAATGATCCACCATAAGTTAATCCCTTACCAGTTAATACACCAGTGAATTCATCACGAATTCTCTTGTATTGACCAAATAAGAAGCCGATTTCTCTTCCACCAACACCGATATCTCCAGCTGGAACATCTGTGTCTGGTCCAATGTGACGATATAATTCAGTCATGAAAGATTGACAGAATCTCATAATTTCATTGTCGCTCTTTCCCTTAGGATCGAAGTCAGATCCACCTTTTCCACCACCCATAGGTAATGTAGTTAATGAATTCTTTAATACTTGCTCAAGACCTAAGAACTTAATGATAGAAGCATTTACAGATGGGTGTAATCTTAAACCACCCTTGTAAGGTCCGATTGCACTATTATATTGAACTCTGAATCCTCTGTTTACTTGGAATTCACCCTTGTCATCAACCCAAACAACCTTGAATTGAACAAATCTTTCAGGCTCTAAGAATCTTTCAAGAATCTTTTGTTGTTCCATTTTAGGATTCTTTGCGATATATCCTTCGATAGATTCAACGATTTCTTTAGCTGCTTGTAAGAATTCTTTTTCACCAGCATTTTTCTTTTCTAATTCTGCGTATACACGCTTTGCATATTCTGTTTTAAACATAATATTATCCTCTCTTTTTTATTTTTGTGATTATCAATTTCACAAGACAAGCCCATTTTATAAAAAATCTATCAAAAATTCAATACTTTTATCGAAAAAAATTTTAAAATTTTAACACTTTACAAAATTTTATAAGTCAAAAATGCCTTTTTTTGAATTTTTTGAATTTTATTCGGCAAAAATTATGTGCTATAATTTATTGAAAAAGGTGATAATAATGATAAAAACAGTAATTTTTGACCTAGATGGAACCATTTTAGATACTATTTATGACCTAAATGCGGCTTTAAATCATACTTTTGCCGAATTTAATTTGTCAAAAGTAAGTGTTCAAAAAACTAGGGATAATTTAGGTAATGGAATAAAGAGATTAATAGCTGATTCATTAGAATCAAATAATGATAATCTATCTATTGATAACCTATTTAATATATTTATGGATTATTATTATAATAATGTTGATGTTTATACAAAGCCATTTGATGGTATTCCTGAATTATTAAAAGATTTAAAGAAAAAAGGATTCAAGCTTGCGGTAATATCTAATAAAAATATTAAACCTTTATCCTTATTAATAAATAATCATTATCCTAATATATTTAATTCTGTTTATGGAGATGGTATGGGATATAAAAGAAAGCCTGACCCTGAGGTAGTATTAAAATGCTTAGAGGATCTAGACACAAAGCCAGCAGAGGCAATTTATGTTGGAGATAGTGATATAGATGTTCAAACAGTTAAAAATGTTGGCTGTCATGGTGTATTTGTATCCTACGGATATAGAAGAAAAGAATTATTAGTTGAAAATGGGGCAAAAATAATCTGTGATAGTGTCAAAGAATTAAAAGAATATTTAAGTAATTTCAATTGTAATTAAAATATATTTTTGATATAATAC
Organism: uncultured Caryophanales bacterium; assembly: GCA_946405105.1. GTDB lineage: Bacteria > Bacillota_I > Bacilli_A > Acholeplasmatales > Anaeroplasmataceae > Anaeroplasma. The sequence continues at coordinate 10,897 of CAMJFY010000006.1, forward strand.
TTTGTGGTGATTATAAGTATGCAAGATGTCAAGATAAACAATCTAGAATTATTCTTTGATTGTGTTGATGAATCTAATAATTTTTTATATGAAGTATTTAGAAAACCATATTTTGAATTAATAGAAATGACAGTTAAAAATATTTTAGCTGGAGAAGTACTAACTGAATTTGATAATCCATCAGATTTAAAGAAGCTTAAAAAGATTTATGCAAAAATCAAGAATGTTGATTTTTCTGTCGAGGATGTTAGAAAGGCAATGCAATCAATAATCTTAAGAGGCTTTAAGGAGATGAGAATACCAAATGGTAATACAACCCCAGATACAATTGGTATTTTTATGGCATACCTTATTACTAAAATATGTCCACAGAAGAATCTATCAATAGTAGATCCACTTTGCGGTACTGGAAATTTATTATTCACTATTTCTAATTATTTAGATAAAGATTTAGAATTATATGCTTGTGATAATGATTTATGGATGACTAAGCTAACATCTATGATGTCTGATTTACTTAATTGTAGAACAGAAATATTTTTACAGGATACATTAAATCTTAATCTATCTAATATGGATGCGGTTGTATTTGATATGCCTCATTCAGATTATAAGGATAATAAATATTTCCCTTATGATGCAATCTTACATTATAAGAATATGTTAAAGGAAAATGGATGTATAATAGGAATGGTTGAAAATGATTTTTTCAACTATGATGCTAATCAGGAATTTAAAAAACAGCTATTAGACGATATGACAATTATAGGTCTAACAGAATTACCTGATGAGATGTTTAAGGCTGGAAAGCCTAAAATCATTTTAGTTCTTCAAAAGAAAAAATTAAAAGAAGGAACAAAATGCTTTATGGTCAAGCTACCTAATTTCACTGATGTTCATGCATTTAATGATGCATTAACAGATATTGAAATGTGGTTTGAGAAGAATAAATAAATATTTAAGGAGAAATAATTATGGCAAAAATAATGGCAGTTAACGCTGGTTCATCATCTATCAAATTCCAATTATTAGAGATGCCAGAGGAAAAGGTAATAGCTTCAGGAGTAATGGAAAGAATTGGTCTTGCTGAAGGTATTTTCACTTTAAAATATAATGGTAAGAAGGAAGAAACTAATCCAGTATTACCTACACATGCTGAAGGAGTTCAACTTTTATTAGATACATTACTAGACAAGGGAATCGTTAAATCATTAAACGAGATTTCTGGTGTTGGTCACCGTGTAGTACAAGGTGGAGAATATTTCAAGGATTCAACTTTAGTTGATGGTCCTGATGGAACAGTAGTTAAGAAGATTGCTGAATTAGCTGATTTAGCACCACTTCATAATCCTGCTCATATCATTGGTATTAAGGCTTTCTATAAGGCTTTACCTAACGTTCCTGAGGTAGTTGTATTTGATACAGTATTCCATCAAACAATGCCTGAAGAGGCTTATATGTATGCTACACCATATGAGTGGTATGAAAAATACGGAATCAGAAAATATGGTGCACATGGTACATCTCATAAGTTCGTATCTCAAAGATGTGCAGAAGTTATGGGTAAGAAGCTAGAAGATACTAAGATTATTGTTTGCCATTTAGGTAATGGAGCATCTATTTCTGCAGTTGAAGGTGGAAAATGTAAGGATACTTCAATGGGTCTTACACCACTTGAGGGTATTCCTATGGGAACAAGAAGTGGTAATCTAGATCCAACTGTTGTTTCTTATATTTGTGAAAAAGAAAACAAGACTGCAGCAGAGGTTGTTAACATTTTAAATAAGAAGTCTGGATATTTAGGTATGTCTGGTCGTTCAAACGATGCTAGAGATGTAACTCAAGGTATGAACGATGGTGATCATAGATGTAAGCTTACATTCGATGTTCAAGCTAAGAGAATCGTTGACTATATCGCTTCATATTATGTATACATGGGCGGATGTGATGCAATTTGCTTCACAGCTGGTATGGGTGAAAACTTAAAGCATTTAAGATTAAATATCGCTAAGCGTCTTGGCGTTTTAGGTGTAAAGATTGATGAAAAATTAAATGATACTTTCTCTGATGAAAGAATTATTTCTACACCAGATTCTAAGATTAAGCTATATATTATCCCTACAAATGAAGAGGTAATGATTGCTAGAGATACTTTAAGAGTAGCTAATATAAAGTAATAAAAATTAGAAAAAGGCACTAATTTAGAATTAGTGCTTTTTTATATAATAAAAAAAAGATATAATAGAAGTGTATTTATAATTAAGAAGGAAGTATTATGAAATCAAAGATTAAGATTATTATAATATCAGCGTTATTAATAGTAAGTGGTGTTCTATTCGGTGTGTTGGCACATAATGGTGTTAAAAAGCCACCATTGAGATTTGATGGCGATATTGATGAAACAACTGATGTAATTATTATTGATGATGAGGATGAAATTAAAGCTATTGATGATTATACAGTTAAAGAAGTATTAGGTATTGCACTTGGAAAAGTTACAACATGTAATGCCTTTGAGGTAAGAACTACAGGAACATCTACAGCATCAGGTGTTAATGTTAAGATAGCAAATTATCGTATTGTAAAAAATAATGAAGCATTTATCGAATGTGTTTCAAAAAGTAGTTTCCTAGATATGGGAACTGCTGGTTCACAAAGATTCTTTTCTAATGGTCAAGTTGCATTAAGAAAGACATCTACTGTTAGCAATGATGATGTCCCTGTCGCAACATTCGATAATGACAATGTAGAAGTAGTAACTGACGAAGAATATAAAAATAGATATGGTTGGTTACCATATCAAATGAATGGTTATATTATTAGTCAAGAAACATATTTAGAAGATCCTACTATGACTAAAAATGATGACAATACATATACAATATTAGTTAAGTTAGATCCTACTAGTAATGCAGCATTTTATTATAAGCGTGAAGTAGCAACTAATGCTAATGCTACAAAGGAACCAGTATTCAAAGAAATTCAGTTTGAAATAAAAATTGATAGCAACTTCGTTATTACCGAAGTAAAAACACATGAAAAATATGATGTTACTGTTAATGTTATTTGGGAAATGACACAAGAAACAGTTACTGAATGTGTTGATACATATAATTATAATAATGTTTCATTTGATGAGACTTTATATAATTATTACAAAGGAAAACTATCAGCATAAATTATAGGGAGGTAGTAGTTTATGGAATATACAAAAATAATGCAATATATCAAAAAGACATTAGAAGATAATGATGCCATTTTAGATAAAAGACATAATCTATCTTTTAGAAATAGATATGAGCACTCAGTTAGAGTATTCAAATGGGTAAAGAGACTAAGTGTTGATTATGATGATTTTGATTATGATGTTGCCCTAACTGCTGCCCTATTTCATGATGTAGGCTATGCCTATGGTAAGGGAGAACACCATATTGGTTCATCTAAAATATTCTTAGAATATGCCAAAAATGAAGGCTATAGTCAAGATTTTATTGATAAAGTTAACTATATTATTATTAATCACTCAGAAAAGAAAATGCTAAAGACTAGCAAGAATCATGAATTTATTGTAGTTCTAGAGGCTGACCTTTTAGATGAGGAAGGATCTTTAGGAATTGTATGGGATCTATTATCTGCAGGTCAAAAAAATCCTGATAGTTATCTAGAAGCTATTGGTGAAATTAAAAAGCATTCAAGCCATATTTTATCCCAAGATTATATGGTTACTCCTACCGCAATAAAGGTATGGGATGAAAAGAAAACATTAGTTAAAGATTTTATTTCACAGCTATATGAAGATTTATTTTATGAGGAGGAAGAATAATGAATTCAAAAAAAACATTTGATGAGGTTATTACTGAAAGATTTTCTTGTAGAAATTTTACTGCAGAAAGAATTACTACAGAAGAATTAAATTATATTTTAGAGGCTGGAAGATTAGCACCAACTGCTAAAAATAAGCAGCCTGAAAGAATAATTGTAATCGAAAATGAAAGCTTATTAGAAAGATTAAAAGAAGCAACTCCTTGTACATTTGATGCTAAAACTGTATTAGTGGTATGTTATGACAAGAATGAATGCTGGATTAGAAGCAGTGATGCTAAATATCATGGCGAAATTGATGCCACTATTTGTGCAACAAATATGATGCTTGCGACTTACGCAATCAATTTAGGTACTACATTTGTTTGTGCATTTAACAATGAAATATTAAAATCAATATTAGATATTCCTTCAAATATTGAGCCTATTTGTTTATTACCTATAGGATATCCGAAGGAAATTAAGCCACATAATACAAGAGTGGAATTAGAGGAATTAGTAAGTTATAAATAGAGGTTTTTATGGAAATTAACATTATCGGAGCTGGCCTTGCAGGATGTGAGGCCGTTTGGTATTTATCTAAGAAGGGACATAAAATTAAATTATATGAAATGCGTCCAAAGAAGATGACACCAGCTCATAAGACTGAAAAATTTGCAGAATTAGTTTGTTCAAATTCACTAAGAAGTGATTCAATGGAAAATGCCTGCGGAATATTAAAAAAAGAAATGGAAATGCTTGATTCCTTAATTATTAAGGCTGCAAGATTAAACCATGTTGAGGCCGGAGGAGCTTTAGCTGTAGATAGAGAAGGCTATAGTGAATATGTTACAAATGTAATTAAATCATTACCAAATGTTGAAATTATTTATGATGAGGTAGATAAGATAGATGTTAATATTCCAACTATTATTGCTACAGGACCTTTAACATCATCACCACTTTGTGAAGAAATTAAAAGATTATTCGGTTGTGATGATTTTTATTTTTTTGATGCACAAGCACCAATTATTTATGCTGATTCAATAGACTATAATAAGGTCTATTTAAAGAGTAGATATGATAAAGGAGAAGCATCATATTATAATTGTCCAATGACAAAAGAAGAATTTGATAAATTTTATGATGCATTAATAAATGCTGAGGGAGTAGAGCCAAAGGATTTTGAATTAAAGGTATTTGAAGGCTGTATGCCAGTTGAAATTATGGCAAAAAGAGGACCTCAAACCTTAACATTTGGACCAATGAAGCCAGTAGGCCTAATGACACCAGATGGAAAGAAGCCATATGCTGTAGTTCAATTAAGACAAGATGATGCAGCTAAAACTATGTATAACCTAGTTGGCTTCCAAACACATTTAAAATTCCCAGAACAAAAAAGAGTATTTCAAATGATTCCAGGCCTAGAAAATTGTAGATTTGCTAAATATGGAAGAATGCATAAAAATACTTATATTAACGCTCCAGAAATTTTAAATTCAACATATCAAACTAAAAAATATCCAAATATATTCTTCGCAGGACAAATAAGTGGAGTAGAGGGCTATGTTGAAAGTGCTGCTTCAGGCATTTATGCTGCAATAAATATGGATAGATATTTAACTGGAAAGGAATTAATCACATTACCAGGATCAACAGTAATGGGATCAATGTCTTTATATATATGTAATGCTGCAAAGGAAGGCTTCCAACCAATGAATGCCAACTTTGGTATTATGAAGGATTTAGATATCCCTCATAAAAAGCACGAAAGAAAGGCATTATATGCTAAAAGAGCATTAGAGGATATGGAGAAGGAGGTTATTAAGATTGATAAGTGATGAAGAAGCATTAAATGAATTTATTGTTAATTTAAGAGATGTTAAGAATTATTCATCTAATACTATTGATTCATATAATAATGACATCCTAGAATTTAAAAGCTTCCTTAAAACTGAAGGAATGGCAAAGGGTCTAATGTTTATAAGAAATCAAAAGGTTGCTCAAAATTATGTTTCTTATTTATCAAAAAAGGGCTTAGCCTCAACATCAATCCATAGAAAAATATCTTCTTTATCTAGCTTTTATGATTTTTTAGTAAATGAAGAAATGTTTTCTACAAATTTCTTTAAGGATTTAGAGGAGCCAAAGATTCCTAAAAGATTACCGAAGGTAATAACTAATGATGAAATACAAATGCTTATGGATTCTTGTGATAAAGAAAATAAGCTAGGCTATAGAAATTATTGTATTCTTGGCTGTCTTTTTGGGTGTGGATTAAGAGTTAGTGAATTATGTAATATGGAAATAAAAGATATTGATTTTGTTGAAAGAACAATCAAAATCAATGGTAAAGGAAATAAAGATAGAATTGTAATAATGTATGATGAACTTGCAAAATCATTAAAGCATTACATTTCTACATTTAGAGTTGATTTATTATATAATTCAAAAAGCACAGAAAATAGACATGTATTTTTAAATAAAAATGGTACTACCCTAACAAGAGTAGGAGTACGAAAAATATTAGAAAAGACAGTATCTGATTGTGGTGAAACATTCCATATATCACCACATATGCTAAGACATAGCTTTGCGACTGCCTTATTAAATAGAGGAATGGATTTAAGATATGTTCAAGAATTATTAGGACATGAATCATTATCTACAACTCAAATATATACACATGTTGGATATGAAACAATTAAAAAGAGCTATACTATAGCTCATCCAAGAGCAATGAAATTAAATGAAAAGAAGGATAAAAAGTAGATAATTATTTATTTTTCTTGATATAGATTAAGTAATTTGATATAATTGTTTCGTTCAAAGGAAAAGGTGATTTTTGTGAAAAAATTATTTGGATTATTAGGAATGGCCTTTGTTGGTTTAGCAGCTTTAACATCTTGTAAAAGTAATAAGGATTTAACTACTTTAAGAATTGATGAGGTTTCTGATACTAATAAGGCAAACTATAGAATAAATTTTGATGCTGATAATGGAGATGAAAGCATTAGACTTTTCAATTCTGAGAGAAGCGCAAAGACAACAAGCTATTATGATGTTTATATCTCAAAGGATTACAAAGATAATCTATTATCTTATACAATTTCATTAACTGAATTAATGGAAAAGGATGAATCATTAGAGAAGAAGATTAATAAGAAGAAATTTAAATCTATAATTTTCCCATCATTATTCTTCTCAAATACAGGTACTGAATTATATTCTGATGAGCAAACAGCATTTATTAAAGAAATTTATAATTCTAAATATGGTATTAATTCAACATTTAAGGATGAATCAAAGAATATTGTAAAGAATTATGATTTCGGATTTGATATTGATGCTAAGGCGGCATGGGATAGAACATTTAAGACTAATTATGTTACTGAAGCTTACCTAGCTGGTAATAAAGATATTACATTTAATGTTATCTATTTACCTATTTTCTTAAGAAGAGTTTATAAGGGTAGCACTATTGTTGAAAAATATACATTCTTACCTATTAGTGAAGCAGCTTTATTAGATGGAAAGAAAATTGTTGCTCCAAAGGTAAAGGGTGAAAAATATTCATTAGAGGATTATTCAATTACTGCAAATACTGCAGTATTCACATTCTCTGATACTGATCATTTATTAGTAATGGACTAAGATTTATTCTTAGTCTTTTTCTTTTTATTTGACTATTGATATAAATATCAATTAAAATTAAATAAGGGAGTGATATTTAATGAAAAAGAAAGTATTTATAGCTTCAATAATTTGTTTTATAGTTTTATTATTATCTTCTTGTAAATCTAAAAAAGATGATGGGAATGATCAAACAAACGCTCCTGAAGGTGTTGTGGTTGGAGGAATGGGAGATGCTGAAGGTATTTTTGATCAAACAGATGATGATTATACTTTGAAACTACAAAGAGGTACATATGATGGTTTTTCATGGACATGGACTGATACAGAAACACTTTCTGTTTCACCTATTGTACCTGGTGATTCAGCATTCTTTAGAATTGCTATAATGACATCTAAAAATATAAATCTAAAAATGAATTTTTCAGGTTTTTATTCTTATGTTGGAGACTATATTGGAGTATCAAATCAATATGTAACATTTGGCGGATCAAAAAAATATGATATCGTGAACAATAAAGTACAAGTAACTGAGGGTGACTCAGCAAAGACTTTATATAATATTTCAGGATCAACTGTTTCATTAGCTGATTATAAGGTAGAAGATGTTTTTAGATTTTATGATTACGGAATATGTAATACAGATGATGATTCAATTGTATCTGGCAAACCTGGCATAAAAGTGTACTATGATAATGTACCAATGGATAATAATGTTTTAGGTGATGGAATTACACCATCTACCTTAGATAATGCTTCAGCTAATTATGATGTTAGATTGTGGGGAGATCAAAATGTCGCATTTGCATATTTCGCACTAGAATTAAATATTGCAGCTGTAAGAACTAATTATTCATATACGCATGATGGAGAAACAATTACATGTTTTGATTCGCACTTATATACAGCACAGTATTTAAACATTAAAAGAATAAATATCGAAGAAGTTAATAATTAAGATAATTAGGTCGTATGAATTAGTCATATGGCCTTTTTATAATAATCTATTATTATAGCAAATATTTAATTTTAAAATTTATATTGAAAAATTGAAATCTTTATGTTATTATTGAAAAGGCACAAAAATACACATGCTGTTGGAGCAAGCCGTCGTGTGCAAGTAAAATTGATGGAGGCTTGTGTTGAAGATAGCAGAGGACATAACAAAAATAAAATATGGAGGAAATTAAAAAATGTCTGAATCAGTAGTTTCAATGAAACAATTATTAGAGTCAGGTGTTCATTTTGGACATGCTACTCGTAGATGGAACCCTAAAATGGCTAAGTACATCTTCACTGCAAGAAATGGTATTTATATCATTGACTTACAAAAAACAGCAAATGAAATCGAAAAGGCTTATGCTGCATTATTAGAAATCGCTAAGAATGAAGGTAAGGTATTATTTGTTGGTACTAAGAAGCAAGCTCAAGAAGTAGTTAAGGAAGAGGCTGAAAGATCTGGTCAATACTACGTTAACCAAAGATGGTTAGGTGGTACATTAACTAACTTCAAGACAATCAGAAAGAGAATTAAGAAGTTACAAGACTTATACAAGATGGAAGAAGATGGCGAATTCGCTAAGCTTCCAAAGAAGGAAGTAATCAAATTAATCGCTGAAAGAGATAAGTTAGAAAAGTTCTTAGGCGGTATTAAGGAAATGAAGAAGCTTCCTGATGCTTTATTCATTGTTGACCCTAGAAAGGAACACAATGCAATTTTAGAAGCTAGAAAGTTAAACATCCCAGTATTCGGTATCGTTGATACAAACTGTGATCCTGATGATGTTGATTATGTTATTCCAGCAAACGATGATGCTATCCGTGCTGTTAAGCTAGTTACATGGGTTATGGCTAATGCTGTAATCGAAGCTAACGGTGGTGTAGTTGAAAAGTTTGATGATGAAAAGGAGCAAGTAAATCTTGGTGATGAAATCGCTAAGGAAGCTCCAAAGAAAGATGTAAAGGAAGATAAACCAGCTAAGAAGCCTGCTCAAAAGAAGCCAGCTGCTAAGAAGCCTGCAGCTAAGAAGGCTGAAGAAAAAGTAGAAGCAAAAGCTGAGTAATTGGAGGATACAATAATGGCAAATATTACTGCATCAATGATTAAAGAATTACGTGAAAAAACTTCTGCTGGTATGCTTGATTGTAAAAAAGCATTAACTGCAACAGACGGAGATATGGAAGCAGCAATCACTTGGTTACGTGAAAGAGGTATTGCAAAGGCTGTTAAGAAAGCATCTGCAGTAGCTGCTGAAGGTTTATGTTCATATGCAATTAAAGGCAATAAGGCTGTTTTATTTGAATTAAATTCACAAACAGACTTCGTTGCTCAAAATGCTAAATTCACTGATTTATTAGCAAAAGTTGGTGAAATCCTAGTTAATTCAAATGCAACAAATGATGAAGAAGCATTAAAGGTTGAAGCTGAAGGTAAGACTTTAGAGACAATTATTCTTGAAGCTTCTGGTGTAATCGGTGAAAAGATTTCTTTACGTCGTGTTACAGTTATCAATAAGAATGCTGATGAAGTATTCGGTGCTTATAAGCATATGGGTGGCCGTATTGTTACTTTAGCAGTATTAAAGGGTTCTGATGAGGTTGTAGCAAAGGATGTTGCTATGCATGTTGCTGCATTAAGCCCTAGATTCGTATCAAAGAATGATATTCCTGCTGACGTTGTAGCAAAGGAAAGAGAAGTTATTTTAGCTGCTGCATTAAATGAAAATGCACAAAGTGCTAAACCAAAGCCTGAAAATATTATCGCTGATAAGATTGTTCCAGGTCGTCTTGAAAAGAACTTAAAGGAAATTTGCTTATTATCTCAAGCATTCGTTAAGAATCCTGATCAAACTGTAGAAGCATACGTTCAAGGTGCTAAGAGTGAAGTTGTTACATTCATTCGTCTAGAAGTTGGAGAAGGAATTGAAAAAGTAGAGTCTGATTTTGCCGCTGAGGTTGCAGCACAAGCTGGACAATTCAACAAGTAATTATTATAGGGGGATACTATGCTTATTCCCCTATTTTTTTAAAAGGAGAATACAATTATGTACAAGAGAATCTTATTAAAATTAAGTGGTGAAGCATTAAAGGGAGATACACCTTTTGGTATTGATCCTAAGACAGTTGCTTCAATCGCTGAACAAATCAAAGAAGTTCAAGAATTAGGTGTTGAAGTAGGTATCGTAGTTGGTGGTGGAAATATCTGGCGTGGTAAGACTGCATCAGAGCTAGGTATGGATAGAGCACAAGCTGACTATATGGGTATGCTTGCTACAATTATGAATGGTCTTGCTGTTCAAGATTCATTAGAGCATTTAGGAGTTCCAACAAGAGTAATGACTGCAATTAACTGTAATCAGGTTGCAGAGCCTTATGTTAGAAGAAGAGCTATTAGACACCTTGAAAAGGGTAGAGTTTGTATCTTTGTTGGTGGACTAGGAAACCCTTATTTCTCAACAGATACTGCTTGCGTATTAAGAGCTACTGAAATTGGTGCTGAGGTTGTATTAATGGCTAAGAATGCTACTGAGGGTGTATATGATTCTGATCCAAGAAAGAATCCTCAGGCTAAGATGTATGAGGAATTAACATTCTCAGAAATCTTAAACAAGAATTTAGCAGTTATGGATTCTACAGCTGCATCTTTATGTAAAGATAACAACTTAAATTTAATTGTATTTAACATGAATAATAGAGGAAACATTAGAAGAGTAGTTCAAGGTGAAAAAATTGGTACTCTTGTAAAGGTTAAATAAGAAGGGGGATAAAGAAATGGAAGAATTAGAAATGGTCCTATTAGAGGGCGAAGAAAAAATGGATAAAGCAATCGCTTCATATGAGCGTGAGCTTGCAACAGTTAGAACTGGTAGAGCATCTGCAAGTCTATTAGATACTATTAATATTGATTATTATGGTGTTCCAACACCTGTTAAACAAATTTCATCAATTACTATTCCTGAGGCTAACCAATTATACATTAAGCCTTATGATAAGTCTTCAATCAAGGCTATTGAATCTGCAATTTTTGCATCACCTTTAGGATTAACTCCTCAAAGCGATGGTAACGGAATCAGATTAATATTACCTAAGATGACAGAAGAAAGACGTCGCGAATTAGTTAAGCAAGTTGGCAAGATGGAAGAAACTGCAAAGGTTGCTGTAAGAAACGTAAGACGTGATTTAAATGATGATATTAAGAAATTAGAGCTTCCAGAGGATAACGAAAAGGAATCTTTAGAGGATGTTCAAAAGCTAACTGACAAGAAGATAGCTGAAATTGAAGAAAAAACAAAGAAGAAATCAGAAGACTTAATGTCTTTCTAATTTGATTTTTTGCTAAGAATCCATCACTATTATAGTGCTGGATTTTTTTTATTCATTTTGATATAATAAAATAGTATACTTGTATACAAGTATTTAGAGAGGTTTATTATGAAAAAGAGGATTATTACAGCAATTGTCTTAGCTTTAATATTAGTACCTGTCATTTTGGTAAGAGAGCTTATCAGAGTTTTCGATGTATTAGCTATTGTTATTGCTGTTGCAGCATCATTTGAATTAGTAAATATGTATTCAAAAGAAAAGCCAGTTCATATTGCTATGAAGCTGATAAATTGTTTTTTAACTATTTTACTAATGTTTTCAATCATAAATCATTTTAGTGAATATTGTGAACAATCATTAATGGTTCAATTATTAACTCTAATTCATATGGACACATTCTTAAGTCCGGCTGTTGCTTTAATCACAAGCTTCATAATAATTATGGCTATAATGGTTATTAATCCATCATATACAATGGCTGATGTAGGTAAATTCTTTATTTCAATTATTTACGTTGGTGTATGTGCTGGTGCCGTAACTATCTTAAGATATTTTGGTATTAGATTTATTGTTTATTTATTATTAATTACAGTATGTACTGATGTATTCGCATTAGTATTTGGTATGTCATTTGGAAAGCACAAGATGGCACCTGTTACATCTCCTAAGAAAACATGGGAGGGCGCAATTGGTGGTACATCAGTTGCGGTATTAGTTGGTACACTTGTTATTTTCTTATATCCACATATCGCTGTTTATTTCCATAACATCACAGATGGAGAGAAATTCGAATTCTTTGATGAAATATTTAGATATCGTGAATTTACAGTAGTAGGAAAGATTGCATTTGGAATAACATTAACATTATTCCTATCAATATGCTCACAAGTTGGAGATTTACTTGCATCTAAGCTAAAGAGAACTTATGGTATTAAAGATTATTCTAATATATTCCCAGGACATGGTGGTGTATTAGATCGTTTTGATTCATTATTCTTTGCATCTGCAGTATTCTTATTATTCCTATTAATTGAAACTAACATATTCCCATGGCCTTTTGCAGCCTAAAAAGGAGGCTATTATGAAAGGTGTATATATCGTTGGAGCTTCAGGCTCTATAGGTACTCAAACATTAGACGTTATTAGAGAATATAGCAATGAATTTAAGGTTATAGGCTTATCTTTAGGACATGATTTAAAAAAGGCTAAAGAAATAATAGAAGAATTCAAGCCTGAAATTATCTGTCTTAGAAATAAAGAAGAAATAGAATTATCATATAAGCCAATTATTGTTTATGGTGATGAAGGATTATTAAAAATTGCTTCCTATAAGAAATTAAAGGAAGAAATATTTGTTAATGCCTTAGTTGGTATTTCAGGATTAATGCCAACTGTAGTAGCAATAAATAATAAGAAGGATATTGCATTAGCTAATAAAGAAACATTAGTTGTTGCAGGAGATATCATTAAATCATTAATACACGATAATAATGTTAAATTAACACCAATAGATTCAGAGCATTCTGCAATATTAGAATGCTTACAGGGTGAAAATAAATCTGAAGTTAAAAGATTAATTATTACTGCATCTGGTGGTTCATTTAGAGATAGAACAAGAGAAGAGCTTTATGGTGTAACAAAGGAAATGGCACTTAAGCATCCAAATTGGTCTATGGGCTCTAAGATCACAATCGATAGTGCAACTATGATGAATAAGGGCTTTGAGGTTATTGAGGCTCATCATTTATTTGATATTCCATATGAGCAAATTGATACAATATTACACCCTGAATCAATCATCCATTCAATGGTAGAATATGAAGATGGTGTAATTAAGGCAGCAATTGGTAGTGCTGATATGCATACACCTATTGCTTATGCCCTAAGATATCCAAAACATGAAATAATTAGGAATAAGCCATTAGATTTAATTGGATTAAGCCTTCATTTAGATTATTTAAGCAAGGATAGATACCCATGCTTAGAATATGCATATTATGCAGCTAAAAGAGGCGGAGTATATCCTGCAGTATTAAATGCGGCAAATGAAGCTGCAGTTTATTTATTTTTAAATGATAAGATTGAATTCTTAGATATTGAACAAATCATTTATGATGAAATTCATAATGATAAATATGAAAGATATCAATATGATCTTGATTCAATCATTAGAGTCAGCAATCAAATCATAAGTAGTATTAAAGAAAGGTATGGAGTAAAATAATGTTTTTAGCACTTACAGGTTTTCCACTTGTTTTACTTTCCATTATTGCATTTATAATAATCATCGGATTGATTATTTGTATTCATGAACTTGGTCATTACTATTTTGCTAAAAAGGCAGGCATTCTATGTCATGAATTCTCATTTGGTATGGGACCTGCATTATTTAAAAAGCAAATTGGTGAAACTACATTTTGTATTCGTCTAATTCCACTTGGTGGATATGTATCAATGGCAGGAGAGGAATCAACTGCTGAATTCACAAAGGTAGGCACTGAGGTGGGCTTAAATTTCACCGGAGATTCAGTTTCTGAGATTATCCTAGATGATAATCGTCAAGCTGAAATAAGAGGCAAAATAAAGGCAGCAGACCTAGAGGGTAAGGATGGAAGTCCTTTATATATAACTCTTGATTTAGGAATGCAAGATCATTATTTTCCTGTTAATAGAGATGCATTATATGTATTTGAAAATAATAAAACATTACAAATAGAACCATATGATAGATCATTTGATTCTAAAACTATTTGGCAAAGATTTATAACTTTATTTGCCGGACCTATGAACAATTTCATTTTAGCAATTTTTATTTATTTAATTGTTGCTTTCTGTTCAGGAGTTCCTAATAATAGTTCATCAAAGATTGGTTCAATTTCTGGAAACAATTATCCATCATATGGTGTATTAGAAAAGGGAGATATCATTAAATCTATTAATGGTAATGGTGTTTCATCTTGGACAGAATTTGATACAGTAGTTGAAAAAGAATATGAAACTACAACAACAATTAATATTGTAGTTGATAGAAAGGGCGAAGAAAAATCATTTGAAATTGAAGCCTTATCAATTATCCAATCCGTAGGTATTTCTAACGTTGGCGCTAAAAACCTAAAGCCAATTACAGAAGAGGATGGATATAAATATAAAGATTCAAATGGTGTTGAGCAACCAATAACTCATGGTCTATTACTTGGAACAACAAGCTATAGAAGCAAGAGTATGGATGCCCCTGAAAAATCAATTATCACTAAGGTAAAGATACAATATGATAAAAAAGATTCTGAAAGATTATTTAATGAAGCATCTCATGAAGAAATTTATGAAGTAAATAGCTGGATAGATTTAATTAATATTTTTAAAGAAATTAAGAGCCAAGCTAAGGTTTCATTTGTTGATTTTTATAGAATAAATGATAATGGCACATCTAGAAATGCAGATGATGATTACTATGAATTAATTGAAGAATCTAAACAAACAACTACATATACTGATGAGGTTTTAACAAGCCAAAATGTATATAAGATTAGAAATCTAATTGGTATTTCACCAACTACAAAATTTGATTTCATTGGTTCAATAGTTAATGCATTTAAACAATTTGGTTCAGATTTTACATTAGTATTTAGAACATTAAAGTTATTAATTGCTCCATCAGGAGTAAGACAAATTGGTGTAAACAATTTATCAGGCTTTGTTGGAATATTTAGCTTAATAGAAAAATATATAGGAAATGGTATTTTACCATTAATGGCCTTTGCCGCAATGCTATCAGTAAATATTGGTATAATGAATTTATTACCAATCCCTGCTCTAGATGGTGGTAGAATAGTATTCTTATTAGTAGAGGCTATAACTAAGAAGAAGCCATCTAAGAAGATTGAATCAGTTATTAATACAGTATTCTTTATTTTATTAATGATTTTATTTGTTTATATAACAATTCACGATATTATTAGATTATTCTAAGGAGTAAACTATGAAATATAAAAATCCCATTATATTAGGAGATTATAGTGATCCTGATGTAATAAGATACAAAGATTCATTTTATCTTATATCTTCATCATTTAATCACACTCCTATAATCCCAATATTAAAAAGTAAAAATTTAGTTGATTGGAAGCTAATTAGATATGTAGATGACAAATTACCTTTTGATAGATTTAAAGATGTTTGTCATGGTGAAGGAGTATGGGCTCCATCTATTAGATTTCATAATGGGTATTTTTATATTGCAGTACCATTTCCTGATGAAGGAATATGGATTTATAGAACAGATGATATTGAGAATGGTAAATTTGAATGCTGGCCTTTGATTGAAGGAAGAGGATATGAAGATCCATGTCCTATTTGGACAAATGATGGAAGATGTTTCGTAGTTTTCGCATTTGTTAAATCAAGAATTGGATTTAATTCATGTCTAGCTATTCATGAGGTAACACCTGATTTAAAATCTACTATTACAAAGGATTATAAGATAATATTTGATGGACATAATACTCAGCCTACAATAGAAGGACCTAAATTCTATTATAGAAATGATATGTATTATATTTTAGCTCCTGCAGGCTCAGTTAAAACAGGCTGGCAGACAGCATTAAGATCAAAAGAAATTTATGGACCATACGAAGAAAAAATCATAATGGCTCAAAACGATTCTCCAACTAATGGACCTCACCAAGGTGCATTAGTAGATCTAAAGGATGGAAGAGATGTATTCATTCATTTCCAGGATTTAAGAGCGTATGGAAGAATTGTTCACCTACAGCCTGTAACATGGCACAATAATTGGCCTATAATTGGTCGTGCAAATGATTTATTATTAAATGGCTCACCTGTAATAGAAAATGATTATTTTATTGAAAATAAATCAAATTATAAGCTAGAATCATCTGATTCATTTAAATATAAATTAAGCTTAATGTGGCAAACACCTGCAAACATTAATAAAGAATTTTATTCATTTAATAATGGATTAGAATTAAAATGCTTATATCATGATGAATCATCATATAAAGCATTAAATAAATATCCATATACATTATTAGCAAAGCTATGCTATAAATCATTTAAGATTAAAACTGAATTAGAATTAAATCTTAAAAATAATGGCGATATTGCAGGTCTTGTATTAATGGGTCAGGAATATCATTATATTTGTGTAGAAATTGTTAATAATGATAAGCATATTAGAATTAAAAAAGGTTCATTTAATAATGAATTAGATGAAATAATATATGATGAAATTATTAATGATAACAATATCATATTTAATCTAAAATATGATTATCCTAATACATATATGTTAGGATTTAATAACAAATATATTAAACAAAAATTTATAGCTTATCCAGGTAGATGGATAGGTGCTAAATATGGAATATTTGCAGAAGGTAAAGTAAATGGTGGCTCTGCAGTATTCAAATACTTTAAAGTAACGGAAGTGAGAATAGATGAAGGAAAATGATGAATTTATTCTTGATATAAAAAGATTAGGAATAAATGGAGAAGGAATAGGCTTTTATAATAAATTAACTATTTTCGTTGATGATGCAATTCCTGGTGAAGGTCATAATGTAAAAATAGAAAAGCTTGAAAAGAATTTAGGTTATGCTAAATCTTTAGAAATTAAGCATAGATCACCAGATAGAATAGAACCACTTTGTAAACATTATTATGAATGTGGTGGATGTCAGGTAATGCATATTAATTATGAAAAGATGCTAGAATATAAAAGAGATTTAGTTATAGAAGCAATTAAGAAATATACAAAATTAAATCCTAAATCATTTGAAATATATCCAACTATTCCATCTGATAAAACAACAGGATATAGAAATAGATCTATATTACCTATAAAAGAAGGATTAGATACTAATTTACATGTATGTATGATTAAAAAGAATTCTAATTATTTAACTGCAATAGATACATGTGTAATTCAAGATCCATTAATTAATGAAATAAATGATAAAATAATAGCTATAACTAATAAGATGCATTTAAAGGCTTATGTTCAAAAATATAATAGAGGCTTATTACGTTTTATTTCCATTAGAGTTAATAGAAAGAATGAAGCACTAGTAACTCTAATCTGTGGTGAGAAAAACGCAAAAATAAAGGAATTAGCTAAGGAAGTATCAAAGATTCCTGGAGTAAAAGGAGTGTATGAGAACTTCAATTTAGAAAAGAAAGCTATTAATCCATTTGGAGAAGAAACTAATCATTTATTTGGTGATGAATATATTATTGAAAATCTAGGAGATATTCAATATAAAATTTATCCAACAACATTCTTCCAATTAAATACATTACAAGCTGAAAAGCTAGTTGATACAGTAAAAAAGGTATCTAAGCTATCAAGAAATGAAATAGTAATTGATGCTTATTGTGGTGTAGGCGCAATTGGTCTATATCTAGCTAATAGTGTTAAAACTGTAATAGGTATTGAAAATAACAAAAGTGCTGTTTTAGCTGCCAAAGATAACGCAGCTCTAAATAAAATTAAAAACGCAAGCTTTTATCAAGGTGATGCAGTTAATTTAATTCCAAAGATTATTGAAGAGAATAAGAATGAAAAAGAATTTACTTTAATTGTAGATCCTCCTAGAACAGGATTAGATAAGAAATTAATTGAATGTATTAATAATTCAGGAATAAGAAGAATTATTTATATTTCATGTAATCCCGCAACACTTGCTAAAGATATTGATTTATTAAGTTCAAATTATAAAGTAAATTTAATGAATCCATTAGATTTATTCCCATACACTTCACATACAGAATGTATTACAGTATTAAGTAAGAAATAAAAATTAAAAAGCCCTTGTGGGCTTTTTTTACATTCCTTCCTTAATTAAATATAATATTCCAATATGTAATGGATAGAAGATATAGAATAAATATTTAAGATTCACTTTTCCTTTTGTATCATTATATAAAAGAATAAATATTCCTGCAAAATATCCATATACCTGAATATATAAATCTGTATTAATTTTAAACCAGAATATAGATATTACCATACATATTGTATATGTAATGAGATATGCTATAAGCTTAACTATATTTTTATATCTATAATCATATTTATTACTGTAATTAATTAGTGATAATACAAATGGAATTAATATAGAAAATAGCTGAAATTCTATGTAATTAAAATACATGAATACTAATAAAGATATTGAATAAATAACAAATATTATTATTGATAGAATAAGTAATTTATTTTTCTTTAGAATGATATTATCTCTGATTTTATCAAATAAAAATATTAATATTAATGACAAAGAAAATGATATTAATATATTTAAATTAATTGTCTTTGTTGCTGCAAAGACAATCATTGATATTAATATGCCTAAAACTAAAATAGATGCTAAATAAACTGGTTTATTCTTCGAATAATAAGCGCCTTCGGCAATCATAAATGCGAATATAGGCATAGCTAATCTTCCGATTATTCTTAAGGCAATAATATCAGGAAAAAGGAAGAAGCCTAAATGATCTATTAACATGAATATACAACCAAGTATTTTTAATTGGTTACCATTAAGTAATTTCTTTGTCATATTAATTATTTCCTTCTAAAATAATTATAACATGAATAAAAAATAGCGAAACAATTAATCTTGTTTCGCTTTCTTTTTTCTATTTAATTCAATTATAAGCATTGATATGAAATATACAGTTATATAAATTGGAAGCATCACTATGAAATATAGTGGTGTACCTGAAATGGCTGGATTAAATAAATAGAATGCATGATCTACCTGACAAACAAATATTAAGAAGAAGCCTGTACCAATATAAACAATTCCAAATGGGATTTGAAGCCATGATTTCTTAATAGTTAAATCTACATATTTAAATACAAATACAGATATTAATGCATAAAAAGTAATTGTATGATGTAAGAAGCTTGTTATACATCCTAATTCAAATATTGAACGATAGCTTTCAACAAAATCAGGATATGCAAGTGTAGTTATCATACCAATTAAAGTAATTAGCCAGATAGCCTGTAATATATTATTGTTTTTCTTATAAAATAATAATGAAATAGCCATTAAAAAGCTAGACATACCACAAAATGAGCTAGGTATTAAATAAAATCCCCAATTTTCTTCTAATGCAGTAGCAATTCTATTTAATATAATTACTATTAATCCGATTAATCCTATTAGCCTAAACATGATTTCAATTTGATTATCATTTTTAAGTTTCAATTTTAGAATAATCATTAATGGGATTAATATTACTGCGCATATAATCAAATAGAGAATATGTTCTAAACCCCAAATTTCAAGCATACTTTCTCACCCAGTGATTATTATATTACATAATAATCGTATTTGTCATTAAATATTAAAAATATTGAAAAAATATTAAAAATGGCTTATTATTATATTATAGATATTCGACTTTTTAAATTTTAATAGTGTGGTGGTTTTATGAACAGTTCAAAATTAGTAAGGAAGTACATGCAGTATAGTAAGATATTATTAGCATCTATTAATGTCAAAAAGAAGACAGTAGACGTTTTTGATGGTGTCGAAAATAAATTATTTGATTATAAAGATTATATTTTATTTTTTGCTAATTATTTTGATTTAATTCCAGATTTTATAGATAAGGGATTGATATTCTTAGACAGTATTAATTTAAATAGTGATTCTTTTGATGCAACTGTTGAATACAAAAAGGTAAGTGGCAAAACTATAAATTTTCATTATTGCATTATTAAGCAAACTGAAGATGAATATTTCTTATCAGTTAAGGAAGAAGACGAAGAAGAATTAGAAACTGATAAGATGACTAAGGCAGTTTCTGAAGCTTATATTGAAAATAGAGCTAAAAATAATGCTTTAACAAAAACCCCATACGTATTAGTAATGGTAGATATTGATAATTTTAAATTAATTAATGATGAATATGGTCAATCATTAGGAGATATGATTTTAATTGAATTAGTATCTAATGCTAAAACTATTTTAGGCAATAAAGGAGCTATTGCTAGAATAGGTGGAGATAGATTCTTAATTATTTATGATATTGAAGATAATTATGATACAGTTCATGATTTCTTATTTAATTTAAAGCTTGACTTACAGGATTTACCATCATGTAAGGCAAGAAGTATTTGGATTACAATCACACTTGGATCTGCCCAATTCCCATCTGATGGAAATTATGAATTATTGTTATTAAAGTGTCAAAAGGCAATAATTAGAGGAAAGAATAAGGGTAGAGATTGCTTTGTCATGTATATTGAGGAAAAATGTGGTAAGGTATCATTGAATGATAAGATCACTGATGAGGTTAAAAAAATTGATACTGTCTCAACTAAAAATGACGTTTATTCGTTAATTAGTAGTGTCACTCAGCTATTACAAAATGAGAAGGATACTGATTCGGCAGTTGATGAAGCCATCAATATGATTGGTAATTATTTCTATATTGATAGAATATCAGTAGCGAGACTAAACATAAAAACACATACAATTAGGAAAAAACATATCTGGTTTAACCCCAAAAGTAGTGTTAAATACGATCCTCAATGTAATGATGCCCTAATAGAAAAATGGGCAAAGGTATTAGGCAATAAATATTATATTATGATTGATGATACTAAAGAATTACCTGATGATTATGCGGTTAAAGACAGCTTTGTTGCTGACCACACTACAGCAACAATGGCTTTTGAGCTATTAGTTAGTGGAAGAACATTTGGATTAATAAGATTTGATATGACTACAGGTGCTAGACATTGGCAATCTGGTGATTTCCAAATTTTCATGTTATTATCACAGCTATTTGCATCATTTTTCCAAAAGAATTATTTAAAGGATACAAATTATAAAACTTTCTATTTAGATCCTAAATTTGAATGCTATAACTTTACTAAGATGTTTAGTGACGCAGGAGAAAAGATAATTAATTCTAATATCCAGGATTATACTATTATTGAATCAACTATTAGAAACATAATTAGATATCGCTCAATTATTGGCGAAAAGAAAATGTTTGATATAGTTAGATTAATTGTCAATGTATTAGAAAAATATGATTGTATATATGGAAAGAAGCACGAAGGTCCTTTCGTAATTTTTATTGAAGGACATAATAAGGAGCTTGTAGAAAAAATAATTGATGATATATATAAATTATTAGATGAATTTACTGAATCAATTAATGTATTAAATTTAGAGCTTCAAACTGGTGCTTATTTTGCTAATTCTTTAAAGGATAGCTTAATAGAAGCTACAGGTAATGCTAATCTAACAAGAGTATTAAATAAAACAAATGATGTTCTATATTATTCAGAAGAAATTAAAAATAGAGCATTATTCAAAACTGAAATGCTACTTAGAATAGATGAAGCACTAGATAATAATGAATTCTTATTATATTTACAGCCTAAAATGTCAACTGATGGTGAAAAATTAATTGGTGCTGAGGCATTAACTAGATGGAAATATAAAGGAGAAACATTATTATTCCCTGATCAATTTATTCCATTATTTGAGGAACAAGGCGTAATTGATAAGCTAGATTTCTCAGTATTTGAAAATGTATGTAAATATCAAAAGGAATTAATAGAAGAAGGATATACTCCTGTACCTATTTCTGTTAATGTATCAAGATACATTGTAGATCTTGATTCATATCTAATTGAATTAGAAAAAATAAGAAAGAAATATAAAATTGATCCAAAGCTAATTGAAATAGAAATAACAGAAGGTATGTTCTATGAAAATTCATTATTAATTTTCGGATTTATTGATAAGCTTCATAAGCATGGCTATAAGGTATCAATGGATGACTTTGGAGCTGGTTATTCTAATTTAGTTGCGATGGCTAAATTAAATTTCGATGTTATAAAATTTGATAAGAGTTTCTGTTTAGATTTAAGCAATGTAAATGTTAAATTGATGCTAGATAAATTAATTGAATTGATTAAGATGATGAAGATGAAAACTATTTGTGAGGGTGTAGAAACAAAAGAAAATGTTGATTACCTTACAAAGATAGGCTGCGATTCAATTCAAGGTTATTATTACAGTAAGCCAATTCCTTGTTTAGAATTTAAGGAAAAATATTTTGTTAAAAAGGTAAATGGCAAATAGTAATGAAAGAGAAAAAAGGTATTAGAATTGTTACTATATTCGTTCCAGCAGCCGTAGCAATTTTATTATTATATGTGCTTATTGTAATATGTACTTATTTCATCAATACAGCATCAACAAAAACAATTAATGTATTAAATAGAACATCAGAATCAATTACAGATATATCAGATTTACAATCAAGAAATAATAAGCTATATCAAACATCATATTCATTTATTAATAAGCCATATCTTGAAACAGAAAATGTTGTTAATGTTGTTCCATTAAAGGAATATGTAAGAGAGCTTGAAACATCAAGATCTTCAAATGAAATATTAGAAGATATTCAAAATCAAGACCTAAGTGATGAAATCAAAGATTCAATTAAAAAAAATGTGAATATAGGTAGAGAATTATTTGATACTCAAAGACATGCCTTATATTTAATTAAAGCTGCTTTTGAAGCAGATGGTTCAGTTGATAAAACAACAGATAGCTATGCTGAATATTTAGAATGCATGAAAAAAATTGAAGTCTTCAATTTACCTGCAGACGAACAACCTATTCCTTATCAAGGAAAATATGGTACAGCAATTAGATTATTCGCAGCAGAATATAACCAAAAGAATGGTAAACTATCTTCAGATTTAAGAGCTGATAGTATAGCTATCACAGAACATGCTAATCAAGCTCAAAAATCATTAACAAATCAAATTAAAACATTTAGATTAATATTGTGGGTATCACTTGCATTAATTTTATTAGCTAATTTTATATGTTTATTTATTGTTGTATTTATGCTAGTAGTACCAATCGTAAGATATGCTAAAAAGATTGATGATAATGAGAGACTTGATGAACATATTGGATTATATGAATCTAAGAGATTAGCAACTGCTTATAATGCACTTTTAGATAGACATAATGAATTTGAAAATGAATTAAGAGAGGTTGCTGAAGAAGATGCGTTAACAGGACTTCCTAATCGTTATAGCTACAATAAATTCTTAAGTACTCCAATTCAAGATGAAAAGAGAGTTTGCATATTTGTATTTGATGTTAATAATTTAAAATATGTAAATGATAATTTCGGTCATGCTAAGGGTGATGAATTAATTAAGAAGGCATCTGAATGTATAACTCAATGCTTCGTAATTGATGATCATACAATCAATTGTTATAGAATTGGTGGAGATGAATTCGTTGCAGTATTAATTAATTTATATGAAGAAGATATTCCTGCATTAATAACAAAATTCAAAACTATGCAAACAGTTAAAAATGTTAGCATTGCTGTTGGTTATTCATATTCAAATGATGTTAAAGAAATTGGATATGAAAAATTGTTTATAGAAGCTGACCAAAAGATGTATGATAACAAAAAAGAAATGAAGCAAAATGAAACTACAAATTAATAAATTATAGCAAAAGTAGGACCTAGATTATATCTAGGTCTTATTCTTTAATTTTATTGACTGACATATAAAAAATTGATATAATTTATTTATAGATTTTAGTTTAGTGAGGTTTTAAATATGGCACAAGAAATTTCTCTTTCTTTATTTGAAAGAAATGCGAAAATTTTCAATAGAAAAGGATTAAGAAGAACTTTTAGTTCAATATATACACATTCAAATGAATATGTTCCTGTTGTACCACTAAGTGCAAGAAAAGAAGTTGTATTAGAGGTTACACTTGATAAGAATTCTGCTGATACATATCAACAATTTTTAAAAGATAATGGATTTATTGTATTAGGAGATAAGAACTTTTTCCATTTAGAAAATGCAGTAAAAGATTTTGATCAAAATCCAACTCCATATCAACAACAAAAAGAAGCAATTGATAAGGTAAGAACAGATGTAGATAATTTAAAGAAGGATGTTAAGCCTTATAACGAAGTTAAGGATGAAGATGTTATATTCTATTTCCTTCCATATAATGATGTTGTTAAAACATTATTTGAATTCATTGGTGCATACAAGGATAAGATTTCTGAATTTGCTAAAAAGGAAGATATCACTATCATGATGAAGATTAGTGGATATTGTAACCAAATCGATGGATTCTTCGGATTCAATTTCTTCGATGCTGATCAAGGAGATAAGGAAGTAGTAGTTGATTATGCTTCTAAAATTAATGTAAAGGTTGATTTTAGAGATAGATTCCAGGTATTCGCTGCAGGAACATTACTTGCAGGTGTTGGTGATGACCTAGAAGAATTATCTGCAATGAACACTTCAATTATTGCTGAAAATTTAAAATACACTCAAGAATAAAAAAAGATGGCTATTCCAAAACGGAATAGCCTTTTTTATATAAAAGAAAAGAGCTTAAAGCTCTTTAAAGCCTTAAGCTCAATTAGTCTGAATAAATTCCTCCAGCTTTAGCATCTGGGTTATATTCATCAAATGTATATTGTAAAATATAAATTCTTGTTTTTTGACCATTGTTTTGATAATTAAATTCAATATATAAGAATAAGTCAGGAGCACTAACCTTTTGTGGAACTGGCCATGTATTAGCTTTTGCTGGGAAATAATCTAGACCAGAAATAGTAGAAGTGAATGTAGCACCTGTATAATCAGTTTCATCAACACCTGGAGTAATTGTACTTTGAGAAATATTATTACTTACTTGATACATACAAAAGCCAACCCAATTTGCTGCGAAGCAAGAAGTAAGCTTTATATCTTTTTTATTTTCATTACTAAATGGTACTAATGTTTTAACGCCTAATTCTTCAGTAGTACTATCATTCCATTTTAAATCAAAATTGAATTGAGCACTATCAGAACCAGAATGTGTATTAGTATATGAATTACATTTAATTTCAACATCGAAAAGCTTGAAATCTTTTCCCTTCATTTTATAAACAGTAGTAGTATCACTCTTTGTATTAATATCAATTATACCTGAAGGAAGTTGAGTTGATAATCTTGACATTTGCTTTTCTTTAACTTTTTCAGAGTCGGATGAAGCAGTTTTATAATATGTTAAGAATGGAGTAACCTTATTAGCATTCCAAGTTGAAGAATAACTATAAATAGGGAAGAATATTAGAAATAGAATTCCTATTGCAGCTAATACTATAATAATTGATAGAGGATTTCTACCAAAATGAAATGATATATTTACTTGATTGTTTTTCATAAGCACCTCAAAAATCTTTTAATAAATTAACAATATTATAACAAAAAAAGCATAGAAATGAAATATATTTTTAATATAAATATACTTAAAATTAATATTATTAAATGCCTATTTTTCATTGACTATTTATATATAAATAAAGTATAATTAAAGAGTAGTTTGTTTATACTACTATAAAATATTTAATATAATAATTCGGAGGCAAAAATGTTATTTTTAGAAGCAAACGCTACTCCTGTTATTATTTTGGGTGTTGTTTTAGCCGTACTTGGTGTCATTGCAATCGTTGCAGCAATCTTCTTATTTCTTAAGTCAAAGAAGAATGCAAAGCTTGTAGAAGAGAGCAAGGTAGAGGCTGATAAGATTATTGCAGCTGCTGAAAAAGAAGCTGAAATGAAAAAGAAAGAATCAATTAATGAAGCTAAATTGGAGATTGCAGAATTAAAACAATCTGCTGAGAATGATATTAAGGAGAGAAAAAATGTTGTTGTTGAGCTTGAAAATAAGCTTAATCAACGTGAGGATACTTTAGATCGTCGTAGTCAAAATCTTGATAGACGTGAAGAAATTCTTAATTCTAAAGAGCAAAAAATTGATGATAAAAAATTAGAATTAGAACAACAAAATAATAAAGTTGAAGCAATCTTAAAGCAACAAGAACAAAAGCTTGTTGAAATTTCAGGTTTAAAGCGTGAAGAAGCTCGTAAGATTATCATGGAGGATGTTCATGAGCGTATGAAGCAAGAAATTGCTACATATATTAAAGACGAGGAAGAAAAAGCTAAATTTGAGGTTAAGTCTAAAGCTAAAAATGTATTAGCATTAGCTATTCAAAAATATGCTGGTGAAACTGCTGGTGAATCAACTGTTACTACAGTATCTTTACCTGTTGAAGAAATGAAGGGTAGAATTATCGGACGTGAAGGAAGAAACATTCGTACTATTGAATCTTTAACTGGTGTAGATTTAATTATTGATGATACTCCTGAAGCAGTTGTATTATCTGGATTTGATCCAGTAAGAAGAGAAATAGCTAAGAGATCTCTTGAGATATTAGTATCTGATGGTAGAATCCATCCAGGTAGAATTGAAGAGGTTGTTGAAAGATGTCGTAATGATGTCGAAATGGTTATTCGTGAGATGGGTGAGGATGCAGTATTTAAGACTGGTATAGGTAAAATTCATCCAGATCTAGTAAAATTATTAGGTAGATTACATTTCCGTACAAGTTATGGTCAAAATGTATTAAATCACTCAATTGAAACAGCAATGATAGCTGGTAAGCTAGCTGCTGAAATCGGTGAGAATGAAACAATCGCTAGACGTGCTGGTTTATTACATGATATCGGTAAAGCATGTGATCATGAAATCGAAGGAAGCCATGTTGAAATTGGTGTTGAATTAGCTAATAAGTATCATGAACCAAAAGAAGTAGTTGATGCAATTGCTTCACATCATGAGGATGTAGCTCCTAAAACAATTATTGCTGTATTAGTAGCTGCTGCAGATGCATTATCATCTGCTAGACCTGGTGCTAGAAGTGATTCATTAGAAAACTATACTAAGCGTCTTGAAAACCTTGAAGCTATTTCTAATAACATTAAGGGTGTTCAATCAAGTTATGCAATTCAAGCTGGTCGTGAGGTACGTGTTATCGTTAATCCAGATGAGATTGATGATTTATCAACTTTCTCTATTGCAAGACAAATAAAGGAAGAAATTGAAGAAAAATTACAATATCCTGGTACAATCAAGGTAACTGTAATTCGTGAAACAAGAGCGACTGATGTTGCAAAATAATTATTAATATTAGAGTGAGTCATCTCACTCTTTATTATTTAAAGGAGGTCCCATGAGAATCTTATATTTTGGAGATATAGTCGGAGATGATACATTAAAAATCTTTGAGGACTATTTAGAGGACATCAAAAAAGAATATAAAATTAATCTAGTTTTAGCAAATGCTGAAAACCTTACTGGAGGTAAGGGCCTAAGCTTTAAGCATTATAAGGCTTTAAAGAAGCTTGGCTTTGCAGGATTATCAATGGGAAACCATACATTCTCAAAAAGAGAAATTAGAGATTACATGGATGACGCAACAATAGTTAAGCCTGCAAACCTTAATTCAGAAGAAGGTAAAGATATTTTATATATCAAATATAACGATAAAACAATCGCTATGGTAAATTTATTAGGTAGAGTATATTCTAATACTCCACTTGATTGTCCATTTAAAACTATGGATGCTTTATTAGATGAAATAGAGGCTGACTATATTTTAGTTGATTTCCATGGTGATGCTACATCTGAGAAGAAGGCCTTCTTTTATGATTTTGCAGGAAAGGTTACTGCAATTGTTGGAACACATACACATGTTCAAACAGCTGATGAAGAAGTATATAAAAATACTTGCTATATCACTGACATGGGAATGTGTGGACCTGAAAAATCAATTATCGGTGACGATGTTGATATGATTATTAAGAGATTTAGAACTGGTGTGTTTGAGCCACTAGTTGTAAGTAGTGATAAAAATTACATTTTAAATGGTGTAATTTTAGATATTAATGATAATGGAAATAGTATTACTAGATTCCAGAAGAAACTTGTTTTAAATGATTAATTGGTGAATAATTTATGAAAAATAAAATAAACATCAGCATGCCTTCATTAAAGGATGCAAAGCTAAGAAGAAATATTGATGTATCTACAGTTAGATATGTTATAAATGATAAATATGATAATATTGGTAAGGGTAAAAGCTATTATATCTTTACATATGGCTGTCAGGGTAATGAAGCTGATAGTGAGGTTATGGCTGGTATATTAGAATCTATTGGCTATACAAAATCAACTGACCCTATGAATTCTGATTTAGTATTATTAAATACATGTGCAATCAGAGAAAACGCAGAACAAAGAATTTGGGGTGTATTAGGCCAATTAAAGGGAAGAAAAAGAGAACACCCTGATATGCTAGTTGGTATTTGTGGATGTATGCCACAAGAAGAAAACGCAACAAAGAAAATAATCGAATCATATGATGTAGATATTATCTTTGGTACACATAATAGACACCATCTACCTGAATTAATTGCTAAAGCATATGAATCAAAAGCTAAGGTAGTTGAAGTATTATCTAACGAAGGATTAATCCTTGAGGATGCACCTAAGATTAGAGAATCTAAGCATAAGGCATGGGTTAATATTATGTTTGGATGTGATGAATTTTGTACTTATTGTATAGTTCCTTATACAAGAGGTAGAGAAAGATCAAGATCTAAAGAAGATATTATTAATGAAGTAAAAGATTTAGTTAAAAAAGGCTATAAAGAAGTTACTTTATTAGGCCAAAATGTTAATGCTTATGGTAAAGATTTAGGTGAAGATTACACATTTGGTGATCTATTATATGACCTAGATAAAACAGGCATTGAAAGAATTAGATATACAACATCTCATCCAAGAGATTTAGATGAAAAAACTATGCTTGCTATGAGAGATTGCAAGAGTGTTATGCCACATCTACACCTACCTGTACAATCAGGTGATAATGATATTCTAAAAATAATGAATAGAAAATATACATATGAAGGATACATGGAAAAAATTAATAGATTAAAAGAACTTGTTCCCGATATTTCTATTACAACAGATATCATTGTTGGTTTTCCTAATGAAACAGAGGAGCAATTTCAAAATACATTAAAGCTTGTTAGAGAGGTAGGATTCGAAGGAGCATTTACATTCATTTATTCTCCAAGAGAAGGTACACCTGCAGCTAAAATGAAGGATGATGTTTCTGAAGAAGAAAAGCATGATAGATTAAATAGATTAATTGAATTAACTAACCAAGGCTACCTAAAGGGACATGAAAGATTTGTTGGTAAAGTAGTAGAGGTATTAGTTGATGATGTATCTAAAAATGGTGAAGGAATGATGTGTGGCTATAGTAAGCATTTAAAGCTAACTCATTTCAAATCAGATGATAAATCATTAATTGGTAAAATAGTTAAGGTTAAGGTAACTGAAGCGAAAACATGGTTTATGATAGGTGATTTAGTTGAAGACTAAGGATGAAATAATTGCTTATTTTAATAATCTAGAAGAGGTTAAAAGAATAAAGGAATTAGAGCCTTATATTAAAAACAATCCCGAAATAAGCGCTAAATTCAAAGAATTAAAGTCAATTCAAAAGAAAATGGTAGCAGCTAAGGAGTTTGACCAAATAAATCAATATAGCGTCTATAAGAAGCAATATGATGATATTAAAAATGAATTATTTGACCTACCATTTGTTGAAGAATACCTAGAGCTAGTTGATTATGTTAATAATATATTAAAGAATCTAGCAGAAGGAATAAATTATTTAATTGATAAGGAAATAAATGGATAATGATTACTACAATATTAATAATAATTGGAGTAGCAATGGGCTTCTTTTTCCTAGCCTATGTATTTGTTTTATTAATTGATCATTTCTCTGAGGTTGATGGATATGAAAATCCAAAGGATCCATTAAAAATATTAAGAAAAATATTTGGATATGGCTTTATAATTTTATTAATTATCTTTTTCCTAATAAACTTTTTAGGGTGGATAGGTGTAATAAATTAATTAATATAGGATGAAAATGTTTCATCCTTTATTTTTTTGTGTTATAATATAACAAATATATGATCTATTATTAAAATTGATATACAATCTATTATTAAATTTGAAAGTGAGGTGTTGCTTATGAAAAGAAAAATGTTTTTATTCTTAGGAATAATATTTTTATTTATGCTTTCTTTTACAATAACTAATGCCGACACCTTTGCTGGATCTTATTTAAGTGATAAAGCAGAAACACCTGTAGCACTAAATAACACAGGTGCTAGATCTATTTGTCAAACTGATGATGGATTTGTATGGATTGGTCAATTTGCTGGTTTAAATAGATATGATTCAAAAGAATTAGTATCATTTAATAGCTATCAAAATTCTAGTGGTGAAGAAGTAACAATTGAAAATGTAAGATTATTAGCTAACTATGGTAATACATTATTCCTAGTTTGTTCATGTGGACTTTTAAAATATGAAAATAATAAATTTATTGAAATAAATTTTGGTGGTGAAACTCCTAACATTAGTAATTTAATAATAAAGAACGATAAATTATATATTTGTTCTATAAATGGATTACATATTTATGATATTAAAACAAATAAATTAGAACATGATTCTGATCATTATGAAAATGTTGCATCAATTGCTATAAATGATAAAAAAATATATTTATTAAAGAATAATGCTGTATATGATTATGATAATAATTTGATTTATGAAGGAGATCCTATAAATTCAATTTATTGTTTCGATGACAAATTAGCTATAGCAACAAAAACAGGAATTATATTTTTCTATGATACTAAAGCTAATACTATGTTATCAAAAAGCATTACTTTAAGAACCGTATCAGATCAAAAAGGTGATATGGTACATAAATTTGTTTATTCAGCTGCTGACAAAGATTTATTTGCAGCCTGTGAAAAAGGCTTATATTCAATTAATACAGTAACATTAGAAGCAAGCTATGCAAAGAAGCTAGAAAACAATAGTAAGCTAGTTGATATAATGATAGATTATGAAGGCGATTTATGGATTGCATCATATATCACAGGTGTATCTATTATTTCTCAATCTTCATTAGTTGATTTATTATTTGATGTTGATTCTAAGATTATTCCTAGCAATCAAATAGTTTATGCAATTTTAAGAGATGGTAATAACATCTATTTAGCTACTGGTGCTGGTATATTTGTATATGATTTAACATCTGGTACAATAAATACTTCACATCCGCTAAATGTCGCAATCAACGAAATAATTGAATATGATGAAGAAAAGAAAAAAGAAATTGAAGATTTAGAAAAGAGAAAAGTAGGATTCGCATTAAATTATGATGCCCTATTAAATGGTGAAATTGTTTTTGCTGATGAAGAAAATACTGAATTAAAAGAAAATGATGTTGTATTTGTATTAAATGATAGTACTGGTGATAATATTGAATATTATGAATATCGTTTAAATGAAGCAGAAACAGATTATTATTTTAGATTAGTTAATACAACTCCTAAATCAAAGGTTGTTATTACTAATATTCTTAAAAAGAAGGATAACCAAGATGATCCTGATGTTATTATTGGACATAAATGTGAATATGATGTAAGAATTCCTTGGTATGATGTTAGAGATGTTGAAAAATATAAAGGTAAAATTTATTTTGCAACATATGGTAGTGGATTATTTGAATATGATCCTGTAACTGAAGAATTCCATCAATATCGTGGTACTGATATTAATCCAGATGATCCAACAGTTAATAGTTCTGGTTATTATGCAGTAGCACAAAGATGCTTAAAGGCATATGATGATTATTTATTCATTGGTACTGCAACAACATCAATTATAAGATTTGATGGTTCTAATTTCATTTATAATGCTGATATTCCAGTATCTGGTGGTCAAATATTATATATTGATGAATCTGATTTTGGAAAAATAACATTTGTTGTCAGCGGAAATGGTATTTATACAATTAATGACAAACTAGAAAATGATTCAATGGAATCAATTCCAGGTATAGAAGAATCAACATCTGGAATATTAAAGTGTTATCAGGATGAAAATTATTTCTATTATAATATTTATGGTCGTTTATTCGCTGTTGATACAAGAGACAATACTACTAAAGAAATAAAGATTCCATTTGTTAATAGTTCAATTACTGAAATCAATAAGGTAAAGATTACAGATGATAATGGTGATATTTCATATAAATATGTAATAGCATCAGAAAAACAAGTATATATCATTAATGATTTATTAGCTGATGTATTAGAATATGAATTCTATGATTCATCTAATGGTTTAAAGAGCCCTATTAAGGGTAATTCATCTGGTTATTATGATGAAAGAGATAATATTTATTATTTCCAAAGCCAAGATGGTGTATTTACTTATGATTTTATTAACAAAGAGGAAACAAGAGTACCTCTTAAGATTGAAGTAAATTCAGTTAGAATAGATGATAAGGTATTCTTCGGAGATCAAATTAAAGCTGGTAAGAATACAGATCGTATAACATTTAATATTTCAACATTTAGCTTTAAGCCAACAAAGGGTTATAAGATTTATTATAAGCTTGATGGTGTAGATAAGGATTATATTGAAGCAGATCAAAATACATCAAGTGTAAGCTATACAAATCTAAGCGGTGGTAAATATAAATTCCATGTTTATGTTATTGATGAATTAAATCAAACAAGTAATGTTGTTGAAATAAACCTTGTTAAAGCTAAGCATTTATATGAATATCCAGCATTCTGGATTATTATCGTAATAGTTGCTGGTATAATAATTGCAGGCTTGAACTTATATTTCATTAGATATAGAATTAAGAAAGCAGTTGAAAGAGAAAATGAATATAAGGCAATCACTCTAGAATCAATCGAAGCAATCGCCAGAACGATCGATGCCAAGGATACCTACACTAATGGTCATTCTAAGCGAGTAGGTATCTATTCAAGAGA
Organism: uncultured Caryophanales bacterium; assembly: GCA_946405105.1. Taxonomy (GTDB): domain Bacteria; phylum Bacillota_I; class Bacilli_A; order Acholeplasmatales; family Anaeroplasmataceae; genus Anaeroplasma. The sequence goes on from CAMJFY010000006.1 coordinate 44,498, forward strand.
AATTGCGAAAGCATTAAATCTATCTGATGAAGAAGTAGAAAATATTTATTATATTGCCTTACTACATGATATTGGTAAGATAGCAATTCCTGGTAATATCTTAAATAAGCCAGGTAGATTAACTGATGAAGAATTTGAAATAATGAAATCTCATACAACTGCAGGTGCGAAGATACTTGAAGGTATTTCAACAATACCTGATATTGTAGCCGGTGCTAAATATCACCATGAAAAATATGGTGGTGGAGGATACCCTACAGGAATTAAGGGCGAAGAAATACCATTTATCGCAAGAATCATTTGTTGTGCAGACTGTTATGATGCCATGGCAACAAAGAGAGTTTATAAGGATCCTTATCCAAAGGAGAAAATTATATCTGAATTTGAAAGATGTAAAGAAATTCAATTTGATCCTAAGATTGCTGATGTCGTAATTAAGCTAATTAAAGAAGACAGATTAAGAGCAGGACAGGAAGAAAAGAAAGAAGAAGCAAAATAAAATAAAAGGAGGCATGATAAAATGAATAAAGCTATTAAATCAATAATAACATTATTATTTGTTGGAATAATCATGCCTCTTTTATGTATTAATTTATTTGCTGAAGCAGGATATGATGAAGATTTATTTAATTCATCAAATACATATAATCTAGGTGTTTCAAAAAATGATAATTATTATAAATTTTCATTTGATAAAAATAATAAAAATAATAATGCAGTTGATACAAATGCATCTATTACTTTCCTAACACATGGATTATCAGGCTCAGCTCATGATTATGCGATTGATAAAATTACTAATTCATTTGGATATTCAGAATATTCAATAATTACTAAACTAAAGAACAAACAAGATAGTAATATTTATCATGTTGAATTTAGTGCTCCATTTAAATTTGATATTTATAAATTAACATGGAGTGAGAATTTTGCTGAAGAAAAAATAAGTCATATTACAGATATTTCAAAGCATTCAATTGTAATTTTTAGTGGCTATAGCACAACTAGTGGAAATGATTTTATTTATTCTCAATTTAATATGATGGCATCATATATAATTAATGATGTTAAAAATCTAAAATCTGGTGTTTTACCAAAGGTAAATCTTATCGGATTCTCTAGAGGTGGATTGACTAATATGCAATATGCCCTAGATCATCCAGATATTGTTAAATCAATATTTTCTTTTGATACTCCATATTTCGCTCCAATAGAAGCTTTAATTAATTATTCAATTTATGAAGATGGTAGTGGAGTAGTAGAAAATGGTGGTATTAAAGATCTAGGTAATAACGATATTTATATGTCATATTACAATAGATGGAATGATAATTATGAATTATATGATGATATTTTTGTTGGTACAATCGGATTATATCAAGAATTACCAATGATTTTATATCAGCTATTATATAACTCTATTCAAATGTATGAAAATCAAACTAATCAAGATTTTATAGATTTTTTCACTTATATTTTCTTAACATTATTTTCAAGATTCTTCTATGAAGCAATTAATGCTGCAGAGGTAACTAATTTAATTAGTAGAAATTTATATACAGATGAAGGAAAACAAGCTGTTAAGAAATTCTTAACTGAGCTAGAAATAAATAAGAGATCTAGTATAACACTATATTTTGATGGATTAGTAGATTTAGATGCTCAAATTGGTAAAGATAATATTAATGGATATGAATATAAAGGATTTGATAGATTCGTTCATGAAATAACATATGATGATTATTATATATATCCATATACTACAAGAACAAGAATGGTTGTTACACATGCGATAGCTCCGTATGTAACAGAAGCTATCAATTATGTTCTATCTAATATTTCAATGCAATAAAAAAACATATCACGAAAATGTGATATGTTTTTTATTTATTATTCAGCGTCTTTCTTTTCAAGTACTACAATAGTAGGCATAGTAATGAAAGTAGCTAATGCTGAGAAGATTGCAAATACAATTAGAATAATACCGAAGATAACAAATCTAGCATCCATGCTGATAACTGGATCATTACCTAGCATTAAAGCTCCTAAAATAATTGCAACTGCACCAATAACGATTGATACAACTCCTGAAATAACTGCAGATTTTACATTCTTCTTAATGATTCCAAATACGATAGTTAAAATACCATCTACAGCAATAATGGAACCAGCAACAACTAATACATAAGGAACAAATCCTAATAAAATAGAAATTAATTCAGCTCCTAAATATTTTTCTGCTACAAAGAAGATACCAGCAGCTAATGTAATTGTTGCGATAGCAGCAATAGCACCAAAGCTCTTATCACCCTTAGAAATAATTGCAGCAACTAAAGCAAGAATAATTACTAATGCGGCAACAACTAATAGGGCAACACCAATAGTAATTGAGATTCCTTCATAAGCCTTAAGCTTGTCTTCGCCCTTAACAGCACCAGCAACGATACATAGGATACCAACAATTAGAAGCACTAACGCAGAAACCCACTTACTAATATTCTTTTTTACAAATTCCATTTTATTCTCCTTCCTGTGATTAAATCACAATCCTTGATTATTATATCACAAAAAAAGGAAATATTAAATTATAATATTTCCCTTTTAAAATATCCTCTTGTTTGTTTTTCTGAATCAAAATATTTTTTATTTGATCCATTAAGCTTTTCTTTATATTGATTAACTATTTTAATAACTTCATCATATGATTCATTTGTAAATTGTAATCTAAATCTATTTACATAAGGTAATAATAAATCTAATTCATCTATTAAATTTAGAGGCTTTTCATTGATGATATGAGTAATACAATTATCATCATGATATATCTCGAAAGAAGCAATCTCATCTTTTAGCTTATAGCTATTTTGATTGCATTTTCCACATTCTCCATATCGTCTTAATGGACAATATTTTAATGTCATTAGATTTTGTTTTCCATATGTAATAAGCTCTAGATTTGGATTATCACCATATTTTAATTTATATTGATTTACTATATCTTTAATACTCTTAAATGATGCTTCATATGATAATGTTACATATTTAACACCTTGTTTATGTAATTCATATACAGCTTTACTATTAATAACATTAAAAGAATAATCAGATATTAATTCTTTATCATTATATTTATAAATACCACCATAATTTCCAATTAATGCATATTTATCATCAATGTCTTTAAGCTTTCCAACATATGGTGCATAATTTTTATAATAAACGATATTAATTCCTGAATCCTTTAATGCCTTATATTGCTCTTCAGTTTTACAGAAGGCAGTAATAGTAATATCATCTAAATCATAATTAGTTTTTTCAATATTTTGATCTATATTATTTAATTTTCTTTCATGTTGCATATATGAATTAATATTATTAAATAAATCACGTCTTGCTTCATTAATTCCTGCAATTGTAATAAATATATTATTTGGTAGCCTATTATTTATAGCCTTTAAATAGAATGATGTATCATTAAGCTTTTTTAATTGTCTAAATAATGTATCATCATCAATAGGCTTTGATTTAGCTTCTTGAATAATTTGAGTAGAAGAACCAATAAATTCTTTATTATCAAGGATTGTTTTTATGATAAGCTTATCATTGATTTTTCCATATATATCTAATATTAATGGTCTTTTAAATTTATCATCATATGAAATATCAATAGTAGAATCAATCATTTTATATATTTTAGAATTATTATTCATATTCTTATAAATATTTAAATAAACATGATTTTTATCTGCTTTAATTATTTCATCTACATTGAAATAATAATCTTCATTATTATTAATAATTTTGATTCTATCATTAATATTTAAAGGCTTAATTAATTCAACTAATGTTAAATTATCTTTTTTGCCTTTAACATAGCCAATTAGCTCACCTTCATTATTTCTTTTAGAAATATCTACTATTTTTCCTTTATCCTCATTGAAGATAAATCCATTTGTATAATTTCTATGGAATATTTTATTTAAAGAAGTAGGCTCATATTTATAATCATCTATTTTATTTCTATATTCAGAAGTAATTATTTTTACATATTCAGGGTTTTTCATTCTACCCTCAAGCTTTAATGAATTAGCTCCTGCATCTATAATCTTTTTAATATTATCAGATGTATTTAAATCTCTCATAGAAAGGAAGTAGCCCTTTTTATCCATTGGCTCTCCATTTTTTAGTAATGTATATTCCCTTCTACAATTTTGGCTACATCTACCCCTATTTCCACTCCTTAGTGTAAGAAGTGATGACATTAGACATCCACCACTATATGATACACATAGTGCGCCATGGCCAAATATTTCTAATTCAATATTTGTTTTATTTTTAATTTCTTTTATTTCATCAATTGTATTTTCTCTTGCTAGAACTAATCTTTTAGCTCCTAGCTTTTCAAAGAAGTAGGCATCCTCAAGGCATTTAGCACCTGCCTGAGTTGAAATATGTGCCTCCATTCCAGGTAAATTATTAATAACATATGTAATAAGCGCGAAGTCAGCTAAAATAAGGCCATCAACACCAAGCTTATATAGCTCATTTACGAAATTAATACAGTCATCTAATTCATTTTCTTTGATAATAGTATTAACAGTAACATAAATCTTTTTATTAAGACTATGAGCTAATATTAATAATTCTTTTAGTTCATCAAGTGTTAAATTTTTAGCATATGCCCTTGCTCCAAATTTTTGGGCAGCACAGTAAATAGCATCACAGCCATTATATAGGGCAACCTTTGCACTCTCTAAATCTCCAGCTGGAGATAATAGTTCTATCATAATATCACCAACGAAATTTTAACACAATTTCACTTAATAATAAAGTGACTAAAACTTAAATAAATTGAAAAAGTATGATATAATTAGTTTGGTGAATTTTTATGAAGCAAAAGAAGGATAGGTTTAAGGATTATATTAAAAAATACCTAATCAATAATAATGAAGAATTTAAAACATTATTATCTTATAAAAATTTAAAGAAGAATAATCAATCATATAAATATTTAACAAATAAGATATATTCATTAAGATTTATCCTTGATCCCAAATATGTGGATAAGATACTTTGTGATCAATTCACTGAAGCATATAGAGTCGAGGATTTCGAAATATGCTATGATGTATTAACCTATATTTATAAATATTATTTCTTTGAAATAGAATTAAGATATGCTGATTTCCCAGAAAAGCTATATCGTAAATTTATGGTTCCTTTTAGAAATGATATGCAGGAGCTAATAACATCTATTATTGTTTTAATTAGAGCTAGTGGTAATCATTTAACTAATATTACATTAGATAATATGGAATTAATCACAGGTGCTGAAAAGGTAGATGGATTATTAGAATTCAAAGATAGTGTAGATTATGCATCTAAATATCCTACATATTATCTATTAGAAAAAAAATCAGGTAAGCTATATTATGATTATGCTGATGGATATGAATTCTCATTAGTGGCTAAAAAGCCAGTACCACTAGATGATAATTTATGCCAAAGCAATTTATTATTATTAGATTCAACTGGTTATGGTATATATGAGGATAATAGATTAATATTAAATGAATATTTAAGTCAGCCTAAGGCTTATAATAATTATGAAAGAAAGCTAGTAAAGGATATGATTCCTTTTAATTTTGAAGAGGCTGATGAAGATAGTTTAATTTTAAAATTTGAATCAGAATTTAAAAGAATTAGCCAAATGTATTCATTTGATAATACAGATGGTGAGGTGCATTAAAATGAAAAAGAAGTTTGTTTTTATTTTTTTAGCATTGGCTTTAATACCAATATTAGCGTCATGTACATATATTAGATCATTAATGAATTTGGCAGCTAATAAAAAGGAATATCCAAATAAGCCAATAACTGTTAATTATTATGTAGATGAAGAAATTTATAAAACTGAAACAACTAACAAGAGAAAAGAATTCACATATCCAGATAATCCATCAAAGGATGAATTAAATTTTGGTGGCTGGACATATAAAGAATCATATCAAACATTAGATCCTGAAGATTTTTTATATGATGATGTAGATTCAATAGATTTATATGCATATTTCTCTAAGGGGACACACTTTAGTGATAATTTAGCATATAATGGACCACAAATATCTAAGGGTGTATTACCTTCATTTGGCTCACCCAAGGTATTAGTAGTACCAGTTGATCTAGGTGGAAAAACAACAAGCGCTATGATTGATAATATTGAAAAAGCATTTTCTGGTGATCCAGAAGAACTAGGATATGAATCAGTAACAAGTTATTATCAAAAATCAAGTAAAGGTAAATTGAATTTATCATTTGAGGTTGCTGATACATGGTTTAGACCTAGTAAAAATGCATCATATTATAAAGATTATAATGCTTCAACTGATAAATATAATGAAGCAGGATCAGGATTAATATTACATGAATTTTTAGAAGAAAATAATTCAAAATATGATTTTAGTGATTATGATTATGATGGTGATGGATATATCGATTCAGTATGGATGATATATAATGTTCCACAAAATTATGATAATACTGTTTTTTATTGGGCATATGTAACAATGACACTTAATAATTCTAAGAAATATGATAATGTGTATGCTAGATATTATGGCTTTGCAAGCTATTATTTCATGTTTGAAAAGGAATATGAAACACCACAAAGACAACTAGAATTATATGATATGACAAATATCAATATTGATGCTCATACATATATTCATGAAACAGGACATTTATTAGGCCTTGATGATTATTATGATTCAGATGCATCTAAGGGTCCAGCTGGTGGTATTTATACTGCAGGTATGATGGATGCAAACCGTGGTGATTTATCATCAATTGATAAATTATTATTAGGTTGGATAGATTCATATGTTATTTATACTAATAGTAACAAAACAATTACTATTAATTCATTTGCAAGCTCAAATGATGTGATATTAGTCTCTAGGGTAAAGCCTTCATCAATATATTCTGAATATTTCTTAATTGATTTATATAATACTGAGGGCTTCGTATCTCAGGATAATGAAATAGAAGAGCCTAGTGATATAATAAAAGCTGACGCTATGGTTCATGGAAAAACATATAGAAATTATGGTTTAAGAATATTACATATTGATGCATCATTAACTAATGTATATGAGGGTCAAACATATGATGAGCCAGTAAAATTTGCATATAATAATTCAAATACTAAAAAGCTATTTGTAGATACAGTTTTAAATAATTCATCATATGCAACTCAAAAAATTAATGATATAAATAAGAGATTAATGAATTATTTTGGATTATATAGTTTAACAGGAAATTATACTTTAAATTATAAAATGACAAATAATACTAATATTTTCTTTGGTATTACAATCAACAGCATTTCAAAGGATAGTGCGACAATAACATTTAATTATAATTAGAGGTTTTTATGAAGTTTAAAAGATTTGTCTCATTACTATTATTATCAGTGTTTTTATTATTTGCCACTACATCTTGTAAAAGTGGTGACAAAATAAGTGTTAAATCAGAAAAAACACCATTTGTTAATTATAGTACAGATTATCAAATGAAAACTGAATATATGAATACATATTTCATAGATGGTGGTGAAACAAGATATGTTGATGCGACAAATTTTATGAAAGCATTAAAAGGCTTTTATATGACATCATATATTAGAAAAACATCAATGCTATTTTCAAATAATCTATCATTCTATTGTTTTGTAAATACAGGTAAGAGTGTTACTAAAACAAGTGTAACATTTAGCTGGGATGATAATACAATTTCTGTAAGTGATAGCTTATTTTTCAATTTAATTAATATGTCTAGTACTACAAATTATTCTAGATTATTAAATGAAAAAGATGTAGAAAAGACTGATGAGAAAACATTAGTTTTTGATTTAGATAAATATGGATATGATATATATTATAAAAATGGTAAATGTTTAGTTCCTTTTAGTATAATGAATATTATTTTCTGTTCAAATGATTATTATAATATTTATTATGATGGAACAAAATATTTTGGTGTTACATATGATATTTCATCATATGATAGAGAATCAATTATTAGATTAAAAACTTGTAATCTTAATAATAAGGCCCAAACAGAAGAATTAAGATTAGAAACATATAATTGTTTAAGATTTGTATTAGATTATTATTATGGTTTAAAGCAATATAAAGGAATTGATGATATTGAAGCTGACCTAGCTCCATATAAAGATGATATGTTATCATTAGATCCGGAAGTTAATAAGCAAGCATATTATAGTTATTTCATTAATCATTTAGATGAATTACATACAAGAATCGGATCTTATTCATTCTATTATGATCCAACAGCAATGACTGACAATTGGGATACTGAAAAAACTAGTGAATCAAGAAGAAAATATACACAGGTAGAAACTCAATTAAAAGAATTATCTAGCTCATGTTATTCTGGTGAAAATACATATAGAATAAGTGGTAATACGGCAGTTATTTATTTAAAGAATTTTACTACAGGAACTGATGAACAAACATCTGGCTCTGAAGCATATAAATATGATTCATATGAATTTGTTAAATATGCCTTAGATAGAATAGCTACTGAAGGAAGTAGTGTTACAAAGGTTGTCCTAGATTTAAGCCAAAATGGCGGTGGAAATATGGGAGCCCTAATGAGAGTATTAGGATTCTTATCAAATAATTCTATAAAATATTATAATTATAATTATTTATTTCAAAATTCTGTATCAGCATTATATGATGTTGATATAGATAATGATGGTGATTTTACAGATAATGATGCGTATACACAATATAATTGGTATATATTATCAAGCTATAATACATTTAGTGCTGCCAACAGCTTTGTGGCAATGTCAAAATCTCTAGGAGCAACTATTATTGGTCAAAAGAGCGGTGGTGGAATGTGTTCTGTTTTACCGATTATTTTACCAGACCAAACAACAATAGAGATTAGCTCAAATAATGCACAAATGGCCGAATTAAATGGCGAATTTAGAATGATAGAGGGCGGAATAGAGCCTGATATTAGTATTGAATATGAAAAATTTTATGATATTAATTATTTAAATTCAATTTTATAGTTTAGAGGTGAGATTATGGCTGTTAAGCTTTCAGTTGTATTAGAAGGATTAAAGTGGGTTTGTGGACACGATACAGTCTATGTAAATATTGAAAAGAATACATTAATAAATGTTGCAGATCCAACAATGTCTGATATTCCATCTGATCATGTTTTAGATGAATTAGAAGAACATAAAAATGAATATATCGAGCTTCCTTCATATAAGCAAATTGACACTAAAAAAATAGTTAAAGATTATATTAATAGCTTTGATGAAGGTGCAGTAAAGCAAAGATTAGAAAAAGCATTATCTGGACCATTCTGGTATCGTAGATTTTTAAAGCAAATTGAAATATTTGAATATAAAGATAATTGGTATAATTTTAGATCTAAATCCTTAAAGCAAATAGCTATTAATTTCTTAAATCTAAAAAGAATTGAATATGTAGATGATATCGCATATTAATAATGAGTGCTACTTCGGTAGCACTTTTTGTTTTACTAATCATAGATTATATAATATAATCTAATTAAAGAGGGTGCGTATCTTGAAATTGAATAAGTATGAATTACTAAACAGAAGTTATTCATTCATTTCATTTGAGAATTTAGCCTTAACGATTGCGGTAAAAAATATAGGGGATAATACTATACATTTCATTACCTTCAATGATGTTAAAAATGTCATTGGTGAGGTTAATAATACTGATAAGACTATTACAGAGGCTAAGGTAGATGAAAATGGCAACAAATTAATAGAGCTAATTGTTGATAATAAGGCGCTAAAGCTTGAATATACAAATTATTCAGTATGCTCAATAAAAGTATTTGAAAATTATTTTGCCTTATACGAGGATGAATTAATTGAGATGAGTGGAGAGTGGGAGAAGGAATTCTCATCACATGGTTATTTACAAAATGAAACTAAAGATTTAGAAAATCAAAGATTAATCATCGCAATGGATACTGAAACTAATAAGCTTGTTGGATATTTATATGGTCATAAATATAAAACAAGAAATGCTTCAGCAACTATTCCTGAAGATTCTAAAGTTTTTGAGCTAGAAGAAATTTTTGTCAAAAAGGAATATAGATCTAGAGGTATTGGTACAACTATGTTTAATGCCATAGAGGATAAGATGAAGCAAGAAGGAGTATCATATATAACCCTAACAACTAAAACAAAGGATTATAAAAAGATATTTAATTTCTATATCGATGAGCTAGGAATGAGCTTTTGGCATGCAAGATTATTTAAGCAAATTTAGTGCGTAATAATATACTATTATTACAAAAGCTTATTATTCTTTACAACTTGATTTTTATTTGATATAATGATACTGGTTTTATTTTGGCATTTATGCTGAAAATAAAAGATTTTTATGTAATTAGAGAGGGAAAAATAATGAAAGACACAGAAATCAAACAACAATTAAAAGACTTTTTTGTTAATGAATTAGGCGTAGATGCTAATGAATTACAATATGACACAATTTTATTCAATGAAGGAATTGGTCTAGACTCAATCGACTCAATCGAATTAGTTTCATTCATCGATGAAACATTTGGTGTTCAAACATCAGGAATTGATAGAGAGAACTTCAAGAACATTGATACATTAGCAGCTTATATCGTTGCCCATATGTAATTCTTATGATTGCAAACTTGTATAAGCTTGCAATTATTTTTTATAAATGAAATATTAGGAGTGATTATTTATATGACAGATATTAAAAATCGTTGCGTTATTACTGGTTTAGGTATGATTAATGCTATCGGTAATAATGTTGATGAGTGCTTCACAAACGCTAAGAATAGCGTTTCAGGTATTGAAGTAACTACATCAGTTGATACAAAGGATTGTTATGCAAATCTTGGTGCTGAGGTTAAGCATTTTGACCTAAGCACAATTAAGAATACTGAAAATATGGATAGAGTATCTAAGTTTGCAATTAAAGCAGCAACAGAAGCTATGGCAGATGCAAAGCTAGAAGCATTCAATGATAATCCAAGAGTTTCAGTAATCATGGGTTCATGTGTTGGTGGTGCAGTATCTATTGCACATTATTATGAGAACAACCATGATGCTTCAGACATTGAAAAGATGCCTATTTCAAGAATTGCAAATGATGTTGCAGAATATTTCAAGGCTGGTGGTGTTGTTACAAATATCGCTAACGCTTGTGCTGCAGGTACAATTTCAATTGCTTATGCTTGTGATTTAATTAGATCAAACAAGGCTGATATAGTTTTAGCTGGTGGTACTGATTCATTCGCATCAGTTCCATATGCAGGATTCTTAGCATTACATGCTCTAGATTCTAATCCATGCTCACCATTTAACCATTGTACAGGTATTACACTTGGTGAAGGTTCTGGTGTAGTAGTAGTTGAATCATATGAGCACGCTATGGCAAGAAAGGCTAAAATTTATTGTGAGGTATTAGGCTCTGGTGTATCAAGTGATGCTCACCATATTACAGCTCCAAGAGAAGATGGCGAAGGACAAATGAACGCTATTAATTGGGCTATTAAGACATCTGGTATTAAGAAATCAGAAATTGGCTATATCAATGCTCATGGAACTGGTACAGCTAAGAATGATAATGCAGAATTCTTATCATTACATACAATCTTTGATGGTGAGAATAATGATTTATCTGTTTCATCAACAAAGGCAATGGTTGGTCACTGCTTAGGTGCTGCAGGAGCAATTGAAGCAGTATTTTCAATTAAGTGCTTAACTGAAAATGTAATCCTTCCTACTTTAAGATATACTGCTGAGGATTTAGAAAATCTAAAGGAAAAGGCAGGAAAAATTGATTTTATTCCAAATAAATCAAGAGAAAAGAAGCTAGAAACAGTAATGTCTAATTCATTCGCATTTGGTGGAAACAATGCATCAATTGTTTTCTCAAAGAATGAAGGAAACGTTAATGTTAAAACTGATAAGAAGAAAAAGATTGCCATTACAGGTTTAGGAATTGTTACTCCACTTGGAAATGGTATTGATAATTATATTGAAAAGATTAATACATTCAAGCCAGAATCAACTTCAATTGCATCAGTAGTTGAAAGAAAAGATTATGATGAATTTGGTTTAGGTATGACATTTAGAAAGCATGATAATCTATCTAGACTTCAGGTTGTATCAGGAATGAATGCATTAAAGGATGCAAACTTTACTATTAATGATCAAACTGCAACAGAAATTGGTATCGTAGTTGGTACTAGTGAGGGCGCACTTGGAACATGCTTAAATTTCCAAGATAATATTACTGAAAAGGGTAACTGCAATGGTTCAGCATTCAATTTCCCTAACACAGTATACAACGCAGCTGGTGGATACTTATCAATTTGTTCAGGAATTAAAGGATATAACGTTACAGTAACAAATGGTGCTCAATCAGGTTTAGCATCTGTTGCTTACGCAATGGATATTTTAAGAAAGAATACTGAAAAAGCAATCCTAGCTACTGGTAGTGATGAAAATATCGAAATCATTAATACAATTTATTCACAAGAAAATAAAATTGCTAGCACAGTAAATGAAGCATATTCTAAGAAGGATGGATTCACATTATCTGATGGATCTGTTTCAGTATTATTAGAGGATGCTGATTATGCAGCAAGCCATAATGCACATATCTATGCTAAGGTTACAGGTTATGGTATGGCACATAAGAGTGTTGCATTCAACACAATTAAGGATTCTAATGTAGCTTTAACTGAAGCTATCAACAGTGCATTAATGGATGCAGAAATTAAAGCATCTGATATTGATGCTGTAATCGGATTTGCTAATGGTGATAAGACAATTGATGCAGAAGAGATCTTAGGTCTTAAAGGCTCATTTGATTTATCTAAGCTTCCAATTATTAACATTAAGAATAATATCGGTGAAGCAAGAAGTGCAGCTGCTACATTAGCTGTATCTCATGCTGCATTATTATTATCAAATAAATTACAAAAGACAAGCTGCTATGTAGCTAATAAGAAAACTGAAATTGAAGCTTCTAAGCTTAACAAGATTTTAGTTGTATCTTATGGCTTTGGTGGAAGCTATACAGCAGTAGTAGTTGAGAAATAATATCGGAGGAAAATATGAAGGTTGCAATTGTTACAGGTGCTTCAAGAGGAATCGGTAGAGCATGTGCTATTAAATTAGCTCAAGTTGGTTATACTGTAGTTATTAATTATGCTTCAAATGACGCAAAAGCTCAAGAAGTATTAGATTTAATCAAAGCTAATGGCGGCGATGGTATGCTATATAAGGCAAATGTTAGTAATTATGATGAAGTAAAACAAATGGTTAAAACTGTTTTTGATACTTATAAGCAAATTGATTTATTAGTAAATAATGCTGGTATAGTAAGAGATGAACCATTAATTGGTTTAAATAAAGAAAATCTAGATATGTGCTTTGATTTAAATGTAAAAGGATATTTCTATTGTGCTAAAGAAGTAGCTTTAAAAATGGCTAGAAAGAGATCAGGCGTTATTGTAAATATGTCTAGTGTATCTGGTACATATTCACTTCCTGGTCAAACTGTTTATAGTGCTACAAAGGGTGCAGTAAATCAATTTACAAAAACTCTTGCAAAAGAAATGGGCTCTCGTGGACTAAGAGTTAACGCAGTTGCTCCTGGATTTATTGAAACTGATATGATTGAAGCTGTAGATGAAGCAACAATGGCTAAATATTTAGAGGCTATTCCTCTAAGACGTCGTGGAAAAGTTGAAGAAGTTGCAAATCTTGTAGCTTTCTTAGCTTCAGATGATGCTTCATATATAACAGGACAAATTATTACATTAGATGGAGGTTTATCTCTATAATGCTAAATATTAATGATATTAACAAAAGAATTAAACAACGCCCACCATTCCAAATGATTGAGCGTGTTATAGATTGGACTCCAGGTGAGTCAGCAACTGGAATAAAAAATGTATGTATTAATGAACCATATTTCATGGGACATTTTCCAGATGCACCTATTATGCCTGGTGTATTAATTATTGAGTCATGTGCTCAACTTTGCTCACTAGTATTCGATACTGAGGGTGGAAACCCTGATATCATTTATGTTTTATTAAAGGTAAATGATTTCAAATTTGTTAAGCCAGTTATTCCTGGAGATCAATTAGTAATAACTGTAACTAAGACAAAGATTATGGGACCTCTTGCAGTATTTGATGCAGTAGTAAAGGTAAACGATGAAATCCGTTCTAAGGGTACAATGACATTTACAATGGTTGAAAAGGCTAAAATTTACGGATAAAAATTAGGATGTGCTTGATATGAAGAAGATATTAGTATTAAATGGTAGCCCTAAAAAAGAAAAATCATCAACATTAAATGTGACTAAAGCATTTGTTGATGGTATGCTATCAACAAATAAATATGAAACTGAATACGTTAATTTATCTGATTTAAATATCAAGCCATGCACAGGATGTCTATCTTGCTGGGGAAGAACAGAGGGTGAATGTGTTATTAAAAATGATGACATATTACCAATTAAGGAAAAGATTTTAAATGCGGATGTATTTATTGAATCATTCCCATTGTTTTTCTTTGGTATGCCAGGAACAATGAAGGTATTTACAGATAGAATGTTATCAATGATGAAAACATATAGAGGACAAAAATCACCTGAAAATGGTGAATCATTCCATGGTATTAGATATGAAAAGAATCCTCAATTTGTTGTTATTACATCATGTGCATATACTGAATTTGGTCCAGTATATGAGCCATTAATTAGTCAATATGACTGTATTTGTGGAAAAGGCAATTATACAATGCTTTTTTCACCACAATTAAAGACATTAATAGATTTAAAAAACGAATCTAAAATTAATAAATATTTACAAAAATTTTATGATGCTGGCGTTGAATTCGCCAATAATGGTTTTCTATCTAATGAAACATATGAATTATTAAAGAAACCACCTTTCTCAGAAGGAGCATATAAAAT
The DNA here is from genome assembly GCA_946405105.1 of uncultured Caryophanales bacterium. GTDB lineage: Bacteria > Bacillota_I > Bacilli_A > Acholeplasmatales > Anaeroplasmataceae > Anaeroplasma. The sequence goes on from CAMJFY010000006.1 coordinate 59,563, forward strand.
TTTCCTAGATAACTTCTGGAGAGAAGAGAAAGAAAAGGGAGGATGCTAATTATGTTTGAAGAAATCAAAAGATTATTAGTAGAATGTGCTCATGTTGATGAGGATGAGGTTACATTAGAAGCAAACCTTAAAAAGGATTTAGGAATCGATAGCTTATACGCTGTTGAGTTAACACTTGAGCTTGAAGAACATTATGGTATTGCCATTGACTGGGAAGAAATGCAAGAGGTATATACTGTAGGAGATGTTGTTAAGCTAATTGAAGGAAAGGTACGTGGATAATATGGATTTTGAAAATTTAAAGAAGGCTATTCAGATTTTTAAAGAATCAGGATTATCTTATATGGAATTTGAACAGGATGGTATGAGAGTAGCATTTGATAATAGAGTTTCTCAAAATACAGGTAATGTTGTTGTTGCTGCAGCTCAAAATGCTGAAGAAGTAAAATCGGAAAATTCAGTAGACAATAATTATTATGTTACATCACCATTAGTTGGTACATTCCATCAAGCACAGGCTGAAGGTAGCAAGCCTTTTGTTCAAGTTGGTCAAAAGGTTAAGAAAGGCGATAAGCTTTGTATTATAGAGGCAATGAAGGTTATGAACGAAATCACTGCTGATAAATCAGGAGAAATAACTGATATTTTAGTTACTGAGGGTCAGATGGTTGAATTTGGTCAAAAGCTATTTGTTATAGGTGAATAATATGTTTAAAAAGATTTTAATTGCTAATCGTGGTGAGATTGCAGTACGTATTATTCGTGCCTGCAAGGAAATGGGAATTAAATCTGTTGCTGTATATTCAGAGGCTGATAAAAAAGCTCTACATACTGAGCTTGCAACAGAGACAGTTTGCATTGGTAAAGCACCATCTAGCGAATCATATCTAAATATGGAATCAATTATAAGTGCTGCGCTAGTTACAGGATGTGATGCTATACATCCTGGTTTTGGCTTTTTATCTGAAAATCCACAATTTGCTAGAATGGTAGAAAAATGTGGATTAACATTTATTGGTCCAAACGCTGATGTTATGGAAAAAATGGGTAATAAGGCAGAAGCTATTCAAAGCATGAAGAATGCTGGTGTACCTATTGTACCAGGCTCTTATAAGGCTGTAACTATGGAAGAAGGACACAAGATTGCTGATGAAATTGGCTATCCTGTTTTAATTAAGGCTTCTATGGGTGGAGGCGGAAAAGGAATCAAGAGAGTAAATAATACTAAAGATTTTGATTCTTTATATGCTGAAGCTAAAGAAGAAGCTATTAAATTCTTTGCAAATGATGAAATTTATGTAGAGAAATTCATTGTTGCTCCAAAGCACATTGAGGTTCAGGTAATGTGTGATAAATTTGGTAATGTAATCCACTTATTTGAAAGAAATTGCTCAATGCAAAGAAGAAACCAAAAAATGCTAGAGGAGGCACCATGCCAATCTATCAGCAAGGAATTAAAACAAAAGCTTTATGATTCTGCAATTAAAGCATGTAAGGCTGTTAATTATGATAGCGTAGGTACTATTGAATTCTTAGTTGATAAGGATGAAAATTATTATTTCATTGAAATGAACACAAGAATTCAGGTTGAGCATGCTGTAACAGAGGCTATAACAAATATTGATATTGTTAAGAATATGATTAAGATTGCTTATGGTCTAAAGCTTGCTTACAAGCAAGAAGATGTTAAGCAATTAGGATATGCATTAGAATGTAGAATTACTGCAGAGGATGTAGAAAATGATTTTAGACCAAGTCCAGGTAAAATTAATTTCATGCATACTCCAGGTGGTATGGGTGTAAGAATCGATACTGCAGTTTATACAGGATATGAGATATCACCATATTATGATTCTATGATTTTAAAGATTGTTGTTTCAGGACAATCAAGACTTGAATGTATAAGAAAGATGAGAGCTGCATTAGAGGAATTAATTATTGAAGGTGTTAAAACTACAATTGAATTCCATTATGTATTGCTACATAATACTTCATTCATTTTAGGAAATTATGATACAACATGTGTAGAAACATTCTTAAAGGAGGTATTTGAAAATGCAAAGCGCCTTCGATAAAAGAAAAGAAGAATTAAAAGAATTTAGTGAAGCATTAGAAAAGCTTGATATTAGAAAAAAGGATGAAACTGTTAAAAAGAGTGCTCCTGATGATCTAATGTGTAAGTGCGTAAAATGCGACAAAATATTATTAAAAGAAGAATTATTAAATAATTTATGTGTATGTCCATATTGTAATAATCATCTTAGATTAAAGGCTAAGGATAGATTAAATCAAATTATGGATAACGGATATAAAATTATCTTTAATAATATAGATGAAAAATATTTAGATTTCCCTGATTATGAAAAAAAGCTTAATGAAGCAAAAGAACAGACAGGAAATGATGAATCAATAGTATGTGCTGAAGGTAAAATTAACGGAATTAAAGCTTTAGTTGGTGTTATGGATTCATATTTTATGATGGGTTCTATGGGAAGTGTATGTGGTGAAAAGGTTACATTAATGGCTGAATTAGCTATTAAGAAGAAGCTTCCACTTATTTTATTTACTTGTTCTGGTGGAGCTAGAATGCAAGAGGGAATTATTTCTTTAATGCAAATGGCAAAAACTAGTCAAGCAATCGGTAAATTAAGAGAAAAGGGCTTATATATTGCAGTATTAACTGACCCAACAACTGGTGGTGTATCTGCATCATTTGCTGCCCTAGCTGATATTACATTAGCTGAGCCTAATGCCTTAATTGGATTTGCTGGTAAGAGAGTTATTGAAAGAACAATAAAAGAAGTATTACCAAAAGAATTCCAAACTGCTGAATTTAGCTTAGAAAAAGGATATATAGATAAAATTGTTAATAGAAAGGATTTAAAGGAGACTTTAGCTACGCTACTAAAGCTTCATAGGTATAACTAAGATGAGTAAGCTAGAAGAAAATCAAATTAAAATCCAAAATCTTGAACAAGAAATTTTATCATTAGATCCATCAGATTCTGAATTTAAAGCTAAAACAAAAGAATTAAATAAGCTTAAAAAGGAGACATATTCTAATTTAAGCCACTGGGATAGAGTTTTAATTGCTAGATCTGAATCTAGATTAAAGGCTACGGCCCTAGTTAATAAGCTATTTACTGATTTTATTGAATTACATGGTGATCAGCTTTTTGCTGATGATCAATCAATTTTAGCTGGTATTGCCCTACTTGGTGATATGCCAGTTACAGTATTAGCACAGGCAAAAGGAACTAATCTTACTGAATCATTAAAAAGAAATTTCGGTATGACATCTCCTGAAGGCTTTAGAAAAACATTAAGATTAGCTCGCGAGGCTGAAAAATTCAATAGACCAATTATCACTATTGTTGATACATCTGGTGCATATCCTGGAAAGGGTGCAGAAGAAAGAGGTCAATCACGTGCTATAGCTGAAAACCTAATGGAATTTTCAAAGCTAAGAGTTCCTGTAGTTGCTATAGTATTAAGTGAAGGTGGTTCAGGAGGAGCTTTAGCTCTAACTGTATCTGATTACATCTTTATGTTTGAAAATGCTATTTATTCAGTATTATCTCCAGAAGGATTCTCTTCAATATTATTTAAAAATACTAAAACTGCAGAAGAATCTGCAGAAATCATGAAGCTAACATCTCATGATTTATTAGAAATGAATATTATTGATGAAATGGTTAAAGAGCCACTTGGTGGTATTAAAGCACCAACTGATGATTTTGTTAATGACTTAAGAGAAAAATTAATTAAGAAAATTAACGAATTAATGAAAGAATCTAAAGATAATTTAATTGAAAATAGATACAATAAGTTTAGAAAAATAGGCTTATAAAATAGGAGTACAAATATGAAAATTGCTTTTTTATTTGCTGGTCAAGGTGCACAAGCAGTTGGAATGGGAAAAGATTTTTATGAAGAATATAACCTTGCAAAGGTTATTTATGATTCATTCCCAGAAATAAAAGAATTATGCTTTGAAGGACCTGCAGAAACATTAAATCAAACAGCATATGCTCAAAAGGCAATGCTATTAACATCATATACAATCGCTAAGGTATTAGAATCTAAAGGTATTACACCTGAATACGCTTGTGGTTTATCTTTAGGTGAATATAGTGCTCTAGCTTACGCAAATACTTGGAAGCTAGATGAAGCTATTGAAATTATTACTAATAGAGGAAATATTATGCAAAATGCCTTACCTCTTGGAACAACTAAAATGGCTGCGGTTATTGGTTTAGATAGAGATACTATTTTAAATACAATTAAAAATGTTGATGGTATTTGTGAAATTGCAAATTACAACTGCCCTGGTCAAATTGTTATTACAGGAGATAACAAGGGTGTAGATGCTGCAATGCCATTATTAACTGAAGCAGGAGCTAAAAGAGTATTACCTTTAAATGTTTCAGGTGCATTCCATTCATCTTTATTAATTCCTGCATCTAAAGAATTAAGAAAGACTTTAGACAAATTTAGTCCAAATAAGCCTGATGTTAAGATTGTTTATAATGTTTCAGGTAAGGAAGAAGATAAGCCTTTAAATGACATATTAGAGGCTCAAATCTGCCATTCAGTTTATTTCGAAGATACTTTAAAATATTTAAAGGATCAAGGTGTAGATACATTTATCGAAATTGGACCTGGTAAGACATTATCAGGATTTGTTAGAAAAACATTAACTGATGTTAAAAGCTATGCTATAACAGATATTGAATCATTAAATAAGGCAGTAGAGGAATTAAAATAATGGATGAAATAAAATATCTTTGTGATATTTTAGATTTTCATTTATATCATGTAAGAAGTATTGGTTCAACCAATACTTTTTTAAAAGAAAATTATACAAAATATCCAGATAGAACAATAATTTGGGCTGATATTCAAACAAATGGTAGAGGTAGATATAATAGAGTATGGGAATCTAATGACGATTATATATTTTCTATTTTATTTAAAGAAAATTATTCAAATGAAATAATAGCTCCTCTTGCTGTTGTAAGGGCATTAAAATCAATAGGAATAGATGCTAAAATAAAATGGCCTAATGATATTTATTTAAATAATAAAAAGCTTTGTGGAATGCTAATAGAATCTATTTATTCATCAAAACATGAAGCTACAATTGTAGGTATTGGAATAAATAAAAATGATAAGCCAGAAGTTAATGGAATTGGCATCAACAAGGACATTGATTATAAAGATTTAATAACAAAAGTTATTAATAATTATAATGATTTAATAAATGATAATTTTGATAATTATATTGATGAATATATTGATAATAACATAGTAATTAATAAAGAAATAATATATCAAAATGATGATTATATAGTTACAGGAATAACTAAAAAAGGTCATTTATTAATAAAAAAAGATGATATTATTAAAGAAATATCATCTGATGAAATAAATATAAAAGAAGCAATGAAAAACTAAAGGCTGTGGAAATTAATCCACAGCCTATTTTTTATCTTTTTCTTCCAAGTCCAACCTTGTTCATTACTTTATTTATTTTCTTGTTAGCAAAATAATTAGCATAATCTCTACCTTCATCTAATACCTTATCTAAATAATCTGAATTAATTAATTCATTATATTTCTTTTGAATAGGTTCAATTTCAGCAACAACAGCGTTGGCAACATCTTCTTTAAATTCAGCATAAGAAGCATTCTCATATTTCTTTTCTAATTCTTCAATAGAAGTATTAGTACAACAAGACATAATAGTTAATAAATTTGAAATACCAGGTTTATTTTCCTTGTCAAATTTAACTTTAGTATCAGAATCAGTTACAGCTGATTTAATTTTCTTTTTAATAATATTAATATCATCTAATAATGTAATAAATGATTTAGGATTTTCATCTGATTTACTCATTTTCTTACTAGGATCTGTTAATGACATAATCTTAGCACCAGCACCTGCAATATAAGGCTCAGGTACAACGAATGTTTCTCCAAATTTATTATTGAATCTTTCAGCTAATGTTCTAGTTAATTCTAGATGTTGTTTTTGATCTTGTCCTACAGGGACACAATCTGAATCATATAATAAAATATCGGCAGCCATTAAAGAAGGATAAGTAAGAAGACCTACTGTAACACCATCTGTTTGGTGCTTCGCAGCTTTATCTTTATATTGAGTCATTCTTTCTAATTCACCAATATATCCTGTACATTGTAATATCCAACCTAATGTTGCATGTGCTGGAACTTCAGATTGAATAAAGATATGTACCTTTTCTGGATTTAGACCACAAGCTAAATAGATAGCTACTAATGATCTAATATTTTTTCTTAATGCTTGCTTATCCTGTGGAACAGTAATAGCGTGCATATCTGCCACAAATACTAAGAAATCTGTGAAATCTGGATTATCTTGTAATTTAACAAAATTCTTAATTGCTCCTATATAATTTCCTAATGTAATATTGCCACTTGGCTGAATTCCTGATAAAAATCTCATATAAACCTCCAAAAAAATAGTCCTTAGGCTTATTATAAACCTAAGGACGATATATACCGCGGTGCCACCTTAATTCTGATATTAATCAGCGCTTTTGTTATTAAGATAAAAACCAATTCCTTTAATTAATATATCTAATGCTCTCACTATCCATCAGTCGCTTTAAAATTGATTAATTAAGTACTAATTATTTATTGTCTCTATTATCAAATGCTCTTTTTGATTTTCTAATAGATTCTTTATATTCAATATTATGTGAAGTTAAGAATTCATTAAAGATTTTCTTTCCTTCAGCTACATTATCAACTTCATATTCTATTTCATAATCAATATGTCCATAATATACAGACTTATCGAAAAATAATGTTCCATCCTTATAAGGAGTAGAAGATCTGAAAGTTGTTAATTCAGCTATTTTTTTAACATCATATGGAATTCCAATGATATCAGCATTGAATCCATTTTGAAGCATTTCACTTGCTTTTTCCTTTGAGATTAAAATATGCGCTTCATCAGCACCAACAAATGCTCTCGTTTTTTTAGTTAACTTATAATTGTTACCTTTTTGTCTAATTCTTAGAACTGTTTGTTCATTTAATAGTTTTAAATCACTAGTGTCGAAGTAATGATTTGTTTGTTCAAAAATATTATTATCCAAACCAAACTCAGCAATAAGTGAATTATATTGATCTTCATTGATCAACGTTTTAAATTCAATCTCTTTGTTGATGTACATATATCTCTCACCTCACCCGAAAAAACAGGACAATTTAATTATACTAATAATTGTAGATAAAATGCAAGTATTATGATAAAATAATCTCAAGAAAGATGGTGATGTGTATGAACTATTGCTTTGTCATTAGAGAAGATAATGAATCTATTAAGATTAAGGATTTATTAATTAATAAAATTAAATATGAATTAAGTGATAAGAATCCTGATTTTGTTATCGCAATAGGTGGAGATGGTACAATCATTAAGGCTAGCCATAAATATCCAGATGCAGTTATTTTTGGTATTCATACAGGTCATCTTGGTCATTATGCTAATTATGCAGTAGAAGATATAAATATATTAGCAGAAGATATTAATAATGGTACATATAATATTCAAATGCTAGATTTATTATCAGCTGAATTTGTTACTAAAAGCGGAAGAATTGTTAATGATTTTGCCCTAAATGAGGTAACAATTGTATCACCACTTAGAACATTAATTTTAGATGTATCAATTGATGATGAATTCTTAGAAAGATATAGAGGTACAGGTCTTTGTATCTCAACTCCTTCAGGATCAACTGCATATAATAAATCATTACATGGTTCATTAATAGATTATAACCTAAAGGCAATGCAGCTAACTGAAATAGCAGGCATCAATTCAACTGCATATAAAACTTTATCTTCACCAATTGTTCTATCTTATGATAGAAGAATTAAGCTAGAGATGGTTGAAGGCATTGAAGCCCCTAAGGATGTATTTATTACAGTTGACCATATTTCATATTCAATAAATGACTTAAAAACATTATATATCTTTTATAATGATAAGCATTTAAAAATGGCATATCATAAGCCAGAAGAATTTATAAAGAGAATAACTAGGTCATTTTTAGTATCAAAAAAATAGAATAGTATGCACCATATGTAAACGTTTTACCATATGGTGCTTTTTATTGATTATATAAATATATAATGTTAAAATTATTAATGTATAATATTTTATTAAATTTATTATTTTGAGGAGGATTAAAATATTATGGCTGTTAAAGTTGCAATTAATGGTTTTGGACGTATTGGTCGTCTAGCTTTTAGACAAATGTTTGGTGCAGAAGGCTACGAAGTAGTAGCAATCAATGATTTAACTGCTCCAGAAATGTTAGCTAACTTATTAAAGTATGATACTGCACAAGGTGGTTATGCAGGTGTTATCGGTGAAGGAAAGCACACAGTTGAAGCTGGTGAAAATTTCATCGTTGTTGATGGTAAGAAGATTACTATCTACAAGGAAGCTGATGCTAACAATTTACCTTGGGGTGAATTAAATGTAGATGTAGTATTAGAATGTACTGGTTTCTACACTAAGAAGGAAAAAGCACAAGCTCATATCAATGCTGGTGCTAAGAAGGTTGTTATTTCAGCTCCAGCTGGAAATGACTTACCTACAATCGTTTATGGTGTAAATGAAAAGACATTAACTAAGAATGATACAATCATTTCTGCTGCATCTTGTACTACAAACTGCTTAGCTCCTATGGCTAAAGCTTTAAATGACTATGCTCCAATTCAATCAGGAATTATGTCAACAATCCATGCTTATACAGGAGATCAAATGATTCTTGATGGACCACATAGAAAAGGTGATTTAAGAAGAGCAAGAGCTGGTGCTGCTAACATCGTACCTAACTCAACAGGTGCTGCTAAGGCAATCGGTCTAGTTATTCCTGAATTAAATGGTAAGTTAATTGGTTCTGCACAAAGAGTTCCAGTTGCTACAGGTTCTACAACAATCTTAACTGCAGTAGTTAAGAAGGACAACGTTACTGCTGATGAAATCAATGCAGCTATGAAGTCTCAAGCATCTCAATCATTCGGTTACAATACTGACCCAATCGTTTCATCTGATGTTATCGGTATGAGATTTGGTTCATTATTCGATGCTACTCAAACTATGGTTTCTAAGATTGCTGACGGCTTATTCGAAGTTCAAGTTGTTTCTTGGTATGACAACGAGAATTCATATACTAGCCAAATGGTTAGAACAATCAAGTATTTTGCTGAATTAAAGTAATTTGATTAATTTAATAAACCCGGTTTTTTCCGGGTTTATTTTTTTAGAAAGAAGAGGAGGTATCCTTATGCAATGGATAGATTTTATTAATGATGAAAAGAATAAAGATTATTATAAAGTCTTAAAGGAAAAGGTTGATTATGAATATAATAATTATTTATGTCATCCTGATTATAAAAATATATATCATGCATTTTCGGCTACCCCACTTGATAATGTTAAGGTAGTTATTTTAGGACAAGATCCATATCATGAGCCTAATCAAGCTCATGGTTTAGCTTTTAGTGTATTATGTGAAAAGCTACCACCATCTTTAGTAAATATTTATAAAGAAATGTCTTCTGATTTAGGTGTAACTGTTCACCAAGATGGTAACCTAGATTATTTAGCTAAACAAGGTGTTTTATTATTAAATACGACTCTTACAGTAAGAGATGGTTTAGCATTTTCTCATAAAGATTTTGGTTGGGATATTTTTACAGATAATGCAATAGCATTATTAAATAAGATTGATAAGCCAATTGTCTTTATTTTATGGGGAAGCCCAGCCCAAAAGAAAAAGAAGCTATTAAATAACCCTAAGCATCTAATAATTGAGTCAGCTCATCCATCTCCATTATCTGCATATCGTGGATTTTTTGGATCAAAGCCTTTTTCAAAATGCAACAATTATTTAATAGAAAACGGAATAGAACCAATTAAGTGGGTTAAGTAGGTATTAGTGTTAAGCTAATACTTTTTTTATTGATATTAAAACGTTTACTTAAATTTATTGTTCAAATTAAAGCGTTTACTTAAATTTTATGTGAAATTAAATTATATAATTTAATTATAGGGAGCATAAAGGAGGTTTTTTTATGGAAGATAATAAAAAAATGGCACCACAAGAAGAAGTGGATATGCTTGTTTCTAATGCTTTAAAGGCATTAGATGATTATGCTAGCTTTACTCAAGAGCAAATTGATTATATTGTAGCTAAGGCATCTGTTGCTGCACTTGATCAACATGGTTCATTAGCTAAATTAGCTGTTGAGGAAACTGGTCGTGGAGTGTTTGAGGATAAGGCAACAAAGAATTTGTTTGCTTGCGAATATGTTACTAATAATATGAAAAGATTAAAGACTGTAGGCATCATTAGAGAGGATGATGTTACAGGTATGGTTGAAATAGCTGAGCCTGTTGGAGTAGTTGCAGGTATTACACCAGTTACAAATCCAACATCAACTGCAATCTTTAAATCTTTAATTTGTTTAAAAACTAGAAACCCAATTATTTTTGGTTTCCATCCAAATGCACAAAAATCAAGTGTTGCTGCAGCTAAGGTAGTATATGAAGCAGCAGTAAAGGCTGGTGCACCAAAGAATTGTATTCAATGGATAGAAAATCCATCACTTGAAGCAACTACAGCACTAATGAATCACCCAGGTGTTGCAACAATTTTAGCAACTGGTGGTAACGCAATGGTTAGAGCTGCTTATTCATGTGGAAAGCCTGCACTTGGCGTAGGAGCTGGAAATGTTCCTGCATATTTTGAGAAGAGTTGTAATATTAAACAAGCTGTTAATGATGTTATAATGTCAAAATCATTTGATAATGGTATGGTATGTGCATCTGAACAAGCTGTTATTTGTGATAAAGAAATATATGATGCTGTAAAAGCTGAATTTAAGAAATATGGTGTATATTTCGTAAATAAGGACGAAAAGAAAAAGCTTGAAGCATTTATGTTTGGTGTGAATTCTAAAGAAGATTATGCTAACGCAAAATTAAATCCAAATATCGTTGGTAAATATGCTAAATGGATAGCTCATGAAGCAGGATTTGAAGTTCCTGATAATGCAGTTATTCTAGTAGCTGAATGTGATCATGTTGGTATTGATGAGCCATTAACTAGAGAAAAGCTTTCTCCAGTTCTAGCTATGATTAAATCAAATTCATTAGATGAAGGCTTAATGTATTCAAAACAAATGGTTGAATTTAATGGTCTTGGTCATAGTGCTGCAATCCATACTGCAGATGATGAATTATGCAAGAGATTTGGTGATTTAATTCCTGCAATTCGTATTATTTGTAATTCACCTTCAACATTTGGTGGAATCGGTAATGTATACAATTCATTCATTCCATCACTAACACTTGGTTGTGGTTCTTATGGACACAACTCAGTAGCTGGAAATGTTGGACCACTTAACTTATTAAATGTTAAAAAGGTTGGTAGAAGGAGAAATAATATGCAATGGTTTAAGGTACCTTCAAAGATTTATTTTGAAAGAGATTCAATTGAATATTTACATCAAATGAAGGAAATGAAGAAGGCTTTAATTGTAACAGATAGATCTTTAGTTGAACTTGGATATGTTCAAAAGGTAATTGATCAATTACAATTAAGAAATCCAAAGGTTCCATATCAATTATTTTGTGATGTTGAACCAGATCCTTCAATTCAAACAGTTAAAAAAGGTGTTGCCCTAATGCGTTCATTTGAACCAGATACAATTATCGCCTTAGGTGGTGGATCTGCAATGGACTGTGCTAAGGGTATTTGGTTATTCTATGAACAACCACAGGTTAATTTTGATGATTTAAAACAAAAATTTATGGATATTAGAAAGAGAGCATTCCAATATCCAGAATTAGGTAAAAAAGCTAAATTAGTTTGTATTCCTACAACATCAGGTACAGGATCTGAGGTTACTCCATTCGCTGTAATCACGGATTTAGAGGAGCACAAGAAATATCCATTAACAGATTATTCTTTAACACCTACTGTAGCTATTATTGACCCATCATTTGTTATGCAATTACCTAGCTCAATTTGTGCTGATACAGGTATGGATGTTTTAACGCATGCTACTGAAGCATATGTTTCAACTCTAGCAAATGATTTCACAGATGGTCTTGCTATTCAAGCAATTAAGATGGTATTTGATTATTTAGAGCGTTCTTATAAGAATGGTGCTAATGATCCAGAAGCAAGAGAGAAGATGCACAATGCTTCATGCTTAGCTGGTATGGCATTTGCTAACGCATTCTTAGGTATGAACCACTCAATGGCTCACAAGATTGGTGCTGAATTCCATGTTCCTCATGGACGTGCTAACGCAATCCTATTACCATATACAATTAGATATAATGGCCAAAAGCCACAAAAGCTTTCTACATGGCCAAAATATAATTATTATCGTGCAGATGTACGTTATGCAGAAATTGCTAAGATGCTAGGACTTCCTGCAACAACTGTAGAAGAAGGTGTTGAATCATACGCTAAGGCAGTTGGTGAATTAGGTAAAAGGGTTGGAATTAAGATGAATTTCGAA